>ONCQ01000011.1 GCA_900316355.1 uncultured Prevotellaceae bacterium | reverse complement strand
AGATAAGTGAAAAATCTGACATGGCAAAATCCTGAGCAACTTTTTGTTGCTCAGGAACTTATAAATAAAGTTAAATCAAAGTGTTGCGGAATTAAGGATTATGAGAAACTTTTAAATTTCCATTGTTGTTATTTTTTACAAAGCTTCTTAACCAATTAATAAATATAGTTTTATTATCTGGTTTTCTGCCTGTACCATCATACCATTCAGAAGAAAGCAAAACATTCTTTCCTTTAATATAAAATACATTATCATAATACCTTTGGCGCCCCGTGTTATCTTTCTTTTCTTCTACTAACGTATCAGATACATTTTTAGATAATGGTTTAACAATGGTATATTCATGCCGAATATTATCCCTACACCAATCATGATCTTGAAGATTCTCAAGGTCTTCCTTTTGAAGCAAATCGAAATCATTAACGATTCCCGCAAATGACACCATAAAATCTTTGTTACTAAGATTCCTCAAGTTGTCAATTCTGTATAATAGCATTTGCTTCTCAAACTCATTCAACTGCTTCATTTCTCTACTTTTTTGATTTTTTATAATCAACAGATAATATCTCGTTCTAATCCTAGTTACTTGTAAACATACATTTTCCTTCCATGCTATGCATTGCTGTGTGAAAGTCACTTATATCTGCGAACAAGTCTATGAATGTAAATTTCTTCTTTGACATAATTGTCTGCTTATGCAATCAAAAGATTATCAATAGTTAATGTACCATCCCCTTTTAGTGTAACATTGTCACGGTTTTCTTGAAACCAAGACCTTTGAAAAGGCTCCAAGGCCTTGTTGAAGATTGCATCTTCGTATGATGTCTTCAAATCATCAACAGCATTGCCAATGGTCTTTCCTCCAAGAAGAGACGAGAGAAAAGACATTGCAATACCACAGGTTACATCATCTATTCCGTATGGACAATTGGCATTGCCATTATAGCCAACAAATGCCTTGGCGTTGTTGTCAATTAGCACATCAGCAAGTTTCCCTCCATTCAAGCAAGAAAAGGTGTATACCAGGGCATTTGAGAAAACGTAATGATTGTCAGTAGTGGTAACAACATTTTCACCGTTCATGCAAAATGATTCATCTGTGCCATGTCCAAACCAACAACATAAGAAATTCTCGGAATTAACAAGCGCAAGCTTTTCGGATAGATTCTGCTTTGTGATAGTTTCTGACGAATATATATGGTTTTCTGCGTCAATATTTCCATGAGATGATGCATACTGTTCCAATAATTGAGCAGTAGAGTCCTTCATCATCACAAAAAGATTTGCAATGTCGCACGATTCGGAATCATCTGCAAGAATAACTGAATTCAATTTCATTTCTCTCGCATATTATTAGTAAATAATTCTGTGGCAAGAGTCAATATGCCACGTGTGGTCTCTTTGCCGAATTCGTCTTGTTTACGTATGGAGGCAAGTATTTCATTCAGTGTATATACTTTATCACCTGAACGCATATAGGGTTTATTCCTTTTTTCTTCACTCTGCTTCAATATCCATTTCTCCATCACTGAGCGGATATCGTTTTGTATTCTATCGTATGCATTATTAATTGCAGCAAGAAGGTCTCCAGTAGTAGCATCTTTCGGCACACAGCTAAAGGCATGTCCCTTAAACATCTTGCTTGCCTCAACGGCATCAATAGTAGCACCCGTGAATACTATCACGGGAACCAAAACGGAAATACTATCTATGTCATTGAGTACATCTGTTCCTTGCATAGAACTACTATTGAATTTCCAATCGAGAATAACTACAATATTTTGATCAATATGATCTTTAATAAACAACAAACCATCTGATGGCTTTTCAAAACATTGAATATCGTCAACATCGTCCCTGATATCATCAAGAAACGCGTCTTCCTTCATTTTTGCATCATCATCTATATAGACGATGGTTAAATCCATTTTCTTATCCATATCTTTTAATGTATTAATGGTATAACTATCTTGAATGTTGCACCCGTAGGCTTGAATTCATTGGTTTCAAGAGAAATAGTTCCCTTGATGGAATTCAATCTTGTGCGGACAATATACAAACCTAGACCAGCTCCTCCTAAATCAGAAGTTGTTGTATAGAACACATCAAAAATCCTATCACGACTTTCGTCTGAAATCCCTGGACCATTATCGGAAAAGAACATGACAAGGTTGTTGTTTTCTCTATAAACTGAACACCTGATTCGCTTGTCTTTTGTGTTGCGCAAGGCCTTCACAGAATTATCAATCAGGTTACCAAACATATCCTGAAATGCCTTTTTGTTATATGACAATTCGAAGTCGTCTTCAACCGCATATTCTGCTTTTATGCTCTCTTCTTCAAAGAGGAATTTGTACCTGTCTTCAAATAATTCTTCTACAGCTTCTTTAACGCTAAAGAACTCAAATGTAGAATCATCTTCTGCATAACTCAGCATGAAGTTCATAGCCTTTGACAGATTATTCATCTCTTCAAAAACTCGGCGAGCATGCTTTACGGACTTATCGTATTTTTGCCCCAAAGGAATCCATTTTGCGACAAACTCTGCAGAACGCTTGATAATACCAATAGAAATCCGGAGGATATGAGATATTTGTCCAGCATAAGCTTGTAAAGAAACTAAACTGAACATAATATTTTCTTGTTGCCGCTTGTCTTCCTCCAATCTCTCATAGTCTTTGGAAGATGCAGAAACACTATCCTTAATTGTTCCAAGTCGTGTTGTAATTTCTTCCAATTCCGCTTCTACTTCCGGAGATGCAAAAAAAGCCTGGCCTTTTATTCGATTTATTTTTTGCTTAATATCCTCAATATCTCCATCAGCCTTCTTTAACCGTTCTGCATTCTTTTGCTTCTTCGAATCTTTCTCATGCTTTAAGTAAAGCTCGATTTGGTGCACTTGATCAATGACAAACGCTTTTAAAGCCGTCCATTCTTTATTGTCAACGAAATCTTGCCTGTTCGTAGAATCTTTTATCTCGGGATTCAGTTCGTCCTTGATATCAACCCATCCAATAATATCTCTGGTGCTCAATTTCTCAAAGAAGCCTGACCAACGGCGTTTGTCTATACCAAACAAGTCCTTTTGTTCATCTCGGCTAGACTTGTATTCTGCAAAAGGAGTAGCAATGATGCTATCTCGGTACACCTTAATACCATCTATTCGATCTTCTTTGGTAAAATGTTTCTTTCCTTCTTGGTCGTAATAATAAATAGTAAATCCAATAGGGCCAAACGCTTCTGCTTCTTTTTCTTTGACAAGTAACTCACCCTTTTCTTCTTTTAAATATTCTTGATAATACTTACCTTCACCTTCATCGTATCGATAATGTAGTATAAAAGACAAAGTAGCTTTAGCCAAAACGAGACTCTCCACTGACTTGTTGTCATAATCCCTGTATTCGGGAACATGAAGGCATATATCAAATGGATATTTAACATTCTGCGTTGGCCTAACAATTTTAGAGAGTTCACGATATGCACGAATGACGTCTCTTTCAAGCCAAACGTCATTTAACGACGATATCTCTAATCTTGTTCCTTGGACACCAATCTCCGCAGGTTCCGTCCAATATTTGTTATCTATATCAGTAAACAGCCTCTGTTGTTTTGATGAATCCTCAAAGTCTAATGCTAGCTGGCGATTTTCTTCCTCTAAATATTTCGTCCAATCTGTTTCTAAGCAATGCCATACTGGCGACTCTTTCTTTTTGGTTCTTAGCACTAATTTACCTCCGAGTTTGTCGACAGCAAAACGTCCAACACCTTTTTTACCAGCCACTACACGACAATATGGAGCAGGAGACGTCCTTTTTCTTCTCTTGCTGCTTGTGCCAATAACCATCCATTTGTCTCGTAAGTCCTCAAAAGTCATCCCTAAGCCATCATCTGCAATGATTATTCGACTCTGTTCAGATAACGGATTTAGATTCTCAAATGAAATATCAACTTTTTCAGCATTTGCATCATAGCAGTTTTTCACAAGCTCAAACAATGCAGTGATTCTATCCGTTATTAGTTCTCTTCCCAACAAACGGAACGTACTGACATCGAACTTGAAATGCAATATAGATGTGTTATTGTTCTCCATATTCAAGTATTTTTTCAAATACAGCTTTTGCTAATAATGGCGGAACTGCATTACCGATCTGTTGTTGTATATGCATCAAACTCCCTTTGAAAATAAATATATCCGGAAAGCTTTGCAAACGTGCAGCTTCTCTAACAGACAACCCCCTATCTTGGAATGGATGAATTAGCATGTTCTTCCGATAATTAGAAATAACTACAGATGGCTCATTCGCCTTTAAGCGTCTATATATTCCACTATGACAATTTGCCTTATTTGCATAGTTCTGCATTAATTCATCTGGAATGGCCTCCCAATTCTGGCCTTGGGCAATATAGCGATAACGCTCTAGAACATAATCTGCATTCCGAGAAACATAATTTTGCCTACTCCGTTTAGATCCCTTACGCATCATTCTTGCATACTTACTTGACTTGCTAGCAGGTAATTTATAAGATAAAGTATCTGCCTGCTGACCATTCGTGAGATCAGGCAAGTCTCCAATAGCATCATTGACAGTAATCTTTGTTTCAAAAGGCTCTGGGAATTCAAACTGTATACCAAGTCGATTACCAACCATAAAGAAACGATTACGATGCTGAGGAACCCCATAGTCTGAGGCCCAGAGCACTTTGGAAAATACGGAATAACCCATGTTCCTAAAACGTTGTTCTACCAAATGCTGAATCTTTCCTTCCTCAAAATGAGCGAATCCTTCAACATTCTCAAACAAAAACCAGTCAGGCTGGATTTCATTAACAAAACGCAAGAACTCTTCAAATAGTGAATTATTAGGGTTCTTCATGTTTCGAGTCATTGTATTCGATAATGAAAAACCTTGGCAAGGCGGTCCTCCAAATACTATTGACACGTGCTCGTTTGGCTGTAAATACTCAATAGGATTGATATTATGGATATCATCTTCCAAAACAAGCGTGTCTGGATGATTATATCGATATGTTTCTGCTGCGCTTTTATCCTTTTCTACAGCAAATCTTACTTGAAAGCCTGCCATCTCAGCTCCCAAGCTCAAGCCTCCAGCTCCGCTAAATATGTCAATTCCTATAGGCATATAATTATCTTTTCATCTTTGCATGTTTCCTATCAAAAACTCCTTCAACGGGTCCAAGTACTCTGCATCCAGATTCCAGTGCTGGGTGTTCTCGTAATTGCGGTTGGCATCCTTTATCAGTTTCTTCTGACTTCTTGACTTCCCGAGCAAGGTTTCAAGATAAGCATATATCTTTGTTTTCTTGGCTGGGATGGTCAGCGTGGGAGGTGTTTTTGTAGGAATCCTGACCTTTTCAAGTTCACCCTCGTATGTCTGCCAGCAATCCATCACGGGCTGATTGTTAGGATTAATAATCTGCTCCAACATATCTTCTAACTCACCTGCCTCCTTGTTGTTGGGCATAAGGAACAGCTCGAACTCCACGCCGAACTCCTCTTTGATGGCAAGTAGTTCTTTGCGACGAGCCTCAGCGTCTTCGTCAGCATCGAATATAACAAGATTTACACCACCTTGGTTGGGGTTCTTGCGCATAGCTTGCAAGGCCTCCTCAGACTTCAACTTGGTATAACCACCAGTAGCATCATTGTCCTTGCCTGAATGTATGATACTGTCCTTAGGAGCCTGTTCACCAAACAAATGATGGAAGTAGTCCAAGAAGAACTTCTTATCAGCGTCACCCTCGACAATAATCAAGAATCTTTTCATAGGACTATACTTCTAATTTCGATATCATTCTCACAAGCCCCTGACAGACCCTCATAAGTGTATTTATATGCTTGAAGACCTTTCTTCAGAGTTTTCTCAATGGTATATAACCTCAATTCTTTCTGAAAGTCAGGTTTCTCTTCCAACATCTCATTGAGATAATAAAGAGTTTCCTTGCTATGAGTCGTCACGAATATCTGCTTGTTTGTTGCTGTTGCCAAAGCAAAGATTGCCTCCCACAATTTCTTGTAGGCAGAATAATGGAGCCCGTTGTCAATCTCATCAATGAGGATTGCGGTGTTCATCGGATTTGCAGAACCGGCAACGATATTCAAATAGCGGCGCAGTCCATCGGCAGTCATCCGCGAAGGAAGCATCTCGGATACGCCATCGAATCCAATATAAACATCGTCGTTTAATATCTCAATACCATTTATGCGTGAATCGAACAACTTTAGTAATGTCAGAACAACATCTTTCTGGTTCCGCTTGAACAATTCTGTCAAATCGTTAACCAAATTGTTAGACATCAGATCTGCTGATATCAGCCAGCCTCTTAGCTGCTCAATATATCCGTCCGCAGTCTTTCGATTTACGACCAGGCCTTGAGGATTCACTCGTAACCAGCTTTTATAGTTTTGAGTAGATGTGCCTGAAGAGATGTCGAAATCCATCTCCAAGGTATTCACATATTTCACAGCTCCGGTTTGCTGAAGTGGCTCATTCTTTGGTTCGGCCAACTCGTCAAAGACATAAGTAAGTGCCAATTTCAAATGCCGGAATGTGCCATCTGCTTGTTCCATGATGATCTCAGGCGGAATCGACGTATCCAGATTATGAAAGAAATACTTGATGTCTATGAAGTTGCCGAAAGGTTTACGAGCACGTACGGCATTGATGGCTTGTGGCATATCGGGATTGGACATGCCCAATGCTAAGGCTATAGCCTCTAGCACCGTACTTTTCCCGGAATTGTTCTGTCCCAGGAACACATTGACACGCGCAAAATCATCTATCTTCAGATGGTCGATGCCCCTGAAGTTCTTGATTTCAATATTCTTAAATCCGTCCATACGATATTTGGAACCTTTATTTATGTCGCAAAGATAGTAGTTTTCTTCCAAACTCTGCCAGTAATCTTTAAAAAACAGCAAAAACGAGCGCTCATTTAACCGAATTTTACGGAAAAAGAGCAGAAAGATGGCTATTATCGGCTTATGGAGAGAAAATTATTTGGCGTTTCACTCATTTACCCGTATCTTTGCGGGCAGTTAGATGCCATGACAACAGCCAAGGAGATTATTGCGCACATGGAATCGCTGCACAACGAGGAGCAGCGACGGGTGCTCATGGGCTTTTTCAAGACAGGGCCGGGAGAGTATGGTGAAGGGGATGAGTTCCTGGGGTTGAAGGTGCCACAGACAAGAAGTGTGGTGAACGCCGTTTGGAAGGACTTACCGCTCAGCGAGGTGCCTGAACTGCTGATGAACAGATGGCATGAGGTAAGGCTCTGCGGACTGCTGGTGTTGGTGGCGAAATTCGAGAAATTAGCGACGAAACGGCTTGAAAATGACGAGAAGGCGATACATGGTCGGGACGAGATTGTGACGATGTATCTGCAATATGCGGAACAGGCCAACAACTGGGACCTTGTGGATCTGTCTGTACACAAGATACTGGGCCATTGGCTGCTGTTGCCGAGCAAGCTGGGAAGGTCGGAATCACAGAAAGACGGAGCTGCGGGATGATCTCAGAACTTTGACAATCAAGACTATAGGATGAAGGTCCTGGATGAGCTGGCTCAGAGTCCGTGCCTCTGGAAACAGCGAATGAGCATCGTCTGTTCGTGGAAGACAACGCAGATGGGCGACCCGTCGTGGTGCCTGCGCTATGCTGAGATTCATCTGCACCATCAGCACGACCTCATGCACAAGGCTGTGGGCTGGATGCTTCGTGAGATGGGCAAGCGAGTGAGCATGAGCCTGCTTCGCGATTTTCTGCGACAGCACGCTCATGAGATGCCTCGCACCATGTTGCGCTACGCCATCGAGAAGATGACGGAGCAAGAGCGGCAGGAGTGGATGAGCATCCCAGTACGCAAAAGAAATTGTCATACATGACAAAAGCGTGTCCCATTAGTGGGACGCGGTCGTCCCATGCATGGGACACGGCTGTCCCACCAATGGGACACGCCATAAGGTCACGACGTTATGCAAAGAAGGACATGTCCTTATGGACGAAAGGACATGTCCTTATAGACGGAATGACGTGTCCTTATGAATGAAAGAACGCGTCTTTATGAATAAAAGACGCGTTCTTTTTATATTATCTCCACCTTTTTATGTGGTAGTCAACCCGTATAACATATTGTTTTATAGCAATATAATTTATAATAGGTGGAGAATGGAGTTATTTTAATATGTGTGGAGAATTAGTTTTGCTGGTTTAAGGCCTGTCGTGGTGGCAGTAAGGGTGACGGTGGCTGGGGTGGTGCCGGCACGGAGGATGGCGAGGGCGCGACCTTCGTAGAGGCAGCGGTGGTTCACAAGTTGTGTGAGTTCGTCGCTATAGTGGTCGCCGGAGCTGACAGCAGCAAGCCTCACCCCTAACCCCTCTCCCGTGGGCGAGGGGGACTTTGAGGATGGAGTGGAATCTATTGTGAAGGTGACGTCAAAGTTGGCGGTCGGGACGACCCGTCCTTTCTTGTCGATGGCCTCCACACGGACGTGCTGGAGGTCGATGCCGTCGGCCTTCCAAAGAAAGTTGAGGGTTGAGGGTTGAGGGTTGAGGGTTGAGGGTTTAGAGTTTAGGGTTGGGGGAAGGTCGGGGACAAGGCGCAAGGCAACGGCCGGTCCGGCGGTTTCCTCGCGATGGCGAGCGACAATCTTACCGTCGGTGCGGGCGATGGCCTCGATATAGCCGGGCTCGTAGGTGAACTTGTCCCAACGAATCTGGTTGCGGGCCTTCGGGTTGCTGCAGTCGTTCTGCTTGCGGCCAAGGCTCTTACCATTCATAATCAACTCTACTTCGTCGCAGTTGGTGTAGATAGTGAGATTAAGGGCTTCGCCGGACGTACGCGTCCAATGATCGGTGAGGCGGCGGATGCGCTGCTTCACGCCGTTCCACTCGATGTCGCGGCTCTGCTCCTGGAAGCAGAGGTGCACGGTGGGCTCATCGGAGAAGATGCTCTTGGCGAGATAGGCGTTGGGCTTCGTGGTGAGGTCGATGTAGAAGACGCCCTGCGCCCAGCCCTTGGCAGGCCAGCCCTGGCTCTCGCCGAGGTAGTCGATGGCGCCCCAGTAGGCGAGGCCGATGACCTTTGAGAGGTCCATCTCGTAGTAGTTGGGGCCCATGGCGGCGGTGGTGGCCTCGCTCTGGTAGAACATCATCCAGGGGAACTTCTGGCCGTCGCCGGGGAAGTACATATACCTATAATTATAGGCGGCGATGTCGGTCTCCATCACGAGGGGTGCCGGCAAGGAATCGGTCTCGAGGGAGCGACCACGGGGGTGCATGGCAACGGTGATAAGGCGCGAATCGTCGTAGCGCAGCAGCAGCTGTTTCTGCATGCGGTAAGGCGTCACGCCCCAGTCAGCATAGGGAATGTTCCAATAGGTCTGCAGCTCGTTGCCGAGGCTCCAGAAGACGATGCTGGGGTGGTTCCGGTCGCGCGTGATCCATTCGGGAATGTCGTGCTGCCAGAGGGCCGTCCACTCCGCACGGCCACCGCAGTACTGCGTCAGCCATTTGTCGTAGAGTTCATCCACCACGAGGATGCCGAGGGAGTCGCAGAGGTCGAGGAGACTCTCGCTGTAGGGGTTGTGGGAGGTGCGGATATGGTTGAAGCCGAACTCCTTGAGCAGGCGCAGACGTTTCTCTATGGCACGCGGATAGGCGGCAGCGCCGAGGGCGCCGAGGGTGTGGTGGTTGGCGATGCCCTTGAGGATGACCTTACGGCCGTTGAGTTTCATGCCGAACTCGGGCGAGAACTCCAGCTGGCGGATGCCGAAGCGCGACGAAGTGACATCTATGACAGCACCGTCGGCGTTGAGAAGTTCCACGTGCAGCGTGTAGAGGAA
This sequence comes from uncultured Prevotellaceae bacterium, assembly GCA_900316355.1. Classification (GTDB taxonomy): domain Bacteria; phylum Bacteroidota; class Bacteroidia; order Bacteroidales; family Bacteroidaceae; genus Physcousia. The sequence continues at coordinate 91,217 of ONCQ01000011.1, read as the reverse complement.
GGGGTCGTCGATGTCCCAACGATGGGCGCCGGGCAGCACGATGGCTGGCAGATCATACTCGCGTGTCTTCTGGTTGCTGCGGAAACGCTGCTCGGAAGTCTGCTCCGCCACGCAGACACCTTTATTATCTGTCACACGCACACGAAGGGTGACGGTCTTCAATCCCTTCTCGTTGGCTGTCAGTTCCACGCGAGCGAAGATGCTGTCGATACCGTTAGTAGTGATACGCAGGGGATGACGCGTGAAGAAGTTGACAGGGTCGGTGGTGATGATGTGGACATCGCGGTAGAGGCCGGCGCCAGTGTACCAACGGCTGTTGTTGGCGGCACGAGTGTCAGCGCGCACGGCAAGCACATTCTTCTCGCCCCACTTCAGGAGCCTCGTGATGTCGGCCTCGAAGCCCAGGTAACCATAGTCTGTTTTGCCGATGAAATGGCCGTTTAAGTAGGCATCACCCACATATAGAATGCCCTCGAAATCGATAAGCACACGACGGCCACGCCAAGAATCATCCGGTGTGAAAGTCTTGCGGTACCAGCCGATGCCCATCTCCTTGAAGCCACGGGGCGAGAGACGGCTCTTGATGTTGGCTCCAGGGTCGCTGGTATCGGGGCGCTCGTCCTCGCCGGGAGCTACCCATGGCTGCTCGATTTGGAAGTCATGGGGGAGGTCAACGGCGCGCCAGTCGGCATCGTCAAGGGTCAAGCTGGCACCGTCAGCAATATCGCCGGCATGGAAGCGCCAACCGAAATTCCAAAGGATGGAGGTGCGAGGATGGGAAGCCGCGGAAGAAGGCGCTGGCACAGCGGAGGGGGCGGCGGAGAGAGCAGGGGCGATGGAAAGGAGGGTGAAGAGAGAGAGGGAGAAAAGGAAGTGGTGAAGGACGAGTTTGTGCATAGTGCGGTGTGCGCTTGAATTTTGTTAAAAAATATTTATTTCGAGAGGAGAGCCTCAGCAATGGTGAGGTCGAAGGGTGTCGTGATCTTGATATTCTCACGGTTGCCTTCCACGAGGGTGATGGGATGGCCGAGGGCCTCGACGACGGAGGCGTCATCGGTAAAGGCTTCTGTATAGGGTTGTTCGTAGGCGCGGAAGAGTAAAGGAAGCTGGAAGGTCTGGGGTGTCTGCACGAGGCGGTAGAGGGAACGGTCCACGGTGATGGACCCACCCCCTTCCCCTCCCGTGAGGGAGGGGTGAAGCTGGCGCGAAGATGGAGAAAGGAGTTGGCGGACGGTTTCGACAACGGGGATAACGGGAACAACGGCACCATGCTGGCGGGCAGCGTCGAAGGTGCGACGGATGACCACCTCACTCACAAAAGGTCGCACGCCGTCGTGGACAGCCACGAGAGAGGGATGAGGGATGAGGGATGAGGGATGAGGGTTCTCCAAGTGTGGAGCGTCCCGTTGGGCCGAGCGGAGAGCTGAGGGCTGAGCGGAGGAGAGGCTTCTAAGACCGTTCTTCACGCTATGGAAGCGCGTCGCGCCACCGTCGGCAATGGTGTGCGGGAGCGTGAAATGATGCTGGCGGCAGAGGTCGCGCCAAAAAGCCTGCTGGTCCTTGGGGAGCACCAGGATGAGACGAATACCGGGGATGGCACGCTCAAAGGCTTCGAGGGTGTGCATCAGCACAGGGCGTCCGCCAATGGGCAGGAACTGCTTGGGCAGGTCAGCGCCCATACGCAGCCCCTTGCCGCCGGCGACAACTATGCAAAAGGAGGCCCCACCCCCGCCCCCCTCCCGAGGGAGGGGAGTAGTTACCTTTGATTGTAGAGAACTATTCGCTTCCATTGCATGATGTATATACTCCCCTCCTTTATAGGGAGGGGCAGGGGGAGAGTCCCTTACCTATAGAGCATTCCTTTAGCCAACGCGTCGGCGGTGGCTTTGTCCTTCAGACGCTCAACGATGGCGTAGCCGAACTCGAAGACGGCAGCGGGACCTTTGCCGGTGATGAAGAGGCCATCCTGTTCCACGAGAGCACCGGTGTAGGTGGCACCCTTGAGCTCGGCTTCGAAGCCGGGGTAGCAGGTGGCACGCTTGCCATTGAGCAAGCCCAGTCGTCCCAGCACCAGCGGCGCAGCACAGATGGCGGCCGCGGGACGGCCGAGATGGACGTGGTCAATCAGGCGCTCATTCAGGTCTGCACAGGCAGCGAGGTTCGTGGCGCCGGGCAGTCCGCCGGGGAAGATGAGCATGTCGGCGTCGAAGAAGTCAACCTCGCTGAGCAAGGCGTCGGTCTCCACGCGGATGCCGTGGGCGCCGGTGACGATGCGCTGACCGGTGATAGAAACGATTTGCAGGTCGAGGCCTGCACGGCGGATGATGTCGGCGGTGCCGAGAGCCTCAATCTCCTCGGTGCCGGTAGCGAAGAATAGGTAAATCATAATAGAAGACCCCCTCCCCGCTCCCCCTTGTAGGGGGAGAGTTGAATGATTTGCGGATGAGGTTTTAGGGTCATTTTTTAATTATTTGAGATTATTTTATATGCTATTTGCAAAGGTGTTTACTCCCCGCCCTACAAGGGAGGGGAAGGGGGGGAGGGTCTAGAGGCATGCAAGATACCTCTTGATAGTTTCTTCGAGGCCGAAGTAGAGGGCGTCGCAGATGAGGGCATGGCCAATGCTGACCTCGTCGAGCCAGGGAATCTGCTGATGGAAGTAGGCGAGGTTCTGGAGGCTGAGGTCATGGCCGGCGTTCAGGCCGAGGCCGAAGGTGCGGGCGGCCTCGGCGGCGCGGATGAAGGGGGCGATGGCGCTGCCGGGGTCGGTTGCATAAGCGGCAGCATAGGGCTCGGTGTAGAGCTCTACGCGGTCGGCGCCGGCACGGGCAGCGTAATCAACCATCTCCTCATCGGCATTGACGAAGATGCTGACACGGATGCCAGCCTCGCGGAAGCGGGCGGTGACATCGGTGAGGAAGTTGAGATGAGTCTTCGTATCCCAGCCGTGGTTGCTGGTAATCTGGTCGTGGCCGTCGGGCACGAGGGTCACCTGCGTGGGGCGGTTCTCCAGAACGAGGGCGATGAACTCCGAGATGGGGTTGCCCTCGATGTTGAACTCCGTGGTGAGACGGGGCTTCAGGTCACGCACATCCTGATAGCGGATATGTCGCTCATCGGGACGGGGGTGCACGGTGATGCCCTGCGCCCCGAAACGCTCGCAGTCCAGCGCCACCTGCAGCACGTCTGGGTTGTTACCACCACGTGCGTTGCGGATGGTGGCCACCTTATTAATATTAACACTCAGTTTTGTGGACATATAACAAATTTACAATTTGACGATTTACAATTTACAAAGAACTATTAACGATGAACAGGTGAGAGTTACGCGTTAAAACGATGCCGCAAAGATAAGATGAAAGAGTGAAAAATGAAAAATAAAAGAGTGAAAAGTGAACGATGGAAGCATGAAAAAGGGAAAAATAAGGGCAAAGGAGCAAAAACTTTCAACTTTCAACCCTAAACTCTTAACTTTTCCCTACCTTTGCCCTGTCTAAACGCCACAACGCCGCAGGGGACATAGCTCAGCTGGCTAGAGCGCAGCGTTCGCAACGCTGAGGTCGCGGGTTCGATTCCCGTTGTCTCCACGTATGAAAAAGCTCACCTTTGCCCTCTTCGGTAACCCTTTTCAGGCCAAGAAATCGGTTTCCGTGCAAAAGCTTCTCTGCCTGTTGGAAGCGCGTCATGCAGCCTTGCAGATTGACGAGGCTTTCTATCACTTTCTCACCACCCTGCAGATTGATATTCCTGCGGCCGCGCGCATCGTGGCCGACGGCAGCTTCGACGCGGACTTTGTCATCTCTATGGGCGGCGACGGCACCTTTCTGGAGGCCGCACGCCGTGTGGGAAGCCGCCAGATTCCCATCCTCGGCGTGAACATGGGCCGTCTGGGGTTCCTGGCTGACATCACCCCCGAGGAGTTGGATGCCACCATCGAGCAGATCTACGCGGGGAGCTATCAGATAGAGGAGCGCTGTGTACTGCAAGTGGAATATGACAAGGGTGCGCCCGAGGGCTACCCCTTTGCCCTGAACGAGGTGGCGGTGCTGAAGCGCGATGTCTCATCGATGATCTCCATCCGCGTGGATGTCAACGGCGAGTACCTCACTACCTACCAGGCCGATGGTCTGCTCATCAACACCCCCACGGGCAGCACGGGCTACGCCCTCTCCGTAGGCGGACCTATCATGCAACCCGGCAGCCGCACACTGGGCCTTGTGGCGGTGGCACCTCACTCGCTGACGGTGCGCCCGCTGACGCTCACGGACGATGCTGTCATCACCCTCTCCGTGTCTGCCCGCAACCACCGTTTCTTAGTGTCCATCGACGGACGCAGCGAGAAATGTGCCGAGGATGTCAAGCTGACTATCCACCGCGCGCCATATGTCGTAAGAGTGTTGAAGCGCCCCCACCAGAGCTTCTTCCGCACCCTCCGCGCCAAGCTCATGTGGGGCACGGATGTAAGAGAGTGAAGGGAGAGATAATTGAAAAATTGAAAAAATAAAAGATTGAGAGTTGAAGAACGGAGGTAAATATAGCACACGGCAACTTATAGCCTGGTTCTGGATGATTTTCCGCCAGGTGAAGTGGCAGTCGTTCATCAATGCGATGAGCGGCATCATCCGTGTGGCTTTGGACTTCGCTTTCATCTGGGCCACGAAGTTGGCTATCGACATAGCCACCGGCGCGCCCATCACCCCCCTTCCGCTCTTTCACTACGAGTTCACCCTTTTCTCCGCCGGTGTCCTGCTTGTCATCATCATGGCATCGCAGATGGCCCTGGGCTATCTGGGGCGCTGGATTGCCGCCCTGCTGGGCGTGGAGGCGCAGAACCGTATGCAGCGCCGCATCTTCGAGCACATGCTGCGCAGCGAGTGGCGCGGCCGTGAGGTGCGTCACAGCGGCGACGTGCTCAACCGCCTCATCAGCGATAGCCAGACCGTGGTCACCGTGGTCACAGACACCATCCCGCAAGCCCTTGCCGTGATGGTGCGCCTGCTATGCGCCTTCTTCTTCCTCTATTCCATGGATGCGATGCTGGCCGTAAGCGTGACGCTCATCCTGCCCATCTTCATCCTGCTCAGCCGCCTCTATATCCATCGTATGCGCGACATCACCCGCGATGTCCGCAACACCGACAGCCGGATACAGTCCACCATGCAGGAGAGCATCCAGCACCGGCTGGTGCTGAAGACGCTGGAGCGTGTGCCATGGTTGCTGCAGTACCTGAGCCACCAGCAGGCCACCCTGCGGCAGCAGGTGCGCCACCGCACGCTGTTCTCCACCACATCGAACCTGGTGCTGAACGTCGGTTTCGGCGCGGCCTACCTGTTCACCTTCCTGTGGAGTGTGAACCGTCTGTCCGAGGGCATCATCACCTTCGGTATGATGACCGCTTTCATCCAGCTCTGCGGCCAGATTCAAGGTCCCTTCCGTGAGCTCACCCGCTTCATCCCCGCCATCATCAGCAGCTTCACGGCTGCCGAGCGCCTGCTGGAACTCGAGGAGGTGCCCACGGAGTCCGACGGCGAACCTATCCGCTTTGAGCAGGGTGCCGGCATCCGCATCAACGATGTCACCTTCGCCTACGAGGCACACAGCCGCAAGGTGCTGAACCACGTCACCATCGACTTCCCGCCAGGCAGCACCAACGCCATTCTGGGCGAGACGGGCAGCGGCAAGACCACGCTGCTGCGCTTGATTCTCGCGCTGCTGAAACCCGATGAAGGCGAGGTCGTCATGTACAGCACACCTGACGGCACAGGGACGGAGACGAGCGCGACGGTATCTGCCCGCACACGCTGCAACCTGGTGTATGTGCCGCAGGGCAACTCTCTCTTCAGCGGTACACTGCGCTGGAACCTGCAACTAGGCAACCCCGATGCCACGGAGGCCGAGATGAACGAAGCTTTGCTGCTGTCCTGCGCCGACTTCGTGCAGAACCTCCCCGAAGGCCTCGATACCCGCATCGGCGAGGGCGGCGCCGGCCTCTCGGAAGGACAGGCGCAACGCATCGCCATCGCACGCGCCCTGCTGCGCCGCGGCTCCATCCTGCTGCTCGACGAGGCCACCAGCGCCCTCGACCACGCCACGGAACAGACACTTTTGAACAACCTCATCCAGCACCACAAACACCTCTGCGTGAGGCCTACACTGATATTCATCACCCACCGTACGGCTGTCGTGGAACACTGTACGCAGGTTATCACCTTCGAGCGTCAGAAATGAGAAGCTATCATCCATCGGGCAAGCATCTCCCCTCCCTCGCAGAAAGGGCTGGAGGATGGCTCTTCTCGCTGTTGAAGAACTGGACGCTGCCCTCGGCCATCGTCATCGGCTCGGTACTCTACCTGACCTTTGCCTATGTCCCCGCCCTCGATGCCGCCGGCGATGCTCTCTCCCCCATTCTGGAGACACTGCTGCCCGTCAGTCTGTTCTTCACGCTCTTCGTCACCTTCTCGAAGGTTGATTTCCACCTGATGCGCCTCTGCCGCTGGCATCTTTATGTTCTCACGATGCAGCTATTATTAATCGGTGCGCTGGTGCTGCTCATTCTCTATTGTCCGTCGTCGCCCGTTCACTTTTCATTCTTCACCCTTTCTTATTCCTTCCCGTACGGCAAGCTGCTCTTGGAGGCTGTCCTCATGTGCGTCATCGCCCCCTGTGCTTCAGCCGCGCCCGTGGTCACGAGCAAGCTCGGCGGTAGCCTCACTCAGATGACCACCTTCGTGCTGCTCTCATCGTTCACGGTGTCGCTGCTGATACCCGCTATCTTTCCGCTGCTGGAACCCCATCAGGGCATGACATTCCTCTCCACGTTCCTACTGATTCTCCAGCGCCTGGCAAGTGTTCTGCTGCTGCCGCTAGTTCTTGGTGCCGTTGTGCGTCATTGGGTGAAGCCCCTCTATGAATGGTTCCTGCGCACACCCAACCTGAGTTTCTACAGCTGGGCCGTGTCGCTGTCCATTGTCGTGGGCATCACGCTGCGCAATATCCTGCACAGCCATGCTGCCGGTCATCTCATCGGTGACATCGCCCTCTTCACGCTGCTCACAGCTATCGTGCAGTTCGCCATCGGACGCCTCATCGGGCACGTCACCGGCGACCCCATCTGCACAGGGCAGGGTATGTTCCAAAAGAATACAGGATTGGCCATCTGGATTGCCTTTATGTACCTGACACCGGAAGCCAGCATCGGTGCCGGCTGCTATGTCCTATGGCAGAACATCATCAACTCCTACGAGCTCTGGCAACACCGTAGAACCGGCGCTCCAGGCCCTGACACAGCAGCAACGCCCACAGCATTCCAAAGAAGCACACGCCTGTGACCGCATTCTCGATGCCCAGCGGGGCAAAGGGCACACAGGACAAAGCGAATAACAGGCTGTAAGCTATCAGACGCTGGCGACGCAACATACGTCGCAACTCAGCACGCCCCCATGCCGTGGTGGACATCCAAAACGACAAAGCCACAGCTACCACAAAGATCTTTGTGTCCCACAGCAGTCCCAGCACCATCGCGGTGCGGCTGGTGAGACCTTCAAGGTCGGGGGTGAGGCTCGGCAGATGATCGCGGGTGGTGAACTGCAATACCGTGCCCACCAGCCAGCCGATGACCATCGGCCAGCAAGCCAGGCGGAAAAACTCGTTGCGGCGCTGCCACGCCTGCAAGAGGAACGCCAGACACAGCGGAAGCGTGATACCATCGTGCGTGAAGCTGCAGAAGATGCCCATCAGCAGCATGAAACCGTACGCCTTCTTGAAGTCCTTACGACTGATGCGCTTATACTGCGTTAGGAAGAACGGCACGATGCACTGCGAGCTCAGCTCGATGATGGCATCTTCGTCGCGCGAGAAATAAAGGTGTGAGCCAGGAGCAAACAAGAGCAGGAAACCCGCCGTAATCAAGATCTCCAGCGGTGCACGGTCGGTGCCAATGAAGCGCGCCACCAACCAGACCAACAACGTAAACATCGCCGCTGTGAGCGGAACGATGATGCGTGGGTCCCACACACTACCACCCGCCATCGGCATGAAAGCCATGATGACGGCTGTGAGCAGGGATATAAATAGGTACGTGAGTGTCTTCATACGTTTGGCGGTGCAAAGGTAGGAAAAAGTTTATAGTTTAAGGTTTATAGTTTAAAGTTTTTCAACTAAAACGTTTTGTTTTGCCGTTTCCGACTGACAAGATGGCAGACAATGTCCCTTTGGCACAGCTTTCGCTCTTCGACAGGTGTAAACTCTTTAATTAACTCATAAACTCAACAACTATGAAGATTCAACCCCTTGCAGACCGAGTGCTCATTGAGCCCGCTGCAGCAGAAGAAAAGACCATCGGCGGCATCATTATCCCCGACACCGCCAAAGAGAAACCCCTTCAGGGTAAAGTAGTTGCCGTTGGCAAAGGCACCAAGGATGAAGAGATGGTGCTGAAGGCTGGCGACACCGTGTTATATGGCAAGTATGCCGGCACAGAGCTGGAGTTCGAGGGCCAGAAGTTCCTCGTGATGCGCCAGTCGGATGTCGTTGCAGTTTTGGCCTAAGCCATCATTGCAAGACACCTTCTTTAAACCTTAAACGTTCAACTTTAAACTGCGGATGGATATCCGCATAGAATCATGGCAAAAGAAATCAAATTCAATATCGAAGCCCGCGAACAGATGAAGCAGGGCGTGGATCAGCTGGCCAATGCTGTCAAAGTGACACTTGGCCCGAAAGGTCGTAATGTAATTATCGAGAAGAAATTCGGCGCTCCCCAGATCACCAAGGACGGTGTGACCGTAGCCAAGGAGATTGAGCTGGCCGATGCCTTCCAGAATGCAGGCGCACAGCTCGTCAAGAGTGTAGCCTCCAAGACAGGCGACGATGCCGGCGACGGCACCACCACAGCTACCGTGCTGGCACAGGCCATCGTTCGCGAGGGCTTGAAGAATGTTACCGCAGGTGCTAACCCCATGGATCTGAAGCGCGGTATCGACAAGGCCGTAGCCAAGGTTGTGGAGAGCATCAAGGGCATGAGCGAGCAGGTCGGCGACGACTACAACAAGATTGAGCAGGTGGCTACCGTCAGCGCCAACAACGACCCTGAGATCGGTAAGCTGCTGGCCGACGCCATGAAGAAAGTTTCCAAGGACGGCGTCATCACCATCGAGGAGGCTAAGGGCCGCGACACCACCATCGGCGTTGTCGAAGGTATGCAGTTCGACCGCGGCTACCTCTCCGCTTACTTCGTCACCAACACGGAGAAGATGGAGTGCGAGATGGAGAACCCCTACATCCTCATCTATGACAAGAAGATCTCCAACCTCAAGGACTTCCTGCCCATCCTGGAGCCCGCAGTACAGACCGGTCGTCCGCTGCTTGTCATCGCAGAGGATGTCGATAGCGAAGCTCTCACCACCCTCGTCGTCAACCGTCTGCGCGGACAGCTGAAGATCTGTGCCGTCAAGGCTCCTGGCTTCGGCGACCGTCGCAAGGCTATGCTTGAAGACATTGCCATCCTCACCGGCGGCGTAGTCATCAGCGAGGAGAAGGGTCTGAAGCTCGAGCAGGCTACCATTGAGATGCTCGGCAGCGCCGACAAGGTGACCATCAGCAAGGACAACACGACGATTGTCAGCGGTCACGGTCAGAGCGAGCTCATCAAGGACCGCATCAACCAGATCAAGAATGAGATTCAGAAGACCACCTCTTCTTATGACAAGGAAAAGCTGCAGGAGCGTCTCGCTAAGCTCAGCGGCGGTGTTGCCGTCCTCTATGTCGGTGCTCCCTCCGAGACCGAGATGAAGGAGAAGAAGGACCGCGTCGATGACGCCCTCTGCGCTACCCGCGCAGCCATCGAAGAAGGTATCATCCCCGGCGGCGGTGTAGCCTACATCCGCGCCATCAAGGCCCTCGACGGCCTGCAGGGCGAGAACGCCGACGAGACCACGGGTATCCGCATCGTGGAGCGCGCCATCGAGGAGCCGCTGCGCCAGATTGTCGAGAACGCCGGTCTGGAAGGTAGCGTCGTCGTGAACACCGTGAAGGGTGAGAAGGGCGACTACGGCTACAACGCCCGCGCCGACCGCTACGAAGACCTCCGCAAGGCTGGCATCATCGATCCTGCCAAGGTGGCACGCGTAGCCCTCGAGAACGCCGCCAGCATCGCCGGCATGTTCCTCACCACCGAGTGCGTCATCTGCGACGCCAAGGAAGACAAGCCCGAAATGCCGATGGGCGGTGCTCCCGGCATGGGCGGCATGATGTAATAAAGCCATCGACCTCTCTACTCCCATCACCTATCTGCCAGGAGTAGGCCCACAGAGGGCGAAACTACTGGACGCGGAACTGGGTATCACCACGTTCCGCGACCTCCTTTACTACTTTCCCTACAAGCATATCGACCGTACTCGTCTGTACTACATTCACGAGCTTACGGCCGATATGCCTTTTGTACAGGTGCGAGGCGAGATCCTCAGTTACGAAGAAGAGGGGCATGGCCGCAAGCGCCGCCTCATCGCTCATTTCACCGACGGACGCAGCATCCTCGACCTCATCTGGTTCCAGGCAGGGACCTTCAAGTGGATTAAGAAGAACTACGTCATCGGGAAGCTTTACATCGTCTTCGGGCGACCCAATGTCTTCAACGGGCGCATCAACATCCCCCACCCCGACATCGACCCTGCCGATAGCCTGCAGCTGGGCTCCATGGGGCTGCAGCCCTACTACAGCACCACAGAGCGCATGAAGAAAGGCGGTCTCAACAGTCACAGCATAGAGAAATTCACGAAGACACTGTTCGAGAGGCTGTCAGCCTCATCCTTCAATGACCCAGACCCCCTTCCAGCCAGCCTCCGCCAGCAGCTCAACCTCATCCCCCTCTGGCAGTCGCTCCACGACCTGCACTATCCCTCAACAGCCGATGCCCTGCGACGTGCCACCTACCGCCAGAAGTTCGAGGAACTCTTCTTCATCCAGTTAGGCATCCTGCGATTCGCGCGTCAGCGCCAGCAGCATGTAGTGGGGCATGTCTTTGCCCATGTCGGCGAGCGCTTCAACACCTTCTACCGCGACTACCTGCCCTTCGAACTCACCAATGCCCAGAAGCGCGTCATCCGCGAGATGCGCCATGACATGGGCAGCGGCAGGCAGATGAATCGTCTGCTGCAGGGAGATGTCGGTAGCGGTAAGACCCTCGTGGCACTGATGACGATGCTCATCGCCCTTGACAACGGCTATCAGGCCTGCCTCATGGCGCCCACCGAGATTCTTGCTGAACAGCACTACGTCACCTTCCGCGAGTTCCTAAAGGACATGCCCGTGCGCGTGGAACTGCTCACAGGAGCCGTGAAGGGCAAACGCCGCCGCGCTCCTATTTTAGAAGGTATACGCGCAGGCGAAGTCGATATCCTCATCGGCACCCATGCCGTCCTCGAGGACTCCGTAGCCTTCAACCGTCTTGGTCTGGTGGTTATCGATGAGCAGCACCGTTTCGGCGTTGCCCAACGTGCCAAGCTGTGGCACAGGCCTGGGGCAGACGACAGCCGCGAACCGATGCCGCATGTGCTGGTGATGACCGCCACACCCATTCCTCGCACCCTCGCCATGACCGTATATGGCGACCTCAATGTCAGCGTCATCGACGAGTTGCCACCGGGGCGTAAGCCCATTGAGACGCGCCATTTCTGGCAGGAGCGCACTGAGACCCTCTACCGCGGTATCCGCACAGAGATTATGAAAGGGCGGCAGGTCTATGTCGTCTATCCCCTCATCAAGGAAAGTGAGAAAATGGATATGCAGGATTTGGAGAACGGCTACACAGACCTCTGCACCGCCTTCCCCGACCTGCGCATCTCTAAGGTACACGGCCAGATGAAGTCGGCCGAGAAGGATGCCGAGATGGAACGTTTTGTGCGAGGCGAAACACAGATCCTGGTGGCCACGACGGTGATTGAGGTGGGTGTCAACGTGCCCAACGCCTCAGTAATGGTCATCCAGAATGCCGAACGCTTCGGGCTGGCACAGCTCCACCAGCTGCGCGGCCGCGTAGGCCGCGGTGCCGAACAGAGCTACTGCATCCTCGTCACCAAGTACAACCTCTCAGAAGATACCAAGAAGCGAATCCAGGTGATGTGCGATACCACCGACGGCTTCGAGATTGCCGAAGCCGACCTGCAGTTCCGTGGCCCTGGCGACCTCGAAGGCACGCAACAGAGCGGCCTTGCCTTTGACCTGCACATCGCCAACCTCGCCCGCGACGGGCAGCTCGTGCAACTCGCCCGCGACACCGCCAACCGGATACTCGATGCCGATCCCACGCAGTCGCTACCCGAGCACGCCGCCATGTGGCAGCATCTCCGCGACCTCGGCAAGTCTTCCTACGACTGGAGCAGCATCAGTTAATCACTATCTTCTTGCCATCACGAATATAGATGCCCGGCCGCAGACGTGCGGTGGCAGGGTACGGACGGCCCAGGAGGTCGTAGTATGCCGCAGTGTTCTGATGCTGGATGATGGGCTGCAAGGGCATATCGCGCACAGCATCATCAACAGACGACTTCTGATAAACACGGATATAGTCGAAGCGTGTTTCATAAGTGTGGCTGGTGTCGGGGTTCTTAGCCCATGAGCCGTTTCCGACGCTCTGGTTGAGGATTAGATAAAATGGATGCGTAAAGGGCCATTGTCCTTGCGCCAGAATATCTTCATCATTGCTACGCGCATAAGTTCCAACGAAGTTGCCATCCACGGTGAAGATAAGTATATTCTCCAACCATTCCACACCATAGATGTGCCATTGCGCGATATTGACGTTTTCAAAGAAAGAACTTTTCGGGTCATTCTTATGACCGAGGTCGTAGCTCCAGTGGGAGTGTATCGTATGAAAGGCGGTATTCTGCGCATCCACGGACTCAAAAATATCTATCTCACCACTATTTGGCCACACTTCACAGGGCGGCTGTGGCATCATCCATGCTGCTGGGAAGCTGCCTGTGTAAGGATCCACCTGCAAGCGCACCTCTACCTTTCCATAGGTGAATGAGAAAAGACCGCGCGTCTCTATTGCTCCCGTGAGCATAGGAACATTGTCGGTGCTGGTGTCGGGGTTGGGAATGGCTCGACAGACGAGGTTGCCATCCTGCAGGAATGCTACTTCCTCGGCATCGCTAATCCAACGGTTCCATGTTGAACCGCTTCGTGTGCTGGAACGCCACTTCCCAGGATCGGGGCGGCTACCGTTCGGAAGGTCAAACTCATCGGCGAAGATAAGCTGGTAGCCCTCTGTGGCCTCATCGGTGACGCGCAGGAGCACATCCACGATGACACCGCCGTTCTTGATGATAGAGTTCTGCTCATCCACACGACCACCCGGGTCGCAGTCGTCCCAGTCAATCTTCCATCTCATCATGTAGAAGCCCGGCGAGATGTTAGCGGGAAGGGTGAAAGCAGGCGGCTGAACATCCGAGAGGTCCGCCAAGTTCTGACCTGCGCTATTGTAATTGCCGTCTGCCAGCCCCATGCCGGCAAAGCTCACCAATTCATTGTCAGCCCCAAGCTGTCCCTGCGGCCCAGGTTCCTGCACGTCGAAGCGCCCGTTCTGATTCAGGTCTATATAGATATATGTCTGCATCCATGCCCCCGTAAAAGCCACAGAGGGCATGAGGGTCTGTCCAGGCTGTGCGGTGAATAGTTGCGGCGTAAAGTCCACGTACATGCACATTGGATTCGGGATGGTGAGTGTGTTGCCGCTGAGGGTGATGGCCGTCAACCTACGGCCTGTATTAGTGCGTACTGCGTTGCGGTCGAAGTTAACAGCATAGGAGTCAGCAGAGGGCAGTTCCTGAGCTGAAGCTGCAACAGTAAAAAGCACCAAGAGAGAGACAATGTATTTCATATCGGTTTCAATTAATCCTGCACAAAAGTATCTCTTTCCCGCCAATCCGACAAAAGAAACAAGATTTATTTAGTTTCTATAGCTACTTTTGAAGGTTTCATACACGCTCTTATGAAGGTCAAATCATCAGAAGTAGGTATTTTATGTGGAATAAAAGGGTCTGGAGTTGGCCGTTTAAGAATAATCGTGTATTTTTGCGAGCAAAAATATAAGCAGTCATGAAACTATCAGAACTACAAACAGGTGACAAGGCGGTCATCGTGAAAGTGAGCGGACATGGCGGTTTTCGCAAACGCATCATCGAGATGGGCTTCATCAAGGGGCAGGTCGTAGAGGTGCTGCTCAATGCACCGCTTCAAGACCCCGTGAAATACAAATTGATGGGCTATGAGGTGAGTCTCAGACATGATGAGGCGAAGTTGATAGAGGTAAGACTCTCCCCCATGCCCCTCCCTATAAGGGAGGGGAGTAATTACCTTCTAGACAATGGGGGTAAGTCGGTTACTCCTGCAACGACCTCGGCGGACGCCTGCTCAGATGATACTACTCCCCTCCCTAACAGGGAGGGGCAGGGGGGAGAGTCTGTGGGGGAGCGGGGAGGGGGTCTTATTTCCGTCGCCCTCATAGGTAACCCGAACTGCGGAAAGACATCGCTGTTCAACTACGCCAGCGGTGCGCATGCCCGTGTGGGCAACTATTCCGGGGTCACGGTGGATGCCACCACAGCCACTGCTGAGCAGGATGGGTACACTTTCCATCTCACAGACCTGCCCGGCACCTACTCGCTGTCCTGCTACTCACCCGAGGAGCTGTATGTGCGCAAGCATCTGCAGGAGGAACACCCGGATGTCATCATCAACGTGGTAGATGCCTCGAACCTGGAGCGCAACCTGTACTTGACAACACAGCTGGTGGACATGAACCTGCGGGTGGTGTGTGCGCTGAACATGTACGATGAGCTGGAGCGCCGCGGCGACCATTTGAATATCGAGACGCTCTCAACACTGTTCGGTGTACCAATGGTGCCAACATCATTCAAGACGGGACGCGGCGTGAAGGAGTTGCTGCACACGGTCATCGAGGCCTTCGAGGGCACGAATGCGCAGATGCGACATATCCATATCAACTACGGTCATGAGATTGAGGACGGCATCGCACATATTCAACAGTTCCTAAAGGCCGACGAGCACCTGAGAACACAGTTCTCCACGCGCTACTTGGCACTGAAGTTGTTGGAGCACGATGCCGAGATGATTCACTTCGTGGAGAGCCACGTGGAGAGTGAGCACCGCAGCGAGGACCGCAAACAACTGATGGCCGCACGTGACTATGCAGCTGCGCGTGTGATGGAGGAAACTGGCGTGGATTCCGAAACGGCTATCATGGATGCCAAATACGGCTTCATACACGGTGCTCTGGCCGAGGCGGAGTACCGCACCGGCACGAAGAAAGACACTTACAAGACTACCCACCGCATCGATGCCCTGCTGTCGAACAGATACCTGGGGTTTCCCTTTTTCTTCCTCATCCTCTACGTGATGTTTCAGACGACTTTTGCGCTGGGCCAATATCCCATGGACTGGATTGAGGCGGGAGTGGCGTGGCTCGGTGAGTGGATAGGCACCACGATGAGCGAGGGGCCGCTGCGCTCGATGCTCGTGGACGGTGTCATCGGTGGCGTGGGTAGCGTGATTGTGTTCCTGCCACAGATCCTGATTCTCTACTGCTTCATCTCGTTCATGGAGGACTCGGGCTACATGGCACGTGCTGCCTTCATCATGGACAAGCTGATGCACCGCATGGGCCTGCACGGCAAATCGTTCATCCCACTCGTCATGGGCTTCGGCTGCAACGTGCCGGCGGTGATGGCCACACGCACCATCGAGAGCCGTCGCTCGCGCCTTATAACGATGATGATTCTGCCATTCATGTCTTGCTCCGCGCGCTTACCTATATATATTATGATTGTCGGCACGTTCTTTGCGCCGCAGTGGCGCAGCACGGTGCTCGTGTCGCTTTACGCCATCGGCATCCTCGTGGCAGCTCTCGTGTCACGTATCTTCTCGCGCTTCATCATCAAGGGCGAGGATACGCCCTTCGTAATGGAACTCCCACCCTACCGCTGGCCAACAGCGAAGGCTATTGCACGCCACACGTGGGAGAAAGGTAAGGAGTACCTGAAGAAGATGGGTGGTATCATCCTCGTCGCCAGCATCATCGTGTGGGCACTGAGCTACTTTGGTCCTTCCAAGTCTTCGACTGTGTCCACAGCCGAAAATATGGAGACCTCTTACCTCGGTCGTGCCGGTAAAGCCATCTCACCCGTCTTCGCACCCCAGCACTTCAACTGGAAACTGGATGTGAGCCTCATCGCGGGTGTTGGGGCCAAGGAGATTGTGGCCAGCACGATGGGCGTGCTCTACTCGGGCGACGACAGTTTCGGCGACGATGACACATTCGCCGAGGACAACGCCAAATACACACGTCTGCATCAGCAGATGGCATCAGATGGTGTCACGCCCCTCATCGCCTTCGCCTACCTCCTCTTCGTGCTCCTCTACTTCCCCTGTCTGGCCACCATCGTAGCCATCAAGAACGAGACGTCGTCGTGGGGATGGGCCCTCTGCGTTGCTTGCTACACCACCGCCCTCGCATGGATTGTTTCAGCTGCTGTGGTGCAAATAGGACAGCTATTTTGAATAAACGATGCAGCTCATTCTCGTCATCCTCATTCTCGCCGGCTGTGTCACCTACACCGCACGCCGCCTTTGGAAGCGCTTCACAACAAAGCGTAAGGAGGGTGATATGCGGTGTGCCGGCTGCCCATTAGCAGACAACTGCCACCACCTTGAGGCGCGAGACTGTGAGCGTCACAGCGAGCACAAAGGATGCTGCTGCCACTGAACGTCTTACTGCCAAACACAACAACTGCAGCGATGATCTTAATGATTGTCGCTGCAGTTGCTTAAAGGATGATGCTGAATTCTTTATAGAACGCGTCAGCTAAAGCTGAGCTTGTCGCCGTCGGCATCGACGCGGATGGGATGGTCACGGTTGACGGTGCCGGCGAGGATGGCCTTGGAGAGGTCGTTGAGGAGCAGGCGCTGGATGGCGCGCTTCACAGGACGTGCACCGAACTCTGGGTCGTAGCCCTCGCGCGTCAGCAGATCGATGGCGGCGTCGGTGAGTGCGAGCGTGATGCCATTCTGGCTGAGCATCTTCTGCACGGAGGCGACTTGCAGCTGTACGACCTGGCGGATCTCAGCCTGCGTCAGCGGCTCGAACATGATGGTCTCATCGATACGGTTCAGGAACTCGGGGCGGATGGTGCGCTTGAGATGTTCCATCACCGTGCGCTTGGTTTCCTCAATGACGGCCTCGCGGTTCTTGGCGGGAAGGGAGCCATCGGCGAATGATTCGCCGGGCACACTGCCGTTAGTGGGACTGTCAAGTTTCGAGAACTGCTCGCGGATATACTCACTTCCCAAATTCGAGGTGAGGATGATGATGGTGTTCTTGAAGTTGACGGTGCGACCTTTGTTGTCGGTCAGACGGCCGTCGTCGAGCACCTGCAGGAGGGTGTTGAACACATCGGGGTGTGCCTTCTCAATCTCGTCGAAGAGGACGACACTGTAAGGCTTGCGGCGCACGGCCTCGGTGAGCTGTCCGCCCTCGTCGTAACCCACGTATCCCGGAGGGGCACCGATGAGTCGGCTGACGCTGTGCTTCTCCTGATACTCGCTCATGTCGATACGCGTCATCATGGTTTCATCGTCGAAGAGGAACTCAGCCAGGGCCTTGGCCAGCTCCGTCTTACCGACACCCGTGGTGCCGAGGAAGATGAAGGATCCGATGGGTCGCTTGGGGTCTTGCAGACCGGCACGCGAGCGGCGCACGGCATCGGCTACGGCGCGGATGGCTTCGTCCTGTCCGATGACACGCTTATGCAGCTCTTCTTCCAGGTGTAGCAGCTTCTCGCGCTCGCTCTGCAGCATCTTGGAAACGGGGATGCCCGTCCAGCGGCTAACCACCTCGGCGATGTCGTCAGCGGTCACTTCTTCCTTGACCATGGCCTCGGCGCCCTGAGCGGAGCGCAGCTGCTCCTGAATCTTCTGGATCTCAGCTTCGAGAGCCTGCAGGCTGCCGTAGCGGATCTCCGCCACGCGACCGTAGTTGCCTTCGCGCTCGGCGCGGTCGGCCTCGAACTTCAGCTGCTCGATCTGCTGCTTGTTGGCTTGTATCTTAGAGAGGAGAGCTTTTTCGCCTTCCCACTTGGCCTTCATCTGCTGTTCCTGTTCGCGGAGGTCAGAGATGTCCTTGTTCAACTGCTGTAGCTTGTCGGAAGCGGGAGAAGCGCTTCCCGCGCTGCCCTCCGCCTCGCGGCGGATGGCCTCGCGCTCGATTTCCAGCTGCTTCAGGTGGCGGGTGATCTCATCGAGCTCTTCGGGCACGCTGTCGCGCTCCATGCGGAGCTTGGCGGCGGCCTCGTCCATCAGGTCGATGGCCTTATCGGGTAGGAAGCGGTCGGTGATGTAGCGGTTGGAGAGCTCCACGGCGGCAATGATGGCATCATCCTGAATACGCACACGGTGGTGGTTCTCGTAGCGCTCCTTCAGGCCACGCAGGATGGAGATGCTGGAGAGCGTGTCCGGTTCATCGACCATCACGCTCTGGAAGCGGCGCTCCAGGGCCTTATCCTTCTCGAAGTACTTCTGGTATTCGTCGAGGGTGGTGGCACCGATGGCACGCAGCTCGCCACGTGCCAGTGCGGGCTTCAGGATGTTGGCAGCATCCATGGCTCCCTCACTCTTGCCGGCTCCCACGAGGGTGTGGATTTCATCGATGAAGAGGATGATGCGGCCCTCGCTCTTCGTCACCTCGTTGATGACGCTCTTCAGACGCTCCTCGAACTCGCCCTTGTATTTGGCACCAGCGATGAGCGCGCCCATATCGAGTGAGAAGAGCTGCTTCTCGCGCAGGTTCTCGGGTACGTCGCCACGTAGGATACGATGGGCGAGACCTTCCACGATGGCTGTCTTACCAGTTCCCGGCTCACCGATGAGGATAGGATTGTTCTTGGTGCGTCGCGAGAGGATCTGCAGCACGCGACGAATCTCCTCGTCGCGTCCGATGACGGGGTCGAGCTTTCCCGCGCGCGCTTCCTCTATTAGATTACGCGCGTATTTGGAGAGACTCTGATAGGTGTCCTCACTGGACTGCGAGTGCACCTGCTGTCCACCGCGCAGTTCGCGGATGGCGGCAGCGAGCTCCTTCTCCGTGATGCCGGCATCCTTGAGGATCTTGGCTGCAGTACAGCGGCTGCCAACGAGGGCGAGCAGCATCAGCTCCAGGCTGACGAACTCGTCGCCCTGCTTGCCCGCCAGCTCCTCGGCGCGCGTCAGGATGGTATTGGTTTCACGAGCCAGGTAGGGCTCGCCGCCCTCCACACGCGGCAGACTCTGCAGCTGCGCCTCCAGGGCCTGGCTGACAGCCTGCTCGTTGACAGAGAGCTTACGGAACAGGAACTGAACGACCTGCTGACCGGTCTTCATGATGGCGGAGAGCAGATGCTCGGGCTCGATGGCCTGCTGACGGCGGGCCTCGGCGATACGCACGGCCTCCTGTACGGCCTCTTGTGCTTTGATGGTAAATTTTTCGAAGTTCATATTGATAGAGTTTAAGAGTTTAAAAAGTTTAAGAGTTCAAGGGTTCAAGAATAACCCTGTCCTTGTACTTCTTTAGCGGCAAAAGGTGTGCAAAGGAAAAAGAAGCGGCCAAAAAGTCTGATTCGCTGACTTTTTGGCCGTTAGAGGGAGGTGAGGGCGCGACAAAATCGCAGCCTGCACGAGGGGATGGGGGGCTTATTGTTTGTGCGTCATGATGTCGAGCACGAAACGATCGGTTACGTCCATGCCACGTGAACCGATGCTGGTGAGGTTGTGAATACTGCGATCCACATCATCCTCGATGATGCCCTCGGCCGATGTGACATACTTATTCTGAATAGCCAGCATGGCACTCATGACGGCAGTGCTGACACCTGTCGTCAGCTTCAACGCACAGGAAGGCTTGGCACCGTCGCAGATCATGCCCGTGAGGTTGGCAATCATATTCTTCACGGAGTGTGCTATCTGCTCATAGGTGCCACCCATTAGATAGGTGATGCCCGTGCTGCTGCCCGTGCTGGCGACGACACAACCGCAAAGCGCCGACAGACAACCCAGCGACTGTTTGATGTAGATGGCAGTGAGGTGCGAGAGCGTCAAGGCGCGGATGAGTTCCTCCTCGGTATTATGGTTCTCGCGTGCGAAGACCACCACGGGCATGGTGGCACAGATGCCTTGGTTGCCGCTGCCGCTGTTGCTCATCACGGGAATCATGGCTCCTGCCATGCGGGCGTCACAGGCACAGGAGGTCACGGAGAGGATCTTCGAGAAGATGCTGTCGCCCATGATACCACGACCCAGCGGCGAGCACATCGTCTTGCCCAGCTGATGGCCGTAATTCTCGCGCAAGCCCTCCTCCGCTGCCGCCTCGTTCAGGCGTTTGGCATCCAGGATAAAAGAGAGCTCCTCCAGCGGCATCATGGTTGCAAATTCATAGACCTTATGGAGGGTAAGAGAAGTAGGTTCACATACCGTCGGCTGTTCGGCGGCGGAATGTGAGTCGGCTTCCACAAAACTCGTATGGCTGCCTTTGATACAGGCCTCAGCCTCCTTGCCGGCAGCCTTAGCCACCACGTGGATATATAGTTTGTCGGGGTCTTTCTCTTCGAGGACGATGTGGATATGGTCCTCGGCAATATAGCGCTTGCCCGCTTCCAAGTCTGCAGGCGTGCAGTCGCGCAGCACCTCCAAGCCCAGACACGACTTGCCGCCGAGGGCACCGAGGGCAATGGCGATGGGCAAGCCCACCATACCGCCTGTGCCGGGAATGCCCACACCCATCGCATTCTTCAGGATGTTAGCACTTAGGCTCAGCTCTATGTGCTCCGGCACCACCTTTGCGGCACCTGCCAACGTGGCATTCAACAACTCTGTGGCACGCGCCACACACAGCGCCACCGCCATCGGCTCCGTACAACCAATAGCCGGCACTACCTGTTCGTGAAGCAGTGCCATGATAGACCTCTTTTCTTCGTCGTTAAGCATAGCTTTTCGTGTTATGTTTGTGCAAAGTTACATCTTTTTCCGTGAACACCCTCCCTTTTCCGCATTTTTTCGTTCCTTTCTATGCTTTTCCATGCAAAATCGTTTGCCCGAATCAAACTAATTGCCACTCTGTGGCGTGAAACAAATATAAGTAAACATACTGACCCTCTACGGTGTCTGTGCGTAGACACTATAGAGGGTCAGGCGAGGGAGTAGTAGTGTCTTGCCGTAGAGACTATATTATCCCAATGGGAGTCTTAGCAGAAGAATTTCTTTTGGCACAATAATGAAGTTTTTTGCGGTTTCTGTTGTGGCAATGAAATAAAGATGCTAACTTTGCGACCCGAACAACATTTAATCTTACATACGATGGGAAAAGTATTGATGATTGGTGCCGGTGGCGTGGCCACCGTGTGTGCGCATAAGATGGCGCAGAACCCCGATGTCTTCACGGAAATCATGATTGCCTCACGCACGAAGGCCAAATGCGATAAGCTGGCGGCCGACGTGGAGAAGGCCACTGGCTTCAAGGGCATTCAGACAGCACAGGTGGACGCTGACAATGTGCCGGAGCTGGTGGCTCTCTTCAATGCCTATAAGCCAGACATTGTGGTGAACTTGGCCCTGCCCTATCAGGACCTCTCCATCATGGAAGCCTGTCTGCAGACGGGCTGCAACTACCTTGACACGGCCAACTACGAGCCGAAGGACGAGGCACACTTCGAGTATTCGTGGCAGTGGGCCTACCGCGACCGCTTCGAGAAGGCGGGGCTCACGGCCATCCTGGGCTGCGGCTTCGACCCGGGCGTGACGAGCATCTACACCGCATACGCTGCCAAGCACCACTTCAAGGAGATACAGTACCTGGACATCGTGGACTGCAACGCCGGCGACCACCACAAGGCTTTCGCCACCAACTTCAACCCGGAGATCAATATCCGCGAGATCACGCAGAAGGGACTCTACTGGGAAGATGGCAAATGGGTGGAAACGGAACCGCTGGAGATCCACAAGGACCTGACCTACCCCGAGATAGGGCCGCGCGACAGCTATCTGCTACACCACGAGGAGATTGAGTCGCTGGTCATCAACTACCCGACCATCAAGCGTGCCCGCTTCTGGATGACCTTCGGACAGCAGTATCTGAAGCATCTGGAGGTAATCCAGAATATCGGCATGAGCCGCATCGATGAGATTGAGTATGAGGCTCCGCTGGCCGACGGCACTGGCACTGCCAAGGTGAAGATTGTGCCGCTGCAGTTCCTGAAGGCCGTGTTGCCCAATCCGCAGGATCTGGGCGAGAACTACGAGGGTCAGACGTCCATCGGCTGCCGCATCCGCGGTATCGGCAACGACGGCAAGGAGCACACCTATTATGTATATAACAACTGCTCACACCGTGCAGCCTACGAGGAGACAGGGATGCAAGGTGTCAGCTACACCACTGGCGTACCCGCCATGATAGGCGCCATGATGTTCCTGACGGGACAGTGGGTGAAGCCCGGCGTACACAATGTCGAGGAATTCGACCCCGATCCCTTCATGGAGCAACTCAACCAGAAGGGGCTCCCCTGGCATGAGATTCACGATGGAGATTTGGAGCTGTAGAAGACCCACCCCCGACCTTACCCGTCCTCAGCAGAGGAGTTCTGCTTCGGTCGCTCAGGACGGCTTGACATCTAGTCAACCCGTTGACACCTTCGCTACCCGTGAGGGAGGGGAGAGCCTGCGGAATAGCAAGCAAAATAGAAGCAAAAGAACTAAAAATTATTCACAATAAAAGAATGACCCTATAAACTCTCTACGCGCCAGCCGCTTCCCTCCCTTACGGGAGGGATTTGAGGGTGGGTCTTAAACCAATGGCAAAAAAAGAAGAACAAAAACCATTAGATCCACGCGAAGCGCGGTTGCAGGCCTTGCAGACAGCAATGGCCAAGATAGAGAAGGACTTCGGCAAAGGTGCCATCATGCGCATGGGCGGAGAGGCAGCAGAGAAGGTGGAGGTTATCCCCACGGGTAGCATCGGCCTCAACCACGCCCTCGGCGTAGGCGGCTACCCCCGCGGCCGTATCATTGAGATCTTCGGCCCCGAGTCGTCCGGTAAGACCACCCTCACCATCCACGCCATCGCCGAGGCACAGAAGGCCGGCGGCATCGCGGCCTTCATCGATGCGGAGCACGCCTTCGACCCCACCTACGCGCAGAAGCTGGGCGTGAACCTCGACGAGCTCTACATCTCGCAGCCTGACAACGGCGAGCAGGCCCTCGCCATTGCCGACCAGCTCATCAGCTCCGCTGCCGTGGATCTTGTCGTCATCGACTCCGTGGCCGCTCTGACACCCAAGGCTGAGATAGAGGGCGACATGGGCGACAACAAGGTAGGTCTGCAGGCTCGCCTCATGAGCCAGGCTCTGCGCAAGCTCACCGCCACCATCTCCAAGACCAAAACCTGTTGCATCTTCATCAACCAGCTGCGCGAGAAGATTGGCGTCATGTTCGGCAACCCCGAGACCACCACAGGCGGCAATGCCCTGAAGTTCTATTCCAGCGTGCGCCTTGACATCCGCCGCTCCAGCAGCATCAAGGACGGCGACGAAATCGTGGGCAGCCAGACGAAGGTCAAGGTGGTCAAGAACAAGGTGGCCCCCCCCTTCCGCAAGGCCGAGTTCGAGATTAGCTTCGGCGAGGGCATCAGCCATGTCGGCGAGGTCGTGGATCTCGGTGTGGAGCTCGACATCATCAAGAAGTCCGGCTCATGGTTCAGCTACAACGACTCCAAGATTGGCCAAGGCCGCGACGCCGTGAAGAAAATCCTGCAGGACAACCCCGAGCTCTGTGATGAGATTGAGGCCAAGATCATCGAGGTGCTCAACGCCAAGAAGGACGCATAAGCAACGTCAGCAAGACACCAGAAATCAACAAAAAGCATATGGGCTGCATCACATCGGTAATGCAGCCCATATTTATTGTGATGTTCGCCTCACTGCTTCAGCAGGTAGCCCTTGAATGCGGCAAAGTCTTTGGTCATGGGGACGGACTGTTTCTTGCCGCGCATGAAGGCCTGCAGCTTCTCAGGAATGGGCAGGTCGATGCCGAGGATGCAATCCACGGTGTCCTTGAATTTGGCGGGATGGGCGGTCTCCAGGAAAATGCCGATTTCATCAGGACGGAGCTGCTCCTTGAGGGCACGATAGCCACAGGCTCCGTGGGGATCGAGGACATAACCTGTGCGGGCATAGCAGTCGCGCATGGTCTCCGCAATCTGGGCGTCGGTGTAGGTGGCGCCATCAATGAAAGGGGCCCCTCCCCTAACCCCTCCCCTGTTAGGGAGGGGAGAAAAGCCGAGCCGCTCTTGAATATCCTTACGATTATAAAGGTCGAGGATGCGGGCGAAGTTGGAGGGGTCGCCGACATCCATTGCGTTGGCGATGGTCTGGATGGACGGACGCGGACGATATTCACCGCTCTGCAGGTACTCATAGAAGACGCTGTTGGCGTTGTTGGCGGCAATGAAACGCTTCACGGGCAGACCCATGACGTGACCAAAGAGGGCAGAGCAGATATTGCCGAAGTTGCCGGAAGGTACACAGAAGGTCAGATTAAATGCCTTTCCAGCATTTAATCTGAGCATTTGTGCGTAAGCCCAGAAGTAGTAGAACGCTTGCGGGAGGAAGCGGGCGACGTTGATGCTGTTGGCGGAGGTGAGGCGCATGTGCGCGTTGAGGTCCTTGTCCATGAAGGCGGACTTCACCAAAGCCTGACAATCATCGAAGACACCATCTACCTCGATAGCGGTGATATTCTTGCCGAGGGTCGTGAACTGGCACTCCTGAATGGGCGACACCTTGCCCTTGGGGTAGAGGACATAGACATGTATGCCTTCCACACCAAGGAAGCCGTTGGCCACGGCGGAACCCGTGTCGCCGGAGGTGGCAACGAGGACGTTCACTTCGCTCCCGCCGTCGGCGGGCGAGAAGTGACTCAGGAGGCGTGCCATAAACCTTGCACCCACATCCTTGAAGGCGAGGGTGGGACCATGGAAGAGCTCGAGGGCGTAGATATTGTCCTCGACCTTCACGACGGGTGTGTCGAAGTCCAGCGTGTCATAGACGATCTTACGGAGTGCCTCGGCCTCCACATCTTCGCCGAAGAAGGCATCAGCGACACGGTAAGCGACTTCCTGAAAGGTCATCTCTGCCATCTCGTCCCAGAACGAGGCTGGCAGTTGCTTGATGACCTCGGGCATATACAGGCCACGGTCCTCAGCGAGTCCGCGGACAACAGCGTCGCGCAACGTCGCGCGCGCAGCTTTATGATTGGTACTGTAGTATTTCATCTTTCACTCATAAATAACTTGATAAACTCATCGCCTTCGAGGAGGCCGTAGGAGCCGGCACGCGCTGCATCTTCGTCGAAGGTCTGCACGCTGTCAGGCTCGATGCCGGGGTAGTAGATGCAGAAGGGGATGGGCTCGGCGGTGTGTGTGCGGTGCTCGCAGGGAGTAGGATGATCAGGCAATAAGCCAATGGCTATGCCTTCGGCATCGCCATTGGCATATTCATTTAAGATTGGCTGTATCAGGCGATGGTCGAGGTCTTCGATGGTCTGCAACTTGAGGGGCACGGAGCCATCGTGGCCGGCCTCGTCTGAAGCTTCGACGTGGAGATAGACGAAGTCATCGCCGTTGCGGAAAGCATCGATGGCGGCCTGTGCCTTGCCCTCGAAGTTGGTGTCGTAGAGGCCGGTGGCACCAGGGACATTGATGACACGGAGGCCGGCATAGCGGCCGATGCCTCGGATGAGGTCCACAGCGGTGATGACAGCACCACGGCGCACCTGCTCAGGGAAACGCTCGGTGAGGGGCACCATCTGCGGGCGATAGCCCCCACCCCACGGCCAGATGCTGGAGGCCATGTCTTTGCCCTCGCGCGCGCGCGCTTTATTTAAAGGATGGGTAGGCAGGAGTTCCTGCGAGCGGCATACGAGGTCGCGCAGCAGCGCCGCCGTAGCTTCGGCTTCCGGCACTTCGGCCTGTATCTCGAACTGGCGCCACGGCTGTCCCGGCACATCGTGTGGCGGCGTGCACTGGATGCGTTTGTCGCCCCCCCTAATGACGAGGAGATGGCGGTACTGTACGCCAGTATAGAAATGCACGCGGCCGCCATAGCGCGGGTCGCTGGCCAGCTGTTCTTCCAGAAAGCGGATGAGCACGTCGCCCTCCTCGGTTTCGAGGCGCCCGCAGGAGTGGTTCTTAAGGATGTCACCCTCAATGCACACGAGGTTGCAGCGCAAGGCAAAGTCGCTGGGCCCCAGCTCGACGCCGATGCTGGCGGCCTCCAAAGGACCGCGACCTTCATAGACAAGGTGCTGGTCATAGCCGAGGATACTGCTATTAGCCACCTCGGAGCCGGGATGGAAGCCGTCGGGGACGGTCTTGAGCAGGCCGTTGCGGCCGTGGCGCGCAAGCCAGTCCATAGCGGGCGTGTCGGCATATTGCAGGAGTGTCTTGCCGCCCAGCGAGGGCACATGCCAGTCGGCCATGCCGTCGCCCAATATGATTAAATGGCGGACCCTCCCCCCGCCCTCCCTTGTAGGGAGGGAGTTATTACTATCTGACAAATGACTATCAAGATTCTCAATCATTACTCCTATTCTTGAAAGGTGACCACCCTCCCCCTACAAGGGGGAGTGAGGAGGGGGTCTAAATATTAGCAATACTCATGATATCCGCGAAGACACCGGCAGCAGTAACGCTGGCGCCGGCACCGTAGCCCTGGATGAGCATGGGGTACTCGCGGTAGCGCTCGGTGGTGAGCATAACGATATTGTTGCTGCCTTCGAGGCGGTAGAAGGGGTGGCTCTCTGGAATCTCGGCCAACGAGACGCAGGCTTGGCCGCCCTCGTACTTGGCCACGAAGCGCCAGCGCTTGCCCTCGCCCTCCACACGTTGGCGGCGCGTCTCGAAGTCGGCATCAAGCGAAGGCAGGTTTTTCCAGAAGCCCTCGACATCGCCATCGAAGAAGGAAGCGGGGATAAAAAGGTCGGCCTTGACATCGGACTGCTCTATCTTATAGCCTGCCTCGCGGGCAAGGATGACAAGTTTGCGGATGACATCCTTGCCGCTAAGGTCGATGCGCGGGTCGGGCTCACTGTAGCCCTCGTCCTTGGCCATTCGCACAGTCTGTGAGAAGGGCACCTCAGCGCTGATCTTGTTGAAGATGAAGTTGAGGGTGCCGCTGAGCACGGCCTCAATGCGCAGTATCTTGTCGCCCGAATGTATCAGGTCGTTGATGGTACGGATAATGGGCAGACCGGCGCCCACATTGGTTTCAAAAAGGAACTTGACGCCGCGACGCTGAGCGATGGTCTTCAGCTCGTGATAGTTCTCATAGTCGCTGCTGGCGGCTACCTTGTTGGCTGCCACGACATTGATATTATGTTGTAGGAACTCCTTGTAGAGACTGGCCACCTCGGCCGAGGCGGTGCAGTCCACAAAGACGGAGTTGAAGATGTTCATGCCTATGACCTCGTCGCGCAGCCGCTTGATATTGCTGGCAGGCGCGGCATCCAACTGTCGGCGGTAGTCCGTCAGGTCGAGGCCCTCACGCGAGAAGAGCGCTTTGCGGCTGCTGGCGAGGCCCACGATGTTGAGTTTCAGACCCTGCTCGTGCATCAGCTTCTTCTGCTGCGAGGCTATCTGCTCGATGAGCGATGCGCCGACGGTGCCGACACCGCAGAGGAAGAGGTTGAGGACCTGATACTCGGAGAGGAAGAAGGCATCGTGGATGACATTCAGCGTCTTACGCAGATACTGGGAAGCCACGACGAAGGAGATGTTCGTCTCGGAGGCGCCCTGAGCACAGGCGATGACGCTGATGCCGGATCGGCCGAGGGTGCCGAAGAGCTTACCGGCGATGCCGGGCGTATGCTTCATATTCTCACCCACGACGGCCACGGTGGCCAGATTGCCTTCAGCCTGCATGCGGAACATGGAGCCGGTTTCTATCTCCTTGGCGAACTCTTCGTTGAGCACGCGGCAGGCCTCGGCGCTGTCCTCGTCGCGCACACCGATACTGGTGCTATTCTCCGAAGAGGCCTGCGAGACCATGAACACCGAGATGCCGTTCTCTGCCAACACGGAAAAGATGCGACGGTTGACGCCGATGACACCCACCATAGACAGACCGCTGACGGTAATGAGCGTGGTACCCTTGATGCTGCTGATACCCTTTATGGAGCGGGAGTCGTCGGCCACTTCCTTCTTGATAATGGTGCCGGGAGCATCGGGGTTGAAGGTGTTCTTGATGAGGATGGGGATATTCTTGATGCAGACAGGGTAGATGGTCGGGGGATAGACCACCTTAGCGCCGAAGTTGCAGAGCTCCATCGCCTCGACATAAGAGAGTTCAGGGATGACATAGGCCGAGGAGATGACGCGTGGGTCGGCGGTCATGAAACCATCGACATCGGTCCAGATCTCCAACACGCTGGCATCCAATGCGGCAGCGATGATGCTGGCCGTGTAGTCGGATCCGCCGCGCCCGAGGTTGGTCACCTCGCCGCTCTCGGCATCAGTGCTAATGAAGCCAGGCACGACGGACACCTGCGGCAGTGTCTTCCATGTCTCTCGCACAAGACGATTGGTGAGCTCGCTGGCCAACAGAGAGCGGCCGCCCTTGACCTCGGTCTTGATAAACTCGCGACTGTCATATAGCTGAGCGCCGTCGATGAGCGTGGCCACGAGGTGGCTGCTGAGGCGTTCGCCGTAGCTGACGATGGCAGCCTGTGTCTTGGGTGACAAGTCGCGGATGAGATAGACGCCCTGAAAAATGGAGCGCAACTCCTCGAGCAGGCCGTCCACGATGCGGATGAGCGTGTCGCGCCTGGCACCGACGGGGATAACAGCGTCGATCATTGTGTGGTGACGCTCGGCCATCTCGGCATAGGCTGTGAGGTAGCCCACATCGCCACTGACGGCCAGCTGCGAGGTCTGTATCAGCTTGTCAGTAAGGCCGCCCAGTGCTGACACCACCACGATGACGGGCTCTCGCTGCGCCTCTACAATATGTTTGACACTGAGGATGCTCTCTGCGGAACCTACTGACGTTCCACCGAATTTGAGTACTTTCATGAGTCTTGACAGAATCTTATTTTGCGCGCAAAAGTACTAAAATAGTATCAAAAAGCATGCATAACCGACACAAAATTGCGCCCGTAGCCTGCAAAATATCGCTTATGTCAAGAGAGTGGGCAGTTCATTCTCTAACATCATACGATGCAGAAGTGCTCCCAACAGCGGTGCGGAGACATCCGGGATACGAATCTGAGTGGTCGAGGTCACCTGGTGCTGCGCCACATAATCGAGGACACGGCGACGCAGGTCCCTCATCTGTTCGGACGATAGAGAAGAGAGAGCCTCTGCGGTGCTCCGGCAGTTGTCACAGATGCCGCATGGCGGCGCGTTCTTCTCGCCGAAATAAGCCACAAGATAGTCGCTGCGGCACTGTGGCGTCAGCAGATAGCCTATCATCGTCTGCACACGCTCTGCCATCTCGCGCTTACGGTCGGCATAGACGGCAGGCGGCAGAACGATTTCCTCACGCTCCAAGCGGCGTTGCGTGAAGGTGATGTAGGGCACGAACTTCCGCGGGATGAAGCGTAGGATGTGTCGGCGGCTGAGCTCCACCAGTTGTTCGCTTACCGTCTGTTCCGCCATGCCCAGCGTGGCAGCGACCTCCTTCTCGTCGATATAGGCATAGTCACTGAAGATGCCCGTGCAGGTGCGCAGCAGATAGTGTATGACACGTTCCATGGCGGAGGTCAGCTGGAAGGTGTAAAGGTCCTGACGTTGGCACGACATCATCACTCGGCTGTGGTTTTCCTCTGCATCAGCCCATTCGATATAGCCGGCACGTGAGAGGAGCTGCAGGGCGTTGTAGGCGCGCACGGGGAAATGACGGAAAGACTGGCAGAACTGCTCCAACGCAAACTCGCGCGTGACTCCACGCCCGTCGCCCATCGCCAGTTGCAGGAAGCAGCAGACATCCTCATAGACCTGTGCCACATACTCCACGGGCGGGAAAGTGTCTTCGAGGCGATGCTTGAGGACCGACACCGAGTGAGAGTCGTAGAGCAGGATGGCCGAGGCCCTATCTCCATCGCGCCCCGCACGCCCCGCCTCTTGGAAATAAGCCTCGGGAGAATCGGGGATATCATAGTGTATAACACAGCGCACGTCGGGTTTGTCGATGCCCATACCAAAGGCATTCGTCGCCACCATGACGCGGATGTCACCACGCTGCCAAGCGGCCGCACGCTCCGCCTTCTCCCTGTGCGTGAGGCCAGCATGGAAATGGGTGGAAGAGACGCCTTGGGCTGAAAGCCACGAGGCCAACTCATAGGTGGCAATGCGGCTGCGCGTATAGACGATAGCAGACCCCGGATGCCTCTGCAGCAGCTCCAGGACGGTCTGCTCCTTCGTAATCACCACACGCTCCACCGCGTAGGACAGGTTGGCGCGCACGAAACTCATGCACTTGACATTCGGCTCGCGAAAACCCAGCTGGCGCTGGATATCATCGACGACGGCCGGTGTGGCCGTGGCTGTCAGTGCCAACACGGGCACCTGAGGCAACAGTTTGCGAATCTGCGCAATCTCAGTGTAGGAAGGGCGGAAGTCATAGCCCCACTGCGAGATGCAGTGAGCCTCATCCACCGTGATGAAGCTCACTCGCATGTGAGACAGCTTGGCCTGAAAAAGTTCTGAATGGAGGCGCTCGGGCGAGACGTATAGGAACTTATAGTTACCGAAGATGCAGTTTTCCAATGCCACAAGAATCTCGTCGTGCGTCATACCCGTATAGATGGCAGTCGCCTTGATGCCGCGCTCGCGCAGGTGCTCCACCTGGTCCTTCATAAGGGCTATAAGCGGACTGACAACAAGGCAGATACCCTCCATCGCCAACGCTGGTACCTGAAAGGTGATGCTCTTACCGCCGCCCGTGGGCATCAGGCCGAGCGTGTCGCGCCCCCCACCGATGCTCTCAATGATATCTTGCTGGATACCGCGGAAAGAAGAGAATCCGAAATATTGGTGTAAGATAGACAAAGACCCTCCCCCCTGCCCCTCCCTTGTAGGGAGGGGAGTAGATACCTTTGCCTGTTGACTATCATTCGCATTCATTTCCTGATAGTAATTACTCCCCGCCCTACAAGGGAGGGGCAGGGGGGAGGGTCTACTCTTCACTCTGTCTGATGTCTTCAATCTGCAGCTGCACCTCGCCACGTTTGTGGGAATTCTCCTCCACCGAATAACAGATGTCAAACGGCTGCTTGGTCTTGATGAGACGGGCCTGCGAGCTCTGGCCGAAAGCGATGCCGCTGATGACATTGTGGCTCTTGTTATCAACAAGCTCCAGCTTGATGTGCTCTTGATGATGTCCCACCACCTTGCTGGTGCCGAAATCATAGACACGTTCCGTGCAGAAGAGTGGGCGCGGATTGTCGGGTCCAAAGGGTGCAAACTTGCGAAGATCGTTGTAGAAACGAATGTTAAGATCCTTGAACTCCAGTTTTCCATCGATGTTCAGTTCCGGCTCTATCTGCGTGGGCAGGATGTGCGTCTCCACATACTCCTCAAAACGGCGCTTGAACTCAGGCACGTTCTCCACCTTCATAGATAACCCAGCGGCATACGTGTGGCCACCAAAGTTCTCCAGCAGGTCGCGACATGAGGCGATGGCGCTGTAGATGTCGAAGCCAGCTACGCTGCGGGCGGAGCCTGTGGCCATGTCATCCGTGCGCGTCAGCACCACAGCTGGGCGACAGAAGACCTCCGTCAGACGCGATGCCACAATGCCAATAATACCCTTGTGCCACTCCTCGTTATAGACAACCAACGCCTTGTGCTCATGACCTGGGTCAAGGCGCTCCACGATGCTGTTCGCCTCGTGTGTCATCTCCTTGTCCAAGTCCTTGCGCTGGTCATTGTAGGCGTTGATCTGCAAGGCCATGCGGTGTGCACGGTCCGGGTCGCGCTCCACGAGCAACGCCACGGCCTCGCCACCGTTTTGTATGCGGCCGCTGGCATTGATGCGCGGACCTATCTTGAAGATGATATCGTTCATCGTCACCTCGCGCTCACTGAGGCCGCAAATCTCGATAATGGCCTTCAGGCCCACACTGGCGTTGGCATTAATTTGTCGCAGCCCGTGATAGGCCAGAACACGGTTCTCACCCAGAATGGGTACAATATCCGAAGCGATGCTCACAGCACACAGGTCCAGCAGGGGCATCAGCTGACTGAACGGAATGCCATTATCAATGGCGAAAGCCTGCATCAGCTTGAAACCGACGCCACAACCTGAGAGATGTTCGTAGGGGTAGGTGGCATCTGTACGCTTGGCATTCAGGATGGCCACGGCAGGAGGCAACTCAACATCGGGCACGTGGTGATCGCAGATGATGAAGTCGATGCCGTGCTCCTTGGCATAGGCAATCTCGGCGTTCGCCTTGATGCCGCAGTCGAGCACGATAATCAATCCCACGCCAGTCTCACAAGCGTAGTCAACGCCCTTATAACTGACGCCATAGCCCTCTTCGTTGCGGTCAGGGATGTAGAAATCGATGTTGGTGGTAAACCGCTGGAGAAAACGATAGACGAGGGCCACAGCCGTGCAGCCATCGACATCGTAGTCACCATATACCAAGATGCGTTCCTTGCGCCCCAATGCCTGATTCAACCTATCCACTGCCACGCGCATATCGCGGAAGAGGAAAGGATCCAACAGTTCACTGATGGCTGGCCGGAAGAAATGTCTTGCCTCCGCAACCGTCGTCACGCCGCGGTCCAGCAGCAAGAGTCCCAAGGCAGGGTGAATGCCTACCTCGCGAGCCAATGCTTTAGCCGCTTCCTGACGTTCTGGTGTGGGAGGTTCGTAATTCCATTTGTAGCTCATTTATATGTTATTTTTATCCTAATTCTTTCGCGAATGCCTATATCAGGCGGCCAAAGGTACACAAAAATCTGCAAAAAGAAGCGGCCGTTTAGTTTTTATTTTCACTAAACGGCCGTTTTTCACCTAATTTATCATATCAGCACCTCAGATGCCGAGTTTCTTGCGAATCTGTTTGGGGATAGCGTTCTTGTTGACGAGAAAGTCCATGGTGCGGGCTGCGATGAAGTTTTTGGTCATGTACCAGGAACCCTTGTAGTCGCCGGTCTCACCCCACGAGTTCTTCACCATGTAGTACTCGCGGCCGTTCTGGTCCTTGGCGAGGCCGTAGATGTGCATTCCGTGGTCATCGGTGAGCGTCCAGTTGTCGAAGTCCTTCTGGCGCTGCTCCTGCGAGGGGGTAGCCTCGGGGGCATTCACACCGAGTTCTTCAAGGAAGTTTTTGCGCTCGCCGGGTTTCAGCCCGAGCCACTTGGCCTGGTCGCTGCCGGTGAGGCTCTCGCCACCGGCCTTGAGGTCGTAGAGGATACCGAGGCCCTGACGCGTGAAGCCGTCATCGGAGACATCGCCGCCCCATGCGATGGTGTAGCCGTTCTCAATGGCATTGTCGATGATCTGCATCATCTCGTCCATGGGCACATTGTAGCTGTGGTCCCAGCGCCAGTTATCCTGCACCTCGACAGCAAAGCTGGTGTAGAAGGGGTGATGGGTGTAGCTGGTGATGCTGACATAGTCATTCCAGTCGATACCGAGGCTTTGGGCGAAGGCTTTCGGGGTGTATTCCTTACCCTCGTAGATGAACTTCTCAGGAGCAGCGCCGATGTAGGCATCAATGATGCCCTGCAAGCCCTGCTTCCACTGCGAAGAGATTGTCTTGAACTTCGAGGTGGCCACGGCCTCCACGAAGGGTTCCATGACGCTGAAGAACTCGTTGAAGTTGGCCAGTGTATCGCCGACAAGCGTGCCGGGCAATGCCATGGCTGTTTCAGGAACAATGCCGTGGTTCTTGATGATGAGCAGGACATCACCGGCACTGCCACCCTGTGAGAACTGGCTGTCGCCGTGCATGCGAACCTTCAGCTCGGCGCGCTCCAGATAGTCCTTGTTGGCGATAAACATCTCTGACAAGTCATAGCTCTTACCCGTGGCCTTGAGAATCTCGCTCTCAAAGAAGCTCAGCGTGCTGTAAGCCCAGCATGTGCCGCTGCGATTCTGGTTCTTGACACTGGTGATGGGCAGTTCCTTCACGATGGTGAAAACGGGCTTGTTGGAGGGCTTCTCCTCCTCCTGTGCTTGTGCACCATTGGCACAGAAGAGCGCCAAGAGGGCAATTGAAAGAATCTTTTTCATTGTTTGTGTGGTTATAGATAAATATGCGTTTTATTGGATTCAGGGGGGACTATCTGGCATCCAGAAATGCTTCCAAATCTTCAACATGATAGGGTATCATCTGCTTGCCCAGATAGCGGCAGCCGTCGGGCGTGATAAGCAGGTCATCCTCGAGGCGGACGCCACCAAAGTCGAGATACTCTTCCACTTTGTCAAAGTTGATATACTCCTTGTTATGCCCACGACTGCGCCAGTCTTCAATGAGGGCAGGGATGAAGTAGATGCCTGGTTCGTCAGTCATCACGAAGCCCTCCTGCATGCGGCGGCCACAACGCAGGTAGCAGGTGCCAAACTGGTCCAGATTGGGACGCACCTCATCATCGTAGCCCACGTAAATCTGTCCGAGGCCCTCCATATCATGCACATCCATGCCCATCATGTGGCCGAGGCCGTGGACAAAGAACATGGCATGAGCACCATTGGCCAGAGCATCCTCTGTGTTACCCTTCATCAGGCCTATATCCTTCAAGTGCTCGGTGATGACACGGGCCGCTTCAAAGTGGCAGTCCCACCATTTCACCCCAGGAGCCGCCTTCTCGCGGACACGGTCATGAGCGGCAGCAACAGCCTCATAGATGTCGCGCTGCTTCGTAGTGAAGCGCCCGCTGATGGGTGTCACACGCGTATTGTCGGAGCTGTAACCTTCATTAGTCTCAGCGCCGCAGTCGCATAGCATCAGACGACCAGCTTCCAATGGACGTGTCGAGGGATAGCCATGCTGTATCTCACCATGCATCGACAGGATGGTAGGGAAGCTAAGACTACCCTTGGCATGAGCGATGCCGGCCAGCATACCGGCAATCTCCTGCTCGGTGACGCCCGGACGGCAAAGGCGCATTGCCGTGGTGTGCATCTCATAGCCGATGGCACAGGCCTTCTCAATCTCTGCCACCTCGCCTGCGGATTTCACGGCGCGCTGGTCTATGACAGCCTTTATCAGCTTTAAGCTAGCCTTGGCGCGTTGGTCGCGGGGGTGTATGCCGGTGAGGTCCATGAGCTGAATCATGATATCGTGGCGGTAGGGCGGCAGGAAATGCAGCTCGCGCCCCTGCTTGCGGGCCTGCTCCACGAACACGGCCAGCTGCGACATCGGTGCGCTCTTCCCCACTCCACTCTGTGCAGCCATATCGGCCACGCTGTCCACAGCGCCGAACCATACGATATCATCCAGCGAGATGTCATCGCCCAATAGCCACTCTTCGCCGGAGTCGGCATCGATGACGCCGCAGAGGCTCTCGCGGTGAAGGCCGAAGTAGTAGAGGAAAGAGCTGTCCTGACGGAACTTGTATACATTGGCCGGATAGTTCATCGGTGAATCGTTATTACCGAAGAGAATGATAAGTCCACTCTCCACACGCTGTCGCAAGCTGTTGCGACGACTGATATAAGTTTGCCTATCGAATAACATATTTATTAAATTTTGAAGATGGTCAGATAAGTATTGAGGGATTACGATTGTTGCAAAACGGCCTTGCGGATCTCCAGTAGCAACGAAAACTGGCCGCTGTAGATGTTGTTATTTTTGACACGTTGGTGCAGATGAAACAGCATCCGGTCAACGGTCTGTCGGACATCGGGAATCTCAATGCCCTCACTCAATTTCAGGGTGGCGGGCAAGCGGTCCATGTTTTGAGAGAACCATTCAAAGGCCTCATCAATTTCGGCTACCGTGTATTGGGGCTTATAGGTACTATTGTTTGTTGCCATGTTTGTTGATGTCATTATTGGGGAGTCACCATCCTGTGCTACTCAGGCCGCAATCCTTATACCAGTCGAAAGCGTGGTAAGCGGTGACATAGCCGCGCTGAGCCAGAATATCGGAGGGCACGAAAACGGAAACAGCGCCTGTATATTCTGGTTCCTTGACATGACACACCTTACCTGTGCGGGGATCCTCATACATCGAGAGCCACGAGGACGAGAGATGCGACAGGGGCACCGCAGCCATGAAGGCCGACAGCCAGTCACTGTACTCCTCGGCGCTGAGATGGTGATACATTAGGTTTTGAAGGTCATAGTACTCGGTGTATTGCGAAGGGTTATAGTAGAAGCGCTGCACTTCGGAGCAGTCGGGCGTCGTGGTATCGGCAAAGAGGCGCTGCAGATGCGGCGCCGTGGCGGCAGCGAGTGCCTCTAGTGCCGAAGTGCGCACAAGCGACAGCTCCGCACCCCGATAGGGACGGCCGCCGCCGCTGTCATAATAATCGGCGTAACCGTTCACCACATTCTTCATATTCGGTAGGTTGTCGCCCTCCGAGATCTGGCACAGTGCAGACAAGAGGTTGTCATAGGGAGCACCATACCCCGGGATTTCCGCAGGCGACCCGATGACATAATCCGTCACATGGCGCAACTGATAGGCCACCTCTACGCACTGCATGAAGCAGGCGTCAAAGAAGACATAATCGAAGTGCGGGAGGTGGCTCAGCACATGGGCGAGTGTTGACATCTCCATCACAGGCCCCACGTTGGTGCTTCGCCGCAGGCCATTATCCACGCCAAACGTGCGCCGCACATTCTTACTGCCCGATGCCGGCACCCAACCCGAGGCATGGCTCCATAGCACGAGACCGTAATGGTCGGCAGGATACGTGGTGACAATTTCGCTCAGGACGCTCTCCATATCGGCGCTATCGGTGCTACAGATGTTCCGCGAATAGGTCTTCGTCTCCTGTAGGGGCTCGTCTCGCGTGCCCACACAAAGGCGACTCGACTTGGTATCATCGATATACACCACCACCCGATGATCCACACCCACGGTGCTCAATCCCTGGGCAATCTCCAGAGAGTCGTAGTCCACAAATGACGACAGCGAATTCTCGGCCGCCATGTAGATGATAAGCGTGCGCGCCAATTTCTTGCCGGGCTTACCAGGCTGGGGAATCTGCTCCTCATCCTCGCTGTCACGGCAGGAGGCACCCGTCAGGCACAACAGAACGGGCACACATATATATAATAAATGTACTAAAAAGCGTTTCACGGCGGCAAAATTACGCTTTTTTCCGTAAACAAGCACACTAAATGCCCGTCTATTTCGTTTCTTTAAGAAAATCTTTGTAACTTTGTGGCGATTATGCAATGGACTGACAGAATGCGACAGGTTAAAATCCTACTTTCAAGTGCCGCCGTCATCATCTGTGTGCTCTCACTCATTTGGTCTCACGTGCTCGTTAGTGATCTTGCGCTCGAAGAGCAGCGCAAGGTGGAGGTGTGGGCCGAAGCGATGCGCTCACTGGAGCAGGCCGACGAGCAGACGGACTTGGCGCTGGTCTTGAAAGTCATCAACGGCAACCACACCATCCCCGTCATCGTACTCGACACCGAGGGCAACATACAGACCTATCGCAACCTGACCGTCCGCGCCAAGTCGGCCGCCGACGTGGACAACGAGGTACGCAAAAAAGCACAGCTCATGCGTGAGCAGGGCAATGTCGTGCGCATCACACTTTCCGGCGATGAGTTCATGGAAGTATGCTACGACGAGAGTATCATGCTACGCCGACTCGCACAATACCCCTACATCCAGCTGGGCATCGCGCTCATCTTCGTCATCGTGGCCATCTTTGCACTCCTCAGCAGTAAGCGCGCAGAGCAGAACAAAGTGTGGGTGGGACTCTCCAAGGAGACCGCCCACCAGCTGGGCACACCCATCTCATCGCTCATGGCGTGGACCCAGGTGCTGCGCGACACATACCCCGACGACCAGCTGCTGCCCGAAATGGACAAGGATGTGAAGCGCCTGCAGATGATTGCCGAGCGCTTCTCGAAGATTGGTTCACTGCCCGAGCCGCAACCCGAGAATCTCAACGAAGTCATCAGCCATGTGGCCGACTACATCGGGCGCCGCACCAATAGTGCTGTCAACATCACCACCTGTCTGCCCCAGCAACCTATCATCGCCAACCTCTCCGCGCCACTCTTTGAATGGGTGGTGGAGAACCTGTGCAAGAACGCTGTAGATGCAATGGAGGGGCACGGCGACATCACCATCACGGCCTGCGAGGAACCTGCGCGCTACATTGTGGAGGTGGCCGACACTGGCAAGGGCATCCCCAAGAGCCAGTTCTCCAGCGTCTTCCAGCCGGGGTTCACCACGAAGCAGCGTGGATGGGGCCTCGGGCTTTCGTTGGCCAAGCGCATTGTCGAGGAATATCACCACGGGCGCATCTTTGTAAAAGCATCAGAAATAGGCAAAGGCACCACCTTCCGCATCGAATTGCGCAAAAACTAACCTACAAAAGGCCTCAAAATGTTCAAAAACCTTAAACTTTGGGCCATAAACCTTAAACTTTTCACCTTAATCCTTTGCCACACCAAAAAAAAGCCCTACCTTTGCCGCCCGTATGGACACATCAGGACGTTTCAAGATCGATTTCAGAGACCTCACAGGCGATGAAATGACACGCACGTGGATGCTCGATGACTCATTCTTCTGCGACCTTGATGAGCAGGACATCAAGCACGGAAAGCTTACGGCCACGCTTCGGGTGAAAAAGAAGGCCGCCAGTTTCCAACTTGACATTCATGCCATTGGAACCATTGAGATTCCGTGTGACCGTTGCCTCGAGCCGATGACTCAACCCATCGATGCCGAGGATTCCATTGAGGCACGCCTCGGCGACACCCTCGAAGATGACGGCGACCGCATCACCATTCCCGAGGATCATCCGGTCCTGGATGTGAGCTGGAACCTCTATGAAACCATCGCGCTGGCCATCCCCATATTCCACACTCACCCCGAAGGGGAGTGCCCCGTAGATATCGGCCAGTATCTCGCCACGGACGACGAACCCGACCAAGGCGACAGCGACAGCAGCGAGCCACCCACTGACGCACGATGGGATGCGCTCAAAGCATTGCTCTAATAGTCCATCCTTAAACTCTAAACATTAAACATTAAACTATATACAAAAATGGCACATCCTAAAAGAAGACAATCCAAGACACGCACTCTCAAGCGTCGCACACACGACAAGGCAGTAGCTCCTGCATTGGCAGTATGCCCCAACTGCGGAGAGTTCCACATCTACCACACGGTATGCCCCGCCTGCGGTTACTATCGCGGAAAGGTGGCAATCGAGAAGGAAGAAGCGTAAGTCTTAGCTAAAGCCCCTCCCCGTCGGGGTGGGGCTTTTTATTTTAATTGTTTTTGTAATGGAGAAACTTCATGCTATCATCACGGGCGTAGGAGGCTACGTCCCAGACTATATCCTCACCAATGAGGAACTAAGCCGCATGGTTGACACCACCGACGAGTGGA
The DNA here is from genome assembly GCA_900316355.1 of uncultured Prevotellaceae bacterium. Classification (GTDB taxonomy): domain Bacteria; phylum Bacteroidota; class Bacteroidia; order Bacteroidales; family Bacteroidaceae; genus Physcousia. The sequence continues at coordinate 51,584 of ONCQ01000011.1, read as the reverse complement.
TCATGACACGTATCGGCGTCAAAGAGCGCCGCATCCTCAATGAGGAAGGACTCGGCACCAGCTACATGGCACGCAAGGCCGTGCGACAGCTGCTGGACAAGACCGACACCGACCCACTCACCGTGGACGCTGTCATCTGCGCCACATCTACCGCAGACTACCATTTCCCCTCCACCGCCAGCATCGTCCTCGGACGCCTGGGCATGACGAATGCCCACGCCTTCGAGATGTCAGCCGCCTGCTCGGGATGGCTCTATGCCATGGAACAGGCCGCATGCATGGTCGAGAGCGGACGCTACAAGAAGGTCGTTGTCATCGGTGCTGACAAGATGTCGAGCATCATTGACTACACCGACCGTCAGACGTGCCCCATCTTCGGCGACGGCGCTGCAGCAGTGCTCGTGGAACCCACCACAGAGGATCTGGGCTGGAAGGACAGCTACCTGCGCACCGACGGACAAGGTCTTCCCTTCCTCGTGCAACAGGCTGGCGGTTCCGTGGCTCCACCCTCATATTTCACGATGGAGCACCGCATGCACTATGTGCATCAGGAGGGCCGCACAGTGTTCAAGTTCGCTGTCACAAACATGTCCGATGCCACCGCCCTCATCGCCGAGCGCAACGGCCTCACCAAGGATAACCTTGCTTGGATTGTGCCCCATCAGGCCAATATCCGCATCATCGAGGCTGTGGCCAAGCGGCTGGAGATGCCGATGGACAAGGTGATGGTCAACATCCAGAAGTACGGCAACACATCCGCCGGAACCCTGCCTCTGGCACTCTGGGACTACGAGAAACAGCTCCACAAAGGAGACAACCTCATCTTCACCACCTTCGGTGCCGGCTTCACATGGGGCGCGGCTTACATGAAGTGGGGATATGATTCGAAATAATGCATCGCTCTGGTTTCGTCAATATCGTAGGTAACCCGAATGTGGGTAAGAGCACGCTCATGAATCTCCTCGTGGGCGAGCGAATCTCCATTGCCACCTTCAAGGCACAAACCACGCGCCACCGCATCATGGGCATCCTCAATACGCCCGAGATGCAAATCTGCTTCTCCGACACCCCCGGTGTCCTCAAGCCCAACTACAAGCTGCAGGAGCAGATGCTCCAGTTCTCGGAAAGTGCGCTGCAGGACGCTGATGTGCTGCTCTATGTCACCGACACCGTGGAAACGCCCGAAAAGAATGCCGAGTTCCTCGAGAAGGTGCAGCAGTTGAAAGTGCCCATCCTCGTGCTGATTAATAAGATAGACAGCATCAAGGGAGAGGCCACCGCCATCCTCGCCAAGATGGTCGAACAGTGGCACGCCATCCTGCCGCAGGCTGAGATCTATCCCATCTCCGCCCTACATAAGTTCGGCGTGGACCAGGTGCTCAACCGCATCAAGGAACTGCTACCCGAATCGCCCGCCTACTTCGACAAGGATGCATGGACCGACAAACCCGCACGCTTCTTCGTCACTGAGATTATCCGCGAGAAGATACTCCTCTACTATGACAAAGAGATTCCCTACTCGGTGGAGGCCGTCGTAGAGAGCTTCAAAGAGGAAGAGAAACTCATCCGCATCGAGGCCGTCATCTACGTGGAACGCGAATCCCAAAAGGGCATCATCATCGGTCATCAGGGTGTAGCCCTCAAGCGCGTCAGCACCGAGGCCCGCAAGGAACTGGAACGCTTCTTCGGCAAGAAGATCTTCCTGCAGTGCTATGTCAAAGTCGATAAGGACTGGCGCAGCTCTGAGAAAGCCATGAAGCAGTACGGCTACGATTTGGAGTAATCTTCGCGCCACGCAGCACACCTCATTAAACTATAAACTATAAACCTTCAACTGCGGCCGAAAGCCGCGAACAATATGTTAGTAGCCATCGTAGGACGCCCCAACGTGGGCAAATCCACCCTCTTCAACCGCCTGACCAAAACTCGCCACGCCATCGTTTCTGACGAGGCAGGCACCACGCGTGACCGCCAGTATGGTAAGTGCGAGTGGGTGGGGCGCGAGTTCTCTGTCGTCGATACCGGCGGCTGGGTCGTCAACAGCGATGACATATTCGAAGAGGAGATTCGCAAACAGGTGACCATTGCCACCGAGGAGGCCGACGTAATCCTCTTCCTCGTGGATATCAACACAGGTGTCACAGACCTTGACGAGGCCGTAGCAGCCATCCTGCGTCGCACGGAGAAGCCCGTCATCCTCGTGGCCAACAAGACCGACAATGGCGACCAGCAATGGCAGGCCGCCGACTTTTATCGCCTTGGACTCGGCGACCCCTTCTGCATCAGTTCTGCCACTGGCAGCGGCACGGGCGACCTCTTGGATCTGGTACTGGAGAAGCTCCCTAAGGAAGCAGACAGTGTCGAGGAACTCGACCTGCCGCGCATCGCCGTCGTGGGACGACCCAACGTGGGCAAGAGCAGCCTCACCAATGCCTTCATCGGCGAGGACCGGCATATCGTCACTGACATCGCCGGCACCACACGCGACAGCATATACACGCGCTATCAGAAGTTCGGCTTCGACTTCCTCCTCGTCGATACCGCCGGCATACGCCGTAAGAGTAAGGTCAACGAGGACTTGGAGTTCTACAGCGTCATGCGCAGCATCCGTGCCATCGAGAACAGCGATGTATGCATCCTCATGCTCGATGCCACACGCGGCATCGAGGCTCAGGATCTGAACATCTTCCAGCTCATACAGCGCAACCAGAAAGGCATCGTGGTGGTCGTCAACAAATGGGACCTTGTGGAGGACAAGAGTAACACCGCCATCAAATACTTCGAGGACACCATCCGCGAACGCATGGCTCCCTTCACCGACTTCGACATCATCTTCACATCGGCCATGACCAAGCAGCGCATCTTCAAGGTGCTCGAGACAGCTGCCGCTGTGGACCAGCACCGCCGCACACGCGTGGGCACCACACGCCTCAATGCCGAGATGCTGCCGCTCATCGAAGCCTATCCCCCACCCTCCATGAAGGGCAAATACATTAAAATCAAGTACTGCTCACAGCTGCCCGCCACGCGCGTGCCCAGCTTCGTCTTCTACGCCAATCTGCCGCAGTACATCAAGGAGCCCTACCGCCGCTTCCTGGAGAATAAGATTCGCGAGCGCTGGAACTTCTCCGGCACCCCCATCAACATCTTCATCCGACAAAAGTAAAACTGCTTACTGCATCTTCCACTGCTTACCAACGCGCACCATCGGCACCCCCACTTCTTCGGAGGTGCTGTCTGCGAAGGTCACCTGAAGATAGACGTGAGCTTGGTCACCGACAATGGTGTCACCGACTGCCGTGATGTCAGTGAGGCCGCCGTGGCGTTCTTGCAAGGCTGCAGCGTATTCGTGAACCAAGTCGATCATCTGGGCGCGATAGTCATCTGACATAGAGTCAGCATATGCTATCTCGCCCACGAATTTTTCATACTTGCCTTTCTGCAAATACTCGTAGCTTTTCTCCGCAGCGCGGCGAAGGCGCTCACGGTCTGTGCTGCACGAGGCTATCACAGCCATCATGATAGCCAACATCATATATGCTATCGCCCTTTTCTTCATCCTTTCTTATTATCTTATTTTCATATTACCTTGATTTACTGACTTCTCATTTTAATTCTTCACACAGTCTGTGTCATTTTGTCAGTTTTCATGTCGCAAAGGTAAGGATAATACGTGAGATACGAAAAACGAAAGCATAAAAAAGAGATGATATCCCCTCTTTTAATTATATTAATTATGGAACGCACACGCGCGAGGGCCATTTTGGCACGCAGTTTGCAAGGCAAAAGGTGACACTTCATGCAAGTCTGTCAACAATCAACGAAGTAAAACTTGAAAGTATAAACTCTAAACAATACAACTATGGGAAAGATTATTGGAATTGACCTGGGTACCACAAACAGCTGTGTATCCGTTTTCGAGGGCAATGAGCCCGTCGTGATTGCCAACAGCGAGGGCAAGCGCACCACACCTTCTATCGTCGCCTTCATGAAGGACGGCGAGCGCAAGGTCGGCGACCCCGCCAAGCGTCAGGCTATCACCAACCCGAAGAACACCATCTTCAGTATCAAGCGCTTCATGGGCGAGACCTATGAGCAGGTGCAGAAGGAAATCAGCCGCGTGCCCTACACCGTTGCCAACGAGAACGGCTACCCCCGCGTAGATATCGACGGCCGCAAGTACACCCCGCAAGAAATCAGCGCTATGGTGCTGCAGAAGATGAAGAAGACCGCTGAGGACTACCTCGGTCAAGAAGTGACGGAAGCCGTCATCACCGTGCCCGCTTACTTCAGCGACTCTCAGCGTCAGGCCACCAAGGAAGCTGGTCAGATTGCCGGCCTTGAGGTGAAGCGTATCGTCAACGAGCCTACGGCAGCTGCTCTTGCCTATGGCGTTGACAAGGCCAACAAAGACATGAAGATTGCCGTCTTCGACCTCGGCGGCGGTACCTTCGATATCTCCATCCTTGAGTTCGGTAGCGGTGTCTTCGAGGTGCTCAGCACCAATGGTGACACTCACCTCGGCGGCGATGACTTCGACCAGGTCATCATCGACTGGATGGCCAATGAGTTCCGCAGCGCTGAAGGCGTGGATCTGAAGCAAGACCCCATGGCCCTGCAGCGCCTGAAGGAAGCTGCCGAGAAGGCCAAGATCGAGCTCTCCAGCTCCAGCACCACCGAGATCAACCTGCCCTACATCACCGCCGTCAACGGCGTGCCCAAGCACCTCGTGATGACCCTCACCCGCGCCAAGTTCGAGCAGCTCGCCGATAGCCTCATCCAGGCTTGTAAGATTCCCTGCCAGAAGGCTATGCAGGATGCCGGTCTCAGCAACAGCGACATCGACGAGGTCATCCTCGTGGGCGGCTCCAGCCGTATCCCTGCCATCCAGCAGCTCGTGGAGAGCTTCTTCGGCAAGGCTCCGAGCAAGGGCGTGAACCCCGATGAGGTGGTGGCCGTGGGTGCCAGCATCCAGGGCGCTATCCTCAATAACGAGGCCGGTCAGGACATCGTGCTCCTCGACGTCACCCCGCTGTCCATGGGTATCGAGACACTCGGCGGCGTGATGACCAAGCTCATCGAGGCCAACACCACGATTCCTGTGCACAAGAGCGAGGTGTTCAGCACCGCTGCCGACAACCAGACCGAGGTGACCATCCACGTGCTCCAGGGCGAGCGTCCTATGGCAGCCCAGAACAAGAGCATCGGTCAGTTCAACCTCACCGGCATCGCTCCCGCCCGCCGCGGCGTACCTCAGATTGAGGTCAGCTTCGACATCGATGCCAACGGCATCCTGAAGGTCAGCGCCAAGGACAAGGCCACCGGCAAGGAGCAGGCCATCCGCATCGAAGCCTCCAGCGGCCTCTCCAAGGAGGAGATTGAGCGCATGAAGGCTGAAGCAGAGGCTAACGCCGACGCCGACAAGAAGGAGCGCGAGAAGATCGACAAACTCAACCAGGCCGACAGCATGATCTTCCAGACCGAGAACATGCTCAAGGAGAGCGGTGACAAGCTGCCCGCCGACGTGAAAGCCGAAGTGGAAGCTGCCCTGCAGAAGCTCCGCGATGCCCACAAGGCTCAGGATCTCGCTGCCATCGACGCGGCCACCAACGAGCTCAACAACGCCGCTCAGAAGATGTACGCTGCCGCTCAGCAGGCAGGTGCAGGTGCTCAGGGCGCACAGGGCAACCCCTTCAACGGCGCTCAAGGTGGAGCCGGCTTCAACGGCGGTGCCCAGAGCGGCCAGCAGCAAGGCGGCCAGCAGGGCGACAACATCCAGGACGCCGACTTCGAGGAAGTCAAGTAAGACAAACGATAACAGAAAAAACAGCGGTGCCGTTGGCATCGCTGTTTTTTTGTTTAGAACAAGGTGTGGGGCTGGGTGTAGGAGCTGCGGATGCGCCACTCCTTGGGGTAGAGATTGTTGGCGCGGGAGCCGAGGTTTTTCATTAGCCCTAAGCGCTGACCGCGGAAGCACACCTGAACAATGCCGGTGGGTGCGTCTGGCGGCAGGATGAGGGCTTCGCGCTGTAGGTAGCGGATGGCATCTTCAATGGATAGCTCCACGCGGGATGCCCCTTCGCATTCCAACTGGTCCGTAGGAAGGATGGTGAGGGCGGGGGCTGCGTCGCCTTTGCCTTTCCGCTTGTCCTTCTTGCGTTTTTCCGCTTTTGGCGAAGCCGTAGTATCTTCGCTGTCAGCATCTTCCGAGCCGTTCTTGCACAATACCGCCAGGAAGAAACCTTCACCACGAACCTGTCCCGGGAGGAAGTGACTGAATCGATGAGTGATGAGTGATGAGGGGTATTCATCAACAGAATACTGCGCACGCATATCCCCACGAATGCCCCAGGCCGCATCGACGGGAACCTGCAAGAACTCCGCTCCCAGCTCGCGCACAATCCATTCCACATTCTCCTCGTCCTCCTCGGGGTTGAAGGTGCAGGTGCTGTAGATGAGGAAGCCGCCGGGGCGCAGGGCGGGCCAGATGTCCGCAATGATACCACGCTGCAGGGCGGCGCACTCGCTGACGAACGATGGCGACCACTGCCGCACGGCTTCCTCCTCCTTACGCATCATGCCTTCGCCCGAGCAGGGGACATCGGCAAGGATGAGGTCGAAGGGATGTTCCACGAAGCCTTCCTTCCCGATGGAATGGGCTATTTCCGCAGCGTATGCCTGTGTCACCAACACCTTCGGATGCCCCCATTTCGCGAGGTTCTCCGCGAGCACTTGCGCACGTGCGCGGTTCGGCTCGTTGCTCACCAGCAGGCAGTCGTCGGGCAGCAACGATCGCAGCAGCGTGCTTTTGCCACCAGGCGCAGCGCAGAGGTCGAGCGCAGTCGTGATGCCCTGCGGCCAGCGGGGCATCACGACTGTTCGCAGGACATAAGCCAGGAACATGCTCGATGCTTCCTGCACATAGTACGCCCCGGCATGGAGGAGCGGATCGGCCGTAAACTGCGGCCTCCCCTTCAGGTAGAAGCCCTCCGGACACCATGGCACACGCCCGTCGGCCCCCTCGGGTTCCGCATCGGCAGGGAGCCGGCTCGGGTTCACGCGGATGCTGACCGACGGCTCGCCGTCCAGCCCTTGCAGCAGTGCCTGCACCTCCTCCTCACGCCATCGCGCGCGGAAATAGCTCTCGAAGTCCTTGGGTAGTGTCATGCGTTCACTCTACATCTATCGATTGAAATCTGTGGCAAAGATATACCAAATATCACGACCCAGCAAAATATAATCATGATAATCACAAATATGATGTAATTCTTTGCCTGTTCATGCCAGATGCACTACCTTTGCAGTTAGAAACAGGAAACGACCGACATCATGGCACGTCACAACGATTTTGGCAAATGGGGCGAAGACCTGGCGGCAGACTATCTTGTGCAGCATGGCTTCGAGATTCTGGCGCGCAACTGGCGCCATGACCGTCAGGAGGTGGACATCATCGCACAGAAGGACGACACGCTACATTTCGTGGAAGTGAAGACGCGCCACGGTGAGGAGTGGAATGCAGAAAGTGCCGTTACCCCCCAAAAGCGCGCCCTCCTCTGGCGCGCTATGATGGCATGGAAGCTGCAACATCCGTCGCCCATGCCCGTCCGCTACCCCGTCATCGCTATCGTCATCCACGACCCTGGCACGCCGCCCGAAATCCGCTGGCACGGCGACATCTGGGATTTGTGATTCGACTCATTCATCGTCTTTCACGAAAGCTCCGCCGTGTCTCGCGACACAGCGGAGCGGGTTGAAGAAAATCTACCTTTCGGTAGAAAGAGTCTATAGACTTTTTAGCGTTTACTTTCCTTCATTTATTTAGTGCGTTTTAGCCTTACCTGTTATCAAATACTGATTTGCCTGTAGTTCGCTAACAGGAATATTTTTAATGACTGGATTTTTCACCCAGCTTGTGGCACCAGGAACTGGGGCTGGATCGGTATCTTGTCCGATGTCGATGTGGGTACAGCTTTTGGGCAGCGGTGGATAGATTCCGACCATATAGATATATTCGCCCTCATGTCCTTTTATCCAATATGAAACATCGAGTGGAGCTCCCTTATGTTCCTTAATATAATATTTCTTCCCCGTTTTGCTGTCACGGATAAACTTTGTCGAGGTCGATGTAAAAATCCTGTTTTTCCAATGTTCAGTGATGCTAAACATATAAGTTGCTTTCTTGGTACACCAGAGAGCCGTCCGCGATACTACATCTTCACCCTTTGGAGCGACGGCGGCGACACACGGTGTGGAATAGGCAGGCCATGTTCCGTAGTCCATTGGATCGTAATTCTCATGCATGGAGAGCAATCTGGGTTCCATAGCGATACCGTTGAGATCTTTTTCCTTGTCATAGTGCAAACGAGTATTTCTACCTTGGGCCATAACCACTGCACATGCTGAAAGGAAAATCAGCAGTAAACCAAATCTTTTCATTGTTCCTTATTTAGTGTATAATTGTTTTGTAATCAAGTGCTGGTGTGCCTGTAGCTCACTCACGGGTATGTTTGTGAGCGTCTCTGGACGGGACCAACCTGTGGTGCCAGGTACGGTCTCCGGGTGGGTGTCCTGTCCGATGTCAATGTGGGTACATGTCTTTGGCAGAGGAGGGAATACAGAGACAGAGTATATGTAGTCGCCAGCATGACCCTTTATCCAATAGGTGACATCGAGCGGTGCGCCTATATGTTCCTGAATATAGTATTTCTTGCCAGTCTTGGTGTCACGGATGTATTCGTTAGAAGAATCCTGGAAATACATACTGTCCCAGTGAAGCTTGTAGATACAGAACATATAAGTTGCTTTTTTAGTACACCACAGCACAGTCCTATCCACTCTGCTTCCATCATTACGTCCAACGGTACCCGGCGCTTCGTAACTGGGCCACGTCCCATAGTCCATCGGGTCGTAATTCTCGTGCATCGAGAGCAGGCGGGGTTCCATCGTGATACCTTTAAGGTCAGACTCCTTATCGTAACGTATTCGTTTGTCACTACTTTGTGCCATCATAGCTGCGCAAGCAAAACCGCAGATGAGCAGTATGGCAAATCGTCTCATTGTTTCCATATTTCGCATATCGGTTTGATTTGATTATTCATCCTTGTCGTCGAGAACGTCGTCTATCCATTGCTTCCATGCCCTCAGGAGGTCGGCGATGTCATTCTCGTCATAGCTGTGCTTCATTAGTTCTTGCAAGATGCCAAGCCGATCTTCCATCGTTTGCTGCAGATTGTCGTATTTGAATTTTTCGTTGTGGATGACAAGGCCGGTGTTTCCAGCGTTGGTCTGGGGCATACGGGCGTAGGTGATTACGACCTTGCCTTTGTAGGTTTTCTCCGTGACGGGCCTTTTGACCAGTTTCCCGTTCTGTTCCTTCAACTTAAACGGAATGTTCTGCTCTTGCCACTCCAGAGCGTAGGCGTAGCGATGGCACTTGGTAGTGTCAAGGGTGTCGATGAAATTCACCAGCGTGTAGTGGCAGCGTTCACTGCGCCCCAGTTCCACCACTCGGGTAGGATCGTCCCCAACGAGGATGTCATGCCAGTCCACGCGACCGGGTGTGTGGGTCTTCACATAGTAACATTGTTCGGACGAAGAATTTGCCTTCATATAACTGGACAGGTGTTCGATGTAGCTAAGCAGGCTGGCATCGCATGTGAAGTCCCAAACTTCGCACATCGACTTCATGGGTTTGAGGGGCTGGCTCAGGTCGCGTTCACGGACGATGCTCTCTGAGGTGGTAATCCCTGGGATGGCAAGGAATTCTCGGATGGCCTGTTCCACGTTTCTGTTCTGTGCTCCTGCCGTCAGGCTCACGGCCCACAGTGACAGGAAAATAAAGATTGCTTTCATAAAATATCATTTGTTAGTGGTTTTAGCTTTTTTCTGTTTTCACTCCGCCGACGGGAAGTTCCTCTTCCTGTGTCATGATGCTGATCAGCAGTTTCAGACTGCGCCGAGCCATCTTTTCCTCGTATGCCGCTTGTCGCCTGTGTACGCTCTCCTCCATTTCTCTTTCCGCGGCACAGAGTTCTGCCATGTGGTTCAACTCCTTGTTTTCCTCAACTTCGCCTGCGGCCTCATCTGTCGGTTTCGCCTCCACGGGCAGTGGCGCTCTGGGCTGATGGTTTAGCGTGTCAACAAGTGGCTTTGCAGGCATAGATGAAGCTCTCAGCGCATCGACCTCATCCTTAGTCTCATGCCGGGCCGTTTCCTCCTGAGGCACCTCTGCCTTGGGCACCTCTGCCTGTACGATGACCGCTTCACGCTGGGTCTCAACTTTTGTTTGTTCAAGGCTGTCACCCTCCGGCCACAGCAGGAAAGCGATGAGGACAGCAGCGGCGATGGATAAGCCCCAGGCCCAATACTGTCTGTCAAGCCTGGCCCTGTTGCCTTGATTCGTCTTTGCCTTTGTACGTTCACTGACGATTCGGTCATACTCCGCTTCCGCTGCCTCCAGTTCTGCATCCGTGGGCAAGGCTGTCCGCTCCGGCTGCAACGGATGCTTACCGTCCAGGTATTGTTCCAAAGAGAATTTGTTTGTCATAGGAAACCTCCTTTCTTCAATTCGTTCATAATCTTATGTCGTGCAGTGCTGATGGTGGCGCTTACAGTGCGTGTGAGGATGCCTGTGGCGGCAGCTATCTGTGCCGTGTCCATCTGCGCCTCGGCAAACATGGTCCATAATCGTCGCTCGGATGGCCGCAGCAGGCTTACCGCTCTCGCCACGGCCTCACGCAGCTCACGTTCGTGCAGCGCCTCCGATGCTGTCCGACTGCTTACGACCTCCACTTTTTGCGTCGCCTCCAGAGGCAGCATCACGTCGGTGTGCTGTCGCCTCTGTATGTCGATGCAGGCGTGTTTGGTCAGGCGTACGGCCAATCGCTCCACATCGGCCTCCGTAGGCAATTGCTGCCACGCTGTCCACAGCCTCATCATCGCCTCCTGCACGGCATCCTCTGCCGCATCTCCGTCGCCGAAAAAGTTACGCCCCAAGGCCAGTAGCCTCGGGCGCAGCGCTTGTGCGACGGATGTAAACTCAGCAGGTGCCATACATCCATAAAACGGATGGTGCCATGCAATGTTATGCGCCGTTAACATTGTTTAATGCTAACGTTGACATGCAACCCCGATGAGGGCTAGATTAAATAAATATTTTTTAACAAATTTCATGCGCACACCGCACAGAAATGATGAAACAGCTACGGGAATCATGCATAGAGCCGATGATTCAGGCCAGAAAGCATGAAAAATGTGGTAAAACATGAAAAACATGCATGAAAGAGCTTGTTTCTCAGCTGTTATGTTTACCTTTGCTCTCTCGAATGAACATTTTTGTTCTGCGCATTGAAAACAAAGGATGAAGGCTCCCGACACTGATAGGTTCTATGCGGAGGTGTATGACGTCGTGCGTCAGATACCGCCCGGGCGTGTGCTGTCCTACGGGCGCATCGCCGAGCTCATAGGCTGGCCCAACCACTCCCGTCTCGTGGGACGTGCGATGCACGATGCTCCGCTGGCCCTCGGCCTGCCCTGCCACCGCGTCGTCAACAGCGCAGGGCGTACCGTGCCCGGCTGGCACCAACAAGCCATCCTTCTCATGTCCGAGGGCGTCCGCATCAAAGCCAACGGCTGCGTGGACATGAAAGCTCACGAGTGGCCAGCAGTACGGTGATGATGAAATTCTTGTTCATTGCCCTTCGAAGATTTCTGCCAGTTTCTTCTGTATTTCCTCACCACGCAGGCCACGGGCAAGGATGGTGCCGTCGGGAGCGAAGAGGATGATGTGAGGTATGCCAATGATGCCGTAGAGGTCGGTGGCTATATTCTGAGAGTTGAGGATTTGCGGGTAAAGAATCTTCTCTTCCTCTATGGCTCTCAGCGTTCGTGCAGGTTCGTCCCATGCGGCTACGCCCACCACTTCCAGACCTTTGTCCTTATATTTGTTGTATGCAGCGATAAGGTTCGGTATTTCCTCTCTGCATGGAGCACACCATGAAGCCCAGAAATCGAGCAACACATACTTCCCCTTGCCTACGTAATCGCTAAGGCGGGTTGTTTGGCCATCGTACTCAACAGCGAAATCCAGGAAAGGCTTCCCTACAGCTGTCCTGCGTGCTGTGAGCAGAGGAGTGACTGTTTCGTACACAATATGGTTGCTCTGCATTCGTGATGATAGCATCTTGACGTATTGGACGAGGCGGTCGGTGCCCAGCTCCGCCATCGTGGAGACAACGTAGGCTCCAAGCAGGTCATCACGATGACGGCGAACCAATGGTTCGGAGATATTGTCCAGACGCCGGCAGGCTTCGGCTTTCGTAATTCGGCCCTCATCGAACTGTTGCGCCAAAGAGTCTGCCCGATGGCAGAGTTGCCGCCACTCGTCGTTTAGGGGTGTACCCTGGAAAGCCTTGCGACGTTGGGGCATCGGAGCCTCGACCATGCGTATCGTGCCCTGCTCGATAAAGAGCGGATGAAACTGGATGCTGATGTCACGACTATGCAGTAGTGCGATGAGTGGTTTCCGTGCTTTCAGCTCGCGCCCCTGTATCTCTCCAGCCTGTACCCAGAGGCTGTCAACCGTCTTCGGCCTCTTCTCCGTCTGATCTTGGATATAGAGCCAGCCCGTGAAGTCCGGCGTACCAATGTTACCCTCTATGCGATAGTGGATTTGTCCCTGCCCCGTCATTGCAACGAGGACAAGCAGGATGGTGATGATAGTTTTCTTCATTGAATCTATTATATGATTGAGATTATTCATCTTTATTGTAGCAAGAAGGACGCCCAACCGATAATGCGTTGATTATGAGCAAATACCTGAAGGTCGTCTGTCCATTATTGGACACTCGGTATTCAGATTCGCACACCTCTTGCCTGCAATGTTTTCACAACAGCATACACTTATATAACGCACAACAATCGCTGATGTTAAGTTACAGAGGCGATAATTTAAGGAAGATTAACGGGCTATGGCATGAAGTGTCTCCAGTTGTGCAGCTGAATTTCTGCTTGGTCATTCTCCAAAGAACCATTGTAGATGACGGCACGCCGTCCGACTTCACTCTTCACATAATCTTGCATTTTTACGAGTTTGGCAGCGAAATCCGGATGATAGGTTGAGGCTGATTTTATCTCGTAGCCGTCTGCGCGCTGACCCGTAAGCATAAGCAGGTCTATTTCATTCTGATTAGAATCACGATAGTAGAAAAGGTTGCTCTCGTGCCCTGTATTGAAACGGTGCTTCAAGGCCTCCATGATGACGAAATTCTCAAAAAGATGTCCTCGCATCTTGTCGCGTGCCAACTGCTCTTGCGATTCTATGTCCAGCAAGTAACAAGCCAAGCCTGTGTCGCAGAAATAGAGTTTGGGTGCTTTTACCAGCCTCCTTCTTGTATTGGCAAAATAAGGCGGCAACAGATATACGATGTAAGAAGTCTGGAGAATGGAAAGCCAAGCCGTAATCGTCTTGGAATCTACGCCCACTTCATTTGCCAGTTCCGAAGCATTGAACAGCGAACCAATGCGGCCGGCACACAAACGTAAGAAGGTATTGAACTGCATGATGTTCCGCACTTGCAAGAGGTCGCGCACATCGCGTTCCAAATAAGTCTTCACGTAGCTGGGATATAGGAAACGGGCCGTATTCTTCTTAGCGCAGATAGCCGGATAAAGACCTTTGAAAAGAATCTCGTCAAGTGACAGCTCAGATAGGCTTTCACGTACTTCGCTATACGCCATCGGCAACAACTCAAACATACCAGTACGTCCGGCCAGCGATTGCGACACGCTACGTAACAGCGCAAAATTGGAACTTCCCGATAGAACGAACCGCCGCTCTGGATTCTTATCGACAATGCCCTGAATATAAGAGAGCAATTCTGGCACACGCTGCACCTCATCAATTATCATTCCTCCGGAAGTCTGATTCAGGAAACCGCGAGGATCAGCCATTGCCGCAGCACGAACGTCAATGTCTTCGAGCGAAAGCTGTTTATAATCCGGGAAGAGATGATTTACCAACGTGCTCTTTCCCGACTGACGAGGGCCTGTAACACACAACACTGGGAAATAATTGGCTGCCTCAAGCAGCGTACTTCCTAATTCTCTATTTATAAACTTATTGTCCATTGTTTATGCAAATTCGGAATTGCGCCGCAAATTTACATAAAACATCTCTTCCGCAAAGATTATGAGTGATTTATTTCCATGCCCCCTTCCTGTTTTGTAATTATTTAACATAACATTGTTATTCTACCACAGAAAAGCCCCCTGAAGTGCACCAGTGAAATGCCCCACACGTCATTCCGGAGCACACTTGCCTACCCGCAGCCAAAAGCTACGACACCACCAAACTCATCTGGCCATCATGATGGATTCATCTAAACAGCCTTATCTTCCGTACATGTCTTTCTCATCTTCTGTCCGATGCTCCCTCTCTCTCTTCCTCCGGAAGCAGGCTTTCTCACGTCAGTTGGAGGCGAGGATGGCGTAGTTGATGCCGTCGCATTGGATGGAGGTACATTCGTCCGCTGACGAGTCGGCGGATGCTGTTTCTGCAATGGCTGCGGACGTGTCGGGCAACGGTGCAGCTATTCCGACCACCGCCGAAGCTGGAGCGGGCTTCTGCACCAAGCGTTCCTTTTCCACAACCTGCGTGAGATAGAGCGTGTCGTGCACAGGTTGGAAGATGCGGACGGTGTCTGTGGAACGGGCAAGGGAATCGCCGGGAGCATTGCCCAGGAAGAGATGCAGGGACATGCCCATGACGAGGCCGATGACGGCGGCGGTGGGCGCGGCTACCCAGCCCCAATAGGTGCGCTTCTGCTGCAGCGGGTTCTGTGGGACATGCAAGCGCTGGTTTTCCTGTTGAGCCAGGCGGTGGGCTGATGCTCGGAGTTGGTCTTCAAACTGTATCATGATGGTTGAGTTTTTGTTTCAGAAGTTGGGTTAGTGTATAGAGTCGTGACTTCACGGTGCCTTCCGGCAACGACATCACCTGTGCTATCTGCGGCACGGTGAGTTCTTCTTCGAAGCGGAGCGAGAACAGCAGCCGGCGCTCTGGCGACATCGCCTCCAACAGCTGGCCAAGGTCATGGTCGAAGGTCTGTTGGTCGAGCTGGTCTATGATGTTGCTGTCGCGGGCCTCTTCCTGGGTTTGCATGGCGAACGACTCGTAGTCCTTCTCGTGTTCGCTGTGTCGATAGTGGTTCTTGAGGAGGTTGTAGGCAATGGTGAGGATCCATGTGCGGAAACTTGAAACCTGAGACCTGGAACCTGAAACTTGAAACTTATTGCGCGCCGTCCACACCCTCATGAAGGCGTCCTGCGTCAGGTCGGCAGCCAGAGCCTCATCTCCCCCACCCAGCCTGAAGAAGAAGCCCATGAGGCGGCGGGCATGACGATGGTAGAGCTCGCCGTAAGCCCTGTCATCGTCATGGCCGCGCACGCGCTGCATCAGTTCGTCGTCCGTGAGTGCAGCGAGGGGTTTGAACAGATGGGAGATGATCATTGGAGTTGTTTCTTCAGCAATTTCTCGTAATAAGCCTTCCTGTCCTCCATGGGATACTCTTGGGAGTAGGAGTCGCTCTGTCTGGGCACGCATCGCTCCACACACTTGCTAAGGATATTGTACAGACGCATGGCCTGATCCTCATCGCCTTTCTTCCTGAACTTAGCTATCAGGTGCGCCAGCAGCGTCACGTGGTTCAAGTCAACCATCGCGCTCGTCTCCCATGAGTCATAGACGAGGTCCGGCTCAGCTAGGTACTCCAGATCGTACACCTCCTTCACATTGTGCATGGCCACGTCGAAATTGTTGTATGGCTTAGGGCTGTACTTCAGCACCAGACCTTCGTTGAAGATGCTGTCCGTGTCGAGGATAGACACTTTGGGATTCGTGGGCGAGAAGTAAGCCGGGCGCTTGCTCTCATTGATGAGATACATGATGATGTCGGCCTCGTAGTACTCTAGCCACTTCTCGCCGTATTTATCCCCATAGTCCTGCACATTCAAGGTCAGCGGCGCGATGTTCAACTTCTTATATAGCGCGTCCATGAAAGTCGTGGCGTGCAGGAAACTGAGGTTGATGATGATTACGTCCGTGCGCTCGCCCAGTGCCTCCTGCAACATCTTCATGGGTTCCGTGTCGAGGTCGCCATTGGAGAAGTAGAGGGCATTCGGCTGCATACTCTGGAGCATGTTATGATTGAAGTGCATGTGGCGGGAAGGGAAATATCGGCTCTGATACGATTTGGTGTAGAGCTCCTTTACACGCGGGTTCTCGGGGTCGTTGATCCACAGGCGCACGGCCAGAAATTCAAGGTCTTCAGGGCAGATGTTCTCCGGCATCAGCTCTATGGCGCGGAGTATGTTGTCGCCCCGCTTGGCAGCCTCGTCGGTCGTCAGGCAAAAGCGTCCCTTGCAGAGATTCAGCACAAAGCTGTCAGGCAGCGTAGCCTCCATTCGGCGGATGACGTCGGCCGTCCTTGATTCATCCTGATTCTCTCCCCATCCGCCAGTGAACTGTTCGTAGTAACAGGTGGCCCTGAACAGATTTCTCCAAGCCCATTGGTCCTGCGGGTCGGCATTCACTCTTTTCTGCCAGGCCTCAGCCTGAGCCGCATACCATTCCGGTTCGTGGCTGTTGGCAGTGATGGATTCTATGGTTTCCGCCTGCTGTGCGTTTGCGATGCAGTGACTGACCAATGCCAGTATGATAACGATTGTCTTTCTCATCGTGATAGTTTTCTATTGAATGTTATACCATTTCTGAGGCGCTCTCAAAATGATATACACCCGACGGAGAAAAACGTTCGGTGAGAATCTGCTATTTGAAGACAATCATGTCCGCCAGACGCAGGAAGTAGTCGTTGGACCAGATGTCAAGCTCGCGGGGATTATCAATGAAGCCAAGCACATCCTGCTTGACCAGCTCAATATCCGTGGAGGACAGCTTATCCCGAAGCAGCTGCATGAACGTTTCCCTCTCCACTACTTCACCACTGAACTCACGAATGCGTTCCTGAAGGTGACTATAGTCAAGAGGTATCTGATGACGCACATACCACTCGAAGTCATACCAGTCGCGCCCCTTCACCCTGCGCTGCCAAGCTCGATAGACCAGCGCGTGCATCTTGCCTGCATAGAGGTAGGGCAGAGTGAAGCAACGGGTCATGAAAGTATAGGGCATGACCAACATCCTCTGCTCAGTCTCGAAAGCCAAGGGAGGGTCAACATCCAGCTCAATCTTCACCTTCACGGTCTTCTTCGTCTGGAACTTGATGTCGTATGCCTCGGTGTTCTCCTTCAGGAAAGCCGACTCCACGCGCCCGAAGATTTTCTTCTCCTTCTTTACGATATTCACCTCGTGACCTGCCAACTTGAACTCCTCAATGATGGAGGGGAAATAGTCTTCAAGGTGAATGTCCTCGCGCTTTTCGATGAGTGAGAAATCCATGTCCTCAGAGAAACGCGGCAAGTTGTGGAAGATGCGCAGACACGTGCCTCCGTAGAAAGCTGCATGTTGGAAAAAGCCTCCTCGATGAAGCCCAGCAAGCGCTATACGCTGCATCACTTCCTGTTCCACATTTGGGGTGGCGGTTCCAGCGATTTCTGCACGCTGTGCCACCATATCATCATAAACGCTCATAACTTCTTGATAATCTTTAGTAAGTTGTTGAAAATATTGGCCTTCATGCCTGTGGCTGCACAAGCTTCAATGATGCTGACATCAAAGTCAGCCAATGCGTCTGTATCGAAACGCATATCCTCTTCCAGATACACCCACAGGCTTTTCACCGACTGCGAAGGCACGTAGGAATCATTGAGTATCGTGTCGCACAGTGCCTTCTCGGGCCTTGCCATCAGGAAACAAACACCGCTCTCCTCCACGCTCCTGATGCCGATGGGGAAATAGGCCGGCTTCACTTGATCATAGGAAAAACGCCCCAGCTTATTCTCGAACAAGCGACTGCGTTTGATGGTGACAGAAGTCATCGTATAGACCCGCTCCGGTATCAGTCCATACCAGCGCAATGCCCATTGCTCTGAGACGTATGACGGACCATAGATATGGTTAGCGCAGAGAGGTACGCAGATGTCCTTGCCGCTCACCTGCTTGCTGACGACATACAGTCCTCGCTTCAACCTTATCAATTGTTCATCCCGCTCCAGAGCGCGTATCTTCTCACTGGGCGACGACAAGTAATCGAAACACGCTGCAACCGTCCCCGTCTGCACGGGCACATTTCCCAGCTTTATCAATGGATTTTCCTTCATGAATGTTCGCTTTTCGGCTGCAAAATTATATAATATTGCACAGAAAACCAAGAAAAACCTTGTTTTCTGTGCAGAGATTAATACTTTTTGGTCTTTCATATAGAAAAAACTATAGTGCGGTGTGCGCATGAATTTTGTTAAAAAGTGTTTTTTAGTCGTAGCAGCCACAGCGAGCTGTTGAGATAAAGAAGCCCCGCCGCATCTCACGACGCAGCGGGGCACGGTGTGCCTATAGGACTTTACAGCGTTTCACTTATTGACTAACTAAATTTCATTCTATGCGCCAGTTCGCAGGTATTCAGTATGGCGACGATGCTGATGGTTATCATCAGCGAGGTCAGTAGGGCGGATATCAGGCGGCTGTTCTGTTCGATGAAGTGCAGGGGATAGAAATTGATGCCGAAAGAGAACAGAGGCACCTCAGACGGCGTAGCGAGGATAACGGCAAGCAATACGCTACCAAAGACGATGCCCGCCACGAAGGCTGCAACGACGGCCATGCGGTAGCGGCGTAGCAGAGCGGCCTGCGCCTCACGGATTTCGTCAATCATCGCGAGTCTTCTTTCCAGCTGGCTGCTGAACTGCTCGCTGTCGGTAAGTGTTGGACGGAAGTCGTCGAAAAGTTCCTGTAATCTTATGTCGTCATTCATCTTTCAATAGCGTTTTAAGTTTGTCTCTTCCTCGTGAGAGTTGCTTCTTCACGGCATCTTCGGTAGCCTCTACGATGTCGGCAATCTCTCTGATCGAGTAGCCCTTGATGTAGTAGAGCAGAATGGCAGAGCGTTCCTTTGGCGGCAACTGCTCCAATGCCATGTAGAGCGGTTGGTAGCGGAAATCGCGGTCGGCGCAGAAGTTTGTATCAGCATGTGCGGCGAGAGTGTCCAAGGGCTGCAAGTTACGGCGGCTGCGGCAGGCATCGAGGAAGGTGGTGTAGGCGATGCGATAGAGCCATGCCGTGCTCCTCCCCCGCTCCTCATATTTGGCGATGGAGAGATAGGCTTTCACCAGCGCGTCCTGCGCAATGTCATCAGCCTCCTCGCGGTTGCCGCAGCAGAGCGCGAGCAGAAAACGTCGGAGCGCCTCCTGCTCGGCTTGGACCATCTTTATGAATCGCTCGCGGGTCATGCCTGACTCTTAGCCTCTGCCTCCATCTCCTGCTTGAGTATTCTCCGCCCTATAAAGTAATTGATGAGGAAAGCAAGCCCTATGCCTAACGACGGAACGGCGGCATGGGAAAGACCGATGAACATATTCCTATCGAAGACTCCGACATTCAAATTGTACACGAATATGGCAATATAGACACCCACCCCGAAGAGCGTGAAGATGCACCCAAGCAGCAGTCTGTTGAGCAATCGCTCCTTGATGCTGCGGCGTGGCGGGTTCATCTTTCTGAAGAACTCTTCCAAATCGACATTAGTGTTTTTCTCGATAGCGGCCATCGCTATCTCGGCTCGCCGGTTGGTAGCATTGGTCTTGGCCCGTGTTACCAGGATGACAACGATGATGGGTAGCACAACACAGATGCCTAAAACGGCAATCAAATCAGTTACATACATAGTTCCTACATTTTATTTATTATACATTGTTTTGTTATTGTCTTCTGAGCTCGCTCATATATATAACGAAGAAGGAGGCCGAAAAGTGACGTGAAGAAGAAATTTATTCTTCGACATAAGACATCGCAGCGTTAAATAACTTTAGAAAATACTATCGTCAACTATAAAATGGCGTGATAGCATTAGATAATCCAAAAGTTATTTTATGGCTTTATCCGCTCAAAATACATGGATACATAATATAGTCCCTGTCAAGAAAAGCCCCGCCGCATCTCACGACGCAGCGGGACTCAGTGTACCTATAGGATTTTTGTTGTTTACTAACTAAATTCAACTGCTTTAGGAAATCAATTAAACAACATTAGCTTGAAGAGCGCTACTTGAAGAAGTTCTGCTTCAAGAGCTGCTGGATGTCATCGGGCGCGTTCTTCATTTTGCAGCACTCAACGATGTAGCGTGTCAGCTTCTCGGGCATGGCCGTCTGCTTCTTCCAGATGTCGTGGCGTTTCATCCATGTGCCTTGGGTTGTGGTCTTGTCAATCCAGATGATGGCATCCTTGATGGCCGGGCGGCCCATCTCTGAATACCATCCGTCCTTGAGGGAATAGGTGCCGTACTCGTGGGGCATCACCACACACTTCCCATCCTTCGTGAGTGCAATCTCGGCGCAGGCATATTCGCCATCCGCGCCATAGAACTTGAACTGTGTGTAGCCGCTGGCCTTGCCGCAGACCACTTTCTTCTCGCCCTCCCATTGCATAGACTCCATCATCCATACGCCTACAATCTCTTTGTCAGAGATCTTGTTGGTTTGTGCTGAAAGCTGTGCCACGCACGCCAGCACCATTGTCATTGTCAGAAACATCTTTTTCATAATCTTTTGTTTTTAGAGGTTTAACATGGTGCGAAGTGTTGCCTCGCACTTTCATCGTTTATCGACGGCAAAGGTACGGGGTTTCCGGTGCATGGGCAAGAATCTCTGTTTGCATCTGTTTGGCATTCGTGATGCAAACTATTTGCAAGCACATTGTTCATTATTCATTCTTCATTCTCCTTCATGCTCCCATGGAGAGGATGAAGTCATCCCATTCGCGGGCACCGCCTTTCCGCCCGAATACTTTCTTGTAAAGTCGGCTGCGGACGGTGCTGATGGTGCTTACGTCGCGAGAGAGCACAGCAGCGATGTCCGTGGGTGCGATGCGCAGCTTGATGAGCAGCGATGTTTGGTATTCCAGTTCCGACATCGGATAGAGCATGCGCAGCTGACTGGTGAAGCCGGGATAGACTTTCTTCATCTGTTCCTCAATGCTGCTCCAGTCATCCTCTTTCAGCCTCAGCCCCGTGGCGATGCGACGCTGTAGTGTCTGGTAGTCTTGGGAACTGAAATACTCGTTCTCTATCCGCTCGATAGCATTGCGAATGGATTCTGGGCATTCGTCGTGCTCTTCGCGAATCTGCTGTAGCTGCAGTTGCAGACGAAGCTTCTCCTTGCGATTATTCAAGGCGATGTGTGCAATCAACAGAATCAGGAGAACACTAAAGAAGGTGGAATAGATGAGCACATGAATGACATTGGCCTGCGTCCGTTCATTGGCTGAGAGCACAAAGCGGTGCGTTTCCTCTTCCTGGCTATTGCTGAGAATGATGGCGCTTATCTCTTCACCCCACTCATCGGCTATCTCGTCGGCACGATGCCATGTGTAGAGGATGCCGTTGCGCTGAATCGTCATCGTCGTGTCATCCTGCATGGTTAATGGTCGTGGGTCGCCATCTTCTAAATAGAGGTATTCACCGCCGCCTTTGTTGATGAGGGTGATATTGCTTTGAAGGTACGGCTGATGAACGACCATAGCCGATGCTGTCCGCGTGAGGCCACATTGGAGCATCATGCTGTCACCCTCGTAGATGCGCAGCGGCCTCATGTCCTGAACGGGGAAGGTCTCTACGCCGCCCATCGGATATTCCACTTTCGACAGCACCCACGCCCCTTGCAGCAGGTGTTCACGTGGTTCCTCGGAAGAGCTGCAAGCAGTCAGCAGCAGGCTTAATAATAAGTAAGAGTGTATTTTCATCATTCTTCGCTTTGTTTAGCGTGTGCAAAGATAGGCTTATTCTTCTATATATCGGTCTGAAACGACTTTGCAAAGTGTTTGCATCAAGACAAAATGTCCCGCCGCATCTCACGACGCAGCGGGGCGTAGCGCCTATAGGACTTTTTAGCGTTTACTCACTAAATACGAACTGCTTTATCGCAGTCGGAACGAGACGGGCAGGTGGAAGCTGACGCGGACTGGTTGCCCGTGTTGCTTACCGGGCTTCCAACGTTCGGGAAGCGCTTTTACCACACGTTCGGCCTCGGCTTTCAGTGCTTTCATGCCTTCCTCCTGATGCTTGGCAGCTTCGACCTGTTCGGGAGTCAGTGCCTGAATCTTATACGTCACCATCACTTCCGCCAGTTCCTTTCCGCTCTTGGGATCAACAACTTTCGAAGCGCTGATGTTGGAGAGCGTCCCGTCCTTCTCCACGATGAAGTGGACGAGGACACGTCCCTGCACACCCCAATCCATCGCGGCCTTGGGATAGCGGATGTTTTGAGCTATGAACTGGTAGAGTGCTGCTTCGCCACCCGAATACTCGGGCAGTTGCTCGCATTTCTCATAGACCTTGTCATTGATGCTGTCTTTGGTCTCAATGATAAATGCTCCTTTGCTTCCTTTTTCGCCATAGACGGCGGTAGCCGATTCAGCACCGAGGATGGTGGCGTGCTCGATATTGTCTGCCCGGAGATTGGGTTGGCGTTTAAACTCGTCGGCACTCATTTGACGGCCATTGACCACGAAAAGCGTTTCCTCGTCGATGGGCGTGAGGCATGTGTCGGGTTTGGTGATGTTCGGTGTCTCGCCAGGGTCGGCCTTCGTGCGCTTCGGAGCAGAAGGTTTCGGCGGGAAAACCGCCGAAGGCACTGCCGATGACGGTTCTTCGGTCATGGCGAGGGGTGACGGAGCCTTGTCGGCAATCGTGCGAGCGAGCGAATCGATATTGGATAGTAGCAGCATGGCGGCTGCCACGGGCACGAAGAGGATGTACTTGACCATCCCCGTTCGGCGGGTTCTGCGTAAGTTCATCATAATGATTCTACGTTTTAAGGGTAAGACATTGAAGTTATTTGCAATCGTAGCTACGTTCTTTTGAAGCGAGAAGCCGAGGAGGCGGTATTGGTAGGCTTTGAGGGAGGAAGCAACGCAACTCCCTGAGCTACCAGCCCCCCATACTGTCCTTGAGGAATAGGCCCCTCCTACTGTCCCCGAGGGGGCTTCTGTTCTTTTGTTGGCTGCTGTCGAAAGCGCCGTGTCCCCCACGGGGGACGAAAGGGGGGCCTGCATCAGATAGTCCGCTACCGCCTTGTCCGCTATGAACTCGAGGTTCATGCGTACCTCGCGGCGCATGAGCCAGGCGGCAGGATTCCACCAGAAGAGGATGCAGACCACCTGCGAGAAGAGGATGTCAAGGGTGTGCCAGCCGCGCATGTGGGCTTGCTCGTGGATGAGCACCTCGCGCAATGTCTGCTCGTCTAAGCCCTCGGGATGGATGAAAATCCACGGGCCGAAGGAGAAGGGGCTGCAAGGACGGGGGAAACGCCTCACCCCCGCCCCCTCTCCGAAAGGCGAGGGGAGCTGCGTGAGGAGCGGGCACGTACACCTTAAATATATAATGTACGCAATCTGCCAGAGCAGTTTCAACGTCATCCACACGACGGGAATGAGGTAGAGAATCGCCCAGAGAGCCATCATGCCTACGAACCACATGCCGCAGCCGGGCTCGCTCTGCTCAATACCCAACGTGGAGACACGCATAGCGGTGACTTCAATGGTGGGCAGTACATAGCTGGCGTAGGCTTCGGCCATGTCCGTGGCAGCAGTATCGGCAGTCAAGAGTGCCTGCACGTCGCACAATGGCAACAGGAAGGCGGTGGCATAGATGCCCCACAGCATCAGTCGGCGCACGCCGAAGAAGGTGTCCCTGTGCATCAGCACTTGGAACAGCAGGCACAGCAGTGCAAGGATGAGGTTGAGTTTGATGAGGTAAATCATAGTATGGGGTGGGTCTTTTCTATCTCATTAATAATCTCTCTCAGCTCCTCGGCGCTGAGCTTCTGCTCGCGGGCAAAGAACGAGACGACATCCTTGATGGAGCCGTCGAGGTAGCGGTCGATGAGCGAGCCGAGGCGCGAGTGTCCGTAGTCTTTCTTCTCCACGACGGGCCAATAGACATAGCCGCGCCCTTCGCGCCGGTGGTCGAGGTAGCCTTTGCGCTCCAATGACTGGAACACATTCTGGATGCCGTTGAGCAGCGGTTGCGGCTCGGGGTAGCGCATGAGCACGTCGCGTGGCGTACATTCGCCCAGCTGCCAGATGTGCTCCATCACTTCTTCTTCCTTTTGACTGAGTTTGATCATAACGTTTCTCTTTCGTTGTTATTCTTTTATTTTCTTGGTTTGAATCGTTCGCTCGATAACTTCCGCTAATGAATCTACTTTGTTGGCCAAGGTTGGATCAGCTGTTTTCTTGCAGCTTTTCAGAAAGTGCTTTGCCGCGTATGGATCACCAGCCTCCAACGTGTCCTTAGCGCAATAGTAATAGCTCCATGCGATTGACTTCGGAGTGTCACATGATGCCATAGAAGACAGTGTAAGGCCGAGGCCATAGGCAAATGCTGAAATGAGCAGGATTCGCTTTACTCTTTTCATATTGAAAACTGTGTTTTGGGAGATGATTTATATCGTTTGTCGGGCGTCAATACGATTCCGACGGTGCAAAGGAAAGGAGAATAAATCAAATATGCAAGAGCGAGGCTGTGCATTTAACATTTCCTAAATGTTGAATCGTTTATAGGGGAAAAGTGGGGAGGGTGCATATAGTTTTTCGTAAAACTTTTCTTGATTGTAGATTCTTCATCGTATCTTTGCGGCTGCAAAAGGAAAACAACGATGAAGCAATATCTTGATTTACTGCAACGCATCCTGGACGAAGGAACGGTGAAGACGGACCGCACGGGCACGGGCACGAAGAGCGTGTTCGGCCATCAGATGCGGTTCCACATGGCCGACGGGTTTCCCCTGCTTACAACGAAGAAGCTGCACCTGCGCAGCATCATCCACGAACTGCTGTGGTTCCTGCGCGGCGACACGAACATCCAGTACCTGCACGATAACAAGGTGACCATCTGGGACGAATGGGCCGATGAGAACGGTGACCTGGGACCGGTCTATGGACACCAATGGCGCTCGTGGCCTGACTACGACGGCGGCACCATCGACCAGATAGCGAATGTGGTGGACCTCATAAAGCATCACCCCGACTCGCGCCGTATGATGGTGTCTGCATGGAACGTGGCGGAGGTGGATAAGATGGCGCTGCCGCCTTGCCACTGTCTGTTCCAGTTCTATGTGGCCGACGGCCGCCTCAGTCTGCAGCTCTACCAGCGCTCGGCAGACACGTTCTTGGGTGTGCCCTTCAACATCGCATCCTACGCTTTGCTACTGCAGATGATGGCACAGGTGACGGGGCTGGAAGCAGGTGACTTCATCCATACGACGGGCGACACTCATCTGTACCTGAACCATATTGAGCAGGCACAGCTACAGCTGACGCGCACACCACGTCCCCTACCCCGCATGGTGATTAATCCCGATGTGAAGGATATCTTCGCTTTCCGCTACGAGGACTTCCAGCTGGAGGGTTACGACCCGTGGCCGCATATCAAGGCGGAGGTGGCGGTGTAGGGACTCACCCCCGACCCCTCTCTACGCAGAGAGGGGAGTATATACCTAAGCATCTATAAAAGATTTCACTTAAGCACCTATCAAGTTTTTATTTTCATGAGTACCAATTCACAAAACATTATACGCCCCTCTCTGATTAGAGAGGGGTCGGGGGTGAGTCTCATTGCAGCGGTGGCAGAGAATGGGGCCATCGGATTCCAGAATAAATTGCTGTACTGGTTGCCCAACGACCTGAAGCGTTTCAAGGCATTGACGACGGGGCACACCATCGTGATGGGGCGCAAGACGTTTGAGTCGCTGCCCAAGGGCGCACTGCCCAACCGCAGGAATATCGTACTGACCCGTAACGAAGCGTTCAAGGCGGAGAATACGGAGGTCTTTGCTTCGCTGGAGGCGGCGTTGAAGGCTTGCGCGGCCGACGAAGAGGTATTTATCATTGGGGGCGCAAGCGTCTATGCCGAGGCCATGAAGGTGGCCGACCGTCTGTGCCTCACCATCGTGCATGATACGCCCGCCGACGCCGATGCGTTCTTCCCGAAAATAAACGCTGAGGAATGGCGCGTGGAGAATGAAGAAAGGCACGACGCAGACGAGCGTCATGCCTTTGCCTATACCTTTATTGATTACGTGCGCGCGCGTTGATGAAGTTCCTTACTGAAAGAGGGAGAAATTAACGCTGCCGTAAGCGCGATGTCCGATGAAATGAGGATGTTGCCTGAAGTCTTGTGTCTTGCCATGCTCCAACACGAAGATCCCTCCTTCCTTCAGGATGCTACCGTCCTCACGAAAGATGAGGGCAGGCAGTTGCTGCAGTTCAGGCAGCGCATAGGGAGGGTCAGCAAAGATGAAGTCATAGGTGCCTGGCGCTTTCTTGAGGAAGCGAAGCACATCGGCACGTAGGATGGTGACATCAGACTCGGCTTTCAGCTGTCGCAGAAAACTGCGTATGAAGGAGATATGCTGAGGGTCGAGTTCCACAGCCGTCACATGCGAGCATCCGCGCGAGAGCAGTTCAAGTGTGATGCTGCCCGTGCCGGCAAAGAGGTCGAGGGCCTGTGGTGCCTCATCCTCGAAATCAATATACGAGCGCAGGACATTGAACAGGTTCTCCTTGGCGAAGTCTGTGGTGGGACGCGCCTTGAAGGATCTCGGGACATCGAAATGCCGACCTTTGTATTTTCCAGCTACTACTCTCATATCTCTTAAACCCGAAAGAATGAAGAATGACGAATAAAAGTTACTCTTAACCCTCAACTCCCGCTTGCAAGGCCCTCCCCCCCACGGGAGGAGCGGGAAGGGGGAGCTTCTCTCACAGCCGGTTCAGCAGTAAAGCCTTCAGATCTGCCGGCACCTGTTTCTCATGAGCCAAGGGGACATTGGAGAAGATGTCGTCGTGTGAAGCGACATCAACGTGTAGGATGTATTCCGATAGGACCTGTTGTAATGCACCACTATCATCGGTAGCCGCCAAACAGTGTACCAGATGATCCTCTGTAGCACTAAAGCCCAAGGTCTGCCACACATTTAATATGTAATAGAGCGCATCTACCGTACTGTCAGCAGAAAACGTATTGGCGTAGTGCAAATGGCCACCCTCAAAAGAGAACAGCGAGAAGCCCTGCTCCTCGGGGCACAGATATAAATGGCGACAAGCGGCGGCGCGGATGTCTTCGTCGTAGTGCAGGAGGCGTTCCATGAGCATCGCTCGCGAAGCAAAGAAGCGCGCCGTGGGATAGAACTGCAGGATGGTCTCCTCGATATCACGGGGAATGGCATACAGTTCTACGGACTCCAGTTGCGGTTGGATGGTGTAGGCTACGCGCAACTCTTGAATATCCTCAGAGGCAAAGGTGTGACCATAGATAGCTGCAGCCTCGTCGCGATGGAACTCCTCCAGCGGCACACGCGTCGCGGGAGAGCAGAGGAGGACGTAAGTCTGGTCTATCTGACGATTGAAATAGTCTGGGCGACAGAGTCCCTGTTGGAGCTGTTGAGCAAGTGGCACGCTGTCAGTCCTGCGGAAATGCTCGCCGCGCACAAGGCTACTCGTCTGCGGGTCGCAGACGAAAAAAGAAAATCCATCCGCGTGTATGCGGATGGATAGACTTAACGGGTGATAGGATTTATTCCCAGTTGCCGGCATTGTTGTTCCAGTTGCTGAGGTCACCAATCTTCAAACCGGGATAGTTGCCCATATCATCAGCCAGCTGACGGCGGTTGACGATGAGGCGGTCGCCGTTGCGGCCCATGTTCTTGAGGAATGACTCATCGGGAGCACAGCACTCCATGACATACTGCGTAGTACCCGAGCGGGTGATACTCAAGAAGGTGTTCAGGATGAAGGTGTCACCCTCTGCATAAGGAATGTAACGCAAGCTGTCAGCGTCAAAGCCTTCGCCAAAGAGGGAGTCGCAGAGGTTGACCCACGTGGTGTCACGACGGAAGCCCTGCAAGCCATTGGCAGCGATGGCAGCAGCGTCGCCACTGTTCACTATGGCTGCGGCCTTCACCTCGGTGAGGCCCTTCTCCATCTGCTCGTCAGTAAGCACGCCTTCCTTCACAATCTTGGGAATGCGGCCGTTGCGAACGAACTCAACGAGTTTCCACAAACTGTCACAATAAGCTGCCTCGGGGCTCTGGAGCTTGTACTCCTCTTGAGCTGCCTTGATTTGCATGAGACGGGCCTTCACAGCATTTTCACGAGCTGTCACTTCCTTCTGGAAGTCGATGTCATCCTGGATGCTACGCCAACAGATGAAGAGCAAACCAATGACACAAAGTGCTAAAAGAGCATTAAAAATCTTTTTCATAACGCGTATATGAAGCTTTTTGTTTATATTTGCATCGCAAAAGTAGCAAGAATAATTTAAATACACTGCATTTTCATTGATTTTTTTCGCTTTCAATGACAATAAAAGACCAAATGAGGGGGTTCATCCTCGATAAATTTGGGTTTCAACCCACCCGAGAGCAAGAAAAGGCGGCCGAGATGATGGCAGAGTTCCTTTTCGAGGAGTCACGTGACCAAGTGTTTCTTCTGCGAGGTTATGCCGGCACAGGAAAGACATCGCTCGTGGGGGCGCTCGTACGCTGTTTGGATGCGATGCAGCGGCGCACGGTGCTGATGGCTCCCACGGGACGCGCTGCGAAAGTGTTCTCGTTACACGCCAACCACACAGCCTTCACCATCCACAAGCGCATCTATCGGCAACGGGTGTTCACGGGTGAGATGGCAGACTTCACGCAGAACATCAACCTGCTGAAGCATACGCTGTTCATCGTTGATGAAGCCTCGATGATCAGCAATGAGGGAGTGAGCGGAAGTACCTTCGGCACAGGTCACCTATTGGATGATCTTATACAGTTTGTCTATTCCGGTGAGGGGTGCAGACTGATGCTCGTGGGTGACACGGCCCAGCTGCCGCCTGTAGGCGAGGAACTTAGCCCTGCCCTGGAGCCTGATTTCCTCAGCGGTTACGGCCTACAAGTGCAACATATCACACTCACGCAAGTTGTGCGCCAGCTCTCGGATTCCGGCATCCTATGGAATGCCACGATGTTACGGCAGCTCATTACCAATGATGAAGTGTTTGCTTTTCCACAACTGCGTGTGGCGGGGTTCCCAGATATCAGGGTGATGCCTGGCAACGAGCTCATCGAGGCGCTGGAAGACGCCTACTACCAATGCGGCACCGACCAGACCATCGTCATCACGCGTTCCAATGCACGGGCCAACGCTTTTAACCAAGGAATACGGGGGCGTATCCTGGGCTACGACGAGGAACTGACGGGAGGTGATCAACTTATGATTGTCAAGAATAACTACCATTGGGTGAAGCCCGAAGGCATAGAAGAGCCCGACAGCAGCCAGATGGACTTCATTGCCAACGGCGATGTGGCCACTATCCAACGCTTCCGCAACGAACGCGAGCTACACGGCTTTCGCTTTGTGGACCTCGTCCTGCGCTTCCCCGACTACAACAACATGGAAGTCGAAGCTACCGCCATTCTCGATACCCTCACAAGCGAGGCTCCGGCTCTCACACGGCAACAACAGGAGACGCTGTTCCAGCGAGTATGGGATGACTATCCCGAGCTACATAACAAACGCGACCGCATGAAAGCCATCAAAGAAGATCCTCTCTTCAATGCGCTACAAATCAAGTATGCCTACGCCGTCACCTGCCACAAGGCGCAGGGCGGACAGTGGCAACGGGTGTTCATCGACCAAGGTTATATGACAGATGACATGCTCTCACCAGATTACTTCCGCTGGCTTTACACAGCCCTGACACGGGCCACGGAGACGGTGTATCTCGTTAACTGGCCCAAGACAGAACTGGATGACGAGAGCGCAGGATTGCTGGAATAGTTAGATAAGCCATCTTCACGCACTAACAGCAATGGCCGCTCCCTGAACGGAAACGGCCATTGTCAGATAGGATTGTCTTTTAGTTTCTGCGGGTCGCAGAATAGTTAATCTTCAAAGCCCAAGACTTACGCAGTACCTCCTTGATATCGGTGATGATACCCATCTGGGTGTGCTGGTCAATCTTCATGGACATCACCTGGGATGCAGGATCGGGCATCGTGGTGCGCTCCTGTGCCACAAAGTCCATCACCTCGCGCGGTTCGGCATAGCGGTCGTTGAGCTGAATGCGGGTACCGCTACCCATCTGTGCGCGGAGCTGGTCTGTGGGAGGACCAACATAGATGAACGACACGCAAGACTTCTTCTCCAGTTTTTCAAGTTCTGTACCAGAAGGTACCGTGAACTTCACCTTCAGCGTCACCTCACGCATAGTGGTCACAATCATGAAGAAGAACAGGATGGTGAAGATCAAGTCGGGGAGAGATGAGGTGTTCATCTCCGGCATTTCTCTTTTTCCTTGTTTTTTAGCCATGATTAGTTTCCTCCATAGTTTTTGGGTTCAGCCTCAGAAATCTTCTGGGGATAGTACGTGCGGATGGCAACCTGCTCATCCTCGGAGCAACGGGCATAGGGATGTCCGAACTTGGCGATAGCCAAATCGTCGCGCAACTCGTTGTAGGCAGCTACCAATTCGTTCTGTACCTGGAAATAGATGTTATAGGGTGTACCGCGGTCGGTCTGCACGGAAATAACATGCTTGTCGGTGACATAGCAAGTACCAAGCAAATCGATAACCTTGGCGTGCTTCTCAGGAAGCTTGGGCGAGTTAGCGCGGTTCTCAATGAACTCCTTGGCGCGAGCACGCAGCTGAGCGATATCTATGAAATCATGGTTGACCATCAGATAGCCGGCAGCGTTGAGGCGCACATTGAGCACATTGCGCTCCTTCACGTCGATCTGTGCATCTTCCTGATTGGGCTCGGGCGGTTGCGGGAGGCGGCGGGCCAAACCCATATCCGTGTCCATAGAAGTGGTCACCAGGAAGAAGATCAACAGGATGAAAGAGATGTCCGCAGTTGAACTGGAGTTCAGCCCAGGCACTTTCTTCTTCTTTCTTGCCATAGTTTATATTGGACAATTTTACGATTTACAATTTTACAATTTTCCTCCGATTCGACAACCTACAATTCAACAATGTATTGTCAAATTGTAAATTGTCCAATCGTCCAATAGGATTACTCCTTCGGCGTAGCACTCTTGGTGAGATAGCCACTCATGCTAACAACCACAGCCACGATAGCGATGATTGCAAGGATGTAGATAGTGAGCAGCCACATGTCCACGACTGTAACCATACCTGCGGAGGTGGTGACACCAGACACTGTGGTGTAAGCTTCCTC
Source organism: uncultured Prevotellaceae bacterium (assembly GCA_900316355.1). Classification (GTDB taxonomy): domain Bacteria; phylum Bacteroidota; class Bacteroidia; order Bacteroidales; family Bacteroidaceae; genus Physcousia. Next base: position 20,195 of record ONCQ01000011.1, on the reverse strand, counting down.
GCCGAGACCGGAGATGACACCGATGATGAGAGCGACGATGACAGTGCCCCATGTGCACAGCGTAATCTTACCACTTGGAATGCCAGTGGGATTGGGACCCGTATTGCCAGAGTTGATGGTAGCACCACGCACAAGGCTCCAGACGGTGAGGCCTGCCGTGACAAAGAACAGCGCGTACATCAGAATCAAGACGAGATCCGTGAGTGCCGGCGAAACGTGTACACCATCGAAGTCCATGTTGTTGTAATCGACCAGGAAGAACAGGAGGAAGCACAACACACCAAGACCGATGCAAGAGTACAACGCAATATTTGACAATTTCTCGAGTTTCATAATGATAATTTACGATTAATCATTTACAACTTACGACTTGTTTTCGATTTAACGATTCCTTATTTACGTGAATGTCGTCTGTGACGTCAGAAGCAGTAAATAGTGAATTGTTAAATTGTAAATGTTTTTACTTCTTGCACTTCGGCGACTTCACGCACATGTCGAGCAGACTCATAGCAGCCTCTTCCATGTTGGAGTTCAGAGCCTCAACGCGGCTGAGGACGTAGTTGTAGAACACCTGCAGAATCAGTGCAACCACGATACCGAAGATGGTAGTGATAAGGGCGACCTTCATACCGCCAGCAACGACTGTCGGGCTGATATCACCTGCACGCTCGATATCATCGAATGCCTGCACCATACCAATCACGGTGCCAAGGAAGCCGAGTGACGGAGCCATGGCGATGAACAAGGTAATCCAAGAGCAGTTCTCCTCGAGGTAAGCGCCCTGCACCTCGGCTTCGATGTTGATACTGCGCTCGATAGTGGCAATATCATTCTGCTCTTCGCTAGCCAAGCACTGCAGAGCCTTCTTGGAAACCTGAGCTACGGGACCACGAGTACCAGCGCAATATTCGATGGCCTCTTCAATCTTGTTGGCCTTCACCTTTTCAGCAAGGGTAGCCATGAACTTGCGTGTGTTCACCTGAGCGAGAGTCAGATAGATAACGCGCTCGATGCAGAATGCGAGACCCAGAACGAGAGCGATAGATACGAGGCTCATGAAGCCAGCATCACCTTCGATGAACTTGGTCTTCAGCGTCTTATGCAGACCTTCTTCTTCCTCGACAGGAGCGACAGCCTCTTCAACAGCGGGAGCAGCCTCTTCGGCAACACTGTCAGTAGCCTCTTCAGCTACGGAATCAACCTGCTCGGCAGCAGCCTCTTCAGCCACTTCGTCCTGAGCCATCACGGAGGGTGTCATGCCAAAGGAGAAGGCTGCCACCATTGCAACAATTGCAAAATACTTTTTCATTTTGTTTTTGATTTAATGATGAATGAATTTGTTATTTGATGTCTTATTATATCGCTATTTCGGGACAAAAATATCTTTTTTTTCTTGAAGCCTCAACATTTTCCCGCAAAAAGTTTACTTCGGAGGGCTTTTTTCCTGTTTTTTCTCCTTGAAAGTACACTTTATCGACATTTTGGGAAGGTATTAAGAGCGTTTTTTGTTGTCATAGCAGCCACTTCATCAACATTGGCGCCATAGATGTCAGCAAGGCGCTCGATAACATGCGACAACAAGGCTGGTTCATTGCGTTTTCCGCGATGGGGCGCAGGGGCTAGATAAGGGGCATCAGTCTCCAAGACAATCCGAGAGAGCGGCACGATGCTATGCAACACTTCTGCTAGATGACTGTTCTTAAAAGTGAGCACGCCGCCGATACCGAGCATGAAGCCGGGGAATGTCGCAAGGAGTTCATCGGCTACTTCTTCACTGCCGCTGAAGCAATGAAAGACTCCAGATAACATAGTGGTATCAGCGCCACCTCCTGTGGCCTGCGTCTTGAGAACATTCACCAACTCACGATGCGCTTTGCGCGAATGAATCATGAGGGGCAGATGGTAGCGAATTGCCCAGCCCACCTGACGGGAAAAAGCCTGCTGTTGCTCATCATAACGCGAGCGATCCCAATAATAATCCAACCCGACCTCTCCCACAGCAATATAAGGGCAATCGGGCGCTGTAAGCATCGTCTCCATATCGTCAAGAACCTGGCACCAGTCATCACCGACGTCCTCGGGATGGAGTCCAATCATAGGATGGAAGAAGCCGGGATATTGCTGCACCAGCGCAAGCATGGGCGTCACTGTGGCAGCATTGATATTGGGCAGCAACACCTTTATGATGCCCGCTTTGCGGGCACGCGAGATGACGTCGTCTCTGTCACTGTCAAAGGCTTCGTCATAAAGGTGACTATGGGTATCTATTATCAAAGTTATGAGCTGAAAGTTAAGAGTTGAGAGTTAAAAAGAATGTTTATTGTCAGGCCTGTCGATCGAAAAGGGCAAGAGCCAACTGACGTAAAGGTTCCTTACGTTCGGGGGGAAGCGCTACAGCATTAAGATGCTTGAAGGCTACATCAAAATAGGTCCGTATCTTTGTTTCAGCCAGTTGACGTACGCCAATCGCATCATAAAGAGCCGAAACCGCAGCTATTTTCTCTTGAGCGGTTTCAGGGGTAGCAGCCTCGGTGGCGAGCCACCTTTCAAGTGCCGCCCGCTGTTCGGCGTTAGCAAGCCGTAAGGCATTGATGAGCATGAACGTTTTCTTGCCCTCGAGAATGTCACCGCCAATGTTCTTACCAAAGGTCTTCGGGTCGCCATATACGTCCAACAAATCATCCTGCAATTGGAAAGCGAGTCCAATATTCTCTCCGAAACAGTAAAGCTGATTAGCATCGGTAGCAGGCGCATCGGCCTGCAGAGCACCCAGCTTCAGTGCACACGCCAATAAAACGGATGTCTTCAGACGAATCATCTCAATATACTCATCCTCCGACACGTCCATCCTGTGCTCAAAGTCCATATCGTACTGTTGCCCCTCCCCTATTTCTAAGGCCGTCTCTGTGAAAACATCAAGTACCTCTTTCAGGTGTGTAGCACTCGCCTGCCCCATTAACTGATAGGCCAAGACCAGCATGGCATCGCCCGAAAGGATGGCTGTATTCTCGTTCCACACTTTGTGCACCGTGGGTTTGCCACGCCGCATGTCTGCCTTATCCATGACATCATCGTGCAAGAGCGTATAGTTGTGATACATTTCCAGTCCGAGGGCTGTGGGCAACACACGCTCCATATCATCACGGTAGAGTTGGTATGCCATCAATAGCAGTACTGGGCGGATGCGCTTGCCACCTAACGAGAGTTCGTATCTTACCGGAGTATATAGGGCTTCCGGCTTGCGATTCAATGGGAGGTCTGTCAGAGCCTGATTAAAGAACTCAAGGGTCTCTTGAAAAGTCTTCATATAGGAAATATTCGATAGAGGTTCTTTGATTGACTGAAAAAGAGGCTCCGCTTCCTTAGGCGCAGCCTCTTTATATAATATATAATAAGGTGAAATTATTGCAGACGGAACATAACAGGCAAATTGAAACGCGAACGTACAGGCTTATTACCCTGGCGTGCGGGTTTCCACTTCGGCATTTCCTTCACAACACGCTCGGCTTCCTTCGAAAGCGAAGGATCTGGCGAACGCAGTACCTTCACATCTACAATGGAACCATCCTTGTTAACCACGAACTGCACGAACACGCGGCCTTGGATACCCTGCTCCTGAGCGATGGCAGGATACTTGATATGCTTAGCCAACCATTCATAGCAAGCCTGATCGCCACCGGGGAACATCGCATTCTCCTCCACAACCTCGAAGATGCGGTCGTCATCACCTTCCTCACGCACAGGGCCTACAGGAGCTGCGACGACGGCTGTGGGTGCGCCAGTACCTGTCACAGTAGAAATCGCCTGATTGACTTCCTCCGAGGTCTGCACTTCTTCCTCTGCCAGCTCGGTTTCATCATCCACGATGTTCAGGATTTCAGCCACTTTAGGAGCCGCTGCAGGCGGTGGGGCCATCTGCTCCTTCTGCGTGGTGATAGGAATCATATCCTCTTCAAACGCGCTTTCATAGATGGGTTCCAGTTCTTCATACTTGATGTCACGGGTCGTGTACTCAAAAGCCACGAACATCACTGCGAGCGTCAGGACATAACCCAGCAGCAGGCTGGTGCCACGCTGGCTACGCAGTTCGTCAGTCATTGATTTAATTTCTTCCATAGGGATTATTGAGCTTTATTCATTTGCGGGGTAAATGGACACAATTCATGCGTCATGCGCCACAAAAGTAGCACATTTTTTTGATACGGGAATTCCTTTCGGGCATTTTTTTCGCTTCAAGTCGCTTTTTTTATAAAAAAACGGGGTCTTTACACCCTAAAACGCCCATTCTTTACGTTATCTTAAGGAAATAATGCGTATCTTTGTACGCGAAACCAAGACATGAGCATCAAAAAAATATTGATAATGCTACTTTGCACCTTCGGATGGCAGTCTGTAAGGGCCCAAAGCGAGAGTTCCTCGGTGTTTCATTTTCTGAAGCTACCGACATCAGCTCATGCCATGGCTTTGGGAGGTTACAACATCTCCATCCCTGATGATGATGCCTCGCTACTCTTCCAGAACCCGGCCCTCATGGCCAATGTGAGCGATAAAAGCATTAACCTTAGCTTTCTCACTTACATGCAAGGATGCAAGGCGGGCAATGCTTCGTGGGTGATGTCTCATGGCGAACGCGGTTCTTGGGGCGTCGGAGCACAATTCCTTGGCTATGGTTCCATGCGGGAGTTCTCCGCTGAGGAGGTGGAATCCGGTGACTTCTCTGCCTTGGACATGGCTATCAGTGGAGGCTACACTTATGCGCTCACGGAACATCTCTCGGGCGGTGCTACAGGTAAATTCATCTATTCCAAATACGGCAGCTACAATTCTGTTGCTCTGGCTGTGGACCTGGGTATTAATTATTGGAACGATGACATCGGTCTTTACATCTCAGCAGTGGCGGCGAATCTGGGCGGGCAGGTGAAAGCTTTCGGCGACCATCATGAGCGGCTGCCCTTTGACCTACGCATCGGTTTTACCCAGCAATTGGCAAAAGCCCCCATACGGATTTCCATATCATTCGTGGATCTGTCCCGCTGGCGCACGAAGGACTACTACACAGCCGGAGAAGAGCTCTCCACAGGCCGTATTTTTACCAACCATCTCATTTTGGGCGTTGACATATTACCCATGGATTTATTTTACATATCTGCAGGGTACAACTTCAGGCGAGCCTACGAATTGCGAGCTGCGGGCAGTAGTCATGCGGCGGGCTTATCGTTCGGCGCTGGCATCAATGTAAAGAAATTCAGCCTTGGACTGACATACGCCAAATATCATGTCTCCATGCCCGCCTTCATGATTACTGCGCAGTACCACCTATGACCACCAAGTTGATAGACTCAAGATTTAACAACGATATAACAAAATGAAAAAGATAACCATCGCCATTGACGGCCACAGCTCATGCGGAAAGAGTACAATGGCTAAAGATCTCGCCCGCGAGATTGGATATATATATATTGACAGCGGAGCCATGTATCGCTGCTGCACATTGTTCTGCATGCGCCACAATCTCGTGAACCCCGATGGCACCATACGCGCCGATGAACTGGAACGTCTCATGCCCGAGATTCATGTCAGCTTTCAGCTTAACCCCGAGAAGGGTACACCTGATGCATACCTTAATGGCGAGAATGTAGAGCGAGAAATACGCACGATGGAAGTTTCCTCACATGTCAGCCCTGTAGCCGCACTTCCTTTTGTGCGCACTGCGATGACCGCTCAACAGCAGGCGATGGGACGAGATGGCGGCATCGTCATGGATGGCCGTGACATCGGCACCGCCGTATTCCCCGATGCGGAGCTGAAGATTTTCGTCACAGCCTCCGATGAAATTCGCGCTCAGCGCCGCTATGACGAGCTCGCAGCAAAAGGTGAGCACCCGGACTTCAATGCGGTTCTGGCAAACCTTCGCGAACGCGACCGCATCGACTCCACACGTGCAGTAGCTCCTCTGCGCCAAGCTCCAGATGCCTTAATCTTGGACAACAGCCACCTCACCATTCCCGAACAGAAGCTATGGTTGCTGGAGCAGTTCCACAAACTAACCCAATAATTCATCTCACACTTCCACGCTGTTTTGGTCATTGAAATTGACACTGGATCAGGTTTTTGCTTTGGCGTAACACGCGCCATCGGAAAGGCAGAAGAGGAACTGCAGAATGGGCAGCCACTCTATTGTCTTGGAGATATCGTGCATAACGACCGTGAGGTAGAGCGCCTGCGTGCGGCAGGTCTTATCACCATTGACCACGAGCAGTTCTCAGCTCTTCACGACGCCAACGTCCTGTTGCGTGCACATGGAGAACCGCCTTCCACCTACGAACAGGCCCTACGCAACAATATCCACCTCGTGGATGCTACCTGTCCTGTAGTACTGCATCTACAGGAGCGCATCAAGCGTGAATATGATAATGATCCGAGACATCATAAGCAAATTGTCATATTTGGCAAACGAGGTCACGCGGAAGTGCTCGGTCTGGTAGGGCAAACAGCAGGGACAGCTATTGTCATTGAGACTCCCGAGGAGGCCACGTGCTTAGATTTCCAACGCGACATTGCCCTCTATAGTCAAACGACAAAATCACTCGATGACTTCCGACAAATCGTGGAATATATCCGAAGCCACATTGCCAGCACAGCCACCTTCACCTACTACGACACGATATGTCGTCAAGTGGCTAATCGCATTCCACACATCCAAGATTTTGCTGCACAGCACGACATCATTCTCTTCGTGTGCGGACATAAAAGCAGTAATGGTCATGCACTCTTCCAGGAATGCTCTCGGGCTAACGCACGCTCCTTCATGATTGAGCACCCCTCAGAGATTGCCCAGCACAAAGAACTCATTGACATGTTGCATACATATCCGGTACACGAGGAGCGTCCTCTCTCCATCGGTATCTGCGGAGCAACGTCCACGCCAAAATGGTTAATGGCAGCCTGCAAAGAAGAAATAGAAAAGTACCTTTCCCACGCCTAGTACTTAAACACAGAGCCACCGACAAACTCACGCATGATGGATGTAGGAGGTATCTCCTTGTCAGAGATGGGTATAAAGTAATGGATGAATTTCACGAGGCGGTGGGCTTCGCTGTACTCTGGGCAGTTACGCGGCACAGAAGCCAAAATGATTTCCGCATGAGTGCGCAACACCGCAAACTCTATATTCAGGGCTGAGTTGAACATCACATCCGCATTCTCTTGGAAAGGCAATATCCATTTTTCTTCGGCATCACACACATTCTTCCAATGGCTAATGGTCTCCTGAGCTGAAAAAGCGCCTTTGTTATAGTCGCGAATGATGCGGCGCAAGAGGCGGTTGTCCTGTGTGGGAATCCAATTGTGATCATCAAGAGAGATATTCGTGAGTGCCGAGACAAAGATCTTGAACTTCATCTCATCAGGGATGCGCTCTGTAAGCATCGGGTTCAGCGCGTGAATACCCTCAATAATCAGTACGCTGTCATTTTGTAGTTTCAGGCGCTTACCGTTGTACTCACGTTTGCCCGTTGTGAAATTGTATTCTGGCACCTCGACGCGGTCACCCGCCATCAGACGAGTAAGATGGTCTTCCAACAGCCTGCAATCCACCGCTTTGATGTTATCAAAATCATAAGAGCCATCAGGCAAAAGAGGCGTATCTACACGATTGACAAAATAGTCATCAGTGGAGAAAGATACCGGGCGCAAGCCACAAGCCAAAAGCTGTATGCTCAAACGTTTGCAAAACGTCGTCTTGCCAGAACTTGAAGGACCTGTAATAAGAACGAGGCGAATGGGATGCTCGGGGTCACGGAATCGCGCATCAATCTCCTCGGCTATCTTCACAATCTTTTTTTCCTGTAACGCTTCACTGACTTGAATCAACTCAGAAGCATGGCCTTTCAGAATGGCCTTGTTGACATCGCCGGCGTTGGAATGGCGCATAATGATATCCCAACGCACCTTTTCTGCGAACATCGCGTAGGTCTTAGGTTGGTCCATCTTAGGCGCGAGCCGATTGGAATCATCCCTGTCTGGCACACGAAGGAGCAGACCATCCTGATAATGCTCCAAGCCCCACACCTTCAGATAACCTGCCGAAGGCACCAACGGACCATAATAGTAGTCAACGGTATCACCCAACATATAATAATCGGAGTAGCTCTGTCCACTCGTTTCCAGTAGCTTCACCTTGTCCAAAAAACCTCGCTCGCGGAAGACCCGAAGTGCTTCCTCTGTGGTAGCCTCAAAACGGTGGAAGGGTTCATCCTGCTGGATAATCTCCTGCATCCGCTTACGAATACGTTGGACATCCTCTTCTGTAAGAGTATCTGCATCACGTTTCTTGAAATTGCAATAATAGCCCCGAGAGAGAGGGTGCTCAATGAAGAGCTTACTGCCTGGAAACACATCGCACGTGGCCTTATATAGCACGAAGCACAACGAGCGAACATATACCCGATGACCAGACCCCGAGCGCGCATCAAGGAACTCCACATCACGGTTCTGATAAAGGCGGAACTTCAGTCCCTGCGAAGCATTATTCACTTTTGCCGACACCACCGGGTACGGCATTTTGAGCTCATCAGCGAATTCACGATAAACTTCCAACAAGGATGTTCCCTCTGGGAAACTTTTCGTAACATTATTGTTCTTGCAACGAATCTGAAGCATAGGTTACGTCTGTCTTAAGATTGGCGCAAAGGTAAGGAAAAGTTTGTTGTTTATCGCTTAAAGTTCTCGTTTTTTGGCATCATAGTTGAAAGTTTACCATATTTAGGCTTCATTTTGACAGATTTTCTATACCTTTGCCCCATCAAAAGGATATTTAATCACTCTACACACAAAAAAACATGAAGATAGGTATTCTCTCAGCGATGACCAAAGAGCATGAGCAACTGACGGCGCTTCTCACCGACACCCACACGGAGCAAGACGGACGTTACACTTTTGTTTGTGGCCAGCTGGGTCCCAATGCTCTCATTCTGTTACAATGTGGCATCGGGAAAGTGAATGCCGCTGTAGGCACCGCCACCCTCATCCGGCGCTATGCACCAGACTGCATCATTTCTACTGGTTGCGCCGGCGGCATAGACGAAAGTCTTGAAGTGATGGATGTTGTCGTGAGCACAGAGACTACATACCACGATGTCAGCATTCCAGGCGAAGAACCTGGACAGGTACAGGGTTTTCCTGCCCGTTTTCTCGCGGAGCAGGAATTAGTGGAAGTCGCGCAGAAAACTTGTCACAAAGTGCGTCCCGGCCTTATCTGTTCCGGCGATCAATTCATCAGCAGCCGACACCAGCTCAATGCCATCAAGGCTCAGTTCCCTGACGCACTGGCCGTGGATATGGAAAGTGCAGCCATTGCGCATACTTGTTTTCTATTACAAACTCCCTTCGTCAGTTTTCGCATCCTGAGCGATACACCAGGTGCTGACGAACATTTACAACAATACTTCAACTTTTGGGATGAGATGGCAAGCCGTTCCTTTGAAATCACCCGCCATTTCTTGGCAGCATTGCCTGAGCAGTTCGCTATTCTGAGATTTGAAGAATAAAAACTCACTCATCATGGAAGTCATTCAGAGTTTCACCATCGACCACACTCAACTAAAGCCTGGCATATACGTGTCGAGACAGGACAAGGGCTTCACAACCTTTGATCTCCGCTTCACCGAGCCCAATAAGGAACCTGCTATAGCACCAGCAGCTATGCACAGCATAGAGCATATGATGGCAACATGGTTCCGCAATTCCATTGCCAAAGACGATGTTGTTTATGTCGGCCCAATGGGTTGTCTGACAGGTATGTACATTGTCATGACGGGAAACTATTCTGTTCAGGACATGCGCAGCTTGACCATCCAATGCTTAGAGTGGGTACTCACTCAGTCCGAGGTTCCCGCTACGACACCTGAAACATGTGGTAACTGCCTGATGCATGACCTGCCAATGTGCAAGTGGGAGTGCGAGCGCTATTTAGACCGTCTGAAGAACGATTTCCACTGCGAATACACCAAGCTCCAGGTTACACTTGATGACGGAATGATTTTTGCCGACGCATAAATGGATATCTCAACCATCATCGCCAAAGCGGCATCCCTGCTGTGGGGCTGGCCTATGATTGTGTTACTGTTTGGTACGCACCTGTATCTCACCATACGTCTGCGTTTTCCACAGCGCCACATCTTCCGCGCCATTCGCATCTCCTTCTCCCACGACAAAAACGCCGAGGGGGATGTAAGCCAGTTCGGAGCTCTGGCTACGTCGTTGGCCGCCACCATAGGAACAGGCAATATAGTGGGCGTAGCCACCGCGGTCGCCATGGGCGGTCCCGGCGCCGTGCTTTGGTGCTGGCTCACGGGTGTGCTTGGTATCGCCACGAAATACTCCGAAGGCCTTCTGGCAGTGAAATATCGTGTAAAAACGAGTGACGGCACCATGCTGGGAGGCCCCATGTATGCGTTGGACCGCGGCCTCGGATGTAAGTCCTTGGCCATCATCTTTTGCATTCTGACGGCTGCCGCCTCCTTCGGCATCGGGAATACCGTGCAAAGCAACGCCATTTCTATGCTCTGCTTTGAAACATATCACATCCCCACCGTCTGGACAGGCTTGGCCATCACCGTGATGGCGGGCCTTGTGATTCTTTTTGGCGTCAAGGGCATTGCTCGCTTCTGCACCGCTTTCGTGCCGCTAATGGCGTTATTGTATGCCCTCGGTTGTATTGCCATTCTTTTTATTAACGGAGATTATCTTTGGGAGGCGCTCAGCCTCATCTGTCGTAGCGCATTCACCCCCGAGGCGGCTGGAGGAGGCTTCGCCGGCACCACCATCATGATAACGGCTCGCTATGGTATCGCCCGTGGACTTTTCTCCAACGAAAGTGGTATGGGTTCTGCCCCTATTGTGGCAGCTGCCGCCAAGACTGAAGATCCTGTGCGCCAAGCGATGGTATCCTCAACAGCTACATTCTGGGACACTGTCGTCATCTGCGCCCTAACGGGGCTCGTGCTTGTGAGCAGCATCATTGCCTATCCCGAGATTGACTACACCAGCGGAGGTGCACTGACAAAGATGGCCTTCGAGAAGATTCCTTACATTGGAGCCCCCCTACTGACCTTCGGCATTATCACCTTTGCCTTTTCCACCATCCTCGGCTGGAGTTACTATGGTGAACGCGCCATAGAATATCTGAGCGGTAAACGCTTCATTATGTTTTATCGGGTTCTGTACGTCGGGTGTATCTTTGTCGGAGCAATTATGCAACTCGCCGTTGTATGGAATATGGCCGACCTGCTCAATGGCCTCATGGCCATTCCTAATCTCATTTCACTTCTGGCTTTAACAAGTGTCATCGTGGCCGAGACACGCCGCTACCACAATAATTTATAAAAAAGGAGGTCTACTTCTTGGTCATTCATAGAATAATCCATAGTTTTGCAACGTCATGTTCATCTGTCCCTTTCATCTACTCACAGGCTATGATTGCCCTCTTTGTGGAGGGCAGCGCATGATTGAAGCATTACTGCACGGACGGCTCGCTGACGCATTCTGGTTCAATCCGGCATTGGCCATAGCTCTGCCCCTTATCGCAGGATGGTGGCTGTGGAAGCGGCATATTTCATCGCGCGCAGCCCTCATGATGTTGGGCGCGGCTGTTGCATGGGGCATCACTCGCAATATACTATCACTTTAATATCTATTCATCACTAAAAACAGAAGTACAAATGAAAAAACTTGAAATCGGAGAAGTCGTTTCTCGCTCATGGGACCTTGCCGTGAAGCACTGGCCCATCTTCGTACTCATCTCAGTGATTGGGTCCTTGATTAGCGGATTTGGAGTCAAGGTTGATACCAACAGCTACATCGAAGCACTTAGTTGTACTGACAAAACTGCCCAGTTGGCATTGCTTTCAGATGCTGTGCAGGTGAACTATATCACTGCACTCATCGGCTTCCTGCTGAGCATCTATTTATCTTTTCTGGTGCTCAATCTCTACGTCAACGCAACCCGTAACGGCAAACCCTACGAGTCTTTGTCAGATGCCCTGAAAGTAGATCTCAACCAACTCGCCATCTTCTTCTGCGTAGAAGTCTGCTATGGTATTATTGTTGCACTGGGAACCTGTCTATGCATTCTCCCCGGCATTTGGCTGAGTGTGCGACTCTGGTATGCTCCACTCCTTGCCGCCACTCAAGGTGCCACCTTTGGAGAAGCGTTCAAGGAATCCTGGGAAATGACAAAAGGTCACTTCTGGGAGCTGTTCCTCATGGGTCTCACCATGATAGGTATCGCCATCCTTGGCTTCTGCGCCTGCTTCATAGGTGTGTTCTTTGCAGATGTTGTCGTTGACTTCATGCTTGTCGTATCCTTCTTTATCCTGAAGCCCGACAGCAACACTCAGGAGGAAGCACCCGTCGAAAGCGCTGACTATGTTGAAGTGCAGTAAGATGATAAATACCTACTGAATTGAAAAAACTTCAGACTACTTATCAACTCCAAAGCCTCACCACCGGTTACCATACACGAAAAGGTAACCGCGTGGTGACTCGCCATATTACAGCGTCCTTGCAGGCAGGTGAATTTACCTGTCTGCTGGGACCTAACGGAGCAGGCAAGAGCACGCTGCTTCGTACCCTCTCAGGATTTCAGCCACCTCTTGAAGGTGACATCATCCTTAATGGGCGCTCCTTACAGCTCTACACAGCCAAGGAACTGGCAAAGCATTTGGGGGTAGTTCTGACAGAGCGCACTAATATAAAAGGTATGCGCGTGCGCGAGATGATTGCCTTAGGGCGTAGCCCCTATACTGACTTCTGGGGAAAACTGCAAGCCGATGATATCGCCGCCATCGATGAGGCCATCCTACAGACGGGGATTCAAGACCTTCAGCACCGCATGGTGCACACACTCTCTGACGGCGAGCGTCAAAAAGTGATGATTGCCAAAGCGCTGGCACAGCAGACGCCCATTATCTTCCTCGATGAGCCGACTGCTTTTCTGGACTTTCCTTCCAAGGCGGAAACAATGCTCTTGCTCCGGCGACTCGCTCATGAGATGCAAAAGACCATCTTTCTGTCCACACATGATGTGGAACTGGCCCTACAAACCGCCGACCGTCTGTGGCTCATGAAACGCGAGGAACCCGAGCAGCTCGTTATAGGGACACCCCAAGAGCTGGCAGCGGATGGAGCGCTGCAGCGTTTCTTCAGCTCACCGGGCATCACCTTCAATGTCGAGGAACTAAGATTTCAAATTATTGGTGTCCGCTAAACCGAAATGTCAAATGTCAACAATCAGCCCTTTTAGCGGACATCAATAAAAATAGTTCTGAAACTTCCACGAGTGGAAAAACCGGGAGGACCATGGTGCATCGCCGGGAAGACCATGGTGCATATACAGCTGCAAACAGATTAATCCAGATGGAACACCTCGCGCAGAGGGATGGTGACGGGCGAATTGTCTTCGTTCGTCTCCATGATGTCCTTCATGTATGCCCACCAACGCTGTGTCACCTCATCGGCACCCATATCCTGTGAACTTTGCTCTCCCTCTATCTCCTGATAGCCAAACAGGATGTTGGTGTCACGATCCCAATAAATACTATAGTTGCTTACACCGGCCTCGCGGATACCCTTTTTCAGTTCGGGCCACAAAGCAGCATGACGTCTTTCATACTCTTCCTCAAAACCTGGCTTGAGATACATTTTAAAGGCAAAACGTTTCATAGGCAATACAAAAAATGATTAGTTGACAACCGCAAAGGTAGTGAAAAAATCATTACATCGCTTTAGTTCTCCCCCTTTTTCTTGCAGATTCTATCTTAAAAAGTCCCTAACCATAAGATTTTTAGAATATTTTCAACATGTTTTGCAAAATTGGCCCGTAAAACAAATGCTATTGATTTTGAATCATGTACCTTTGCAGCGCAAGGTGAAAGGACTCACCAAAGCATAACAAATTATTCACCTAAGAGACTATCTCAACCTATGTCCGACTCCACATCCAAGCCCCAGGCTCAAAAAATCGACTTGAAAGAATTCATGGAGAAGAATTTCAGGTGTGATATGTCTATGAGCGAATTTGCACGTTCCTCCGGACGCAGTTTGTCCACCTTCAAGAGGGATTTCAAGAAAATGAGTGACCTTTCACCTGAACGATGGCTCACGGATCGCCGTCTGCGAGCATCCTATGAACTTCTCAAGCGCGGCCGCCGTGTCTCCGACGCCTGCTTCGATGTCGGTTTCAAGAATGTCTCTCACTTCTCTGCAACCTTCAAGAAGCGTTTCGGCATCACACCTGGTCAGGCCAGACACGGTCTAACACCCAACACCTAAAACACGCCCCGCACCTCTCAAGTGCAGGGCGTTGCTTTTTTACTGCAACTGAACTAATGCAAGTACTGCATCAGCACATTCCACACGCATACGATATGACAGACGGAACCGGCAAGGACAAATCCATGGAATACAGTATGCATATAGGGACGGTTGGGCGAAAAGGCGTAGATGACAGCGCCGGTGATATACATCACTCCTTCAGCAATCAACCAGCCGATGGCGATAGGTTGTACGTTCTCCATGAGAGGCTTAAAGGCCACCAGGCAGGAAAGGCCCATGAGCACGAAGCACGCGGTTTCTATATAGCTATGCTCGCTCAACCTTAGGAAGCTCACGATGGTGCCGGCAATGGCGCAGAGCCATACGAAGCAGAACAATCCCCAGCCCCACCAGCCTGCGTCACGCATGGCGATGAGCGTAATGGGAGAATAGCTCCCCGCGATGTGCCAGTAGATGGCAGCGTGGTCAAAGCGGCGCCACACCTGACGTGACGGCCATGATTCGGGGATGGCATGATAGACGGTAGATGTGATATAGCTGGCTAACATCCCCACCAGATACAGGATGACTGCGGAGCTGGCCCACTGGTCGTCCGCACGGAAGCACCAGTACAAAAAAAGAATCCCCACAACCACGCCGAGCACGATACCGGCGGCATGGCTCCAGGAATTGGCCCGATCCTCAGCACGAGTGTAGTGAATCATGATGTCTGGTTCCTTATTGTTGCTGGCGCAAAGGTAGTGAAATGCTGGATGCGAGAGCATGAATCCCAATACTTTTTTGTGGATATCTTCTTTTTTTTATGCTTTTGGATGCTGACTTTCAACATTCTTTGTATCTTTGCCCCAAAATAACTAAATCTGAATAACAATTATGTGGCGAATCTATCGTTCTCTTGCACTCTGTGCTGTGATACTGTTTTTCCTCCATGCACAGGCTGAAGAAATTACTCGCGAACAGGCTATGCTGAAAGCCGAGCGTTATCTGACATCCTTCACTACGGGAGCACGTAAGCTTACACCTGTAATGAATAGGCGAAAGTTAGCACCGCGCCACACTGGCGTCACTACGGAGACAGAGGCTTACTACGCTTTTAACCGTGGCGATCAGGAAGGCTTTGTGCTTGTGGCTTCGGATGACCGCATTGAGCCTGTGCTGGGATATACCGATAATGGCGAGTTTGACTATGCCGAGTTGCCTGAGAATATGCGCAGCTGGTTGGATTCCAAAGAGAAGGCCATACGTAGCTTGAAGGCTAATGCCAACGCCGCACCATTGAAATTAGCACCAGTTCACCCCGCCATCCCGGAGATGCTAACAACACGCTGGAACCAAGGGGCTCCTTACAATGACCTTTGTCCAATGTATAACGGCGCACGCACCGTTACCGGCTGTGTCGCAACAGCTATGGCCCAAGTGCTCTACTACCAGCGGTCAAAATCTGTCGAAGAGATTCAATCTGACATCCCAGCCTACACATCTTGGACGAATAAAATTGCAGTAGAAGGCATCAAGAGTGGGGCGCCTATTGACTGGGCAAATATGCTAAACAGCTATGGTAGTTCGGCTACAGGTTTGCAAAAGCAAGCTATATCGCAACTGATGCTTTATTGTGGAGTGTCGGTAGAAATGGACTATGGCCCATCGTCTGGAGCGCAGTCTTATAAGGTTGCAGATGCCATGAACAAGTACTTCGGATACGGCGGCGCTGCAAAGTACGTCTATCAGAGTCAATATAATGAGACCACTTGGGATGCCCTGCTCTACAATGAATTGGCCAATGGCCGTGTGCTCTACCTGAGCGGTAGCAATGCCACCGTAGGCCACGCGTTTGTCTGCGACGGCTACGATGGCAACCACTGTTTCCACATCAATTGGGGATGGGGTGGTACCAGTAATGGCTTCTTTCTGCTCACAGCCTTGAATCCATCTCAGCAAGGTATTGGCGGTTCTGAAGATGGCAGTGGCTTCACAGATTACCAGGAGGCCATCATCGGGTGTGAACCAACAGACTATCGGACAAAAGCCATCTCCTTCGCCAATTCACTGGTCAAGACAATATGCGTGGAGAACTGGGATACCAACAACGACGGGAATTTATCCTATGGCGAGGCCAGCGAGATAACAAACTTTGGAACAGCTTTCCAAGGAAAAAATATCGTATCATTCAATGAACTATATTACTTTACTGGCCTCACAGACATCAACGATGAAGCCTTCAGCGGGTGCTCGCGACTCTCAAGCATCAAGTTTCCCAAGAAACTAACGTCCATCAAGGACGGAGCATTCAAGAACTGCACCGCATTGAAGGCACTGGTCTTGCCCAGTAATCTCAAGGAGATTGGTAATAACTCCTTCGAGGGATGTCGTACGCTTACCATCTCCGAGTTTCCTGACGGACTGCTCCGTATAGGTAGCATGGCATTCAGCGGTTGTCAGGCTTTCAAGGATGTCATTCTTCCGAGCAGCGTGCAAGAAATTGGAGAAGGAGCCTTCAATGGATGCACGAAGCTGGCCACCTTTACGGTTAAAAACCCGGCGCCGCAAGGAATGAATGTCGGTAGCTGCCTGTTCGCGGACATCGATCTCACGGCAGCCACCCTATTTATTCCTCAAGGTTCTCGCAGCCACTTTGAACAATCAGAAACGTGGAATGGCTTTGGGACTATCAAAGAAATGCGCGACCACACACGTGGTAGCTTCTCGGAACTTGCAACTAACAAGGATTTCTACCTTTACAATGTGGGAACCGGACGCTTCCTGACCAAGGGCGAAGCATGGGGCACACAGGCCATCGTAGGCCAAGAACCTATGCGCTTCCAATTTAGGCTTGTAACTGGCAGCAACTACTATCTCTATTCCAAAGACACCGGCAAGGACAATAAAATCTTCTATCGGACATGGGATGACAAAACTGTTGGTAAAGACATCGCAGCATGCTTTGTTGACGGAACACTTTCTAATCAAGCCTATTGGACGGTGAAGGACATAGGCAATAATGTTTATACTCTGCAAATTCCGTCCAACCAAGCCACATACGACGAAGACCAGTTCTTGGGTATCAATCCCAGCCATGAGAGCAATATGGCATCACCTACGTATGGCGCGTATAGTGATGTGTCCTATTCTGAACTTCCATACAACTGTCAATGGCGACTGGTCGCTTACGATGAGGCAGCTGAAGCCCTCTTCTTGGAAAGTGAAAGGCTCGGAGCTATGTTAACCACTGCTAACAAGCAAAAGCTCTATGTTGATGCTGAACAAGCGGTGTATGATAACATGAACAGCACGATGGAAGAGATAAAGGCGGCACAATATATGCTACGAAGCAAGCTTGGCTATGTCAATTTCAAGGATGACGTATTCCAGACCTATGCCATTGAGCATTGGGACACAGACAAGAACGGTGAGATCTCCTACTCTGAAGCTGTAAAAGTGAGTAATCTCGGACTGATGATGGCAGGAGCTTTTGTCACGCTGGAGGATTTACAGCACTTCACAGGCATTTCAGTTTTAGATGCCAACAGCTTCCAGAATTGTACGAAACTGGAACGCATCACGCTACCTGAAAGTGTCGTCATTCTCAACAATCGTACTTTCTCTGGATGTTCAAAACTGAAAGAGGTGCGACTGCCCGCCAGCATAATCGCCATCGGAGCCAATAGCTTCTATGGGTGCTCATCACTCACGAGCATCATTGTAGAGACATCGGACCCCTCAAATATTATTTTAGGTGCAAATGTCTTCAGCAGCATCGCATCAAAGGCCACTCTTTATGTTCCCCAAGGCAGCAAGGAACTCTATGAAAAGGCAGACCAATGGAAAGCCTTTACCTCCATTAAAGAAGTGCGTGGAAGCGTCAAGCCCACATTCTCACCCATCGCCACTAACACTGTCGGCTACATCATGCATCTTGCAACTGGGCGATATCTCACAAAAGGCGAAGCCTATGGTACACAGTCTATCGCAGGCACAGCTAAGATGGAATACCAATTCTTCCAGAATGCGTCCAAGACAGAAGGCATATACTATCTCTTCTCCAATCAATCCGGAAGCGATAATAAAGTACTCTTCAGGACCTCTTCAGATGCTAAGCTTGGCGAGGGCGTCAAAGCGTGCTTCGTAGATGGTACGGCAGGCTCCGCAGCCTATTGGAATATCGTTGAGGATGAGCACACACACACCTTCACCATGCAAGTTCCAATGACCGACAATTCCTACACTGAGGGAGAGTTCTTTGGCGTCGCACCCTATCATGAGAATAATGCCACCTCTCCTACCTTTGGCACCTATTGGGATGTCACTCCTAACGGTAACGGCAATAACATCCGATGGGCGTTCATCAAGGTAAGTGATTGGGAGATGGCCGCAAGCATTAACAACAAAGCCGAGGAATTAAGGAAACTGCTCTCGAAAGCCGCGGCCGCTGGTGTAGAAACCACCGCAGAACAGGCTGTTTACGACAACATGGACAGCAGTGAAGAGGAGTTGAGTCGTGCTTGCAGCTCACTCATGGAGAAATTACATCTGATAAGTTTTGCCGATGAAAGAGCCTATAGCATCTGTGTCAGCAACTGGGATACGAATCTCGACGGCTACCTCAGCTATGAAGAAGCAGCAGCTGTGAAGGATATTCACACGGCATTCAAAGGGAAGGCTTTTGCCAGCTTGGATGAGCTGCGCTACTTCACCGGGCTCACCACGCTTTCCGCTGAGGCCTTCCGAGGATGCTCAGCTCTCGTATCCATTTACTTGCCAACTTCCCTGACCTCAATTGAGAACTACGTCTTCACAAGTTGCAGTGCATTAAAGTACATTGCAGCCCTCGCTCCAAATGTAATAGAAACCGCCGGTACTTCTGGTATCCCTCGAGCTACGCTTTTTGTGGATAAGAATCTCATGGATGCTTATGCCTCCGATGAAAACTGGAGCAAATGTACCATCAAGGAATACACAGGCACTCCCACTGTAACAGCGGACGATGCTTCACGTATCTATGGACGCAGTAATCCTGTCATATCCACCAAGTACCAAGTCACAGGAGCGCCCATTAATGGCGTGCCTTCACTCACCTGTGACGCTACGGTGACAACAGCTGCTGGAGAATATCCCATTGTAGTAGCAGCAGGTACGATTACGACACCCAACGTGGAATACAAGAACGGAGTTCTCACGATTGAAAAGTCTCCGCTTACAATAACCGCTAACTCCTATACACGTAAGGTTGGTGAAGAAAATCCTGCATTCGAGGTGACATATAAGACATTCAAAAACAAGGAAACATTCGAGGTCCTTAATAAATTGCCAAACATACAGTGCGAAGCAACCCCACAGAGCCCAGCGGGTGAATACGAGATTGTGCCCTCTGGCGCAGAGGCTGACAACTACGAGTTCACGTATGTGAATGGCATCCTTACAGTTGTATCCCCAGATGGTATCATCTCGCCAAAAGCCAATACAGGAAGTGATGATATCTACAACCTTGCCGGACAACGCATCAACCAACCTGTTCATGGAGTAAACATTATCGGAAAGAAGAAAGTACTAATTAAATAAAGGACTTCCTTCACATCGGCCTGTAGGTCTTCGTAGTCGAGGAGTATAGGTGTCCATGCGCAGACACTACTAGTCCCTCGCCTTACCCTCTATAGTGTCTGCGCGCAGACACTGTAGTCCCTCATCGCATACAGCCCCATGCGAGAGTAGATAGCCGCATAAAAAGAGTTCCCCGACATCCTAATGGACATCGGGGAACTGCTTTTTAAAAGTGGCGGCTACCTACTCTCCCACGGGTGTGCAGTACCATCGGCGCAAGCGGGCTTAACTTCTCTGTTCGGGATGGGAAGAGGTGGGACCCCGCC
>ONCQ01000003.1:92320-239742 GCA_900316355.1 uncultured Prevotellaceae bacterium | reverse complement strand
ACTTGGCGCAATTTTGGCGCAGTACCTCATGCCTTTTACAGCAAAACCCACTCATGAAGAGTGGGTTAAGTGCAAATTGGTCGGAAAGAGGCGACTCGAACGCCCGACCCCTACGTCCCGAACGTAGTGCGCTACCAACTGCGCTACTTTCCGATTTCTCGTTTGCGGGTGCAAAGGTACAATATTTTCCGCATTCACAGAACTTTTTATGCATTTTTTAATACAAAATACTAAGTTTTTTGGCAAAAGCCTTGCAAGAATCATTAAAAACCTCTACCTTTGCATCCGCAAAACCGAGAAGCGTGCTTTTGAGGCGTGCGTAAGGAGCAACAAGAAATGGTGTCATAGCTCAGTTGGTAGAGCAAAGGACTGAAAATCCTTGTGTCCCCGGTTCGATTCCTGGTGACACCACCTCAAGGAAACGCCCTCGTTGATTTCTCAACGAGGGCGTTTCCATTTTGTTTTGGTGTTGCCATTGGTGTCACCAGCACCACACTATTTCAGCACCTTCCGCCCATTGATGACATAGACGCCTCGCGGCAAGGAGCGCAGGTCAGTGCCGGCATAGCGGCCATCGAGCGTGTATATACGAGAAGAGGAATGGGCAGAAGAGGTTGTGTTGGCGGTCATCTGGCCGATAGCGTCGGGCGTCGGCGCCTTCACAAGCACCTCATCCAAGAAGAAGCGTCCTTTCGTGGAAGCAAAGGTGATGGTCATATCACCAGTACCGGTCACATTCACCGTGAAATCGGTGAAATTACCCTTCACCATCTCCACCGTCGAGGGTGTCAGCGTGCCACCCGTAGCAGAGAGGTTCAGCACGATGCCGTCGTTCTTAGCATCCCAGGCGCCCGCACGGAAGGTCAGCACTGCTGAGCCATTGAGCGTGAAGGCGGGTGTGGTGACAGAACCATTTGTCTTGCCTGTCCCTACTCTGGCACATTGGTCAGCAGCATAACAATTCAAAGATGACCATCCTGCATTGTCAGATTCCATCTTGGGAGTTCCACTGATATCTTTCCAATTGCCATCATTGCCTCCCTTGCCGCTGCAGTCATTGAACGACTCATAGAAGATGGCACCGTCGGGGTCAGGCGTGGGCTCTGGCGTGGGGTCACCGCCCTCTCCGAGCGTAAGGGTGATTGTTCCGTTGGTATTCTTGGTGATTTTCTCTATGTTGATGTCCTTGTCCTGCTTTTTAAGTGTCTTCAGCGTCGAGATACTGTTCTTGCCATTACCATAAAGATTCGCCGGCGAAGCTGAGAAATCCAAGGTGGCTCCGTTGGCGGTGAGCACACATGCACGTTTCTGCGACTTGGTGTTGTTCAGTGTATTCCTCTCCCAATAGTATTGGCTGTATGCGATGCGTGTCACGAGCACGCCTGAGCCGAGAGAGGCGGGGTTCCAAGTGCCAATCTGGCGGTTCTCCAGAATAAACGTCTCGGTGGAGCTATTGCGAACGATATACGCAGAATTTTCGCCCATTCCATCGGGAGATTGCAGTGTGACGGTTCCTGTTGTTCCCAGCTCTTTCAATTCCAGCCAACCCATATAGCTTTTTTCATAGGCATTGTAGCCAACTGGCGCACGGCAATAATCATCCAAGTAAGAACCGCAATCCATGATAGACCAAAAGCCGAAGGGGTCGTCATTGCTGTAGGAATAGTCTGTGCAATAGAAATCGGGAAGCCCCAGGGCGTGTCCGAATTCGTGGCAGAAGACGCCCATGCCCATGAGGCTGTTACCATAGAGTTCGTTGCCGATAAAGAAGCTGTTGAAATGCACTCCCTTGTAATTACCGCTGCCTACGGGGTCTTCCACATCGTCCCACTCACAGGGCCACAGATAGTAACTGTTGGCTGTGCTTTCCTCCTCTGTGGCCTCGCCTTTGCCCGCATAAAACATCGCCAGCAAGGGCACGCCGGCAGTATGGTGGATATCCCCGGCAGGCACGACATATTCCGAGAAATCAGTACCTAACTGACTGATGGCTGCATTGATGACATCTCCCGGCAGATAGTACAGTCCCTGATCATTACCGTCGCTGTCATTCTGCCCATAATATTTATAGGATTTGGAGAGTGTGACGATGCCCACGACCTCGAAGGTAGGCACGAACTGTCCTCCGCTCTGCGCCACGAAATAGTCACGCACGGAGCCCTTGCATCCCGTCTCATCATGGTAGCCCACCTCGTTGTAGTAGCGGTTCATTTTTTCCACTGTCGTGGTGCTTTTGAACTTAAGGTCCGAGAACTGCACCATGACCACAGGAATCGTGTACTCGCCGATGCTAGGCACAGCGCCGCGGCTCATGGTGCCCTTCTCCCCCAGTCCGTCGGAGGTACTGGCATAAATGGCTTTTCGCCGAACCGCATTTCTGGCGTTCAAGCGAGCCTGTCGCTTGATCTGCAGCACCTCGTCGTCGGCTTTGACGTAGTTGCCGTCGGCCAGGACATAGCATGTGCCGTCGGCAGCGCGCAGCCAATGTCCGTGTTCATCACCCACTTTCTCGACCTTCACCTCCGTTCCGTCGGCCAGAGTGACGGTTCTCCACATTCCCCTTTTTGCGGGGATAGCCATCATCGTCACTGTCATCATCAATAGCGAAATGGCCAAGAATACTTTTTTCATCAAAAATAAATGTTTATAATCTATTGTTCTTACCACATATCCTCCGGCTCGACAGGATTGTCATAGACCTCCTTGGAGACGAATTCGAAGTAGTCCATGAAGAACTGCAGCGACTCATCGTCGAGCACGTTCTTGAAGCGGATATAGTACTCTTTGTCAGGGTCCATATCCTCGCTGACCATGATGCGTCGCGTGACGTGGGGCTGTAGATAAGCCAGATTGCTGGCATCAGTATTCTGCCTGCAATGGAAGTATCTGGGCCCCTTCATGAATCCTCGTGCGCGTAGAGCCTTGTTGATTTCGTCCTGCTCTTCCATGCTCAGCTTGGCATCCGCCTCATAGTCCGCCACGCTGGTGTAGCCGAACGTGGATGTCTGGTCAGCATTCTTGAAGCGGTGCTGCACGAAGCCGATGCGGAGGTCCATGGGGATGTCCTTGGCAGGCAGGTAGTTCGGGTTGTCGCCGAAATACACCTGGCACATGCTTCGTATCTTAGAGTTGGAACTGACGCCGAAGCGCACCTCGTAGTGTCCGCGCTTTGGCACCGGCGGCAGTTTCATGGTAAATTCATACTTACCGATGATATTGAATTCGTCGCCCTGATAGTTGGACCACTGTCTGTTGTAGCCGGAGAGGTAGTAGAAACCTGTTCCCTGGTGCATGCTCACATCTGCCAGATAATTATATTCCACGGGGAATCCTACGGTGCCGCCTGTCGGGTGGTCGGCTGGCGAGAAGGAATATTTTCCCATGGGTCGGCGCAGCTCGTTGTTGATCATCTCGGGGAACATGGCCGCCATGTTGATGCGAATGCGCTCGCCCGCAAATCTGTTCTGGATGTTCTCGGTATATACCAGCAGTCGTTCGATGGGATAGATGCAGCTGTTGAGCAGCTTCGTGTGTCTGGCAGCATCCTCCGCCTCGAAGCGCACCTTCACTCCTCGGTTCTCGTCGGGATAGATGTAGGCGTACGTTCCCGGGTCTTTGAACATACCGCTTTCGTGATAGTCATTGTTGGAGTAGATGCTCTCATCGCTGAACATTCCGCGTCCGTTCCTGAGGATGGGGAAGCGGTTGAGGTAGATACCGGCGTTGCCGTCGCTGCGTTCGGTGTCATCTTCGGCGCTCTCCTTGCTCTGGTAGATTTTCAGCAGGCGTCGCTTACCCATCGTGGTGAAATACTCATACACGGGCACGGTGTAGCGCCCTTCTGTCGTTGACCAGCAATAGCCGTTCTCGTTGTAGTGGATGACGAGTTTCTCGGGCGTCAGCTTCTCGGGCAGGATATGGTAGGTGACGAACTGGTTCAGGATATTCTCCTCGTTCTTGAAATCGTTGTCCTGTCGGGCATGTGGATAGGCTCCTTTCTGAATCAGGAAGTTCACGATGTCCGCGGCTTCAATCTCATTGTAGCTTTTGTGGATGCCTTCCTTTGCCAATTCCTGCTCCCAGAAGTCATCCGTCTCGGAGAAGATGGTGAAGCCGTATTTGCGGTGGTCGGGAATCGGTCCGATGCCCTCGCCCGTGGAGTGCACGGGCAGGTCCTTGACGATCTGGTTCTTGTAGCGATACTCCCACTCATCGTCCTGTGTCTTGCTGAGGGTGTCCTCCAGGCCGCAGGCCAGGATGAGTTTGGCCATGACGACGAAGCCTTTCTCGTTTTCTGCCACAATCTGGCGGAACATGTCGGCCATCGTGTCGTTGCTGGGCGCGATGACGGCGTGTACCTCGTGTACGCGGCCGTTGAGTGTTTTTACATCACGGTTTCGCAGATCTATGAGCGCGTGGCCGTTGATGAAGATGGAGTCCGTCTGATCCACATGTGTCTTGTAGAGCTTACGGTCGTTGAGGTTGGGAAGTGTGAACTCATCCTCGTCGTTCTGTGAGAGGATGTCGCCCACCTCAAGCACCTTGTCGATGTTGCTACCGTCGAGCACGCTGTTATAGACGATGACCTTGCGCACGGAGTCCAGCGTGGCCTCGGAGCGGAAGCCGTTCCATGAGGGTTCGCTGATGATACCTTTTTTATATAAGGAGTCCAGATAGTCGTAGATGGCTTTGTTGTTAGGTGCGAAGCAGGTGTAGGCGCCGCGTGTTGCCAACAGCTGCGCTACGGTAGAATTTGACTGCTCGCTGATGGACACCTGATGGAGCAGGCTGGCATATTCGGTGTATCTGTAGGCCGAATCGCTGTGTTCCAGGAAGCTCATGATAGTATAGTCTGACGCCGTGAAGCGGTCCTCGGTGCTGATATCTTCAGTGCATGATACTGCGAGCCCCACAACAAAGATTGTAGCGACCGACCACAAGAGATGACGAAAACGTGCAATCTGCTTCATAAAAAAGTATTGATTTACTATATTCAGGGGGCAAAGGTAGGTCATAAATCCTTATCATCAAAATTTTATGCAAAAAAAAGTGCCATAAGTTTGGCTTCTTCGGCAAAAGTTGCTACCTTTGTCGAGGAAAATCAAGAAAACCGAGGTGCTAATGAAGCGAATCGCCAAGATTCTGGCAGGCTTTCTCGTGGTTGTTGTGGTGGTGCTCGTGGGTGCCATCGCGTTGTTGAACACCAGCTATGTTCAGGACAAGCTGGTGGGTCGCGCTATTACCTATCTCTCTGAGAAGCTGCAGACGCGCGTGAGTCTTGATCGCCTGACCTTCGACCTTTTCCGGCAGGATATCCTGCTCAAGGGCTTTTATCTGGAGGACCGCGAGCAGCGCCCGCTGCTGCAAGTGGAGACGATTGGCATCGACCTCGACCTGCCTGCGCTGTGGCACCATGAGGTGCGCATCCCGGAGGTGCGCGTCGAGGGTGTGCAGGCACTGCTGGTGAAGCCGTCGCGCGACAGCGTGTCTAACTTCCAGTTCATCCTCGATGCTTTCAAGAAGGACTCGCTGCAGCAGGAGGCGCCAGAGCCTGAGCTGCCGAAGCGCAAGATGTCCTTCGACATCAACCACTTCTCCTTCGAGCGCGTGGCCGTCAGCTTCAACGAGCGCCAGTTTGCGCTCGCAGCCCTCCGCTATGCCCGTGAGCCGCGCGACAGCGCCAGCCAGCCGCTGCACCACCTGACCATCGAGGACCTGTATTTCAAGAATGTCCACGACCGTCCGCGCAAGAACACGGGCAAACCCAACCGCGGCTTCTTCGACCCCGCCTACTTGGAGGTGACGGCCAGCCTGAAGCTGGACATCGACTATCTCGGCAAGGACACGCTGCACGCCATGTTGCGCGAGTGCACGGCCACCGACACCATCACCGGCATCGACATCCGCAGGGTGACGGCCGACATCGCCGCGACGCCGGAGCGCGTGCTGGTGCAGGATTTGGAGGTGAAGCAGACTGAGACCATCGTGCGCATCGACAGCTGCACGTTTCAGCTGCCCGACAAACAGGCGGGCCGCGAGCTGAGCTACCACACCTCTCTCGTGCAGGGCCGCGCCATTCTGCGCGACATCTCGCGCGCCTTTGCTCCGCCGTTGCGCGAGTTCAAGATGCCCGTATTGTTCCGCTGTCGGATGCACGGAAACATCGATGAAATGGCCTTTAATGACATAGAGGTCTCCACCACGAACAAGCATCTGCTGGTGCTGTCGAAAGGCACCGTGCGCCACATGCGCGACAAGTATGCGTTGCGCGTTCATTTCGATGTTCCGCGCATGTACGCCAAGAACGCCGAGGTAATCCGCGTCATCAACCAGTTCCCCATCAAGCGCTTCCTCATGGAGCAGCTGCAAGAACTGGGCACCATCACCTACCGCGGCGGCATCGACGTCTTCTACAAGCGCGTGATGCTACGCGGCACGGTGGGCACGCAGACCGGACCGCTCGACGCGACGCTGAACATTGACAGCCAGAAGCACTATCTCACCGGCCAGTTCGCCACAAAGGACTTCCATCTGGGCGAAGTGATGGATATGAAGCAGTTGGGCGATGTCAGCATGACCGCCGGCTTCAAGTTCGACATCTCCAAGGCTCGCACCGCTGTGATGCGCCACCGCAAGGGCGGCAAGCTGCCGATAGGCGAGATTACGGCGCATGTCACCGAGGCCTCGTACTTCGTGGCCAAGACGCGCAACCTGTATGCGCACATCGTCAGCGACGGCGCCCTCGCCGAGGGTAAGATTATGCTGCCTGGCAGCCACATGGACATCTTCTGCATCTTCTCCTTCACCAACACGCAGGAGCTGAAGAAGATGAAGTTCAAGCCCGGCCTCAAGTTCCACAGCCTCACGGAAAAGAGGAAAGACAGGAAGGAGAGGAAGAAAAAGGAAAGGGAGAGGAAGAAAGAGGAGAAGGAGAGGAGAACTGATTGAGATAAAGTGACAATAAACTAAAACACTAAAAACATAGAATTATGGCAAACAACAACGAACAACAGAAGCAGGGGCAGGTGCAGGTGAACATGACCCCTGAAGTAGAGAAAGGTGTTTATTCCAACCTGACCATCATGGGCTTCACGCCCACTGAGTTCATCATGGACTTCGTGTTCCATCATCCCGGTATGCCGCGTGCCAACGTGCAGAGTAGGGTAGTGATGTCTCCCGTGCAGGCCAAGCGCCTGATGCGTCTGCTAGAGCAGAACATGGCGAACTACGAGAAGGCCAACGGCATCATCGCCCTTTCGGAGGACTCCAAGCCCCAGGGCCCCATCTCGCCTTTCAAGATTAACTAACTTATCATTCATACCCTATGAAGCAGACAACTATCATCATGTGGGCCGCAGCGCTCGGCGCTATGGCCGGCACCTTGGTGTCGTGCGGCATTGACATGCCCAAAGAGACGCAGACCTCCTACGAGACACTCACCGTGAAGAAACAAGACATCACGGTGCCCATCAAGTTCAGCGCCAAGCTGAAGGGCCAGACCGACGTGACCATCACCCCTCAGGTGAGCGGTCAGCTGGTGAGAATCAGCGTGACGGAAGGTCAGCAGGTAAAGCGCGGCCAGACGCTCTTCGTCATCGACTCGCGCAATGCCCAGCTGGAGCTGGAGTCCGCAGAGGCCAACCTGCAGGCTGCGCTGGCTCAGGAGAACTCCGCCAAGCTGGAGTATGAGTCGAACAGGAACCTGTTTGAGAAGAAGATTGTGAGCAGCTATATGCTTAGCAACAGCGAGAACGCCTACAAGCAGGCGCAGGCTTCCGTGGCACAGGCTCGTGCTGCCGTGAACCGCGCCAAGGTAAACCTCGGTTTCTGCACCATCACGGCTCCCGTGGCAGGTGTCATCGGTGAGATTCCGGTGCGCACAGGTGACCAGGTGTCGCAGGGCACTCAGCTGACTATCCTGAGCGGTAACACGAACATGTCAGCCGAGTTCTCGCTGCCCGAGATTGTACTGGAATGGGCCGTGGCAGAGGGCATCAATTTCAATGTTGAAGAGTCGCTGATGAAGATGCCCGAGGTGACCTTCGTGATGAAGAGCGGCACCGAGTACAAGCACAAGGGCCACATCAGCAGCGCCACGGGTGTCGTCAACGCCACCACGGGTACCATCGCCTGCAAGGCCACGTTCCCCAACCCCGACGGTCAGCTCTACTCCGGCATTCAGGGCACGGTAGTGATTCCGTCGGCGGAGAAGGATGTCATCGTGGTGCCGCAGGTGGCTGTCGTGAAGCTGCAGAACAAGCAGCAGGTGTACAAGGTGCAGCCTGACAGCACAGCTACGGCTATCGAGGTGACCACCGAGGACATCGGCAACGGCCAGGACTTCATTGTCACCAGCGGCCTCAACGTGGGCGACAAGATTGTCACCATCGGCGCTAACAACGTGCAGGAGGGCCAGCGCGTGCTGTTCTGAGTGTGCGCGCGCGAAATCGTGAAATCGTGAAACCGTAAAAAATTGTGACATACAACAATGAAGGGCAATATATTCATTAATAAATACGTGATGGCGTGTGCCATCTCGATAGTGATAGCGCTGGTGGGCTACCTCTCCATGAGTTCGCTGCCCATCGAGCAATATCCGAACATCGCTCCGCCGCAGGTGGCCGTGAACGCCAGCTACACGGGCGCCGACCCCAACACGATTATGAAGTCGGTCATCCAGCCGCTGGAGGAGAGCATCAACGGCGTGCCGGGCATGATGTACATGACGTCGAAGGCCTCCGCGTCGGGCAACGTGAGCATCAGCGTGTTCTTCGAGCAGGGCACCGACCCTGACATGGCAGCTGTGAACGTGCAGAACCGCGTGTCGAAGGCTCAGGCCACGCTGCCGGCCGAAGTGCTGCAGTCGGGCATCACGGTGGAGAAGCAACAGAGCAACATCCTGCGCATCCTCGCCGTGCGGAGTGTCGATGGCAAATACAACGACGACTTCATCTCCAACTATGTCGATATCAACATCAAGCCGCGCCTGCAACGCATCACTGGCGTGGGCGAGGTGATCTCGCTGGGCAACACCTACGCCCTGCGCATCTGGATGAAGCCGGATGCGATGGCGCAGTACGGCCTGGAGCCGGATGATGTCTTCAATGCCATAAACAGTCAGAGCTTCGTGGCTGCCACCGGTTCTTTCGGCGAACTGAGTTCCAACACCTACCAATACACGATGGAGTACAAGGGCACGCTGAAGAGCGTCGATGAGTTCAAAGACATCGTGCTGCGCTCCTCTGACGGCGGCCATCTGCTCTATCTGCGGGATGTCGCCGAGGTGGAGATCGGTGCCCAGAGCTACAGCTACATCTCCAACATCAACGACAGCCCGGGCACGATGCTGATGGTATTCCAGTCGCCGGGCGCCAACGCCACGGAGGTGAACGCCCTCATCACCAAGGTCTGCGAGGACATGAAGGCTACGATGCCGGCCGGTCTGGAGTTCATCACGATGATGACGAGCGACGACTTCCTCTTCGCCGCCATCCACAATGTGGTGGAGACGCTCATTATCGCCATCATTCTGGTGATTCTGGTGGTGTTCTTCTTCCTGCAGAACTTCAAGGCCACGATTATCCCGTCCATCTCGATTGTCGTGTCGCTGCTGGGCACCTTCGCCGTGGTGTCGCTGGCGGGCTTCTCGCTGAACATTCTCACGCTGTTTGCGCTGGTGCTGGCCATCGGCACGGTGGTGGACGACGCCATCGTGGTCGTGGAGGCCGTGATGGCGAAGCTGGAGGGCGGCATCTCGGATGCCCGTCAGGCCACTCGCGAGGCGATGAGCGAGGTGACGGTGGCCGTCATCTCCTGCACGCTGGTGTTCATGGCTGTGTTCATCCCCGTGACCTTCATGGGCGGCACGTCGGGCACGTTCTTCACGCAGTTCGGCATCACCATCGCCTCGTCGGTGGGTCTGTCGTGCGTGTCGGCACTGACGCTCTGCCCTGCCCTCTGCGCCATCATGCTGAAGGTGGAGGAGAAGAGCGGCAAGCAGAAGAAGAGCTTTGGCGACTATGTGAAGCAGGCCTACGATGCCAGCTACAACGCTATATTGAATAAGTACGCGCGCGCGGTGCAGAAGTTCATCCGCCGCCCCATCCTCTCGTGGGGTGTGCTGGCAGTGGCCGCCGTGCTGCTGGTGTTCTTCATGAAGAACCTGCCCTCCGGCCTCGTGCCGCAGGAGGACCAGGGTGTGTTCCTGACTGAGGTCATCGCCCCCGAGGGCTACACGCTGCAGCAGACGCGCGAGCTGGTGAAGCAGGTGGAGGAGAAGGTGAAGGAGATTCCCGAACTGGAGAGCTATGCCTCGTCGTGCGGCTACGGCCTCATCTCGGGCTACGGTTCGAGCTACGCCACCATCGTGGTGCGCCTGAAGAACTGGGACGACCGCCCGGGCATGAACCACAACATCGAGCTCGTCCTCGGGCGCTTCTACTATGCCTGCAAGGACATCAAGAACGCCACGGTGCTGCCCTTCCAGATGCCTCAGATTCCGGGCTATGGCACGAGCAACAACGTGAGCCTGGTGGTGCAAGACCCCACCGACGGCGACCTCTCGGAGTTCTCGCAGCGCACCGAGCACTTCCTGGCGAAGCTCTCCGAGCGCAAGGAAATCAGCTCGGCCATGTCCTCCTACTCCGAGCGTTTCCCGAAGTACCAGGTGGAGGTGGATGCCACGCAGTGCGACCGCGCCGGCGTGTCGCCCAAGACGGTGCTCAGCACGCTGGGCAACTATTGCAGCGGTGCCTACATCGGCAATTTCAACCAGTTCGGCAAGGTCTATCGCATCATGGCCAACGCTGCTCCTGAGTACCGCCTAGACCCCTCATCGCTCAACAACATCTTCGTGAAGGTGGCAGGCGGCCGCATGTCGCCCCTCTCGGAGTTCGTGACGCTGAAGGAGATTGTGGGCCCCTCGAACATCGAGCACTTCAACCTCTTCCAGAGCATCACCTGCCAGGTGGTGCCCGCCAGCGGCTACAGCGAGGGTGAGGCCCACAAGGCCATCGCCGAGGTGTTCCGCCAGGAGATGCCCGCCTCCGCCACCTACGAATACAGCGGCATGTCGCGCGAGGTGGAGGAGCAGGCCGGCTCCAACGCCACCGCCGTCATCTACCTCATCTGCGCCATCCTCATCTATCTCATCCTGGCATCGCTCTACAACTCATGGTTCACGCCGTGGGCCGTACTGCTGAGCGTGCCCTTCGGCCTCATGGGCGCCTTCATCTGCGCCTACTTCGGCATGCAGCTGCAGCTGCCGGGCATGGACAATAACATCTACTTGCAGACGGGCGTCATCATGCTCATCGGCCTGCTGGCCAAGACGGCCATCCTCATCACGGAGTTCGCCAGCGAGCGCCGCGCCCAGGGCATGAGCATCGCGGATGCCGCCTTCGAGGCCTGCAAGGAGCGCCTGCGCCCGATTCTGATGACCGTCGTCACGATGATTGCGGGCATGATACCGCTCGTCATTGAGGGCGGCGCCGGCGCCAACGGCAACCGCGCCCTCGCGCTGGGCGTCATCGGCGGTATGACAGTGGGCACCATCGCCCTGCTCTTCGTCGTGCCCGCCTTCTTCATCGTCTTCCAGGGTCTGCACGAGCGCTTCCAGGGCCAGACCAGTTCGAAATCATGAAATATCGAAAGATTATGAAAATCAGAAACATATTCATCGCCGCGGCCTGCCTCCTGCTCACCAGCTGCGGCCTGTACAAGAAATATGAGCCGAAGGCGGACATCCCCGCCAATGTCATGGGTACCGGCACGGCGGCCGTGAGCCTCACAGGCGACGCCGTGAACGCGGAGTCAGCGCCGAAGCCGCTGTCGTGGCGTCAGTTCTTCGTGGACCCGCTGCTGCAAAAGCTCATCGAGCAGGCGCTGGCCAACAACACCGATCTGGCCTCCGCGCGCATCGCCGTGGAGCAGAGCGAAGCCTCCCTGAAGGCTGCGCGCCTGGCCTACCTGCCCTCCTTCAGCATCGCGCCGCAGGGCACCCTGTCGAGCTTCGACCGCAGCCCCGTCACGAAGTCCTACAACCTGCCGCTGCAGATGAACTGGGATGTGGAGCTCTTCGGCGGCATCACCAGCCGCAAGCGCGCCGCCAAGGCCGTGATGCTGCAGGCACAATGCATGGAAGATGCCGTGCGCTCCAACCTCGTCAGCAGCGTGGCACAGTACTACAGCCTGCTGCAGGTCCTCGACCGCGAGCTGGAAATCCTCACCCTCACCGACAGCCTCTGGAACGCCTCGCTGGAGACGCAGCGGGCGCTGTGGGAGAACGGCCAGACATACTCTACCGCCGTCAACCAGCAGGAAGCCTCATGGCTCAGCGTGAAGACACAGATTGTGGACACGCGCCGCAGCATACACTCCACCGAGAACGCCCTCTGCGAGCTGCTGGCCATACCCCCGCAGCACATCGCACGCACCACATGGGGCACCCACGCCCTCATCGCCCCCGAGGTGGGCAACGTGCCCGGCCACTACCCCGCCGAGATGCTGCTGCGCCGACCTGACATCCGCATGGCCGACCAGATGATAGCGGAAGCCTACTACGGCACCCAGAACGCCCGCTCGGCCTTCTTCCCCTCGCTGTCGCTCTCCGGACTGATCGGATGGACCAACTCCGGCGGCGGCGCCGTCATGGACCCGGGAGGCCTGCTCCTCAACCTCGTCGGTCAGCTCACACAGCCCATCTTCCAGCGCGGCAAGCTGAAGGCCAACCTGAAGATTGCCAAGCTCAGCGAGCAGGACATGCGCAACCAGTATGTGCAGACCGTCATCGAAGCCGGCAACCAGGTCAACGAGGCCCTCGCCGACTGCCATGCGGCCACCGAGAAGCACCACTTCTACCAGCGACAGGTCGCCGTGCTCCACGAGGCCTACAAGGGCACCCACGAGCTGATGGACAACGGCAAGGCCAGCTATCTCGAAGTGCTCACCGCTCAAGAGTCGCTGCTCAACGCACA
The DNA here is from genome assembly GCA_900316355.1 of uncultured Prevotellaceae bacterium. GTDB lineage: Bacteria > Bacteroidota > Bacteroidia > Bacteroidales > Bacteroidaceae > Physcousia. The sequence goes on along the minus strand of ONCQ01000003.1, from coordinate 226,768 downwards.
ACTCAACGAAGCCATGAACATGTACGACGGTGCCCAAGCCGTCATCGCCCTCTACATTGCCCTCGGCGGCGGTGGAGAGTAAGCAGCGATGCGCCACATCCTGCTGACCATACTCCTTGCGCTCCTGTGCGGCGGCTCCCTCAACAGAGTCACCGCGCAGGAACGTAAGCCAGGGCTCAAGACCCGTGTGCAGAAGCACAAGGAAAAAATCAAGCTCGTAGCCGACAGCGTGGACAGCAAGCTCAAACACCGCTACTACAACAAGTCGAGCTACGACACCAGCTATGTCGTGCGCCCCATAGGCATGATTACCGCCAAGGTGCGCACCAACCTCTCCGGCGACGACTTCAACGTCAGAGGCACCATCAACGGCCTCGACGGCGACCTCAACAGCTACAACGGCCTCACCACCACGGCCCGCCTGCGCACCCGCTTCAAGGCCACCATCAGTCTGGGCCTCTCCTATCGCGGTCTGGGCGCCTCTGTAGCCATCAACCCCGCCAAGATGGCGGGCAAATACACCGACTACGAGTTCAATGTCTCCTACTACAGCAGCCGCTTCAGCCTCGATGGCAGCTACCACCGCTCCTCCACCCTCTCCGGCGACCTCACCATCGGCGACCACGAGCGCCATCTCGAAGAGAACGACGTCAACCTGAAGATGGGCAACCTGGCTGCCTACTACGTCTTCAACCACCGCCGCTTCTCCTACCCCGCCGCCTTCTCGCAGAGCTGGGTGCAGCGCTGTTCCGCAGGCTCCTTCCTCCTCGGACTCAGCATACAGTACGGGCATCTCGAGACACGCGACGAACTCCGGCAGCGGCGCCCCGACCTCCCCGACTTCAACGTCCGCATCGGCAACCTCGGCATCGGCGGCGGCTACGCCTACAACCTCGTCGTCGGCAAGCGCCGCCAATGGCTCCTCCACGCCTCCATGACGCCCACCATCGTGGTCTATAACTATAACAAGATTACGCTCAACGACACAGAGATACGCGCCAAGCACATCCGCTTCAACATGATCTTCAACGAGCGCCTTGCCATCGTCTGGAACTTCTCGCCACGCTACTACGCCGCCGCCACCCTCAACATGAGCAACTCCATCTTCGACGACAATGTCATGGTCGTCAACCAAAACAAATGGCGCGCCCGCGCCACCTTCGGCGTCCGCCTCTGGAACTAACCACCTCCTTCTCGCTGCAGGATTCAAGAACTTTTTTATCAAGAAATAGAGAATTCGCAAGGAAGCACATTAGTGAATTTTATTGAAAAAAACTGCAAAACTGCCACCCGAGTGACGTAAGACATTGATACATTGTTCTTAATATGGGTGGCAGTTTGGGTGGCCGTTCCCTAAAAAGGTGTAGGTTTCATGCAGAAAACGGCATGGTTTCATAGGTCCGACGCTCACAAGTAGAGGGGAGTTATGACCACATGACGCGTACTTACCACTTACACCATACGTGATGAAGCCGTGTCCCATATATGGGACACGCGAATCCCATGCATGGGACACGCCCCCCCCCCCCCACCCCTGTCTATGGCTGGAGTACACCGCTCAATGTGAACAAGAAGAAGCGATGAGTGTGCGGAAGACACTATGACGACGCCGTCATGCTGGTGGCACTCATCGCCGGCGAGGTGCGAGCCGTCGGACGGCACATCAAAGCCTTCGGCCAGGAGAAGCCGTTTTGGTGAACATCAACTGATGCCGTTTATAACATTTAACACTTAGGAATCGTTAAAGATTCTTAAAATCATGCCAAAATAGTGCTTTTTTTGCCCTCAGAGGTCATTTTCTGCCTCTGAGGGCATTGTCATTTGGGGAATTATACCTACCTTTGCAGCCCGAAATGGGCATATTGTGCCCTTTTGACTTGTGCCTCGGCACGAAAAAGCGTTGCTTCGGCACGCTCCAACAACTTGATAATTACACAATAATAATAAATTAAAACTTAAGCAAAATGCCTACAATTCAACAACTTGTGCGGAAAGGTCGTACGGTGCTTGTTGACAAGAGCAAGAGCCCCGCTTTGGACAGCTGCCCTCAGCGTCGCGGTGTCTGCGTTCGCGTCTATACCACAACACCTAAGAAGCCTAACTCCGCCATGCGTAAGGTTGCGCGTGTGCGCCTTACCAACACAAAGGAAGTCAACAGCTACATCCCCGGAGAGGGTCACAACCTGCAGGAGCACAGCATCGTGCTGGTGCGCGGCGGTCGTGTGAAGGATCTCCCCGGTGTACGTTATCACATCGTTCGCGGTACGCTCGATACGGCCGGTGTTGCCAACCGCACTCAGCGTCGCTCCAAATACGGTGCCAAGCGTCCGAAGGCTGCTAAGAAGTAACAAATTAAAAACGTTTTGTGCTAGTATAAACGCGGTTGAGTAAATGTGCCGGGCACTCGCGACGAGGCGATGGCGCGTTGAAGAAAACAAACGAATACAGCCCAAACAAGTAAAAATCACAAAACAATGCGTAAAGCAAAACCAAAGAAAAGACTGGTCCTTCCCGATCCAGTGTATGGTGATGTGAAGGTGTCGAAGTTCGTCAACCACTTGATGTATGACGGCAAGAAGAGCATTTCGTACGGTATCTTCTACGATGCTCTGGAAATCGTTAAGAACAAGATGCAGAACGAGGAGAAGAGCTCTCTCGAGATCTGGAAGGAGGCCCTGCAGAAGGTGACTCCCCAGGTGGAGGTGAAGAGCCGCCGTATCGGTGGTGCCACATTCCAGGTGCCCACGGAGATTCGCCCCAGCCGCAAGGAGAGCATCTCTATGAAGAACCTCATCCAGTTCGCCCGCAAGCGCGGCGGCAAGACCATGGCCGACAAGCTCGCAGCTGAAATCATGGATGCCTACAACGAGCAGGGTGGCGCCTTCAAGCGCAAGGAGGATATGCACCGCATGGCCGAGGCTAACCGCGCATTCGCACACTTCCGCTTCTAATCGGTTAACACATTATTATATTAAAGCAGTTAACTAATGGCAAAACAAGATCTGCATTTGACCCGCAACATCGGCATCATGGCTCACATCGACGCCGGCAAGACGACGACTTCCGAGCGTATCCTCTTCTACACGGGTCTGACACATAAGATTGGTGAGGTGCACGACGGCGCTGCCACCATGGACTGGATGGCCCAGGAGCAGGAGCGCGGTATTACCATCACCTCCGCTGCCACTACGACGTTCTGGAACTGGAACGGCAACAAGTATAAGATCAACCTAATCGACACTCCGGGACACGTAGATTTCACCGCTGAGGTGGAGCGTTCTCTGCGCGTATTGGACGGCGCTGTCGCTGCCTACTGTGCTGTAGGCGGTGTGGAGCCCCAGTCCGAGACGGTGTGGCGTCAGGCTGACAAGTATAACGTTCCCCGCATCGGCTACGTGAACAAGATGGACCGTAGCGGTGCCGACTTCTTCGAGGTCGTGCGCCAGATGAAGGATGTCCTGGGTGCTAAGGCTGTGCCCGTGGTCATTCCCATCGGTGCTGAGGAGAACTTCAAGGGTGTCGTGGATCTCGTGAAGATGAAGGCCATCCTGTGGCACGACGAGACGATGGGCGCCGAGTACAGCGTCGAGGAGATTCCCGCTGACCTCGTTGACGAGGCTCAGGAGTGGCGCGACAAGATGCTGGAGACGGTGGCTGAGTACGACGAGGCCCTCATGGAGAAGTTCTTCGACGATCCCAGCAGCATCACCGAGGAGGAAATCCTCACCGCCCTGCGCGCTGCCACCGTCAGCATGGAGATCACTCCCATGCTCTGCGGTTCCAGCTTCAAGAACAAGGGCGTGCAGACGCTGCTCGACTACGTCTGCGCCTTCCTGCCCAGCCCGCTGGACACGCCCAACGTCGTGGGTACGAACCCCGAGACGGGCGACGAGGAAGACCGCAAGCCCAGCGAGGACGAGAAGACCAGCGCCCTGGCCTTCAAGATCGCTACCGACCCGTATGTGGGCCGCCTGACCTTCATCCGCGTCTATAGCGGTAAAGTGGAGGCTGGCAGCTACATCTACAACACCCGCTCCGGCAAGAAGGAGCGCGTGAGCCGTCTGTTCCAGATGCACTCCAACCACCAGAACCCCGTGGAAGTCATCGGTGCCGGTGACATCGGCGCAGGTGTCGGCTTCAAGGATATCCGCACAGGTGACACCCTCTGCGACGAGGATGCACCCATCGTGCTGGAGTCTATGGACTTCCCCGATCCCGTGATCGGTATCGCCGTGGAGCCCAAGACGCAGAAGGACCTCGACAAGCTCAGCAACGGCCTCGCCAAGCTGGCAGAGGAGGATCCCACCTTCACCGTCCGCACCGACGAGCAGAGCGGCCAGACCGTCATCAGCGGTATGGGCGAGCTCCACTTGGACATCATCATCGACCGTCTGAAGCGCGAGTTCAAGGTAGAGTGCAACCAAGGTAAGCCCCAGGTGAACTACAAGGAGGCCATCACGAAGACCGTGAACCTCCGCGAGGTCTATAAGAAGCAGTCGGGTGGTCGCGGTAAGTTCGCTGACATCATTGTCAACGTAGGTCCTATCGACGACGATTTCGAAGGCACAGGCCTGCAGTTCATCAACAGCGTCACCGGCGGTAACATCCCCAAGGAGTTCATCCCCGCTGTGCAGAAGGGCTTCGAGAGCGCCATGAAGAACGGTATCCTCGGCGGCTTCCCCATGGACAGCCTGAAGGTGGAACTCGTGGACGGCAGCTTCCACCCCGTGGACTCCGACCAGCTCTCCTTCGAGATCTGCGCCATCCAGGCATACAAGAACGCCTGCGCACAGGCCAAGCCCGTGCTGATGGAGCCCATCATGAAGCTCGAGGTGGTGACACCCGAGGAGAACATGGGCGACGTCATCGGTGACTTGAACAAGCGCCGCGGACAGGTCGAAGGCATGGACACCAGCCGCAGCGGTGCCCGCATCGTGAAAGCCATGGTGCCCCTGGGCGAGATGTTCGGCTATGTGACGGCACTGCGTACCATCACCAGCGGCCGCGCCACTAGCAGCATGACCTACGACCACCACGCTCCCGTCTCCAGCAGCATCGCAAAGGCAGTGCTCGAGGAAATCAAAGGCCGCGTGGACCTCGTATAAAAAAGAAAGCACCCCAGCCCCTCTTCGGAGGAGCTGGGGACGGCTGCTTTCGAGCAAATGACTCTTTGATGGCAGCCGTAAGAGATAAATAGTAAATCGTAAATCTTTAAATTGAAAATCAAAATCATGAGTCAGAAGATCAGAATCAAACTGAAATCCTACGACCACAACCTGGTGGATAAATCCGCCGAGAAGATTGTGAAGACTGTGAAGGCCACGGGTGCCATCGTGAGCGGTCCTATCCCCCTCCCCACCCACAAGCGCATCTTCACCGTCAACCGCTCAACCTTCGTCAACAAGAAGGCCCGCGAGCAGTTCCAACTCAGCAGCTACAAGCGCCTCATCGACATCTACAGCAGCACCGCACAGACCGTGGACGCGCTGATGAAGCTCGAGTTGCCCAGCGGCGTGGAAGTAGAAATCAAAGTGTAATAACAGACTAGAAAATCTAGAAGCTCTAGAAAATCTAGACAAGACAATAAACAATTAATTCAATTACAGAAATGCCAGGATTATTAGGAAAGAAAATCGGAATGACTTCCGTTTTCAGTGCCGACGGCAAGAACGTGCCGTGCACTGTTATCGAATTAGGTCCTTGCGTAGTTACCCAGGTGAAGAGCGTTGAGAAGGACGGCTATGCCGCCGTGCAGCTCGGTTTCGAGGAGGCTAAGGAGAAGAACACCTCCAAGCCCATGCTCGGCCACTTCGCCAAGAGCGGTACAACACCCAAGCGCCACTTGGCCGAGTTCACAGGTTTCGAAGACGTCAATCTCGGTGACACCATCACCGTAGATCTCTTTGCTGACACCACCTACGTTGACGTGATCGGCACGAGCAAGGGTAAGGGCTTCCAGGGCGTCGTGAAGCGTCACGGCTTCGGCGGCGTAGGCCAGAGCACTCACGGTCAGGACGACCGTCTGCGCAAGCCCGGTTCTATCGGCGCCTGCTCATACCCCGCAAAGGTCTTCAAGGGCCTGCGCATGGGTGGTCAGATGGGTGCTGAGCGCGTGACTACGCACAACCTGCAAGTGTTAAAGGTGATTCCCGAGCACAACCTGCTCCTCATCAAGGGCAGCATTCCGGGTTTCAAAGGTTCAATCGTTAGCGTAATTAAGTAAAATGGAAGTCAGTGTATTGAATATCAAAGGTCAGGACACCGGTCGCAAGGTCGTCCTCGACGATGCGGTTTACGGCATTGAGCCCAATGACCACGCTATTTACCTCGATGTCAAGCTCTTCCTCGCTAACCAGCGTCAGGGCACAGCGAAGGCCAAGGAGCGCTCCGAAGTGAGCGGTTCCACCCGCAAGCTCGGTCGCCAGAAGGGCGGCGGCGGCGCACGCCGCGGTGACATCAACTCACCCGTGCTCGTAGGCGGTGGCCGCGTGTTCGGTCCCACACCCCGTGACTACAGCTTCAAACTCAACAAGAAGCTCCGTCGTCTCGCACGCAAGAGCGCCCTCGCCTACAAGGCTCAGGAGAACGCTATTATCGTCGTCGAGGACTTCACTTTCGAGGCTCCGAAGACGAAAAACTTCATCGAAGTCATAAATAATCTTAAAGTTGATGGCAAAAAGGCCCTCTTCGTTTTGCCGGGTGCCGATAAAGCCGTATATTTGTCAGCTCGAAATATCGAGCGCGTCAATGTGATGGCGGCTTCTGCACTGAACACCTACAAGGTGCTCGATGCAGATGTGCTTGTGCTCTGCGAGGGCGCCATCGACACGGTCGCCGCAAACCTTAACAAGTAACAGGTAAGACAACTATGGGATATATCATTAAGCCCCTGGTCACTGAGAAGATGACCAACATCACGGAGAAGCAGAACAAGTTCGGCTTCATTGTCCGTCCTGAGGCCAACAAGGTCGAGATTAAGAACGAGGTGGAGGCTCTGTACAACGTCACCGTCACCGACATCAGCACCGCACGCTATGCCGGCAAGAACAAGAGCCGCTACACCAAGGCCGGTCTCATCAAGGGCCGCACCAACGCCTTCAAGAAGGCTATCGTCACTCTCAAGGAGGGCGAGACAATCGATTTCTACAGTAACATTTAAACAAAGAGATGGCAGTACGTAAATTAAAGCCCACAACACCGGGCCAAAGACACAAAATTATAGGTACGTTCGAAGAGATTACTGCATCTGTACCTGAGAAGTCTCTCACCTACGGTAAGCGTAGCACCGGTGGCCGCAACAACACCGGCAAGATGACCGTCCGCTACATCGGCGGCGGCCACAAGCGCAAGTTCCGCTTCATCGATTTCAAGCGAGAGAAAGATGGTGTTCCCGCAGTCGTAAAAACAATCGAGTACGATCCGAACCGCTCGGCTCGCATCGCCCTCCTGTTCTACGCTGACGGCGAAAAACGTTATATCATTGCTCCCAATGGACTCCAGGTCGGTCAGACAGTGATGTCTGGCGCTGAGGCAGCACCAGAGGTCGGCAACGCCCTCCCGCTGCAGAACATCCCCGTGGGTACTGTGATTCACAACATCGAGCTCCGCCCCGGACAGGGTGCACTCCTCGTGCGCTCCGCCGGCAATTTCGCACAGCTCACCTCACGCGAGGACCGCTACTGCGTCATCAAGTTGCCCTCCGGCGAGACCCGCAAGATCCTGAGCGCCTGCAAGGCCACCATCGGCAGCGTAGGCAACAGCGACCACGCACTCGAATCCTCCGGTAAGGCCGGCCGCAGCCGCTGGCTCGGACAGCGCCCCCACAACCGTGGTGTCGTCATGAACCCCCACGACCACCCGATGGGCGGTGGTGAAGGTCGCCAGAGCGGTGGACATCCCCGTTCACGCAAGGGCCTCTATGCTAAGGGCCTCAAGACACGCGCTCCGAAGAAGCAGTCGAACAAATACATCATTGAAAGAGCCAACAAGAAGTAATCACAGTTAAACTCGAAAGAATATTATGAGTCGTTCACTTAAGAAAGGTCCATACATCGCAGTAAGCCTTGAGAAAAAGGTTCTCGCCATGAACGAGAGCGGCAAGAAGAACGTCGTGAAGACTTGGGCTCGCGCTTCAATGATCAGCCCCGACTTCGTCGGCCACACGATTGCCGTACACAACGGTAACAAGTTCATTCCTGTCTATGTCACTGAGAACATGGTCGGACACAAGCTCGGAGAGTTCGCTCCCACCCGCAAGTTCGGCGGCCATGCCGGTCAGAAGAAGAAGTAAGCAGGACCTCGGATTCAATTATCGAATAATATAGAGTAATCATATAATGGGAAAAAGAAAAAGACTTGCAGCTGAAGCAAGAAAGGCTGCACAGAAGACCCAGTATTTTGCCAAGGCCAAGAGCGTACCCTCCTCACCCCGGAAGATGCGTTATGTGGTGGATTTGATCCGCGGCATGGAGGTCAACCGCGCTTTGGCTACCCTGCACTTCAACAAGAAGGCCGCAGCTGCCGACGTGGAGAAGCTCCTGCGCTCGGCCATCGCCAACTGGGAACAGAAGAACGATCGCAAAGCCGAGGATGGCGAGCTGTTCGTTACAAGAGTATTCGTCGACGAGGGCGCTACCCTCAAGCGCATGCGTCCCGCACCTCAGGGCCGCGGCTACCGCATCCGCAAGCGCAGCAACCACGTCACATTGTTCGTTGACACTAAAACTAATGATTAATCAGTAGCACAGTATGGGACAAAAAATTAATCCTATCAGCAACCGTCTCGGCATCGTCCGCGGTTGGGATTCCAATTGGTATGGTGGCAAGAACTTCGGCGACTCCATCCTCGAGGACAGCAAGATCCGCAAGTACCTCATGGTTCGCCTGGGTGATGCCAGCATCTCCCGCATTGTCATTGAGCGCACGCTCAAGCTCGTGACCATCACGATCTGCACGTCGCGCCCCGGTATTATCATTGGCAAAGGTGGCGAGAAAGTCGACGCTCTCAAGAAAGAGCTCAAGAAAATCACTGACAAGGACATCCAGCTCAACATCTTCGAGGTGAAGAAACCCGACCTCGATGCCAACATCGTAGGCGCCAACATCGCCAAGCAGGTGGAGGGCAAGATCGCCTACCGCCGCGCCATCAAGATGGCCATCGGCAACACCATGCGCGCCGGCGCAGAAGGCATCAAGGTGCTCATCTCAGGCCGCCTCAACGGTGCCGAAATCGCACGCTCCGAGATGTACAAGGAAGGCCGCACGCCCCTGCACACCTTCCGCGCTGACATCGACTACTGCCAGACAGAAGCCCTCACCAAGGTAGGCCTCCTCGGCATCAAGGTGTGGATCTGCCGCGGCGAGGTGTATGGCAAGAAGGACCTGGCTCCTAACTTCGCACAGCAGAAGGAGACCGGACGCTTCGGCGGCAGCGACCGCGGCGGCCGTCGTGGCCCCCGTCGTCCGCGCAACAACAATCGTTAAACCAACTGAAAGAACGTAATTATGTTACAGCCGAAAAGAACTAAATATAGAAGACCGCAAAAAGGCCGTTGCAAGGGCAACGCCCAGCGCGGCAACCAGCTTGCTTTCGGATCGTTCGGTATCAAGAGTCTGGATACGCACTGGATCACCGCCCGCCAGATTGAGGCAGCGCGTGTGGCCGTGACCCGCTATATGCAGCGTGAAGGTCAGGTGTGGATCCGCATCTTCCCCGACAAACCCATCACCAAGAAGCCTGCCGATGTGCGTATGGGTAAAGGTAAGGGTGACCCCGTAGGCTACGTGTTCCCCATCACCCCCGGACGCATCATCTTCGAGGTCGAGGGTGTACCCTATGAGACTGCTAAAGAAGCCCTGCGCCTCGCCGCACAGAAGCTTCCCGTGACAACAAAGTTCATCGTTAGAAGAGATTACGACAAAAACGCTTGATTATGAAGACTGCAGAAGTAAGAGCACTCACCATTGAGGAGCTCGCCGAGAAAATCGAAACGGCAAAGGCACAGTACAACCAAATGCTGCTCAACCACGCCGTCGCTCCCCTGGAGAACCCTTCCGAGATCAAGAAGGCACGTCGTGACATCGCTCGCATGATGACGATTCTCACGGAGAAAAAGAACGCTAATTAATAATGGTCTTAGACATGGAAGTTAGAAACTTAAGAAAGACAAGAACCGGTGTGGTCGTCAGCGACAAGATGGATAAGACCATTGTAGTGGCTGCCAAGTTCAAGGAGAAACACCCGATCTATGGTAAGTTCGTCCAGAAGACGAAGAAGTACCATGCTCACGACGAGAAGAACGATTGCCACAAGGGTGACACCGTTCTCATCATGGAAACTCGTCCCTTGAGCAAAACCAAGAGATGGAGAGTAGTAGAAATCGTAGAAAGAGCTAAGTAATTATGATACAGGCAGAATCTAGATTAGTCGTTGCAGACAACAGCGGTGCCAAGGAAGCACTCTGCATTCGCGTGCTGGGTGGCACTCGCCGCCGCTATGCAACCGTGGGGGACATCATCGTCGTCTCTGTGAAGAGCGTCATCCCCTCCAGTGATATTAAAAAGGGTGCTGTGTCGAAAGCCTTGATCGTCCGCACAAGTAAGGAAGTCCGTCGTGCTGACGGCTCCTACATCCGCTTCGACGACAACGCTTGCGTACTGTTGAACAATGCTGGTGAACTTCGCGGTAGCCGCATCTTCGGCCCTGTGGCCCGTGAGCTGCGCGCTGCTAATATGAAGGTAGTGTCACTCGCACCCGAGGTACTTTAATCATCTAAAGATTCATTTTACAGTAATGGCAAAGTTACATATCAAGAAAGGCGACACCGTGCAGATCCTCGCCGGCAACAGCAAGGGTCAGACAGGCACTGTCCTGAAGGTGCTCGTCAAGGAGCAGAAGGCGATTGTCGAGGGCCAGAACATGGTCTCCAAGAGCCAGAAGCCCAGTGCCAAGAACCCTCAGGGTGGCATCGTGAAGCAGGAAGCCCCCATCCACATCTCCAACCTGAATGTGGTGGACCCCAAGTCCGGAAAGGCAACCCGCATTGGTCGTAAGTTGAACGCAGAGGGCAAGCTTGTCCGCTATGCAAAAAAATCAGGAGAGGAGATTAAGTAATGGCAAATACCGCAAGACTGAAGCAGGAATATACCGAGCGTATCGCTCCTGCATTGAAAGAGAAGTTCGGCTACACCTCTGCTATGCAGATCCCCGTCCTGAAGAAGATTGTCATCAATCAGGGACTCGGCATAGCTACCGCCGACAAGAAAATCATCGAAGTGGCCATGAACGAGCTTACGGCCATCACCGGCCAGAAGGCTGTCGCCACCGTCTCCAAGAAGGACGTGGCCAACTTCAAGCTCCGTAAGAAGATGCCCATCGGCGTGATGGTAACACTCCGTCGCGAGCGCATGTATGAGTTCCTTGAGAAGCTCGTGAAAGTGGCACTGCCCCGTATCCGCGACTTCAAAGGCATCGAGAGCAAGCTCGACGGCCGCGGCAACTACACCCTCGGCATCCAGGAGCAGATTATCTTCCCCGAAATCAACATCGATGCCATCGACCGCATCGTCGGCATGAACATCACCTTCGTGACAACGGCACAGACCGACGAGGAGGGCTTCGCCCTGCTCAAGGAGTTCGGCCTTCCCTTCAAAAACGCTAAAGACTAAAGAGATATGGCAAAAGAATCTATGAAGGCCCGCGAGGTCAAGCGCGCCAAGCTCGTTGCCAAGTATGCCGCCAAGCGTGCTGCACTGAAGAAGATTGTCAACACAGGCGACCCTGTGGAGGCCTTCGAGGCAGCACAGAAGCTCCAGAGCATACCCCGCAACGCCAACCCCATCCGCCTGCACAACCGCTGCAAGATCACGGGCCGTCCCAAAGGCTACATACGTCTCTTCGGACTCTCCCGTATCCAGTTCCGCGAGATGGCTTCACAGGGACTCATCCCCGGCGTCAAGAAGGCTAGCTGGTAAACAAGAGAAGTCGCTAAACGCCCAAGAACGTTCAACGACCCGGTAAATAACTTTAATATTGTCGGCACAGGGCCGATTAATTAAACCAAAAACAACAATGACAGATCCTATTGCAGACTATCTGACGCGATTGCGCAACGCCATCATGGCGAAGCACAGGATTGTGGAAATCCCCGCGTCGAATCTGAAGAAGGAGATCACCAAGATCCTCTTCGAGAAAGGGTACATCCTCAACTACAAATTCGTTGAGGATGGTCCTCAGGGCACCATCAAGGTCGCTCTGAAGTACGATGCCGTTAACAAAGTCAACGCCATCAAGAAACTCATCCGCGTCTCACGCCCCGGTATGCGTAAGTACACCGGCTACAAGGAGATGCCGCGCGTCATCAACGGACTCGGTGTAGCTATCATCTCCACCTCACAGGGGGTGATGACCAACAAGGAAGCAGCCGAGCGTAAGATTGGCGGCGAAGTACTGTGCTACGTTTATTAATCAAAGGAGGAATTAACATGTCAAGAATTGGTAAATTGCCCATAAACATCCCCGCAGGTGTTGAGATTTCCATTGACGGCAACAAGATTACCGTCAAAGGTAAGGAGGGTGTTTTAACCCAAGAGGTTAATCCTTCCATCAAAATGAACTATGACAAGGACCATGCCGAGCTCACCTTCACCATCGATGAGGAGTACGACCCCATCAACATCAGCATGAAGCAGAAGCAGGCATACCACGGTCTCTATCGCGCACTCATCCACAACATGGTGGTAGGCGTCAGCCAAGGCTATACCAAGGAGATGGAGCTCGTAGGTGTCGGCTATCGTGTGAGCAACAAGGGCAACCTCGTGGAGTTCTCACTCGGCTACACACACAGCATCTTCATCCAGCTCCCCGCTGAAATTAAGGTGGAGACCAAGGCCGAGCGTAACCAGAATCCCCAGATTATCTTGAAGTCTTGTGACAAACAGCTCCTCGGACAGGTTTGTGCCAAGATCCGCTCTTTCCGTAAGCCCGAACCCTACAAGGGCAAGGGTATCCTGTTCGTTGGCGAACAGATTCGCAGAAAGTCTGGTAAGTCAGCAGGTGCTAAGTAATCAGTAACTTTAAAATCGCGTAATCATGACAACGAAAATAGAAAGACGAATCAAGATTAAGTATAGAGTTCGCAACAAGATCTCCGGTACTGCCGAGCGCCCCCGCATGTCGGTGTTCCGCAGCAACAAGCAGATCTATGTTCAGGTCATCAACGACCTCACCGGCACCACACTGTGCGCCGCATCCTCCCTCGGCATGGAGGCATGCCCCAAGAAGGAGCAGGCCGCTAAAGTCGGCGAGCTCATTGCGAAGAAGGCTCTCGAAGCCGGTATCACTACTGTCGTTTTCGACCGTAACGGTTATCTCTACCACGGTAGAGTCAAGGAAGTTGCAGATGCAGCACGTAACGGTGGACTTAAATTCTAATCATTATGGCAATCAAGAATGTAAAGATCAATAGCGATGTTGAATTGAAGGACCGCCTCGTAGCCATCAACCGTGTCACCAAGGTGACCAAGGGTGGCCGCACCTTCACATTTGCAGCAATCGTTGTAGTCGGCGACGGCAAGGGTATCATCGGTTACGGCCTTGGTAAGGCCGGCGAGGTAACAGCCGCTATCGCCAAGGGCGTGGAAGCTGCCAAGAAGAACTTGGTGCAGGTTCCCGTCATCAAGGGTACAGTTCCCCACGAGCAGGCCGCCAAGTTCGGCGGTGCCGAGGTGCTCATCATGCCGGCCTCTACCGGTACGGGTGTGGTAGCCGGCGGCGCTATGCGTGCTGTGCTCGAGAGTGTAGGTATCACTGACTGTCTGGCCAAGAGCAAGGGGTCTTCCAACCCCCACAACCTGGTGAAGGCTACCATCGCCGCTCTCTCCGAGATGCGCGACGCACGCCAGGTGGCACAGAACCGTGGCATCAGTGTAGAAAAAGTATTCAGAGGTTAACGAAGGAGGTTCAAGACTATGGCAACTATCAAAGTAAAGCAGATCAAGAGCCGCATCGGCGCCCCCAAGAATCAGAAGCGCACGCTCGACGCTATGGGGCTGAGAAAGCTGAATCACGTCGTAGAACTGGAGGACACGCCCTCCGTTCGCGGACAAATCCAGACCGTACACCACCTGGTGAAGGTTTTGGACTAAGCATGTCAGCTGAAAACATTATTCTCTAAACTCTAAACTTTTCAAAACCGACACATCATTATGAAACTGAATAATTTGACACCCGCTGCCGGCAGCACCAAGACGCGCAAGCGCATTGGCCGCGGTCCCGGTTCCGGCCTCGGTGGCACCTCCACACGCGGTCACAAGGGCGCTAAGGCACGTTCGGGTTATAAGAAGAAGATTGGCTTCGAGGGCGGTCAGATGCCTCTGCAGCGTCGTCTGCCGAAGTTCGGCTTCAAGAACATCAACCGCAAGGAGTTCGCTCCCGTGAACCTGAACATCATCCAGGCACTCGCTGAGAAGGGTCTGGAGAAAATCACCATCGCTGACATCGTAGCCGCTGGCTATGCTAAGACTGGTGAGCTGGTGAAGGTCCTCGGCAACGGCGAGCTCAAGGCTAAGGTTGTCGTTGAGGCCAACGCCTTCTCCAAGGCCGCAGAGGCTGCCATCACGGCTGCCGGCGGAACCGCTACAACTCTGTAAGATTAAAGACTCATGAAGAAGTTTTTTGCAACACTGAAGAACATCTGGATGATTGAGGACCTTCGCATGAAGATCCTCATCACCGTTGGCTTTGCCGCCATCTACCGTTTCGGTTCGTTCGTGGTGCTCCCCGGCATCAACCCCAACCAACTGGTAGCCCTGCGCGAGCAGACCAGCGAGGGCCTGATGAGCCTTCTGAATATGTTCTCGGGAGGTGCATTCTCCAATGCGTCCATCTTCGCATTGGGTATCATGCCCTACATCACGGCGTCCATCGTCATCCAGCTCCTGGCTGTCGCTGTACCTTATTTCCAGAAGATGCAGCGCGAAGGCGAGAGCGGCCGTCGCAAGATCAATCAGTACACGCGTTATCTGACCATCTTCATCCTCCTGTTCCAGGCTCCCGGCTATCTGGTGAACCTCAAGAACATGTCGGGCGGTGCATTAGCACCCTCTATCCCCGGCGGATGGACGATGTTCATGATTTCCTCTACGATTATCCTTGCTGCCGGCAGCATGTTCATCCTCTGGTTGGGTGAGCGCATCACCGACAAGGGCATCGGCAATGGTGTATCCATGATTATCATGCTGGGTATCATCGCCCGCCTGCCGCAGGCTTTCGGCCAGGAGGCTGTCAGCCGACTGAACAATCTCAACGGCGGCGGTCTGGTGATGTTCCTCATTGAGCTCGTCATCCTGTTCCTCGTCGTCATGGCCGCTATCATGCTCACACAGGCTACCCGCAAGGTGCCCGTGCAGTATGCCAAGCGCGTCGTGGGCGGTCAGCAGATTGGTGGCGCACGCCAGTACCTCCCCCTGAAGCTCTTCGCTGCCAACGTGATGCCTATCATCTTCGCACAGGCTATCATGTTCCTGCCCATCACATTGCTGCAGGCATTCAGCGACGGCCAGAACCCCTCGGCCGTCCTGATGGCGCTCTCCGATCACCGCAGTTGGGCCTACAACATCGTGTTCGCACTGCTCATCATCACCTTCACCTACCTCTACACCGCCATCACCATGAACCCCGTTCAGATGGCAGAGGACATCAAGCGCAACAACGGCTTCATCCCCGGCGTGCGCCCCGGTAAGGATACGGCAGACTACATCGACGATGTCATGTCCCACATTATGTTGCCTGGCTCCCTGTTCCTGGCGTTCATAGCATGTATGCCCGCGTTCGCAGGCCTGCTCAATGTACAGCCTGAATTCGCCCAGTTCTTCGGCGGCACATCGTTGCTCATCCTCGTAGGTGTTGTCCTCGACACCCTGCAGCAGGTTGAGAGCCATCTGCTCATGCGCCACTATGATGGCCTTCTGGAGTCCGGTCGCATCCGTGGCCGTGGCGGTGTCAGTGCATACTAAGCATTCAGAGTATAGATGATATATCTGAAAACAGAGGACGAGATAGAGCTGATGCGGGCCGCCAACCTATTGGTGGCACAGACACTGGCAGAAGTCGGCAAGGCCGTCAAACCTGGTGTCACAACCGCTCAGCTCAACCATCTCGCCGATGAATTCATCCGAGACCACGGTGCAGTGCCGACCTTCAAAGGCTTCCCCAATCCCTATGGCGGACCCTTCCCCGGCAGCATCTGCACATCGGTCAACGAAGTTGTCGTTCACGGCGTGCCCTCAGAGAAGACCATCTTGCGTGATGGCGACATCATCTCTGTAGATTGCGGCACATTGCTGAATGGCTTTAACGGTGACTCCTGCTACACCTTCATGGTGGGCGAGGTGTCGGAAGAGGTGCAACACCTGCTCCGAACCACCAAGGAAGCACTCTACAAAGGCATCGAGGCGGCTGTGGCCGGTCTCCGCATCGGAGACATCAGCTATGCGGTGCAGACACACTGCGAGGCGCAAGGCTACGGCGTCGTGCGTGAATTCGTAGGACATGGCATTGGCCGTGAGATGCATGAGGACCCACAAGTGCCCAACTACGGCCGGCGAGGCCAGGGCAAACAAATCAAGAACGGACTCTGCATCGCCATCGAACCGATGATTACCATGGGCACCTATGAAGTGTACATGGACCCTGACAAATGGACCATCCGCACACGCGACGGCAAGCCCGCGGCTCATTTCGAGCACACCATCGCCATTCATCATGGCAAGGCAGACATCCTCTCCTCCTTCGAGGACATCGAACGGATGGAAGCCACACGGGCATGACACTCGTCAACTCTGGAACTCAGAAACAAAAAAACGCATCAACTCAGTAACTCAGAAAAGAATACAGTATGGCAAAACAATCCGCTATCGAGCAAGACGGTCAGATCATTGAAGCGCTCTCCAATGCCATGTTCCGCGTGGAGCTGGAGAACGGCCATCAGATTACCGCGCACATCTCCGGCAAGATGCGTATGCACTACATCAAGATCCTGCCGGGCGATAAGGTCAAGGTCGAGATGAGTCCATACGACCTCACCAAAGGGCGCATCGTATTCCGATTCAAGTAAAAAAACAACAATATGAAAACAAGAGCATCTTTGAAGAAGCGTACCCCCGACTGTAAAATCGTTCGTCGCAAGGGACGTTTGTATGTGATCAACAAGAAGAACCCTAAGTTTAAGACACGTCAGGGTTAATCCGTAGTACGCAAAACGAATAGTATTAGAATATGGCAATAAGAATTGTTGGTGTCGATTTGCCTCAGAACAAAAGAGGCGAAATCGCTTTGACCTATGTCTTCGGCATCGGTCGCAGTAGCTCAGCAAAGATTCTGGAGAAAGCCGGTGTCGATAAGGACATCAAGGTAAAGGACTGGACAGACGACCAGGCCGCTAAGATCCGTGAGGTCATTGCTGCTGATTACAAGGTAGAGGGCGACCTCCGCTCCGAAATCGCTATGAACATCAAGCGCCTGATGGATATCGGTTGCTACCGTGGTGTTCGCCACCGTAATGGTCTTCCCGTGCGCGGTCAGAGCACAAAGAACAATGCCCGCACACGCAAGGGTAAGAAGAAGACCGTTGCAAACAAGAAGAAGGCCACCAAGTAATCCACATTAGTAAATCGTCAAATCGTTAAATAAAGATATGGCAAAGAAAACAGTTGCAGCAAAGAAAAGAAACGTGAAGGTTGACGCGCTGGGCCAGCTCCATGTGCACAGTTCCTTCAACAACGTCATCGTTTCGCTTGCCAACAGCGAGGGACAGGTGATTTCCTGGTCCAGCGCAGGCAAGATGGGTTTCCGTGGTTCTAAGAAGAACACTCCCTATGCCGCTCAGATGGCAGCTCAGGACTGCGCCAAGACCGCCTATGATCTTGGCCTGCGCAAGGTGAAGGCCTTCGTGAAGGGTCCTGGTAACGGCCGTGAGTCCGCAATCCGTACCATCCATGGCGCCGGCATCGAAGTCGTCGAAATCGTCGACGTTACTCCCCTGCCCCATAACGGATGCCGCCCTCCCAAGCGTCGTAGAGTGTAATAACAGCGTTATACTATCATAGCGTTATACCGAAATATCGAAAAATTATAATATAGATTATGGCTAGATATACAGGCCCCAAATCTAAGATCGCTCGCCGCTTCGGCGAAGCCATCTTCGGTCCCGACAAGGTTCTGTCCAAGCGCAATTTCCCTCCTGGGCAGCATGGCAACAACCGTCGTCGCAAGACCTCTGAGTATGGAATCATGCTTGCTGAGAAGCAGAAGGCAAAGTACACCTATGGCGTGCTTGAGAAGCAGTTCCGCAATATGTTCGAGAAGGCTGCCCGCACCAACGGCATCACCGGTGAGATTCTGCTCCAGAACCTCGAGTGCCGCCTCGACAACATCGTCTTCCGTCTGGGCATCGCTCCCACCCGCGCCGCTGCACGTCAGCTCGTGAGCCACCGCCACATCGTTGTCGATGGCAAGGTGGTGAACATTCCCTCCTACGCTGTCAAGCCCGGCCAGATTGTGGCTGTCCGCGAAAAGGCTAAGTCCCTCGAGGTGATTGCCGCAGCTCTCGCAGGCTTCAACCACAGCAAGTATCCCTGGATTGAATGGGACGAAGCCCAGAAAGCCGGCAAGCTCTTGCACAAGCCCGAGCGCGCAGACATTCCTGAGAACATTAAGGAGCAACTAATCGTTGAATTGTACTCTAAATAAAAACTAATCATGGCGATATTAGCATTTCAAAAGCCTGACAAGGTGTTAATGGTGGAGGCCGACGACAAATACGGCAAGTTCGAATTTCGTCCGTTGGAGCCCGGCTTCGGTATTACCGTAGGTAATGCTCTTCGCCGCATTCTGCTTTCTTCACTGGAGGGCTATGCCATCAATACCGTGCGTATCGAAGGCGTAGAACACGAATTTGCATCGGTACCCGGTGTAAAGGAAGATGTTACCAACATTATCCTCAACTTGAAGCAAGTGCGCTTCAAGCAGGTGGTGGAAGAATTCGAGAACGAGAAAGTGACAGTCAATGTCGAGAACACTACTGAGTTCAAGGCAGGCGACTTCAACAAGTATCTGACTGGATTTGAAGTGTTAAACCCTGAATTAGTTATTTGCCATTTAGATGCCAAAGCAACGATGCAGATGGAGATCAGCATTAACAAAGGCCGTGGTTATGTGCCCAGCGAGGAAAATCGCGAGTTCTGCACGGACGTGAATGTGCTCCCCATCGATTCAATTTACACTCCTATCCGCAACGTCAAGTATGCCGTAGAGAACTTCCGCGTCGAGCAGAAGACCGACTACGAGAAACTCGTACTTGAGATCACCACCGACGGTTCCATCCACCCGAAGAACGCGCTGAAGGAGGCTGCCAAAATCCTCATCTATCACTTCATGCTCTTCTCCGACGAGAAGATTACCCTTGAAAACTCCGATGTCGATGGTAACGAAGAGTTTGATGAGGAAGTTCTCCACATGCGACAGCTACTCAAGACAAAGCTCGTTGACATGGATCTCTCCGTGCGCGCGCTCAACTGCCTGAAGGCTGCCGATGTAGAGACACTCGGCGATTTGGTTCAGTTCAACAAGACTGACCTCCTCAAGTTCCGCAACTTCGGTAAGAAATCGCTCACTGAGCTTGATGATTTGCTCGAGAGTCTGAATCTGTCGTTTGGAACCGACATTTCAAAGTATAAATTAGACAAAGATTAAACAATGAGACACGGTAAGAAATTTAACCATCTGGGCCGTACTGCATCCCACAGAGACGCTATGCTCTCCAACATGGCAACCTCTCTGATCATGCACAAAAGAATCACTACGACCCTCGCCAAGGCCAAGGAACTGAAGAAGTTCATCGAGCCCCTGCTCACTAAGTCAAAGCAGGATACAACCAATGCACGTCGCGTGGTGTTCAGCCACTTGCAGAACAAGTACGCTGTCACCGAGCTCTTCCAGGTCGTCAGCCCGAAGATTGCTGACCGTCCCGGCGGCTACACACGCATCATCAAGACCGGTTTCCGTCAGGGCGACCAGGCAGCTATGTGCTTCATCGAGCTCGTTGACTTCGACGAGAACATGGCCAAGGCTCAGAAGAAGGCTACACGCACACGCCGTAGCCGCAAGTCTGCAGCCGCCGCTGAGGCTCCCGCTGCAGAAGCACCCGCAACTGTTGAAGCTGCACCCGCAACTGAAGAAGCTGCTCCCGCAGAACAAGCTGCTGAATAATTCTATTCGACCATATCCAATGCAAAAGGCGACTCGTGAGAGCCGCCTTTTCTTTATATTCTTTCTTCCCCTAGGTCCGTCTTTCCATCAACAGTTTACAGGAAATAAAAAGACCATGGTGTAATCGCGTTCACACCATGGTGTAATTGCCTTCGCAGCATACTGCATTTGCATTTCGAGCGACTTAATACAGAAAAGGTGCACATGATTTCATTCGTTAAATCATGTGCACCCTATTGGTGTATCAAGTCACACTATTTCTTATTACGCTTCTTATCGGCTTCGCTATCGGAATAGCCATAACCGTAGCCGTAACCATAGCCGTAACCATAGCCATAGCCGTAGCGACCATAACCGTAGCCATAGCGCTTCTGCTCCATCTTGGAGTCGTTGAGGATGATGCAGAGGTTGTTGAACTTATGCTCAGCATAGAGGCGCTGGAGCTCGGGCAGATAGCGACGATCAATCTTGCCTTCACGGATTACGTAGAGCGTCACCTCAGCCACACGGTTAACGATACCGGCATCAGCGACTACCTGTGCAGGCACGTTGTCGATAACCACATAATCGTAGTATTTCTTCAGCTCCTCGATGAGCTGTTCCAAACGATCACTCATGAGTAGCTCAGAGGGGTTAGGAGGTGTGACACCTGCGGGCAGCACATCTACATTGTACTCCGGAGACTCGCTCACCACCAGGCTACGCACATCATCTGTGGCACCGCTCAGATAGGACGTAAGACCTTCACGGCGTGTCATGCCTGAGAGCTTACTCTGCGTGCGCTTACGGATATCCGTATCCACGAGCACCACCTTCTTACCAGTCATACCCAGCGTGACAGCGAAGTTTCGGGAGATAAACGTCTTACCCTCACCTGGAATAGTAGAAGTGAACATAATAACGCGCGCGTCCTTTTTAATGAAGCTAAGGCTGAAGCGCAGCATGCGGAATGCCTCGTTGATGGTGTCCGTCTTCTGCTCACCAACGAGAATCTCAGCATCACTGATACCCTCCTTACGGTGAGGAATCTCGCCCACCACTGGAATCTTGGTGTATGTCTCAATATCCTTGCGACCGCGTACACTCATATTAAGCAAGTTGCGGATATAGAAGAAGGCAAAAGGCAACGCAATGCCAATCACAAAGGCAACAAGCAGAATCATGTTGCGCTTCGGCGAGATAGGAGCATTTGAGCCGAACGGGAGTTCCACGATGCGAATATTCGCTTCTGTGATTGCTAGCTGCAGAGCGGTCTCCTCACGCTTATTCAGCAGGTAAGTGTAGAGGGTCTCCTTGATGGCCTGCTGACGCTGGATGTCCATAGCCTGCTTTTCCTTGGCAGGGACAGCAGAGATACGGCTGTTTACGCGGTTCTCCTCCTGCTGAGCACGACGCAGCTGTACACGCAACGAACTCAGATATGCCTCGGTGGAAGCGATAATCGTTTGTCTCATGTGGTACAGGTTCTGAGTCACCTGTGCGAACTTCGGACTTGACTCGCTGGTGTTATCAGATAGGCGGTTGCGCTCGAGCATCAGTTCATTGTACTTCACAATCTGCTGTTGAATGCCGGCATCGGTAAGACCGCCCAAGGTGGGAATCAAATCATTGCCCTTAGCCTTGTTACGGAGTTCTTCAAGCAGATATTGCACCACACCAATCTGTGATTCCAGTTGGATGCTGCGCTGAAGAGCCTGATTGCTTTGCTGCAGGAAGATGTTGGCGTCGCCCTGCACATCAACGAGCTTATTACTCTGTTTGAACTGAGCCATCTGACTCTCCACCTGATTGAGGTCTTTGCTAATGAGGTCGATGCGCTCATTGATGAAGTTAGCCGTACTTTCAGCAAGGATGTTCTTATCGCGGATGATGCTGTTCTTATAGGCATCAAGCACCGCGTTGATGATGTCCTCTGCACGGTGAATGTTGCTATCAGCATACGATATTCTGACAAGCGAACCCATCTTGCTCATGGGCTCTGCAGAGAGAGCGCCACCGTAGGAATAGGCTGCACCCTCTATGGTCATACGCGTCAGCTTAATCTCTTCACCTTCGAATTGTCTGAGGTAAGCCGAGTCTGCCAATAACGTCACCTTACCGCAGTAAGGAAGCTCCACGGGCTGACCGAAAGCAACCGTCTCGTCAAAGTCTATCTCCTCTTTTCCGGCTGCAGCATGGTGCATATCGAAGATGCGTGCTTTGTCTCCCAATATCTCCACCATAAAGGAGAAGGGGAGCGACGTCTCCACAGAATCGAACTCCGCCGTGAAAGGTTTCACATCATACAGACGGATTGTCTTGAGATGGTGTTTATAGCTGTAATTGATATCTAAGTTCAAATTACGTGCCACTTCCTTCATGAGCAGATGACTCTGAAGGATATACACCTCATTCTCGACACTGGTTCCCATCATGACGCCGTTAAGCTGCATGAGCGCATCAGTGCCACCGCGGCGACTGCCGTAACTGCCGTTGTCATCCTTCACCAGCATCACGGCCTGACGCTGATAGATGTTCGACTTCGAGGACAGATAAAGGTATCCAAGAGCCGTACACACGATGATAGAAGCAATAAACCACTTCCAATTGAAAACAAAGATATCAAGGATGTCGCGCAAGGACAGCATTTCCTCGCTCTCCTGCTGCTGTTCAGTCTGAATTGTTGTATCCATAATTAATTATTTTCCTAAACGTGACAATGTGATAGCAAAGGATGTGAGGCTTATGACTAAGCTGAGTACCGTAGAGCCTACGCCGAGGTATGTATAGGCGGTACTACCCTTCACGCGCACTGCTTTATTGGGCGAAACATACACCACGTCATTCTGCTGCAGATAGTATGCCGGTGAATTGAAGACACTGGCCTGATCGCGCAAATCGACTTCATAGGTCTGTCGTTTTCCGTTCTCCTCACGCACGATGAGCACCGGAGCGCGCTTGCCCGTGTTGTTGAGGTCACCGGCACGGCCTATGGCTTCCAGAAGCGTGAGGCGCTCACCCGTGAAGGTCTGCACACCAGGATGAGCCACATCGCCCAGGATGGTGACTTTGAAGCTCATAATTCTGGTGTTAACAATGGCATCCTTGATGCTGGCGGCGATATCGCCAGTGCCATTGCGGAACAAATCCTGAATCATAAGGCTTACCTCACGTGTGGTCATGCCAGCCACCTTCAACTGTCCGAAGATAGGGAAGGAGATTTCACCATTCCGATCCACCGTAAAATAGGCAGCACCAGACTGATTCATCGTAGAGGCAGAACCACTGCCACCTGTACGGTCACCGCCACCACTGCCGATAAGCGTGTTGTTGTTAAACGGAGCTATCAGCTCATGGTCCTTCGACGTCACGGAAATAGCCAGCTGGTCATCCTGCTGAATCTTCAACTCAAAAGCTTGTTCAATTTCCCGTGGCACGACATACACCGTGTCTGCCCCTTGAAGGTAGATGATTTGTTTGTCCGACACACAGCCCGTGAAGATGAGGGTGGCCATCAGCACGGAGAGGACAATTGTCATGGATTTCTTCATGATTCTATTGATTTTCTTTGTTATTGACTTCACATTGAGTGCGCAAAGATACATAAAATAGTTCAAACAGATACATAAAAAACGACTTTTTGTTTGCTGTTCGCCTCAAAATGCCTATCTTGCGCCCCGAAAACCATAAGAACCGAGTATTGTGAGACGATTTTTCACCTCCATAAGCATGTTATTGGCTGGTATATCAATTTGTGTGGGACAAGCGTTGCCGACACAGACTGGGAATGCCTCTTACTACCATGATCGTTTCCATGGACGTAAGATGGCAAACGGCAAAATATACCATCGCGACAGCATGACCTGTGCTCATTTGCGCTATCCGCTGGGCACCTGGTTGCATGTCCGTAACCTCTCCAACGGCAAGGAAGTCATTGTGCAGGTCACTGACCGCGGCCCCTATTCCCGCAAATTTGTCATCGACCTCTCACGTGCCGCAGCGCGTGAACTGGGCATCATTCAGTATGGCTTTCGTCCCGTTGAAATCACGCCTTTTAACCCTGCGCGTGTGCCCTACCAGATTGAGCCTTCCCCTGAGCGTCCTGAATGGGGCCTGGGTTTCAGCGATGACGAAGATGTGCTGAAACCCTATTGGGAGGATGACTCCATTCGTGCTACTCTCCAACGTGACACGATGCTGCTGCACCGCGTCAAACAAGTCCATCAGCCCATTAAGAAGCACCAACATCGCTGATTCCACAAATAGTTCCGGAGACAGGAAGCGGCACAAGGCCACTAACGAGCAGAAATGAATAGCGCCCCGCCAAATTTGGCGGGGCGCTATAACGTAGTATTGCAAACTTGATAGTTTACTTCATGATGACCTTGCGGCTCTTACCACCCTGTACGATGATGTAGAGACCACGCTGAGCCTTCTGAACGCGAGCTCCGGAGAGCGTGTAGATGCCGTCGATAGCGGTAGCGCGCTGCTCGGAAGGTGTCTCACTGATGCCCGTGATAGGACCGTCCCAACCCGTGTTGTCGCCCTTCTCAAGGAGTGTCAGGCTGAAGTCGGCCACAGAGAACCATGAGCCGGTGAAGGCAACGCCTGTTCGGTTGCTGTTGCTGGTGAAGCCGATGACGAGCTTATGGTTCTCCACTTTGATATCGGAGATATTGATCCACTGCCAGCCAAAGCCTATTCCGCCGTTCGCATTCCAGATACCGAGTTGCTCTTCTGTCGCCTCAGAGATGTGCTCCCGACAAATAGGATCTACAGCCTCCCAAATGGCACCATAGATGTTGCTGCAGAAGACAACAGAGTCGGGATTGATGGTGCCGTCTGTACGCTCCATTTCACCCAGGTGCTTCCACTGATTGGGAACCATGTAATAGGTGGTGTCGGCCTTCTCTTCACCTCCGTTGGCGGTGAACAGCTTCACGCTGCCTTCCTCAGTGCGGTCGGTGCGGATAGCGGCCTTCATGGCATAGGTGCCGTTGGGCAGGTTGTTGATGACCTGCTCTACGGTGAAGTCCAAATCCTTGGCAGCCCACGAGTCGAAGTACTTACGACCAGATTCGTTGTTATTGTAGTATTCACTACTATTGGTGGGGCCATTGCCCTTGCTGATAACCGTCCAGCCGTCGGCAGATTCACCGGCAGCATTCTTGATATAGCTGGTGAAGTCCGTGTTGTCCTTATTCTTCTCATAAGTATCCTGAGCCTGAGCCACTTCGAGGACATTGTTCAGAGACTTAACCATCTTGTCAACAGCCTCAGGAGTCAGCAGGTCACCTGCGAGCAACTCACTCTTCTGATCTGCCATGAGGGAGGTGATGGCGTTCTTGCCCTGTTCACTTGAGATTGCAGCGAGCACCTTCGATGCCGTGCTGCAAACTGCAGCATAGGCGTTGCTGTAGCCCTTCATCACATTCAGGATGCTGTCTGCTTTTGCGTAGGTAGCCTCCTGGCCTTCAACCCAAGCCACGGTCTTGTCATAGGCATACTTCACGATGTCGTATGCGATGCCATATTTCTCGCCACCCTCGTTGGCCAGAGAATCACGCACAGTGGGGATGGTCTTTCCCTCCGCCATAATCTCAGCATACTTGGCCTCGGACTTCTCTGCCAGAGCAATACCGCCGTTGAGGGCATACACATTCTGTGTGGTGTTGAACTCAGCAATGGAATCAGCCACGCTGGCCTTGTCGGCAGCGAAATGCATGGCATCCTTCAGCGTGGTAGCCTTCTCCAGACGAGCGGCAACAGCTGCTGCGATCTCATCGGGCGTGGCCTCACCATGATAGCGGAGGATAAAGTTGGTCATCCAGAAGCTGCCACGACGAGCACCGCTACTCATGTCGGGTTCTTCGTCATACTCGCCAGTCTCCACATTGTAGTGCTGCTGAGTAGAGCGAGCACCGATCGTGAGCTTACCATCCATGACAATCACCGTTCCGGCCGTTTGCACTGTCTCCCAAGGAACATCCTCAGGCATAGCGCCACTCTGCCAGCTTTCATAAGCAGCTGCATCGGTCATGTAGCCCTTTGTCTCCTGCAAGGTAGAGGTGGCATAGATGTGCTGGTCACTGCGAGCATTGGCATTGGTAACCAAGTCTGCCTCAAGGCTATAGACGCCATTAGGAAGACCTGTCAGTTCCTGATGTACATCGAGGTAGCCAGAGAAGTTGGTGTTCCACAGCTGGAAGGCGGTGCGGTCATAAGCCCAGTAAAGCTTATGCTGGTCGCCGCTCTGTGAGCCGACAACCCAGCCATCGCTGTTTAAGTCTTCAGAAGTAAGACCTGCTTCTGAAATAGCATCGCGGTTAGCGGGCTCGCGATAAGGCTTGCAGAACCAGGGGCTGCTCACGAGGTAGCTGTAGATGGCCGGCTGCTCACGTGTGGCTGACTGCGACTGCCAGAAAGCAGCGAGTTTTTCCTTCATTTCATCGGCAAGAGTAGGAATCTCAGCAGCTGTAACCTGAGCCATATTAATACCATTGAAATAACCGTTCAGGTCATTATAGCCAGGGATTGCATCGTAGTAAGGCAGGATCTTGTCTTGAATGTAATAATAAATCTCAAGAGCCTTGTTTGCATCAGCAATCAATGTCCTGATCTTGCCTTCCATGTCTTTCAGCTGGGCAACAGCAGTATTCAACGCATCGATATCATTGTGTGCAGCTACCAAATCATCAATTGAATTTTGCAGTTCTGCAATCTCATCATATATATCGTAATATGCCTGCTCAAACATCATCAAACTATCTTGTGCCAGCGCAAGGGCTTTATCTGCATACTCGCTGGCATCGCCCTGTAATACTTCGAACTCATCGGCATCGCCAATCTTGTAGAGTCGTATGTCATCAATAACCAGATATGGATTATCGGTAGATACCGCGTTAGCAGATTTGAAGCCGAAGGTGAGTTTCATTTTTCCAACAGCAATAAATTCAATGGTGTGCTTTGTCCATTCGGTATCATTGAAGCCACCTTCATCGGCAAAGGTCGTGTTACGGTATTCCACCTTAGATAGATTCTGGGCAGTAGCTTTGGTGTTTGGGTTGATGTTTTTTGCCCAGTACTCCAAACGGTATTCGGCTGTCGGCAATTTCACTTCCTGTGAGTAAGTCGCGCTATTAGTCCAGCCTGCGCGCATATATAGCGCGCCAATATTGTCTTCCGTATTTGCCTCTTCAGGCTTTTCTGTGAAATCTAAAAATAGGTTGTTGTCATCCGAGATGGGTATCTTGTTTGGATCTACTCCATAGGCTACAGAGCCAAAGTACATCCATTCCTTTCCTGATGCATTCAATGTCCACCCTTTAATGACACCGTTGAAACCATCTATGGCATCCATGATGCGACCATCAGAACGTTTTTTTCCATTATTGTTTCCAGTGCCGTTTGAGCGAGCATAAACAGTTCCATCCTCGGCCTCATGGGCATCACTGCGGGTACTGAGGCTCGTGACACTCACGATGGGCTTTGTAGAGCCGTCAGCCTGGAATGTCAGGTCTTCATCGAAACCTGCATTCACGATGAGGTGCGTCATGTCCTCTTCCTGTGCCATAACAGGTACAGTGAGGGCAGCGCCTCCCATTAACAGAAGAGTAAAGAATTTCTTCATAAGATGTGAATTTAGTTAGTAAATAGTGATTTTGCACAGTAATTTGGGGCAAAGGTAAGGAAAAGATGGCAATGACGGCACGAATTGACGTAAAAAAAACTATTTCACGCATCATTTTTCACTATAGTCCCCTCGATGATACACTGCAGCCCCCTCAAATACTATTCCCAAGTCTGATAGACCATGTAACAGCCATCTGCGTGAAGTTTGAAGCGGTCGGTGAGCGCCTCGTTGAGAGTTCCCTGCCACCACTGCTCATAGGCATAGGCATTCCACCTCAACCCTTCCGATTGGATGGCCGTACATCCGAAGTTGAAGATGCTCACCTGCTGACCGGCAAAGGCTTTGAATGTATGGTCGCCCTTGGCAGGAGTGAAGAAACCGTCATCTGTGAACATGATAGGCTGAAGGCCGAAGTCACGGAAATAGCGCATGAGCAGCGAGATATTGCCCAACGTGTGGTCCTCTCGCTTGCCGGTAGCAGCGAGATATGCAATGCGATGCCAGCCTTGCGCCATACAGTAGCGCGTGGCCTTCGTCAGGTCATTGTCTTCCTGCTCATTGATTTGTATCAGACGTTCATGGAACTCGGCAGGCACGCTGTCACCGTCTCCCACAACCACTTCCGCTTCAGGAACATGCCGTACAGCCCCGTCACAGGCGACCACGTGTGGTGCCCCCGCCAGGACAGCGAGTGGAATTAGATGGGATGGAAAGGTCCCGTTAGCCACTATAACGGCATCAAAGCACATCTCTTCTCTCATACGTTCTTCACTTTCAACATGGTTTTCCACTTAAAGTATCCCGCTATGGCAATGACCACATAGAGGCCATAAAGACCTGCCTTGAAGGGTATTCCCTTCTGCACATAGAGGACACAGCACACAGCATCAACCACAATCCAGAACCACCACTGCTCAATATACTTGCGCGCTAACGCCCACAGCCCCACAAACGAGAGAGCGTTGGTGAATGAGTCAAGCACGGGAACGGTGGAATTGGTCCACCTTATTAATATGTAATAGATGACAGCCCATGCTGTGAGGAAACAAATGGCGACGGGCAGGTACTTATGGCGTGGCATGTGAATGATGGACAGCGGTTCACGAGTCCTGCGTGTCTTACTGAACTTCCACACACATAGTCCGTACAAGGCTGCCACCGTATAGTAACAGGCCATGCCCGCATCGCCATACAGCCCGTGGCTCCAATAGAGGTAGATATCAAGCGCCGGCATGACGATGCCCACCACCCAAAGGGCAATACTGGCCCGATACTCGAGCCAGATGTATATCAAGCCGAGTATCGTGGTCAATATGTCAAGCCAGTGTGTCTGTAGGAACGCCATCACCTTATGCCTTACATCTTAAATTCTTCAATCCTAAAAAGTCACCGACAGGTGTCCCATGACATTGAAAGGTGCCGATGGAGCGAAGCCGGCAGCACCGCTGTCGCGTACGCCCCACTCATTGATGGCCTTGATGTTGCCGTTGTCATTGACCAGTTGCGGGGCTGCCCAGCCGTTGTTGTCGTACTTCGAGGAGAAGATGTTATAGAATGTCACTCCGGCCGTGATGTCCCGGATGTATTTCTTCTTTATCGGGAGACTATAAGCAAGGTCAACATTGGTGTTGAAATGCTTCTTCAGCAACAGCGTCTCATGGGTGATATTGCCGTTTTCATCCAGGCATTCCATCTCCTTGAAGCCAGTGTTGGTCAGATATTGATCGCCCACGTATTGGCTCTGCACAGAAGCCTTCAGCCCCTTATAGCTGAAAGTGAAGATGTTGTTAAAGATCCAGTCAGGGGAGAATGCCAGCGGCTGGTCGCCGAGGTTGGCGTTAGTGCCATCGTTCAGCGTCACCACCATATCCTTCACGCGGTTCCTGGACCATGTGGCATTGGCATCCCATCGGAACCAATCTACCGGCATCCATGCGGCTTCCACCTCCACGCCCAAGCGGTAGCTCTTCTCCAGATTCTTGGTCAGTGCCTCACCAATGGCGTTCAGCTCACCCGTCAGCACGAGTTGGTCCTTGTAGTCCATCCAATAGACATTGATCCCAGCCGAGAACCTCGGGCTTTGGTATCTGTAGCCGACCTCCAGGTCATTCAGCCGCTCGGGGCGTGCTTTGGTATCTTCGCGGTCGGGGTTGGCAATCTGCTGCATGAAGTTGTTGCGCACTGGTTCCTTATGTCCTATACCATAGGAGGCATAGACCTTATGATGGGTGTTGATGTCATAGTTAAGGCCAAACTTCGGATTAAAGAAATTGTAGTGATTGTCTATCACGTAGCTTTTATCCGTGTTGACACCATAGGCTACTGTGGGGTCTTGCAGCCTGTAGTCGATATGGCGGTATTGCAAATCCACATAAGCATTCACTCCCTTCACAAATTCATAAGTGGCCTTTCCATAGACGTTCAGGTCGCTTTTCACAGAGTGATTGCGATAGTATTCAAAATCAGGGGTGAGCGCAGCCGGCTCGGGCACAGTGGTGACCACTCCCGGCTTAGCCCATACGATATGACCGAACTGATCACCGGTATAGCGGTTCCATCCGCCGCCCACGATGACCTCCAGGTTCTTGCGGTTGTTATAGTCCAGTGATGCCACCACGCCATAGAAGTCATTGTCCATCTTCTGCTGATCTGCCAAATCCTCGACGACTGTGTTGTCGGTGCTCAGTCCGAAAGATGCCCATGAAGAGCCGTACAGCGCCTGTGTCTCAGCACTCTGGAACTGTTGGTAGTAGCCTTTTCCTTTCGTGTAGTGCAGACCAACATTGGTACTGAGGGTACTCGTAAACTGCTGATTCCAGATAAGTTGATAATTCTGCTGGTGATAGTTGTCCGTCTGGTCTTCATAGTAGCTGTTGGGATTGCCATTGGCATCGTAGCCCATGACGCCACAGGAGTTATAGGTGCGTCCATACAAGCTCTGCTCATACTTTGACGTATAGTTCCAGGCATGATAGGTCTCTTCGATGCCATTCCATGTGATGAACTTCACCACCGTGTTATCGCCAAACCAACCTGCCTGCAGGAAATAGGAGTGCAGTTTCGTCGAGGCACGGTCAAGATATCCCTTTGAACCGATGTCAGACAGACGACCTTGTAAGCCCCAATGCTCACCCAACATACCTGTGCTGAAGCGCAGCGTCTCCTTGTGGCTGGCATACGAGCCACCGCTCATATCGAGCCCGAAGTAAGGCTTCATCCCGACGCTTTCCGTCTGCATGTTCAGTGTCGCACCGAAAGCTCCGGCGCCATTGGTGCTAGTGCCCACGCCTCGTTGTATCTGCATGGACTGCACGCTGGACGCGAAGTCACCCATATTCACCCAGAACACCGTGGCACTCTCGGCATCATTCAAGGGGATGCCATTGGCTGTGATATTCACACGCGAGGGGTCTGTACCGCGCACTCGCAGGCTGGTGTAGCCGATGCCGTTGCCGGCATCCGAGGTCATGGTAATGCTGGGCGTCAGCGACAGCAGGTAGGGCACATCCTGCCCATAGTTCACCGCCTTCAGCTGCTCTTTCGTCATGTTCGTGTACGCCACTGGGGTTTTCTTGGTGGCACGCACACCCTTCACCACCAGTTCTTGCATGTGCTCCAGCTTCAGCGAGTCCGCGTTAGCCTCAGCTTCCAGGTCTGCCATCGTGAACTGCTTCTGTGCCGCGGCTGTTGCCGGCACGAGTGCAGCCACAGCGGCTACAGTCATCGTTCCGAGAACGTTTCTAAGAGAAAAATTTTTCATTGTTCCTTTATTATTATAGGTTTAACAATAAAGGGGTGCAGGCGCGCCTGCTCTGAAGATTCCGCTTATCATCCCTACGTCGGTATTGTCCGCATCAGGTGAGAGGGTTTGATCTCAGCCCGCCGCTCTGACGGGCACCCCTTGATAAATCGGGCGCAAAGGTACTAAAAAGTTGAAAGTTTAATGTTGAAAGTTGAAAGTTTTTGTGTTTCTTGCGTATTTTTCTACCCAAAAGCCCTATCTTTGCACCATCATTCTTCACTCTTCATTAAATATTCATGGGCGTAAGATTTAACAAACGTATCACAATTCTTCCCTGGCTGAAAGCCAATGTGGGAAAGAGCGGTGTCAGCCTCACCATTGGCCCGAAGGGCAAGACCCTCAATGTGGGTAGCACGGGAGTCAACGTCAACGTCAGCCTCGGCAAGGGCATGGGCTACAGCAAGCGGCTCATCACCTGGAAGAAGCTGAATCTCCTCAGCTGGCTCGGCATTGGCGGAGCCGCTGCCACCAAGGCGACAAAGGGCAAGGGCACTAAGCGGGGCAAGAAGGGAACCACCGCTGCCACCGACCTCTCTCTCGACGAAGCCTTGGAGGAGACAGAGGCTACGACCGCCACTGCCACGGAGACATCGGCCGACGCCCCACAGGAGCAGAACGGCTGCTCATGGGGCTGTGCCGCCATTGGCTGTTTGGGCACACTCGTCCTGCTGGCTGTCGTGGTATTCCTTCTCTACTACCTCCTTCAGACGGGAGCCATCGACCTCAGCAGCCTCCAGCGCTGAACCGGGCACATCCTTATTCTTATAAGCTCTCCAGCATTCGCTTCAGCACCACCTGTGCGGATATCTCGCGGTTCGCAGCTTCGGGAATAACGAGGCTGCGAGGACCCTCGATGACATCGTCCGTGACAATCATGTTGCGGCGCACGGGCAGGCAATGCATGAAGCGGGCATCGTTCGTGACAGCCATCTGACGCTTGCTGACACACCAATCCATCATCGAGTGATAGTCGTGCAGCACCTTGCCGTAGTCTTCCGGACGTGTGACGCCCGGACAGCTCCAGTTCTTGGCATATACAAAGTCTGCACCTTCGAAAGCTTTCATCTGGTCGTACTCCACGCGGGCTCCCTTCACGAACTGCGGGTCAAGTTCGTAGCCTTCAGGATGCGTGATGACGAAATCGATGCCAAGTCCCTGTCTGGAAGCAGCCAGCATCCACTCAGCAAAGCTGTTGGGCACGGCCTGCGGCAGGGCTTTGGGATGAGGAGCCCAGGTCATGACGACCTTAAGCATACCCTCTCCCCGCTCCCCTCCCTCACGGGAGGGGTTGGGGGTGGGTCTGTGCTCTTCTATCGTAATCAAATCCGCAAACGCCTGCAACGGGTGTACCGTAGCGCTCTCCATGAAGAAGACGGGACGGCCGCTGTAGCGGATGAATTGGTTGAGAATCTTCTCTTCGTAGTCATCTGCGCGACTCTCGAAGCGGGCGAAGCTGCGCACACCGATGAGGTCGCAGTAGCTGGCCATCACAGGGATGGCTTCCAGCAGGTGCTCGCTCTTGTCGCCGTCCATGATGACGCCACGTTCCGTCTCCAGTTTCCAGGCACCTTGATTCACATCGAGCACGATGACATTCATGCCTAAGTTCATGGCTGCCTTCTGCGTGGAAAGGCGCGTGCGGAGGGAGTTATTGAAGAAGATGAGCAGCGCGGTCTTGTTGCGGCCGAGGTGCTGCCACTGGTAGCGGTCGCGCTTCACTTCCTGCGCTTCCGCGAGGGCGACGCTGAGGTCGCCGATATCACTGACGTGTTGAAAGACTTTCATAATATAAATCCCCTTATGTTTTTAATCTGTTGAATCTTTTATTTCCGATGTAGCGGGAATGTGAGGGTGGGTTTAGCGATTGGCTCGGGCGTTGCAGAGGGTACCTCGATATCGCTTAAGAGCATCGCCTTGGGAGCGATGATGGAGAAGCGGGCGCCGCCATCCTCTGTGCCCACTACAGCCTCCTGCTCGGTGGAGAGGGCATTGATGTGGCGCAGATTGTTGAGGGAGACTTGGACGCTCGGGTGTCTCATCAGGGTCTCGCTACCGTCCTTCACGCTGACGCGGTAGAAGGCGCCCTCACGATCGATATATGCGTGGTCGTAGCCCTCGCGCTGCGCCTCGCGCAACAGTTGCTGACGCATCTTCTTGAGCGGCACTGTCTTGCTGCTCTCGATGCGAAGGATGCCGGGTGCTGTGGCAGCGCCCATCGCTCCCATTCGATTATTGGGAAAGTTGAAGCGCAGGTTGCCGGTGGGCGTAGAAGTTCCCAGAGAGGGGGTGACACCGCAGAACTGGTCGCGGAAGATGCCGTGCTCAATCAGTGTCAGGGCTTGCGGCTTCTGGCCGTTGGCATCGGCCGTGTAGAAGCCTACGAGCGGTTTACCCTCCCATGTGCTGAGCGTCGGATCCTGGCGCATACTAATCTTATCATCGATAATCTTGCGATTCATCTTCACATGAATCTCACGATCGCTCTGGGTGTAAGGGTGCCAGGCACGGAAGTTATGGCGGTTGCCGCTGGCCTTCTCGTAGATTGTCCAGCCTGTATTGCCCTCGAAGAGTACAGGCCCCACGTAGTAGTCTTCTTCCATCTTTGCCTGAAGGAGATCAAGGCGGCGGCGGATATATTCGCGCAGTTCTTTGGTGAAACGGGCGCTGTCTGCGAGAGCCTCGGCAGCACACAGATAAGATTTGTTGTGACCGACAGTGACATCGTAGCCGCTGGTATTGCGGAAAAGATGGAAGGAAAAGACGATTTCGCACATGTTGTCATGCGGTTGTGCCACGCGGATGCCCTCGCTGGTGAGACGGTAGATGTCAGCCTGCATGATGTTCGCCTGCGCTTCGCTGTGTGTCAGTTCCGGGAACTCGCGAGCGACAAGGGACAGGCGGCGGACATAGGCTTCCAACTCATCGGCGTGAAGGTCTTCCATCTCTGCGCTGCGGTGCTGGATGCTGGTGGCAGGCTTTGATGGGATTAGGTCGTCCAATGCTTCCTCGTCTGCGGGCAAAGTGGCTTTCTGCTGTGCCTGCTGCTTCCTGGCGAAAGCTGCCAAGGCCTGCTTGTAGCGTGCATCCGAAGCCATCCAAGCCTGACGGCGCAGGTTGTTATAGTCTGCAGCCATGGGAATACTGACACCACGCATGTTCGGCTCTGCCTGAAGCTGGCTGGTGCGATGGTAATTACCCAGTACCACTTCAGCATCAAACTTCTGACGCCATGGCGTTATCTCCTTTTGGCAGACTTCACCGAGAGTAGCTTCGATGAGCAATGAGCGAGAACGCTGCAGACGATAATCGATGATGAAAGGAGCGGGCTGACCGGCAATCTGCAGGCTGTCCATACTACGCTTCAGCTCATCTGAGAGCGCGGCAAAGATGATGGAATCCTTGGATTCTGAAGGAGCAGCCGCATGAAGGCTTGGCGCAGCCAGCTTCGGCATCAGGTAGCCTTTCTGTGTCCTGCGCTGTGTCTCAATCTTCGAGCAGTAAAGCATCGGCGAGGTAGCACTGACAGGCACCCAACCGCTCTCGGCACCGCAGGAGCCGATGAAGGTGGAGGGCGTGTCGCCACCTGCCATGATATTGGAGAACATGGAGAGGGGTGTGCCGATGAGGTCCACGCCACGAACGAGCTCATCAGGACGGCCATCGACATACACGCGATAGACTTCCAGCGGGTTGACATTGAAGGAATTGATGCTACCTCCTTCGCCTGTCTGCGTGTAGCCGCCGCTGACACTTTGGAAGAGATAGCCGTACTCCTTGCCCTGTCGCTGTGCTTCGTCGCGCAGCATCTGTCGCAGCCGTGCCTCGGTGTAGGGCTTGCGGGTCTCTACGACGAGGTTAGACTGACGGCTCACAGGCGTACCGCCTCCGGCTGTACGGCCGTGGCCATTGCTCTCGGGGAAGCTGTCAAGCGGCACACGGCTCATCAGGAATTCCTTCAGCACACCATCCACCACATTATTTACTCTACGCGCACGCGTACCTTCGTCATCATAGACATAGCTTCCATTCAAAGGCTGCGTGCCGTAGTGCGTCAGCGTGGGGTCGCAATAGACTTGGAAGTCCGTGGGCAGCACACGCTCACCCACCATCTTGCGGAAGGTCTGGCCACCCGACTTCATGCGGTGCCCTTCAAGGCGATGTCCGAAAATTTCGTGGAAGAAGACACCGCTGGCAGGACCGCTCATGAGGGCTGGCCCTGTGAAGGGATCGGCCACAGGGGCCTTCACCAGCGCTTCAAGTCGGCGGCCTAACTCCTCGGCATCGCGAATCATCACGTCCTCAGAGGGCAATGAGTCCAACTGTGTGGCAAAATAGCTCTGATATAGGGGTAGCTGCATACCATCATCGGTGGTAGCCTGCACCTGCAGCATCACATGGAAACTGCGACGATTCTGCACGATGGCTGCCCCTTCCGTGTTGACAAGGTGCGTACGGTTGTTTTCCGCTTGCAAACTTGCCACAGCCTCTCCGAACTGCGGGTGCTTACAGAAGGCGGCAGAGATGCGGCAAAGGCGCTGCTCCCACTCGCGCCGTTCCTCGGGGGTGAGGTCTGGGTGAGGAAGGGGGGCTTCGTAGTAGGTCTCTGCGGGAGAACCGCTGAGCACACTGAAGCAGGGAGCCTTGTCCTCGTTGTCGGCTTGGGTGCGCAGGCGGTTCTGCACACTGCGGTATTCATTAGCCACACGGTCGTAAGCATTCAGCATTTGTTTCCAGATGATGGAGCGGAAGGCATCGGGCGAGGCATCCGTGAAGGGCAGGTCACTGCTGCCGACCGAGCTTTGGGGATTGAACTTGAAGTTGTCCAACTCGGGCGACCCCACACGTATCTGGGGATAGAACATGCGGAAGTGCTCCTGTGTCGAGTTGCCAAGAAAGCCGAAGGTGGCCGAGATGACGGTTTTGTGGGTTTCCTGCACACGGAAACTCATGAAGTAGGGCTTCACGTCCTGCTGCTGCAACTCCGTGAAGTCTGCTGCCAGCTCTTCGCGGAGCACGCGAAGGAGGGTGTCGTTTTCGGCGGTAGTGACACCGAACACGGGACAAATGCTGATGACCAGCAAGAGGATGCTTAAACTGTGTTTCATAATGTAGGCTCGATGGATTCGCGAATTTCGTTGAGAAAGAGTTTATGGGCGCGTCTGACCGTTGCCACGAATGAGCCACTTATACGTGGTGATTTCTTCGAGGGCCATGGGGCCGCGGGCGTGCAGTTTCTGGGTGCTGATGCCAATCTCTGCGCCAAGGCCGAACTGACCGCCATCAGTGAAGCTGGTGGGGGCATTGTGATAGACACAGGCAGCATCAACCTCGTTGAGGAAGCGCTGGGCGGCTGCGGGGTCCTCAGTGACGATGCTCTCGCTGTGACCCGAGCCATAGCGGGCAATGTGCTCAAGGGCTTCGTCCAAGCTGTCCACGACCTTCACAGCCATACGTAGGGACAGAAACTCCGTGCCAAAAGAGGCTTCACTTGCAGGGATGATTTGTTGTCCCATATATGGGACGAGCGTGTCCCATATATGGGACTCGGCTGTCCCATGTATGGGACACGCCCTTTCATCCAGTTCTATCGTGACTCCCTTCGCGAGGAGTGGCTCGAAAAGAGCGGGCAGATCGGCGAGACGGTCACGATGGATGATGAGACAATCGAGGGCGTTGCAGACGCTGACGCGGCGCGTCTTGGCGTTCACCACGATGGCGATGGCCTTCTGGAGGTCAGCAGCGCGATCGACATAGCAGTGCACGACGCCGGCACCGGTCTCGATGACGGGCACCTTGGCATTCTCACGAACATAGTTGATGAGGCGATTGCTGCCACGCGGAATGATGAGATCTACCAGCCCGCGAGCGGCGAGCAGACGGTCGGTGTCTTCGTGGCTGGTGAGCAGCTGGGCGCTCTCAGCAGGCAGGTCATGATGCCTCAGCACCTCGTGGATGAGCGAGATGATAGCTGTGCAGCTGTCCTTGGCATCGCTGCCGCCTTTGAGGATGCAGGCACTGCCAGCCTTCAGACAGAGGGCAAAGCAGTCGAAGCAGACGTTGGGACGTGCCTCGAAGATGATGCCAATGACGCCAAATGGCACACTCACGCGCGTCAGCTCAAGGCCGTTGGGGAGGATGCTGTGCTTGAGTTCACGCCCCAGCGGCGAGGGCAGCGAGGCCACTTTGCGCAGGTCTGCGGCGATGTCACGCAGACGAGCCTCTGTGAGTTGCAGGCGGTCGTAGTTGGGATTGGCAGGGTCCATGCGCTGCAAGTCTTGGGCATTGGCCTGCAAGAGGTCGGCCATACGAGCCTCGGTCATATCAGCCAGCTCACAGAGGACAGCGCTGCGCTCTTCATCAGTGAGTTGCGCAATGCGCTTGCTGGCCGCACGTACCTGTGAAAAATCTGTATTCATTGTGGGCAGAAATGGGTGAAAGGCACTTGTTCTGGGTGTTGTAGCACATCGCAGAGGATATGCTCGCGTTTGCCGTTAGCAATATAAACATGAATGCCTGCATCGGCCACGAGCTGTGCTGTATGGTATTTGCTTTGCATGCCGCCACGTCCGGCTGACGAGCGGCTGGGTTGCAGGTATTGGCTGAGGTCTGTGCCATGAGGCACTTCCCGTATCAATCGCGATTGGGGATTATCGGGAGCACCCGTGTAGATGCCGTCGATATTGGACAAGATGACCAGCGCCTGGCAGTCCATCATCTGTGCCACAAGGCCGCTGAGCTCATCGTTGTCGGTGAACATCAACTCCGTCACGCAAACAGTATCGTTCTCATTGACGATGGGTAGCACGCCATGTGCCAGCATGGCTGTCATGCACTGGCGCTGGTTGTCGTACTGCTCACCCGGAGCGAAGTTTTCCTTCATCGTGAGAATCTGCCCCACATGGATGCCGTGGTCACGGAAGAGTTCCACGTAGCGTCCCATGAGCTTGGCCTGTCCCACGGCAGAGAAGAGTTGTCGCTGTTCCACGCTGTCCATCTGCGCCGTCTCATCGGCAGGCAGACGCAACTCGCTGCGCCCGCTGGCTACCGCGCCAGAGGAAACAAGGATAACCTCGATGCCTGAGCGACGCAACTCTGCCAACTGATCTACAAGCGCCGACATACGGGTGATGTCAAGGGTCCCGTCTTTCCGCGTGAGCACATTGCTGCCCACCTTGATGGCTATTCTTTTATACATGATTTCACATTTTACTTAGACAAAGAGGCAAGGAGCCCCTGAATCACAGCATTGGTGAATCCGGCTTCCTCCATGGCATTGAGGCCGCGGATGGTGAGGCCGCCAGGGGTGGTGACCTTATCGATTTCCGCTTCTGCGTGAGCTCCTTCCTTCTCTAAAAGGCTGACAGCACCGCGCAGGGTCTGGGCCACGATGTCCTGAGCCTCTGCCGCACGGAAGCCGAGCTGCACGCCGCCTTCGGTGGCCGCACGGACATAGCGCAGGGCATAGGCGATGCCGCAGGAGGCGAGAGCTGTGGCAGCAGGCAGGTGAGCCTCATCGGTCACGAGTGTCTGCCCCATCGTATCGAAGAGAGCCTTTATGGCGGCTGTTGTCTCAGCCTCTGCCCGCACGGGCACCACGAAGGTCATGGAGGCAAGGTTGGCAATGGCGGTATTGGGGATGGCGGTGAGGATCTGAGGTCCCTCGCCGGCCCAGTCACAGAGCTGTTCGCCGCGTGTAGCGGCAGCTACTGAGACGAGTGTCTTGCCAGCAAGTTGGATATTGGCCTTCAGTTCGTTCAACACATCTTCCACCAACCAAGGCTTCACGGCCAGGATGATGAGGTCGGCATCCTTTGCGGCCACGCAGTTGTCGGTGGTCACGCTGGCACCCGCCGCAGCAAAGCGCTGCAGCTTACCTTCCGTACGATTGCTGACGGTTATTTTGTAACCGTCCATTCTCAGCAATGCCTCAGCAATGGCGCCGCCCATATTGCCGGCTCCGATGATAGCTATGGAGGACCCACCCCCCTGCCCCTCCCTTGTAAGGAGGGGAGTAAGATGTATTTGACTATTTGGCATCATACTCATTATCGCTTGATAATATCTTTTACTGAATCTGAAAGGTAATTACTCCCCGCCCTGCAAGGGAGGGGCAGGGGGGAGGGTCTTATTATCCTTTTGTCTGATCTCCACCCTACGAATCTTTCCGCTGATGGTCTTGGGCAACTCGTCCACGAACTCAACAATACGGGGATATTTGTAGGGCGCGGTCTCACGTTTTACATGTTGCTGCAACTCCTTGATGAGGTCGTCGCCGGCTTTGTCCTTCCATTCCTTGCCAAGCACGACAGTAGCCTTCACGACCATGCCGCGAATGTCATCGGGCACGCCCGTGATGGCACATTCCACAACGGCGGGATGCGTCATCAGCGCGCTCTCCACCTCGAAGGGACCGATGCGGTAGCCACTGGACTTGATGACATCATCGATGCGGCCCTCGAACCAATAGTAGCCGTCCTCATCGCGCCACGCCATATCGCCGGTGTGGTAGAGGCCGTCATGCCATGCCTCGCGCGTCTTCTCCTCGTCGCGATAGTACTCCTTGAAGAGACCGATGGGCTTCTTGTCACCCACGCGGACAACAATTTCACCCTTCTCGCCGTCCTCGCACGAGGTGCCGTCGGCACGGATGAGGTCGATGTCATATTGTGCATTCGGGATGCCCATAGAGCCCGGCTTCGGCTGCATCCAAGGGAAGGTGCCGAGGGTCATGGTGGTCTCGGTCTGCCCGAAGCCTTCCATCATCCTGATGCCGGTCTTTTCGAAGAACTTGTCATAGACAGCAGGGTTCAGGGCCTCACCGGCCGTGGTGCAGTATTCGAGCGAGGAGAGGTCGTACTTCGACAGATCCTCGCGAATCATGAAGCGGTAGATGGTGGGAGGCGCACAGAAGCTGGTCACGCGGTACTTCTCCATCTGTCGCAGCAGACAGTCGGCATCGAACTTCTCATGGTCGAAGACAAAGACCGTAGCGCCAGCAAACCATTGGCCGTAGAACTTGCCCCACACAGCCTTGCCCCAGCCGGTGTCGGCTACGGTCAGGTGAAGCGAATGCTCATGCAGGTTATGCCAGAAGACGCCCGTTGTCAGGTGTCCCATAGCATAGAGGTAGTCGTGGGCCACCATCTTAGGTTCGCCACTGGTGCCGCTGGTGAAGTACATGATCATCGTGTCCTCGTTGTTATTGACGAAGGCTGGACGCACGAAGGCGGGAGCCTTGACGACCTCTGCCTGGTAATCACGGAAGCCTTCGGGAATGGGCTTGCCATGGTCGGTGATGGTGATGTACTGTGTCACCGTGAGACTCTCGTCCTTAGCCGCCTGTATCTGGCTGACTACGTAGGCGTCATCCACACAGATGATGGCCTTGACGCTCGCACGTGTATTCCTATAGACAATGTCGTGTTTGGTGAGCATGTGGGTGGCCGGAATGACGATTGCGCCAATCTTGCAGAGGGCCAGCATCACAATCCACCACTCATAGCGGCGCTTGAGTATCAGCATCACGGGGTCACCCTTGCCGATACCCAGCGTCTGCAGGTAGGATGCAGCCTGATCGCTTTGCTCCTTCAGCTGCTTGAAGGTGGCACGAATCTCCTCGCCCTGGTCATTGGTCCAGAGCAGCGCCAGCTTCTCAGGCGCCTCAGCAGCCCAGGCGTCCATCACATCGTAGGCGAAGTTGAAATGCTCGGGAATGATGAACTCCAGATGCTCGTTGTAATCCTCAACAGACGTGAAATGAGTCTGCTTCAAAAATCTTTCTACCATAAATGTTTGTGTGTGTCTTTGTAGTCCTATTCTACGGTGAATGCCAGGAAACGTACGGGACGCTCGCCGATGGCTCGCATGCCGTGAGGCTTCGTACTGTCGAAATAGATGCTGTCGCCCTCTTCAAGCACGATGGTCTTGCCGCCCAGGAAGAGTTCCATGGCGCCTTCAAGAATCATATTGAATTCCTGACCGGGATGTGAGTTCTTGTAGATGGTGTGGGCATCGGGCTTGGGT
The DNA here is from genome assembly GCA_900316355.1 of uncultured Prevotellaceae bacterium. Taxonomy (GTDB): domain Bacteria; phylum Bacteroidota; class Bacteroidia; order Bacteroidales; family Bacteroidaceae; genus Physcousia. The sequence goes on along the minus strand of ONCQ01000003.1, from coordinate 185,065 downwards.
TCCACGGTGACAATGAACACCTCAGCCTTGTTGCCGGCGAAGCCGCCCGTCAGGCTCTGATACTTATAGGCCTTCGTGCGCTCGATGCTCATGCCCTGACCTTTGCGCACAACCAAGTAGCCATGCATGTGGGGTTCTTCGTCGAAGATGAGGGCTTCTGTGGTAACGCCATAATGGTTGGCGATGGTCATCAGTTTGGAAATGGTGATGTCCGCTTCGCCGCGCTCCACTTGTTCGTAGGTCTCAAGGGGCAGTCCACAGAGGTCTGCCACCTCCTGTGCGGGGATGTCTAAGGCGTCACGCAAGCCGCGCAAGCGCTCGCCGATTTGATGAAGTTGGTCGTTCATATTGGTTTGTTGTTGATGGGACTAATGGGGCCTATGAGGCTTATAGAACTCTCTTCAGTTTTTCTAAGAACTCATCGGCTTCAGCCATGCTCAGGCAGAGCGGGGGCAGCAGGCGCAGCACATTGGTGCCGGCACAGCCCGTGAACACATGCTCGTCGAAGAGCAGCTTCTGACGCACCTCTTTATAAGGCTCGCTGAGCTCAATGCCTATCATCAGGCCGCGGCCACGCACCTCTGTGATGATAGGAGCGTTGAGAGCGCGTAGGGCATTGCAGAGGTACTCCCCTACCGCCCTGGCATTCTCTATCAGCCCTTCGCCCTCGATGACATCCAACACAGCCAATGCTGCTGCACAAGCGAGATGATTGCCGCCGAAGGTGGTGCCAAGCTGTCCATAGACGGCTTCGAACTTGGGCGAGATGAGCACGGCGCCCATGGGGAAACCGTTGGCAATACCCTTGGCCACCGTGATGATGTCGGGAGCCACATCCAGCCACTGATGGGCAAAGAACTTACCCGAACGGCCGTAGCCACACTGGATTTCGTCGCAGATGAGCACGGTGCCCGTCACATCGCAGGCCTTACGCAGACCTTGCATGAACTCGGCGGTAGCCAGTTGGATGCCGCCAACACCTTGGATGCACTCCACGATGCAGGCTGCCACATCGCCCTTTGCCAGCTCCGTCTTCCAAGCCTCGAGATCGTTGAGGGGCAGGAAGGTGGTGTGGCCGTTGGCGTTGATGGGCGCGATGATCTTGGGATTATTGGTGACTTCGACAGCCAGGCTCGTGCGGCCGTGGAAAGCCTTCTGTGCCGACAGGACACGCGTACGACCAGTATGGAATGAAGCCAGCTTCAAGGCGTTCTCATTGGCTTCGGCACCACTGTTGATCAAGAACAGACGGTAGTCTTCATAGCCGCAAGCCTTGCCCAGGCGCTCGGCAAGCTGTTGCTGGAGCTTATTGATGACGGAATTACTGTAAAAACCAAGCTGTCCCACCTGACGGCTCACAGCCTCCACATAATGTGGATGAGCGTGTCCGATGCTGATGACGGCATGACCGCCATAAAGATCTAGATATTCTATACCCTGATCGTCCCACACGCGACAACCTTGACCACGCACGATATTAACAGGGAAAAGGGGATAAACGTCGAAAAGTGTCATATCCTATGATGTTTAATGTTTGCTGAACTATATACTTGATGTATACATAGAAAAATGTGGTGCAAAGGTAAAGGAAATATCCGAGATATTTTTGCGTTTGTTCGGAAAACACACGAAAGAATGGAAAAATGCTATCAAAAGACAATGTTGCATGTTAATCCGGCAGCATGGTCCTCGATATCATAGAATGGCGCGGCCACAACGATGGGCATACCATCTCTGCCACGATGCAAACCTGCGCTTTCGGCTTCAGACGGTTTGTCGGTAATCTTAAGCCAGCGCTTCCAAACAGGTAACATCCAATAACCTGCATTAGCGCACAGGATACCCACACCAGCACCTGTAAGCACATCGCCGACCCAATGGCGCTTATTGTACACACGCAAAAAAGCTACACCTGCAGCCACGGCATAGGCAGCACTGCCGTAGCCCCAGCCATACTCTATACGCATCAGCTCAGCACCTGTGAAAACTGTCGCGGTATGTCCGGAAAAGTAGGAATTTCGCTTTCCTGAATCTGGCCGTGGGTGTCGAACGGTATATTTCACGGCGCCAGTAGCCCCGGCCATCAAAGCGTGGGCGGTAGCGGAGGCGATGAATCGGTCGCGGAAGTTGTGCTTATGACGAACGCCCGGTATGAAGCCAAGGAAGGGATGCACAGCAGACGGAGCGTACTGCAGATAGTCATCCACATACGTCCTATGCCACTCGGTATTCATATCCTTGAACGCCTTCTGTGCCACCAAATCCACGGGACTCTTCTCCACGAATCCCAATGCACCCATGGTGATGAGCACGGCAGGAGCTATCAGCTGCTTGGGCTGATAGTATGGGTTCTTCTGGCGTTGCACCACAAAAACGCTGTCTTCCTGCGCTGAGAGCGGTATGATTGCGACAAGCAGTACGCTTATGAGTATTAGCTTCTTCATCTTTTATCCGACTCAAAGTCCTATTTTTAGGGTTCCGAGAATACCACGGGGAATCGTTTGTGTCATAGAATGTCCACGCTCGTCATCGCCCATGATACCCTGCGGGAAACTATATTCTGTCAAAGTGTTGCCAAAATCATAGATGTTGTAACATTGCAGGCTGAAGACCATCGGATATTTCCCGACGCTCCAGTTCGCCTGCACATGGAGATCGATATTGAAGATGGCACTCTCACGACAGCCGAAGTCACCATCGGTGGGGTTGATACCGCGTGAACAGCACGGGCGAGTAGCCACCTGCATATCGCCGTTGGCGTCATAGCCGTTGGCCACGTTGAAAACCGCTATCGGTTGCCCGTCCGTCCAGCGTCCTGTTACACCGAATCGGAGGAACTTACAAATATTGTAGGCAAGGTATATGCGACAGATGTAAGCCTTGTCCTGATCCAGACGTCCTACGCCGGGATAGGGAGCTGAGGCATTGCTTACGGTATTCCGCGTGTTGGGGTTGGCCGTAGATTCTGACAGCACACCAATGTTGTTCGATGCCGGTCCATTGCCCAATGCAACCACGCTGGCCCCCATCATGGATTGCCATGAGAGGCTGAAGAACACCTTGCGACCATGATAGGTATAGCGCGCTGTCTGGGTCATGAAGTAAGGCGTGTTCGTCAACCAACTGTTGCTCATGAGATCTGTTGGCTGATAGTCCACAACATAGCTTCGAGGGCCGGGATTCATAAAGTAGTAGCCGTTTGCACTCGTATATCCATTAGCCGCCTCGCCATCTGAGAATCGCGTCATCCAGACATGGTAGTATTTCTTAAAGCTCTGCAAAAGAGCAATCTCATGGCGCCCAAAGCGCAAGTGAATAGGAATGCTCAGCGTGACATATGCAGGCTGTTGCAGTCCTTGGGCGTAGCGGTGATACTCGCCACCAGTGGTCGTGAAGAGGCGGTTGGTACCGCTATAGAAGACATCCGCATTCATGTAGTCGCGGCTCATGTAACGAATGTCCTCTATGTTGTAGCTCACGCGGTCGTGGGCCAGCGTGAGTCCCACCTGCAGCCACTTCGTGGGACGATAGTCCAGCATGGCAGTGGCCTTCATGTTGGGGGTGACCTTCGTGCGATCACGTAGTGCTATGCCGTCCAATGTCAGATAGAAATCCCCACGCACTTCCAACTTGGAGTTGAAGGCATGACGGGCTTCAACGCCTATCTTATTTTCCAACAGGCCGGCAGCAAAGGCACGGCTCACCCATTCGTAACGATAAACTGGTGTGGGAGCAGGCTGCAGAGCGTGCTGAAGATAGAGTTCGTTCGTAAAACGCTCGGTGGTGGGCGAGAATAGCAATAGGGAGTTATACCCTTCAGCTTTCAACTGCAGCCACGGCAACAAGGACTTGCCATAGTCAATGTGCCACGACAGCTCGTGAGTGCTGCCATCTGCCATCCAGGGTTCCAACGACTCTCCATCCTGGTCGATGATGTTGCGGGAGAACTGCAGGTCGTCGTGCCGAATGACATTCGTGGCCCATGTGATACCTGTCGTCATCCCTTTGCGCTTGGCATAGAGCGAAGCGCTGTAGGTATTCAGGCGCATCACTTCGTTGGCATTATAATTGAATGCCGAGCCATAATTGTCCTTGCCGGAGAAGTTCAGAAAGTAGCCAAGGCGGTCGAAGAGGCGTCCTGACGGCAGCTGACCGTCCATCTGCACCTTGTAGTAAGTACCCGTGTATAAGGGATGTTGTTTGATCAAGCCGTTATGATCGATGTTGGAATAAGCCTGCTGTCCGACAGTGGCGTAGAGGTGCTGACGATAGCTGCCCCCACGCCTGTCGCTGAAGGTGTATGCTGCATCCACCGTGCCCCGGCCCCGTACATACTGCCGCTGACGAATCAACTCAGGATCATAAGCCGCCTCAGTACTGGTATTATGGAAAATATGCATAATAGCGGCAGTACCCCATGAGATGCCTCCCAAATTGCCACGATTCCATGAGGCCTCGACATAATCGCGGGACAAGGTATCCAACTCAAAGTTGAGAATGGAGCTGTTTGGGTCTATACGCAGGTTGTAGTTCTCCATATTGGGGACGTAGCTGGTAGAACCTGCCGTGAAGCGGTTGTCAATGCGGAAACCATCCAAATAATAGCGATTCCATCGGAAGGAATTACCATCTACGCTGAAGATGAGCGGCCCCGATTCATCCCATTGTCCGGTATGTAAACCCTGGTAGATGGTGTGGTCGCTTAAAGCATCCAACCAATGCACGAGATGGCCTTGGTGATAGAACTCGCGAAAGAAAGCTGCCGACACCGAGTCCTCATCGACCTGCGCCTGCGTGGACAAAGTGAAAAGTGAAAGAGTGAAAAGTGAAAAATTAAAAGCCGCCCTCCTCACTCCCTCTTCCAGGGGGAGAGTAATCACTTTGGCAATGAGTGACAAAAAATGATAGAATCTCTTATTTTTCACTTTTCACTCTTTCACTTTTCACTTTCAGTATATCCCATCGATAGGCAACGCCCAGTCGCATCTGATGATAGGGATAGTCATGCAAGCCGTATTGATAGGCCGCCACGATATCGAACTGCTTGACATGAACAATGAGGTCTGTGCGCAGCACCATCGGACTGTCATGCGCCGCATCGCCGCCGTTGCCTGCATTGTGTTCCCAACCACTGTAGCCCGCGAAGGTCTCAGCAAGGGAAAAATAGCGGTTCTCCCATTTCATCATAGCGCCAAACTGCACGGCATCATTCTGGCGGCCATTATCGGTCTGCCAGCATAAGAACCCAGTGGACAAAGCCACACGCAGACTGTGGTTCCATTTCGCTTCGTGTCCCAATGCGAAAGATTTGCCCAGGCTGGTGTCAAAGAAGTAGCCGGGACTGTCGTAGTAGCGGGCATGATAGTATTTACCGCCCGAAGCCGTTTTCAAGGCCGCACGCACCACCCAGTCTGGGCGCCATCGTTTCTCCTTCAGGATTTGTATGTCGGTGCTGACATAGACATCGCCACTCAGATGTCCTTTGCGGGCATCCTCGCGATGCTCTTCGGGGATTCGGCAAACATCCATATTCTCATCCGAGTTGCGGTACCATTCCATCACAGGCATCCACAAGCTCAGGTTTGCGCGATCCGTCCACAACGGGATATTCACTTTCAGCGAGATGTCGCCCGTGTGGTCACCTCGGTAGCCGTTGAAATAGTCTCCGGCCAACTCCACACGAAGGTCACGACTCACACGTCCGTCCAACATCTCTGGCACCGCAAAGGCATTGGGACCGAAGTAGTAAGGCGATATCAACGTGACATCGCTCAGCGACGGCTTATCCAAGGGCGTTTGTGCAACAGCCATCCCACACGACAGCATAAGAGCTATCACCAGTGATAGCTTGCCAGACACGTTAAAATAATGAGTTCGTGGGTTCATGAAGTTGTCAGAAAGCGCTGGGTTTGAGGTCGAGCCCCGCGTGTTCATCGATGCCGAACATCAGATTCATGTTCTGCACGGCCTGGCCGCTGGCACCTTTGAGCAGGTTGTCGATGACGCTGGTGATGAGGAGTTTGTCATCAAACTTCGCCACGTGAACGAGCGCCTTGTTGGTATTCACCACTTGCTTTAGGTCGAGGTCGCGATCTACGTAATGCGTGAAAGCTGCCGTCTCATAGAACTGCTTGTAGAGTTTCACAACATCTGCCTCGGACAGGGCCGGATCGATGCGCACCACCTCGGTGCAGAAGATACCACGGGCAAAGTCGCCACGGTAAGGGATGAAATCCACGCTGGCATTGAAGCCGGGCTGTAGCTGTGCCAACGACTGTCGAATCTCGGGCACATGCTGATGGCGAAACGCCTTGTAGATGCTCATATTGCCCATGCGCCATGAGAAATGAGTCGTAGCCCCGGGCTTCACGCCAGCACCCGTGGAACCCGTGATGGCGTTCACGCTGATGTCGCTGTGCAGCAGCCAGTTGGCAGCCAAAGGCAGCAGGCCCAACTGGATAGCCGTAGCGAAGCAACCTGGGTTGGCTATGTGCTGGGCCTTAGCTATCTCCGCCTTATTGATTTCCGGCAGGCCATAGACATAATCATGATCGGGTGAGGCAAGACGGAAGTCCTGTGCCAGGTCGATGATGCGCACATTGGCTGGCACCGGGTGTTCCTTGAGGAATTCAGCACTCTTGCCGTGCCCCATGCACAGGAACAGCACGTCAATGCTCTTCAGTGCCAAACGCGAGGTGAACTTCATATCTGTCTCGCCCAACAATCCTTCGTGGACGTCGGTCAGCAAGGCTTTGGCGTTGCTCGTGCTATGCACAAAAGCGATTTCCGCCTCGGGATGGTGCAGCAGCAGACGGATGAGCTCACCCGCCGTATAGCCTGCGCCGCCGATGATACCAACTTTTATCATCTCTTCTCGTCCTTATGTATTCCATAATACACACGCAACGGCGTGGAGAGCACCTTGATGAAGCCCTTAGCCTCGTCGGCGGTCCAACCCGTCTGCGTCTCGCCGTATTCACCGAGCTTGCTGCGGGTGAGGTCGTTGACACTGTCAACACCCACGGTCTCAAAGCCGAAGGGGCGCAGCTTCAGGATGGCTGTGCCGGTGACATTGCGCTGCGTGGATGTCAGGAAAACTTCCAAGTCGGGCATCACGGGCTCCAGGTACTGGCTCTCGTGCAGGAACATTCCATACCAGTTGCCCAGCTGATCTTTCCAGTACTGCTGCCACTTGGAAAGCGTGGACTTCTCCAGCAGGCGGTGGGCCTCGATGATGAGTTTGGGCGCTGCAGCCTCGAAGCCTACGCGGCCCTTGATGCCGATGATGGTGTCGCCCACGTTGGCATCGCGACCGATGGCGTAGCTGGCACCAATCTCCTCAATCTTCTGGATGGCCTTGATGCGATCGTCGAACTTTTCACCGTTGACAGCCACGATCTCACCCTTCTCGAACTGAATCTTCAACAGGCTTTCCGGTTCCTTGGCCGTCACGTGCTTCAGGTAGGCCTCCTCGGGCAGACTCTGCGTAGCGTCAAGGAGCTCACCGCCGCAGATGCTGGTGCCCCAGATGCCTACATTATAAGAATACTTCAGTTTGGCGAAGTCTGCGCTGAAGCCATGGTCGTTGAGGTAGTCCACCTCTTCCTTGCGCGTCAGCTTCTTGTCGCGGGTGAGGGTGATGATTTCCACGCCCGGCGCCATCACCAGGAAAGTCATGTCAAAGCGAATCTGGTCATTGCCGGCTCCCGTGCTGCCATGAGCAATGGCATCGGCGCCTATCTCGTTGGCATATCGGGCGATGGCGATAGCCTGGAAGATGCGCTCACTGCTAACTGATATCGGGTAGCAGTTATTCCGCAGCACATTGCCGAAAATCATGTACTTCAGCGACTTCTCGTAATACTCCTGTGTCACATCAAGCGTCACATACTTCGTAGCGCCCAGTTTATAGGCGTTCTCCTCGTTGGTCTTCAGCTGCTCGGCGCTGAAACCGCCCGTATTAGCACATGCGGCGTGCACTTCATATCCTAATTCCTTGGCGAGATACATCACCGTGTAGCTCGTGTCCAGGCCGCCGCTAAAGGCGACCACTACTTTCTTCTTTTCCATATTATCTATTTTTTTATTTATCTTTATTCGCAACCATCAGTCGCGCAGTTCTGCGCTGTGTGCCACCTTGCCGTCAAGACGGTTGATGCGATCCAGCACCTCCTGCGGAATCTTGGCGGGCAAATGCTCCTCGGGGTCAAAGAGCATAGCGGTGCAGATGCAGAACTTGCGGTTGCGCTCTCGAAGCACGCCGACATTCACACAGCCCTCGCAACCCTTCCAGAACGCCTCGTCATCCGTGAGGTCGTCGAAGGTCACGGGCAAGTAGCCCAACTGCGTGTTCATCTTCATCACCGCCTTACCGCTGGTGAGAGAGAAAATCTTGGCATGCGGCCAACGCGTGCGCGCCAGCGAGAACGTCAGGTCCTTGATGCGCTTGGCCAGTCCAAGGCCACGGAAGTCGGGATGCACGATGAGACCCGAGGTGGTCACATACTGCTTGTTGCCCCAAGTCTCGATATAGCTGAAACCGGCGAAGCGCTCGCTGCCATCAGGCATCTTGGCAATGGCTATGACAGCCTTCGCCTCACGCATCTTGGTGAATACGTATTCGTGTGTACGCTTAGCGATACCCGTGCCACGCACCTTCGCGGCTTCCTCAATGGTGGTGAGGATGGTATCAACATACTTCTCATGTGACTCGTCGGCCACCAACACTTCAATGTTTGTATTTTGTGTACTCATATTCTCTATACCTTATTATATAATCATTTCAGCTCTGGGGAATCTCAGCAATAGCGTTAAGGACGCGCTGGCGGTCAGCATGTTCATCCAAAACCAGAAACACAGTATCATCGCCGGCTATCGTACCCAACACTTCAGGCACATGCGCGTTATCGATATCATAAGCCACATGGGAAGCGTGTCCCGGCGGAGTGCGCAACACGCCCATGTTACCACTGAACTTCACGGATAGAGCACCCAGACGATTGATTTGCTGCACGGTAGCATGGGTATTGCTCACACGCTGATAGCGGCGTTGCTCTGGCAACAAATAAATATACTGTCCCCGCTCATTATGGCCTTTACCGATGCGAAGCTGGTGCAGGTCACGGGATAGTGTAGCCTGTGTAGAGGGGAAACCAGCCTTATCCAATTCGCGCAGCAGCTCATCCTGAGTGCTCAACTCCTGACTGGAGATAATCATTTTGATGACTTCCAGCCGTGTTCGCTTATCTTGCCTCATATCTCGCTTTCACAATTTGGCTGCAAAGGTATGCATATTATTTCAAATATCTTGCAATAATACATATTTTTTCATGAAAACATTCCTTTTATTTGCATATTTGGGAATTGTAGTTTACTTTTGCAGCGGTAAACTCAAGTAACCACTGATATCATTTTCTCATCCCTTATCCCACACAATGAACACATATTCCGCAGATTCCCATCGCTACGACAATACCCCTCACCTCTACAACCGCTGTGGTCTCAGCGGTGTTCTGCTGCCTCGCGTGAGCCTCGGTTTCTGGCACAACTTTGGTGCCAACGACCCCTTCGAGCGCAGCCGAGCCATCACACGTTATGCCTTCGATCATGGCATCACCCACTTCGATCTGGCCAACAACTACGGCCCGCCTTACGGCAGTGCCGAGGAGACACTGGGGCGACTGATGGACGAGGACTTCCTCCTGTATCGCGACGAACTATTTATCGCCACTAAGGCGGGCTACGACATGTGGCCTGGCCCGTATGGCAACTGGGGCTCACGCAAGTACCTCATGGCCAGCCTCGACCAGAGTCTGCAACGCATGCATCTCGACTATGTGGACCTTTTCTACAGCCACCGCTACGATCCCCAGACACCATTGGAAGAGACACTGCAGGCGCTGGTGGATGTCGTTCGTGCTGGCAAGGCACTGTATGTGGGCATCTCTCGCTGGCCATTAGAGGCTCTGAAGCGCGCCGATGAATACCTACGTGCTCACGATGTGCCGCTACTCATCTACCAAGGACGCCTCAACCTCCTCGACCGCGAGCCGCAGGAAGAAGGCATTCTCGACTACTGCGCCGACCACGGCATCGGCTTCATCGCCTTCTCTCCATTGGCGCAAGGACTGCTCACCGACCGCTATCTCAACGGCATCCCTGCCGACTCACGCATGGCGCAGGGCCGTTTTCTCAAGCAAGACCGACTCACACCTGAACTGCTCACCTACTTGCGACAGCTGCAGACCGAAGCACAGGCTCAAGGCCGCACTATCTCTGAGAATGCGCTTCGATGGATTCTCGCCCAGCGCGGCATCACCTCTGTTCTGGTCGGTGCCAGCTCCGTGGAACAACTACAAAAGAACTTGCAGTGCATCACGCCCTGCGACTAAAAAAAGATTCAGCCTACTGGAATTTGGGCTTTAGCTCGTCGGGAGAGTCGTTGGTGAACATATTAACGGCCGGAGTATCGCGCTCAAAAAGATGGCGAAGGACAACGGGCTCAAGCTTAAGAGTGGGTTGGAAAGCGGAGGAGGACATATAGCGGAGAATGCTATAGCGAAGCTGTCTGGCCACGATACGGCGCCCGAGGTCGGAAGTGATGTCGAGCGTCGTGAGGAACAGACGACCGCAGAGCACACGGGCCTCCAGCATCATGCCAAGCTTACGTGACAGATGCCACGTGTCGATGGGTTGCACGATGGGCTGATAGTCTTTGGGGAACTCTGCAAGGTTCATACACTGCGCACGATTGGTGAGTTCCCACCACTGCAGGTCCTGCCAGTCGTCGGTGGGGAAGTCGGAAAAGACGGGGTGCTGCGCCTGGATGTAAGCCCCCGTCGTGTGAGGCGGTTTCATCTTGAACCACGACGTATTCCAGAAGACCGGAAGAAAACGATGCACGACATCAGCGCCATAACGGATCTGACCAGCGGCGCAAAGAAGAACATCACACCCCGCCTTCAACAGCTCCAAGGCGGAATCGACAGACGCTGTCATGACCAATCTCTTATCGTTCGTTTGTAATTCCTCATCTCTCATCGCCTTCGGATACACCCAGAAATCCCAATGATTCTGATGGCTGTCATCAGAGATGATGGTCAGCGTGAGCTTCTGAGCCCGGGTGAGGGCCGCAGGCACGAAAGTGATGGTATCACCGGCAATGCAGGTGCCCTGCTGGAGGAGTGCACCACTGGCGATGATTGTGTAGGAGAGTCTCTCCCCATGGCATGAGGAATCAGGGCTGTAGAGCGTCACCGGGATGCGGAGCGTGTCGCTGCTTTGGAAGGTGAACCTCGGGAAATAAGCCAAGGGCACGACATCACTGCAGAACTCGCGCCAGTCGGCGGCGGTGCAGTAGCCTTTTTCACGCCAGTGGACGTTGAGGGCCCCCACGAGAGCTGTACCCTGACCGCTGTAGTCGTTGAGGCCAAGGAGCTGGAAGCCGGCATAATGAGGTGTACGCAGATGACGCTCAATCTCATATTTATAGGCGAGCACCTGTAGGCGTCCGCTGGCCATCAGGAAGTGCTCTGCCTGTGAGGCCATGCCGTGGTCGGCGAGGAGGTCGCGGAAGATCTCGAAGTTGGCGGCACGATAAGCACCAGTATATTGCGGTATCTCCTTGAAGTCGGGGAAGGCACACCACTGCCCTTGCTCATGTGAGATGACGGGGGAGTTACATACATTCTCCTCAGAGGAGCCGGGAGCAGACCTATAGTTACGCGGATGTGCAATTTGTTCGATGAAATCGTCATTTGCAGAGGGTTGACAGCGATTCCATTCCAAGCCACGCGCTCCGCCCTTCACATGATATTCAGACCCCCAGTCCCATTCCCATCCGCCACCGACGCTGGCGGTGCAGTAGATGCGTGAGGGGTCGTAGGTTTTCATCGTCTCCACAAAGGTGCTCCCCCACTCCACCCAGCGCCCTGCGGGCTCATTGCCGGCAGCCAGCATGATGAAGGAGGGATGGTGACCATAGGTATCGAGGATGGTGCGCCCTTCATCCATGAGGTATTTATCGATAGGCATACCATTGCCGAGCTTCACGCCGTGATTGGGCCATGAGGGCCCCTCGGGCTGCAAGTAGATGCCGAGGCGGTCAGCAGCCACGAAGGCAGCCTCAGGCGGGCAATAGCTGTGGAAGCGGACATGATTGAGACCATACTCCTTGCACTTTCCGAGGAGGCGCATCCATGAGGCAGTGTCGGTAGGCGGATAGCCGGTCTCAGGGAAGCAGCAGTTCTCGACGGTACCTCGCAGATGGATGGGATGTCCGTTGAGGAGGATATCGCGTCCCTGCACCCGCACCTCGCGGAAACCGAAGGTGATACTAACGGGCACACCCTCATAGGTGACAGTGGCGGTGTAGAGCTTCGGGTGATGCTCGTCCCATGGCTGTGCGCCCGGCACATGGACATCATAGGTGCGGTCGTTGAGGGTGATATGTGCGGTGGAGGTGGCAAGATCAGTCGTCACGCGACGCCGCCATATCAGCGGTTCGCAGCGCAGTTCTATGCGCCCCGCTATGCCGTTCCAGTTGCCCTGCGTCTGGTCGGTGACACTGTGACTATCCTGCCCTACACAAACATTCTCGATACCATTATAGACACGGATATCTATCTCATTGTCTTGGCCATAACGCAGATAGGGCGTGACATCATACTGATGCGGAGCAGAGAGCGTCATCTGATGTCCCACTTCGTGACCGTTGACGCTGACGGTGGTCTCAATATGCGGACGCTCCAGAAAGAGGGTCACACGCTGTCCGCGCCACTGGCGGGGCACGCACACCGTGCGGCTATAGACAGCCTCACCCACGAAATGGTGCTGCGGCGTAAGGAAGAAGGGAAACTTCATCGCACCTTCCTTTCGGTAGCGCTCCATATAGGGATTGAAGAAATAACTGGAATCATAGAGAGAGCCGGTCCAGCGGGTGTGCACGCTAACGGGATCGCCAATGCCGCGCGTAATCATGGAACCAGGCAGTTCCATTGTGGTTTCCGATAGGCGCGAACGCAGCCGCCACGTGCCGGAGAGGTCGAGACATAGGAGAAGAGTGCACAGGGCGTGCAGGGAGCTGGAGAGATGCATAGCGGGAAAGTGTTTAATGCAGCAGCTGGCGAGCTGCCTCGATGAGCGTGTCAATGTGGCGGGCACGATCCTCGTCAGTAAGGCTGACGAGGATGTCGGGCTGTATGCCGAACTCTATGTGGTTCTTGTTGATATCGTACATGGGGCAGGCCGAGAAGCGCACGTTCCAGCCATTGGGAAGCTCACCCGAAAAGGGCATCCCGCTGCCACCGCCGGTCTGGTCGCCGAGGATGGTGACGTTGGGGCAGCATTTCATGTCGCGCACAAAGGTGTTGGCTGCGCTGTAACAGCTGCGATTAGTGAGAACCACGACGGGCTTCTGCCATCGCACGCCCTCTGAGGGGGCTAGATATTCCTTCTGTAAAGCGGAGAAATCGCCATGTCCCTTGCCGGTCTTATGGCTGATATATCCCACCTCCAAGCGCTCATTCGTGAAGCGACTGGCTAAGCGCTGTGCATAAGTGAGGTCGCCGCCACCATTGTTGCGCAGGTCCAGAATGAGGCCGCTGCACGAGCGCAACCCGTAGAAGACCTCGTCGAGGTTGCCGTCACCGAAGCCAGAGGCAAAGGTGCTACACACCACATAGCCGACATTATCATCGAGGAAACGATAGCGTAGGTTGCCGGCAATCTTATAGTCGGTGCCGAGGTAATCGTCCTGCAGATCCTGATAGAAATTGCGGGGATAGTCCTCATACCACGACCAGTTGCGACCCACATCGGCGGGGGTGTAGAGATTGACGTGCCCATCGCGTAGCTCCGCGAGCATCTCGGAGAGCACCTCGAAGAGCTGGACCTTGGTCATATCATCGGACAGGCGTGCACGATAGCGGCTGCGCACCTCGTTCCAGTCAAGTCCGATGGCCTCACGCTTATAGTCGAGGAAACAGTAGTGCTCGTCGATGAGCGTCCACAGCGCTTCCAGGTTCCCCTCGGGGGTATCCTCGAAGTCATCGGCATGGAAGCAGGATGTCAACAGTAGCGCTGCGGCCACGAGGAACATGAGATACTGGATGTGAGATATAAGGCGGCGAATCATAGGATAAAATCTTGAGGAAACTGACGGCGCATATTGCGTCGTGTGTGATGACGTACCCATCCGAGTATGAAACCTCCTGTGAACTGGGAGTGGATGAGACTGTTGACGCGGGAGCTCTGCATATCCATGAAGAAGCCATAGCGGATGGAAGCGTGGCGCAGAGGAATGTCCATCGTAAGCTGGTTCCGCCAGCGTAGGGCACTCCATGGGAGAGTGGCGACAACATTGTGGTCGGGATGTCCAAGCGTGAAAATCTCGTAGTAGCTCTGTCCGTAGTTGGGGCTGAACATCACGCCGAAGAGCTGGAAGTCCGTCTGAAGGCGAAGGGCCGCCTCCCGACGACAGAAGGGAAAGCGGAAGATGGCAGCGCCCGAGACATTCAGGTGGACGTTGGCCAACGCCTGAGCGGGGTTGTTGCTGTTGCGGGCATTGTAGAGCACGCCGAGGGAAGTGCCTAACTGCGGTCCTGCCATCAGGCGCCAGCGCTCACCCAGCAGCCAGTTATAATGCAAAGAATAATCAAAATGCCCCATTCCACCGAGATAACTTCCCTTCCCGGAGGCACTCTTCGTGGAGCTGAAGTCCAGTTGCACGAGATACTGACCACTGACGTGTCCCTGCCAAATGCGGGTCATGCGCTGGCCCTCGTGGAGCATGGAAAGCTGATAACCCGTGTATCGTAGCGGCGTTAGGTAGGTGTTCTGTTGCGAGGAATAGCCGCCGTAGAACACCGTGGCACGCGTCACATTCAGCCCCTTTTCATCAGATTCTTGGGCAGCAAGGAAGGATGTGCAGCACGAAAGGAAAAGCATCGCCACGCACAGCGCTACGCTGCACGGCCATCCGCTCATCCGCCACACATCTTCGAGGCTGTTCCTTGTTCTCATTCTTCAAAGAGGTTGAATTGTCCGGTCAGGGGGTCAATGTTGCCGGGTCGTGCGGGCGTGGTGTCTTCATCAGTTACATAGAAGTCATCAAACACTATTCCCTCCCCATCCTCTGCCGTTTCCTGCTCTACAGGGGCCTCGGGAGCATTCTGCTCGGGGAAGCGCGTGGGTTCCAGCTCCTCGATCTTGGCGAGGGCGAGGGTGGTGAGGCGCTTGCCCTTGGCCTTGAAGCTCTTGAGGCCGATGAACTGCTCGGCATCCACCTCCAGCGGGTCGCGGAAGTCGTCGGGGGCGCCGTAGGTGAGCAGCAGACGCGGATAGGCCGTGTCGGTAAGCAACAGCAGGCGGCTGTCGGGGTTCTCGCCCAGGAAGTTCTGGTGGCGCGCCGAGGCCTCCAGCGGGAAGCGCTTGAGGTAGGGGTAGCCCTGCTCGGCATCGAAGAGGGCGGCCGTCCACACCTTCTGCACATCGAATTTCTCGATGCGCAGAAGGTTCTGCTCGTAGTGATTGTTGACGTCGAAGTTGGTGGTGTAGAACTCGCCGTTGTCGAGGATGACGAGTATCAGGTCGTCGGCGTGGAACTCGCCCAGATACTGTCCGTGCTCGTCGTAGTTGAGGCGCTGCACGTCGTGGTCGAACCACACCTTGCGGCCGCCGAGCGTCGAGCTGCCGTGGCTCTTCAGGCCGATGCGCTCCACGTCGAGCTTCGTGAGCAGGTTGCCCATCGAGGCGCGGCCCTTGATCATGATCTCGCTGAAGTCCTTGTCGAAGAAGACACGCTTGAGCTTGGGGTTGGGCTTCAGGTTGACCTTGATGACCTCGGCCTCGCCGTTGGGGTTGGCGGTGAAGTAGGCCACACGGCTGCCGGGCTTGCCCTGCGTGAGGTCATACTCACGGTCGCGCGTGATGCTGGTGACGTTGAAGCGCTTGATGTAGAAGGCGCCGTCGCGGCCGTCGCGATAGACGGCGTTGTAGATGGTGCGGGTGTCGTTCTTCTTGAAGATGGCGACATGGATGATCTGGCATTTGCGCTTCTCGGCCTTCGAGCGCTCCGTCTCGCCCACGAAGACCTTCTCGCCAATGCGGATGACCTTGTAGGTGCCGTCCTTGTAGAAGATGATGACGTCGTCGAGGTCGGAGCAGTTGCAGACGAACTCGTCCTTCTTCAGCGATGTGCCGATGAAACCGTCCTCGCGGTTGATATAGAGCTTTTGGTTGGCTTCCACCACCTTCGAGGCCTCGATGCTGTCGAAGCTGCGAATCTCGGTGAGGCGCGGGTGGTCCTTGCCGTATTTGTCCTGAATGAAGCGGAACCAGTTGGCCGTCACCTCGATCATGTTGGCCAGGTCGCGGTCGATCTCAGCCACCTCCTCCTTCATGCGGGCGATGGCCTCGTCGGCTTTGTCCTTGTTGAACTTGGCAATGCGCTGCATCTTGATTTCAAGCAGGCGCAGGATGTCGTCCTTCGTCACCTCGCGCACGAACTGCGGGTAGAAGGGTGTCAGTCGCTCGTCGATGTATTCGCACAATTCATCGGTACTGTTGGCGTTCTCGAAGGGCTTGCCCTTGTAGATGCGTTCCTCGATGAAGATACGCTCCAGGGAGGCGAAATGCAACGCTTCCATCAGCTCGCCGCGACGGATGAGCAGCTCCTTGCGCAGCAGTTCCCTGGTGTTATCCACCGAGCGGCGCAACACCTCGCTGACGGTGAGGAAGCAGGGCTTGCGGTCGTCGATGACGCAGCAGTTGGGCGAGATGCTGACCTCGCAGTCGGTGCAGGCATAGAGTGCGTCGATGGTCTTGTCGGAGCTGACACCGGGTTGCAGGTGGATGAGGATCTCCACGCCGGCGGCCGTCATGTCCTCGACCTTGCGGACTTTGATTTTCCCCTTCTCGGCAGCTTTCAGGATGCTGTCGATGAACTGGCTGGGCTTCTGCGGCGACCCCGTCGTCTTGCCAAAGGGCAACTCGGTAATGGCCAAGGTCTTGCTGTCGCGCTTCTCGATCTTGGCGCGCACGCGCACCACGCCGCCGCGCTGCCCGTCGTTGTATTTCGAGACATCGATGCTGCCGCCCGTGGGGAAGTCGGGGTAGAGTTGGAAGGGTTCGTCGTGGAGGTAGGCGATGGCGGCCTCACACAGCTCATTGAGGTTGTGGGGCAGGATCTTCGAAGATAGACCCACGGCAATGCCCTCAGCGCCCTGTGCCAGCAGCAGCGGGAACTTCACGGGCAGGCAGATAGGCTCCTTATTGCGGCCGTCGTAGGAGAGTTTCCACTCCGTCGTCTTGGGGTTGAAGACCACGTCGAGGGCGAACTTCGACAGGCGCGCCTCGATGTAACGGCCGGCGGCGGCATCGTCGCCTGTGAGGATGTTGCCCCAGTTTCCCTGGCAGTCGATGAGCAGCTCCTTCTGCCCCAGCTGCACCAGCGCGTCCTTGATCGAGGCGTCGCCATGCGGATGGAACTGCATCGTGTGGCCCACGATGTTCGCGACCTTGTTGAAGCGCCCGTCATCCATGCGCTTCATCGAGTGCAGGATACGCCGCTGCACAGGCTTGAAGCCATCGCCGATATGCGGCACGGCACGCTCCAGAATGACATACGAGGCATAGTCCAGGAACCAGTCCTGGTACATACGGTTCAGATGGTGTGTGATGCCATCCTGCATCACGTTTTTATCGTCCATGCGATCGCGGCTTTTTGATTCGTTTAACGTTTAACGATGAACGTTTAATGGGAATTTCGGCGCAAAGATACGAAAAAATCTGAAATGCACGCTGTCAGAGCCGAAAAAGTTTAATGATTAAGGTTAAAAAGCAACATCGTATCACTCGAAAGAGTGCACTCTAATGATGAATCCATCATGATGGCACAATTAATCCATCACGATGGCTTAATCAATCCATCATGATGGATTCATATATACAATGCTTTACTTATTACCGTATGGGTGGCAATTTTGCAGCTATTAATGGGGAAAAGAGCATCAGTTTCCTTTCTTTCGCACGGTCATGTCGTAGAGGACGTACTGGCCGGAGCGGACGTCGCCGCATTCGAGCCAGAACATAAGCTGGTGACAGCGGCGGATGGGGACGGTGTAGGTGGCGGGCTTCATCTCGTTGGAGACCCAGAACTCACCTACCTTCACCTGGTCGGCGAAGACGTCGAGGCGCACGGGAGGTGCCTTGCCGTCGCCGAAGAGGGAGGTGCCGGGATCTACGTAGGGTGACTTACAGGCGACGGTGAAGGTCAGCTCGTCGTACTCGCCGTAGGGGTTGAAGGCTGCTGCCGAGGACTGCTTGCCGCCACCGCTGAAGAGGGAGAGGATGCCACCCGTGAGGGGCCCTTGCACGCCACCGGTAGTTCCGGTATGGGCGCTGACATCGCTGCCGGAGACATTGGCGCCGACACCGGTGAGGAACATGAAGACGGCGCCCATGGGCGTGATGTTCTCCAAGGCGGGCGGGATGTTCGTCTCCAGCATGACACCTTTATATATCTTGGTACCGTCGTGCATCTGGAAGAAGCGGCGCTGCGAGCCTCCGTTCTGGAAACAGTCGTTGAAATCGAAGTTGGTGAGCACGCTCAGGTAGCGCCCGACATAGTGATAGTAGGGTGCCTTGCAGAGGTCGATGAGGTCGGCCTCGGGCGGGCATTCGGGCTTGGGGTGCACGAAGAGGTCGTTTTCGACGGGTTCACCGCGATAGAGCACGGCGTCGCCGATGCCGAAGAAGCTGTCTTTCTGCTGCATGTTACCGGGCTTGGCGAAGGTCAGCGTGCGGCATTTGTTGAGGGGGATGATGAAGCGCTGGTTGGGCCACGTGACGTGGATGACGGTGTCGAGGACTACTTTGCCATCGCAGTAGATGCGGAGGTCATCGTCGCACTGCGTACGGCGCTTGGTCAGCGCACCCGCCGTGAAGCTTAAATAGTCGAATTCACCGGCTAAATCGAACTTCCAGAAGGCGCTGATATTATCGTCGAAGAGGGTCTTGCCGCTGGTGAGCAGGAAGCCCTCGGAGAACTGCTCGCCACCCATCGAGAAGGTGTAGTAGTCGCTCTCGCCGTCGTAGAGCATGTTCTGGTAGCCGGCCATACCCTGCACGGAGAAGGGTTTGATGTTCGAGACGAGCTTGCAGACATCGGGCAGCTTGGAGAGCTTACCCTTCGAGGCGTTCACGACACCGGCCTGCGGCAGCGCTGCCATATCGTAGGTCTTGGGATAGACGAACATGTTGACGACGCCGAAGACGATGCCGCCATTGATGCGGCTGTCCTCGTCGATACTGTGGAACGACACCTGGTTGACGCCCGCCACATCGAGCACCACCTGCTCCGCCAGGTCGAGCTGTGTCATGCGCTTCTCATAGATGATCTTGCCGTCGGCCTTCACCGTCAGCCAGCCGGTGGCGGCGCTGGCCTGGTTGTCGCGCGGGCCGACGACGAACGAGAGCTTGTCGTACTTCTTCTGCAGCCAGAAGTAGCACCATGCCTCGGTATGTCCGGCGAGGGCCTGGGTGGCTGTAAACTGCAGACCGGTCTTGTACTCGACGCGGTTGATGCTGATGGCGGTCTCGGGGCGCTTGTCGGCCACGCGCTCCTTGGAGGAGATGGGCGAGACATAGCCGGAGCTGCGCAGGAAATAGGGCTCCAACTGCCCCACGAGCTGCACGCGGCTGCCCGATGGAATGGCGCGTTGCGGGTCGGCAGAGGGCTTGTAGGGCTGTCCTGCCTTCCACAGCTTCACGGCGCCAAAAGCCAGATTGGTTTCCCCATGCGGGACATCAAAGCGCAGCTGGCGGGCACCCTTGATGTCGATGGCATACTCCTGTGGCGCGTCGTGGTCCCAGATGACTTTGTCGAAGACCTTCTTGCCGTCGGCTTTCATCGTGACGATGCAGTTGCCCTCGTCCGATGCGCCGCGGGGGCTGCTCGGGCCCACGACGAAGCTGATCTTGTCGTAGCTGCCGTTGAGGTTGAAGATGACGTAGCCGGGCGTGTTGCTGCTGATGAGGCCGCCGCGGCCGGAGCCCAGCGTGAAACCGCCCTTATACTTGAATTTGGCAATCTGCATGATGCCGTCGCCCTTCGTGGGGTAGGCTTTGTAGTTGCGCTCCTCGGTGGGCTTGAATACATCCGTGAGATAGGTCTGTGCCTGCGCGGCCCCTGTCAGCAACAGACAGAGCGCCACGAGGCTCATTCGCATGTTAGTCTTCAGTAAATGATTCATTGTCATGGGGTGTGTTGAGCTTATCTGCGTGCAAATGTATGAAAAATTTCGATTGAAACGTTTGTTTTACGGAAAAATGTGTATCTTTGCCACAAAATTATCATTTACCCAATACAACCGACTATGGCAACAGCTTGCTTCATCAATGTTTACAGCGGTTATATAGATCGTGGAGCCACGGTGAGCCGAACGCCGAGAGAGCATTATGAAATCGACGAGAAAGATGTGAAGGTGGGCGAACCGCTGCCGAAATGGTGGGGCAGCCCGCGCTCTGCGCCTGTCGTCAAAGCCTACGATGGCCAGCAGCTCGATTTGGAGCTGCGCGGCAAGACCTTCAGCATCAAGGTGGGCGAGGAGGTGGAAATCGACAGCAGCTCGACGGATATGGGCTATGGCGTCATCTGTCGTACCTACTACTACGTGAAGCTCATCAGCACAGAACTTATTTATATAGGTGACTGGCAGTGGGGCGACACCATTCGTCAGGAGCTGGCAGGGCCCATCGGCTACGGCGAGGTGTGGTACCCCAATGGCGACCACTTCAAGGGCCGCTTCCACCTGAGCTATGCCAGCATCAACGGTCCGGCCTACGCTGCCGAAGGGCGCTACGACTTTGCCGACGGCTCATGGATTGAGAAAGCTTGGATTCACACCTCCAAGGACAAGGAGCCGCAGTGGTGGGGCCTGCACGGCGTGTTCCGCATCCAGCATCCCAAGTCAAATCCCAACGACCCATCATCGGGAAAGCCCGATTCCATCGCTATGTTCCTGCATGGCGGCAAGCGCTATGGCTTTGAGCTGTTCCTGGGCAAGAAGCCATGGGTCGAGGAGTGGTATGCCGGCGACAGCGAGATCCGTTTTTCGGCTCCCGAGGAGCTGTTCCACTACGAGGTGGAGGACTTCGAGATCGACGAGACGAGCAAAGTGGACTGCACCGCCCTCAAGCTCACGTTGAAAGATGGCGACGAGGTCTATCACATTGAGCAACAGGGTGGCAGCTATACGGCCAACCAGTACAACAGCTATGTCTATGAGCCCTCCACCCACGCCACCGTCGAGCTGCCAAATGGCGACGTGCTGGACCACTATGGCGACGACGTTCGCGACTTCCGCCCCTACGACGGCTACATCACCGTGTATTGCGCCAAGGCAGGCATGAGCCGCAAAGAACATTGGAAGAAAGGTGAACTCGTGGAGGCGCAGGAGTGGAAACACGATAGCCGTGCATCCGTCGAGGTGACGCTACCGGATCCCAGAGGTGTCGAGGGCGAGTTAGAAGCCCACGTGTGGAAGGACGGACACATCGAGTACGGATACAGCGAGTGGGTGTATAACGGCGAAGTGAGGAATAATCGTCCCGATGGACAGGGCGTGCTCATGGGTGACCGCCATCACGGCAACCGTCGCTATGAGGGACTCTTTATGGATGGTGTCTTTGTCAGCAACGAGGAGCATTACGATGGCATCGTCATGCTGCACGTTAAGAGCGGTCACAAGTCATGGACAGCCTATAGCGATGGTGAATGGGAATACAATGAAGAGGACATTCAGGCCAAGCTTGGAAGGCTCAATCTTGATGGCTTCTGGGGGTATGAGATTACGAGCATCAAGAAGGATTGTATCACTATCGAGTACTACGACAAGACATACGAAGTGCGTCCCGACAAACCTCTCCATCTCTCAAAGGAAATCGAAGGTCACGAGTATAGCGACGGCTGCGTGTATGACGGAGATGAATACTCATTGGAACTGACGTGGAAAGTGAAGGAATGAAAAATGGAAGAGTGAAAAGTGAAAAATAAATCTTTCCTTGAACCCTGAAACCTGAAACTTGAAACTTGAAACTTGAAACTAAATCGTAAATTGTCAAATAGAATCGTGATGTCTGATCTAAGAAAGATTATCAAAATAGCGTACGAGGGCGAGAAAGACGCCCAGGGACTGCCGCATGGCAAAGGACGTATGGAGTACTTTGCTGACGAGGACCACATCCCATACCCCGAGTACCCCGACCTGCGCGAGTATTACAAGGAAGTGGGTCAGATGATCTACGATGGGCACTTCGAGCACGGTGTGCGCCAGGGCGAGGGCTCCATTTTCTTCCTAGGACTGAACCCGAGTTCCGCCGACCAGTATGAATGGTACTCCGAGGGCGACTACGACTGCGGTCGGCTCATCCATCCCGAGCACCCTGATGGCTCCTGGCGCCAAGGCATACGCCAGAAGAGGTGGGACGAGATGTTCAAGGGCACGTGGAAGGACGACCTTCCCTATGAGACTACCCACTGGCTTGGAATGCCCAGCGAGCACGACTTAGACATCATCCGCACCACCTGCAAGGACGTGCTGGCGACCACACTGAAATGAACATATAAAACATACATGACATGAAAAAGTTATTTGGATTTATCATTATCGTCATCGCAGGCTTCTGGCTCTATGGCCGCTGCACGGATGATAAGCAGGCGCCGAAGGATGACGTGCTGAAGCAGGTCACCGTGTCCGCCAAAGTGGCTAACCTGCGCACGGGCCCCGGCACCAACCACGACATCATCAGCGTGAACGCCGACGGCAGCGGCGGCAACCTGCAAGTCCGTCGCGGCACGAAGCTGGACGTGCTGTCCGAGAGTGGCGGCTGGTTCCAGGTGCGCATCCCGGGCGAGGAGCGTACCGCCTACATCAAAGCCTCTCTCTGCAACGACCCGACGGCGAAAGCCGCCAGCGGAAAGGGCAGCGGACGCAAGGGTAAACGGCAGGAAGCCTCCTCGGGTGAACCTTCGGGCACCGCCACAGAGTCCTCCCCCGAAGCCGCACCCGCAACTCCCCTACCCGACGACGACGTCGTGGAGGAAATCACCACAGGACAAGCAAGGGACGAAGTCATTTTCTAAGCCCCCCGTAATCCCCCAAGGGGGATAATGGAAAATGGACAATTGACAATGGACAATTGAGAATTAAAAAAGCCAACGAAGCTAAAAAGATGAAAAATAGTCTCGTTGGCGGAAAAAGTTTAAGGTTTAAGGTTTAAGGTTTAAAGATTTTCCGTATCTTTGCGCCCGAATTTCCTTAAACGCTAAACTTTAAACATTAAACTGCGGCGAAGCCGCGATAAATCATGGCACAACAAGAAGACGTTTTCAAGAAGATTGTTTCGCATTGCAAGGAGTACGGTTTCGTGTTCCCCTCCAGTGATATCTACGATGGCCTCGGCGCTGTCTATGACTACGGTCAGAACGGCGTGGAGCTGAAGAACAATATCAAGCAGTACTGGTGGCAGAGCATGGTGCTGCTGCACCAGAACATCGTCGGCATCGACGCTGCCATCTTCATGCATCCCACGACCTGGAAGGCCAGCGGCCACGTGGATGCCTTCAATGACCCCCTCATCGACAACCGCGACTCAAAGAAGCGCTACCGCGCCGACGTCCTCATCGAGGATCAGATGGCGAAGTACGACGAGAAGATTGACAAGGAGGTGGCCAAGGCTGCCAAGCGTTTCGGCGATGCCTTCGACGAGGCTCAGTTCCGCAGCACCAACGGCCGTGTGCTGGAACTCACGGCCAAGCGCGATGCCCTGCATGAGCGCTACCAGAAGGCCATGAACGCCAACGACCTCGATGAGCTGAAGCAGATCATCATCGACGAGGAGATCGTTTGCCCCATCAGCGGCACCCGCAACTGGACGGATGTGCGCCAGTTTAACCTGATGTTCAAGACCGAGGTGGGCTCGACCGCCGAGGGAACCTCGACCATCTACCTGCGCCCCGAGACGGCACAGGGTATCTTCGTGAACTACCTGAACGTGCAGAAGACGGGCCGCATGAAGCTGCCCTTCGGTATCGCACAGATCGGTAAGGCCTTCCGCAATGAGATCGTGGCCCGCCAGTTCATCTTCCGCATGCGCGAGTTCGAGCAGATGGAGATGCAGTTCTTCGTGAAGCCCGGCACCGAGCTCGACTGGTTCTCCAAGTGGAAGCAGACGCGCATGGCCTGGCACCAGGCACTCGGCTTCGGCGCTGAGAACTACCGCTTCCACGACCACGACAAACTGGCTCACTATGCCAACGCTGCCACCGACATCGAGTTCCACATGCCCTTCGGCTTCAAGGAGGTGGAGGGTATCCACAGCCGCACCAACTTCGACCTCAGCCAGCATGCCAAGTACAGCGGCAAGAAGATTGAGTACTTCGACCCCGAGACCAACGAGAGCTACACGCCGTTCGTCATCGAGACGTCCATCGGCGTGGATCGTATGTTCCTCAGCGTGATGTGCCACAGCTACTGCGAGGAGCAGCTGGAGAATGGCGAGACACGCGTCGTGCTGCGTCTGCCGGCTGCGCTGGCTCCCGTGAAGCTGGCAGTGCTGCCGCTGGTGAAGAAGGACGGCCTGCCCGAGATTGCTCAGCAGATTGTCAACGACCTCCGCTTCCACTTCAACTGCAAGTACGACGAGAAGGACACCATCGGCAAGCGCTATCGCCGCATGGATGCCATCGGATGCCCCTACTGCGTCACCATCGACCACGACACGCTCAACGACCACTGCGTCACCCTGCGCGACCGCGACACGATGGAGCAGAAGCGCGTGCCCATCGCTGACCTCCAGAGCATCATCGAGGACAAAGTGAGCATCACCAGCTTGCTGAAGAAGTTGCTGTAAAGCCTCACCCCTGCCCCCTCCCGTGAAGGGAGGAGAGTGCTACGCGATGTAGTTTTTCATCAAACGCTATTTGTCCAATGAACCATATTAACAAGAACCAGCATAACGCATCCACGCGCGAGCTATTCCCCTCCCTTCACGGAAGGAGCTGGTGGTGGGTCTTCTGCTTTCTCTTCGCACTTACTTCTTGCTCCGAGAATGAGGAGTTCGACCCCTATGACAACTGGGAGGCGCGCAACACGACATGGTTCAAGCAGGTGGCCGACACCGCCCGCACGGCCATCAATGCGGCACGTGCGCAATATGGCGACAACTGGGAGGAACACTGCAACTGGCGCATGTACAAATCGTTGCGCAGGAGCCCCACATTCCAAAGCGGCCACGTGGAGGATAGCATCTGTGTGTGCATCGTCAACAAAGGCACAGGCACCATGCTGCCAAAGGCGACGGAGACTGTGCGCGTAGCGTTCCGCGGTTGGCTGATACCCACCACGGATGAAAGCGGTCATGTCTTCGAAAAGGTGTTCGCACAGACATTCTACGGCCCCTTTGATCCCGTGACAGCCTCATACTCCGAAGCCACAACGGGCTCTTTCACCGAAGGCTTCAGCACTGCCCTGCAGTACATGCCTGAAGAAGCCGAATGGATTGTCTGCATCCCCTATCAGCAGTTCTACGGAGCGGTGGCACAAAACGATGGTAACATACCGGCCTACAGCGCTGCCCGTTTCCGCATCATCCGCATGAAGATGTAGTTATTCCACCTTCACGCCAACCTCCATAATGCCCGTCAGACATTGGTGATTCATCACATGGTACACCAAGAGCTCGACGGGCATTTGTCGGGCCGTGAAATGTGCAGTAACAGCGGGAGCCTCCGATACATGAAAGACAGAGCCATTGGACTGCCACAGGTTCACCGCCACCGGCATGGCCAGATGGAGCGTGTCGCGACGGCGACATTCCTCACCCACGCGGGTTACAGGAGCATCGCCCTCACCCACATAGCGTTGCTCCACGACGAGCCAGAGGTCAGCATAGGGGACGAGGTGGTTGTAGCGAACACCCAACGACAACGTATAGTCGCCATCGCGTGGCACCTGCAGTAGAGTGAAGCGTATCGTGTCGGTGGTGAGCCAGCCATGAGGATTCACGACTGCATATTCGTAAAGAGCAGGGCGCGTGCAGGCACCGAGCAAAAGAGCACAAAGCAAGAGAAGAAACCCATAAGGACCATAAGCCTTATAGGCCACACGAGCCACATGAGCCCCACTTGCAAACAACAAGCCCTCTTTCACTTCTTCACTCCTTCAATTTCTCAATCTTTCAACCTTTCAGTCTCTCTATTTTCCCCACTCTCCTGCACTCTCTTCTTCTTTTTCTTCTTTTTCTTGCGGGCGCTGTCGAAGCGTGTGAGATCCTCCTGAGCAGCTAGGTCGATAGGTTTCGCGGGCGCTTCTTTGACGCTATTGTCGAGTGCATCGGGTTTCTTACCCTCGCGGTTCATGGCAATAATCTCCTTGGCGCGTTCGGCTGAGATGGTGGTAAGGTTGGCAGCAACGCGCTTGTCGGTGGAGTATGTTATCATATTCGAGAGAATGTCAGCCTTGAAATAATACCAGGTGCCATCGATGGTCTCCAGCGGTATCTCGCGCGAGGGAAGACGACGCGAAGCCTCGACATACTGATCCACCTCGAAGTTCATGCAGCATTTCAGCTTTGCACACTGTCCCGCCAGCTTCTGAGGGTTGGGACTGAGGTCCTGGAAGCGGGCGGCTCCCGTGCCCACGCTGACGAAGTTGCGCATCCAAGTGGTGCAGCACAGCTCGCGGCCACAAGGACCGAAGCCGCCGATGCGACCAGCCTCTTGGCGCGCTCCAATCTGTTTCATCTCGATGCGCACATGGAAGGCTTCAGCCAGTACCTTGATGAGCTGGCGGAAATCGACGCGACCGTCTGCGATGTAGTAGAAGATGGCTTTGTTGCCGTCACCCTGGTACTCCACATCGCCAATCTTCATCTCCAGCCCCAGGTCCTTGGCAATTTGGCGGCTGCGAATCATGGTCTCATGCTCGCGCGCCTTGGCCTCCTCGTACTTCTCCATATCTACCGGGCGCACCTTGCGATAGATGTGCTTGATGTCGTCCATGTTTTTTGGCGGATAACGCTTAATCTGCAGCAGCACAAGCTTACCCGTCATTGTCACAGTTCCGATGTCATGTCCGGGTGAAGCCTCCACCGCCACCACATCACCTTTCTCCAAGGGGAGGTTGTTGGAGTTGTGGTAGTAGCCCTTGCGGGTGTTCTTGAACTGCACCTCCACGAGGTCCGTGGTATCCGTATTGCCGGGGATGTCGGCCAGATAGTCATAGACATTGAGCTGGCAGCTTTGCTTGGGGCAACCAGCATAGGAGAGGCCGCGTTCGGTGAAGAAGACGGAAGACTCAGGCCGTGGCCTATTAGACTCACCCCCCACCCCCCTCTCTTTCAAAGAGGGGGAGGGAGCGGTATTCGTATTATGATGTTGCTCTTCCATATACATTATATATTATTTACTTTTCATATATTATTTGTAGATTCATTTATTATTCTCCATCAGATTCTTTCATCGACTTCCCTTTCCCCCTTTTCTCTCCCTCTCCTCCCCCCTCTTTGGAAGAGAGAGGGGAGGGGGAGTCCTTATTGAATCAGCAGCACAATCATCTTCAACGCCAGGTCAAAGAAGACCATACGGGCATTTACATTCTGCGCGATGTCACGCTCGGCCGTTGTCAACTCCTCGGTGATAGCTATCACGTTGCGCTCATTAATGAAGCGAGCGAAGTTCCGGCTGAAGGCCGCCTCATCGGTGGACTGGTCGTTGAGTTCCGGCTGACGGAAGTTATACACGAAGTTCTCACGCACCTGACGCTGGCAGAACTGCAGGAAGCTCTTTTGCGTCTCGCGCCCCATGCCCGCCAGCTGCTCGCTCCACTCGCGCAAGTCCTTGACCTTACGCTGATAGGCGAGACGCATAAGCATGATGAAGAGGTCTAGAAACAGACGCTCATCCTTGGGCGGGTGTGCCTGTTGATACTCTTCACGCGAGAGAGGTGGAACGAGGATGCGCTGCGTGCGGCTGAGGATGGTGCCAAGCACCAAGTCCGGCTCCTCGCTTACCATCAGGAAATGGGTGCCTACGGGCGGCTCCTCGAACAACTTCAACAGCTTGTTGGCCGTCTCTTGGTTCATCTTCTCAGGAAGCCATACGACCATCACCTTGCGCCCACCCAAGCTGCTCTTCAGCGCCAGTTTGCGCTGTATGTTATCACTCTCAGCCACGTAGTAGGTAGCTTGCTGGTTGGCGGCGCCCATATCCTCGAGCCAGTCGTTGAGGTCGAAATAGGGGCTCGAGAGTACGCGTGCGCGCCATTCCTTGATATAATGGTCCGATATGGAGTCCTCGGCATTCTTGATACGCGTACCTTTGACGATGGGGAACGTGAAGTGCAGGTCGGGGTGTTCCAGCTTCATCGCCATGCGACAGGAGGAGCACTCGCCACACGGGCTGCCATCCTCATGCGGATGCTCACAGAGCAGTGCCCGCGCGAAGGCTACCGCCAG
Organism: uncultured Prevotellaceae bacterium; assembly: GCA_900316355.1. Taxonomy (GTDB): domain Bacteria; phylum Bacteroidota; class Bacteroidia; order Bacteroidales; family Bacteroidaceae; genus Physcousia. Next base: position 156,550 of record ONCQ01000003.1, on the reverse strand, counting down.
CGCCAGCTTACCCGAACCCGCAGGGCCGCACAGCATCAGCGCATGCGGCACACGGTCTGCCACGAGGTCGCCGAGCAACCGCTGCCAGATGGTCGTTTGTCCTATGAAGTAAGACCCACCCCCGACCCCTCCCGTAATGGAGGGGAGTGGCTGGCGCGTAGTATCACTTTTTATATAGAATTCTTCAGACATACATTATAATATCAATCCGCAAGGTTGTCCCTCCCTCACGGGAGGGGTCGGGGGTGGGTCTAATACACCTCCTCCGCGATCCGCTTGATGCTCTCCACCGCACTGAGCGTGTAGAAATGGAGGCTGGGAATACCGTGAGCTATAAGGTCGCGGCACTGCGCAACGCCCCACTCGATGCCCACCTGCTTCACATCCTCATCGGTCTTGCAGCGGCGCAACTCCTCTGAGAGCGCGAAGGGGAGGTCACAGCGGAAGGTCTTGGGAACGGTGGCAAGCTGCGACAGCTTGGCCAGCGGTTTCAGGCCTGGGATGAGGGGTATGGTGACACCCGCGGCACGAGCACGCGCCACGAAGGTGTAGAATTTCTCGTTGTCATAGAACAGCTGCGTGATGGCCACCTTGGCACCTGCCTGCTGTTTCTGCAGCAGCACGCGGATGTCGCTCTCAAGATTGGGAGCCTCCTCATGCTTCTCAGGGTAGCAAGCCACGCCGAACTCAAAGGACTTGCCCTTGACCTTCATGGGCGTGCCGTCGGCGAAGAAGCCTTCATTGAAGCGGTTCACTTGCTCAATGAGCTCCAGGGCATGGGTGTAGCCGCCGGGCGTTGGCATGTACATCGACTCCTCGCGTGCCTTGTCGCCACGCAACAGGAACAGGTCTTTGATGCCGAGGAACTGCAGGTCGAGCAGGGCGTACTCGATATCTTCCTTCGTAGAACCGGAACATACAATATGCGGGATGACAGGGATGCCCCACCGCTGTTGGATGGCGGCGGCAATGGCGATGGTGCCGGGGCGACGACGGATACGCTGCCGCTGCACCAGTCCACCATCCACCTCGTGATAGACGTACTCCGCACGATGGGTGGTGATATTGATGTGGCGAGGATTGAAAGGCGCCAGGGTCTCGATAGTCTTGAAGAGCGTCTCGGTGCCCGTACCCTTCAGGGGAGGAAGCACCTCAAAGCTGAAACCTGGGAGCACCTTATCGCGCTGGTCCTTGGACTCGTTGTTGATAGTATGATACAGTTGTCCTAACATGAGATTATGGATTGGCATTGGATTCCTCCAACACGAAGCGACGGTAATAGGAGATGAGGAGCGTGGTCAGCGGCAGGGCAATGATGAGGCCTATAAAGCCCAGCAACGAGCCCCACACGGACAACGACAGTAAGATAACAGCTGGATTCAGCCCCATGGCAGAGCCCATTATCTTTGGCACCAGCACGGTGTCCTGCAACACCTGTACCACCGCCACGACAATGACGGCCGGCAGGAGTATCCACCAGAAGTTCTGCCCCGTATCGGCAGCCTCCAGCAACGCCAGTAGGATCATAGGCACAAAGCCCAGCGTCTGCAGATAGGGCACCAGGTTGAGGAAGCCCATGAACATACCTAGCCCTACGGCCAGCGGGAAATCCACGATGACGAAGCCGATGGAGAAGAGCACGCCGACGCAGAAGGCCACCAGCCCCTGGCCGCGGAAGTAGCTGTTCATGCCTTTCTCCACATCCTCCGCCAGCTGTTCTGCAAACTGACGGCTACCCTTAGGCAGGAACTGTACCCAGCCATTGGAGATGAGTTCGTAGTCCTGTAGAATAAAAAACATATACAAGAGCACGATGAGTGAGCCCACCACGCCGATGGCAAAGTCAACCGTCTGATAGACGGCTCCCCACAGCTGCGTGAGTAATGACTGCACGGCATCGAGGAAGCTGCGCTCCTGCAACAAGTCGGGGAGTGACTTCTGATATTGCGAACCGTACTGATCGAGGAACTGCTGGATATAGGGGATAAGCCCTGTGCCGCCAAGGAAACGGTCGGCATATTGCGAGAACAGCCCACCCACCTTGGAGAACTCCCTAACAATGGGAGGGATGACCAACAGCATCAAACCCGTAATAACAGCCAGTACGATGATGAATGCAACGAGGATGCTGAGGGTACGGAAGCGCAGATGGCAACGGTACTGCAAGAAGCGCACCAGAGGGAATATCAGGTAGGCCAGCAGCCACGCGATGAAGAAAGGCAGCAGCACACCACTCAACCGCTTAATGAGAAAACCGATGCCCACGAGCACCAACGCTATCAGCGCACCGCGGATGAAACTGTCAAAGGTGATGGGTCGTTTGAACATATCAACTTTAAACTTTAAACCTTAAACTTTAAACTTTAACAGCCTCCGCATAGCACTGACGGCAAAGTGGCTCATACTCATGAGTCTCGCCCAGCATCACCTGCTTGTCGCCAGCCACGATACGATGGCTGACATAGGCCAAGGCACCACAGCGGACACAGATGGCGTGCACCTTCGTGACATCGTCGGCGACGGCGCAAAGCTGGGGCATCGGGCCGAAAGGCTGCCCCTTGAAATCCAAGTCCAAGCCAGCCACGATGACACGTATGCCACGCTCTGCCAGCTCGTTGCACACATCCACAATCTGCGCATCGAAGAACTGCGCTTCGTCGATACCCAGCACATCACAGTCAGAGCCCATGAGCAGGATGCTGGCAGCACTCTCTACGGGCGTCGAAGGGATGGCATTGCCTTGATGGCTCACCACATCTTCCTCGCTGTAGCGCACATCGATGGCTGGCTTGAAGATCTCCACCTTCTGCTTGGCGAACTTGGCGCGCTTCATGCGGCGGATGAGTTCCTCGGTCTTGCCCGAAAACATGGAACCGCAAATGACTTCGATGCGCCCCTGACGCACCATCTCGCCCGTATAATCTTTGGAATGGGTCATTATGAATCAAAATTTGGGGTCAAAGTTAGTTTTTTTCGCGCACGCGGCCAAAGAAATAGGTGAAAAACCATGCAAAACACAAATAAATCGCAAATCAGCAATCGTAAATCACAAATTATACATACCTTTGCCCCGTGTTATATATTGTACCCACACCCGTAGGCAATCTGGAGGACATCACGATGCGGGCTCTCCGCATTCTGAAAGAGGCCGACCTGATTCTGGCAGAGGACACACGCACAAGCGGTCAGCTGCTGAAGCATTTCGACATACACCGGCCGATGCTCTCCTACCATAAGTTTAATGAGCACCAAACAGTGGCGCGCATTGTAGAACGGTTGCAAGCGGGAGAGAATATTGCAGTCGTGAGTGATGCCGGTACGCCTGGCATCAGCGACCCTGGGTTCCTGGTGGCGCGTGAAGCTGCGCGCGCAGGTGTTGAGGTGAGCTGTCTGCCGGGAGCTACGGCATTCGTACCGGCGCTGGTAGTATCGGGGCTCCCCTGTGACAAGTTCTGCTTCGAGGGCTTCCTGCCTCAGAAGAAAGGGCGGCAGACTAGACTCACGCAGCTGGCCGCAGAACCGCGCACCATCGTGTTCTACGAATCGCCACACCGCGTAGTGAAGGCGCTGACGCAGTTCGTGGAGACCTTTGGCGGCGAGCGTCCCGCCGCAGCCTGCCGGGAGATTTCAAAGGTACACGAAGAAATCATCCGAGGCACCCTAAATGATATTTTAGCCCATTTCATCGAGCATGAACCACGAGGCGAGTTCGTCCTCATTGTGGGCGGAGCAGGGAAGGATGACAAAGGTTAGCAAGCTAAAATTGACAAATTGAACGTACAAAATAAAAACAGAAACTATGAAGAAATTGTTTTTAATGCCTCTCTGCCTGTTCGCACTGATGGCTTGTAATGACGCCCAAAAGGCCCAAGAGCGTGCTCAGCACGAGCGCGATTCACTCATGCAAGTGATTGACGAGAAAGATATGGAACTCAATGAAATCATGGGATCCATCAACGAGGTGCAAGAAGGCTTCCGCCTCATCAACGAGGCCGAAGGCCGCATCACTGTGGCCAACGGCAACCCCGAGGCTGCCTCCTCACGCGAAGTCATCCGCGAGAACATGCAGTTCATCCAGCAGACCATGCGCGAGAACCGCGATAAGATTGCACAGTTGCGCGAAAAACTGAAGAGCACCACGGTGAATGTGGAGAAGCTCACCAAGACCATCGAGAACCTCAATAAGCAGCTCGAAGCACAGAACCAGCGTATCCAGGAGCTCGAGGCCAGCCTCGCAGAGAAGGACATCCTGATTTCCGAGCAGAGCGAGCAGATAAGCTCTCTCCATGAGAACGTCAGCAACCTCACTGCCGACAACGAGCAGAAGCAGCAGACAATCCAGTCGCAAGACAAGGACCTGCACTCCGCATGGTTCGTGTTTGGCACCAAGGCCGAGCTGAAAGAGCAGAAAATCCTGCAGAAGGGCGATGTTCTCAAGAGCGCCGACTTCAACAAGGACTATTTCACGAAGATTGACATACGCATCGACAAGGAAATCAAACTCTACAGCAAGAGCGCTGAGATTCTTACCACCCACCCCAGCGGCAGCTACAACCTCGCCAAGGACGCCAAGGGACAGTATATCCTGAAGATTACCGACCCCGGCAAGTTCTGGAGCACCAGCAAGTACCTTGTCATTCAAGTGAAGTGAAGGAGTTTGTCATCACAGAGGCACAGGCCGAAACAGCCATTCTCGTCGGACTGATTACTCCGCAGCAGGATGAGCGTAAGACCACGGAATACCTCGATGAATTGGAGTTTTTAGCCACTACGGCAGGCGCCGTCACCGTCAAGCGCTTCACACAACGCGTGAACGGACCTTCTAGCGTCACCTACGTCGGTACCGGCAAACTTGAGGAGATTCGCGCGTACATCCAAGCAGAAGAGGATGCCGAGCGCGAGGTGGGAATGGTCATCTTCGACGATGAGCTCAGCGCCAAACAGCTTCGCAATATCGAGCAGGCGCTGAAAGTCAAGATTCTCGACCGCACCAGCCTCATCCTCGACATCTTCGCGATGCGCGCTCAGACGGCCAATGCCAAGACCCAGGTGGAGCTGGCACAATATCGCTACATGCTGCCGCGTCTGCAACGCCTTTGGACACACCTTGAGCGTCAGGGCGGTGGCTCCGGCAGCGGTGGTGGCAAGGGTAGCGTGGGTCTGCGCGGACCTGGTGAGACGCAGTTGGAAATGGACCGTCGCATCATCCTCAACCGCATGAGCCTCCTCAAGCAGCGCCTTGCCGATATAGACCGCCAGAAAAGCACCCAGCGCAGCAACCGCGGCCGCATGATTCGCGTAGCGCTCGTGGGCTATACCAACGTAGGCAAGAGCACATTGATGAACCTCCTCTCCAAGAGCGAGGTCTTCGCCGAGAACAAACTCTTCGCCACCCTCGACACCACCGTGCGCAAGGTCATCATCGACAACCTGCCCTTCCTGCTCTCAGACACTGTTGGGTTCATCCGCAAGCTGCCCACAGACCTTATCGAGAGCTTCAAGAGCACCCTTGATGAGGTACGCGAGGCAGACCTGCTCGTTCACGTGGTGGACATCTCCCACCCCGACTTCGAGGAACAGATCAAGGTGGTGGAGAAGACGCTCTCTGACCTCGGTTGCGCCGACAAGCCATCTATGCTCCTGTTCAATAAGATTGACGCCTACACCTTCACACCGAAGGATGAAGACGACCTTTCACCCGCCACGCGCGAGAACCTGTCCCTGCAGGACTTGATGAAGACATGGATGGCCAAGCTCGGCAACGACTGCCTCTTCATCAGCGCTGCCCAGCGACAAAACATCGACGAACTTAAGCGAACGCTCTACGCTCGCGTCCGCGAACTGCACGTTCAGAAATATCCCTACAACGACTTCCTCTTCCAGCACTACGAGGAAGAATAACAAACACAGCAGGCTGCATCGGTTGATGCAGCCTGCTGTGTTAAATAAGCCAGTGCTTAGTATTCGTCCTCGTTGAAAAGGAAATCCTCCTTCGTGGGATAGTCGGGCCAGACATCCTCTATATTTTCATAGATATCGCCTTCGTCCTCGATTTCCTCCAGGTTCTCAATCACCTCCATAGGTGCGCCGCTACGTACGGCATAGTCAATCAGCTCCTCTTTGGTCGCTGGCCAGGGAGCGTCTTCAAGCTTTGAAGCTAATTCTAGTGTCCAGTACATATCTTGTTTGAAGTTTAAAGTTTAAAGTTTAAAGTTTAAGGTTTAAAGTGGGCATAACCAGTACACTGATTTTTGGAAATCGGCCGCGAAGATACAAAGGAATTATGAAATACGTGTCAAGAAAAAGGACTTTTTTTCATCTTTCGTAGAATTCTATGCGATTTGAGCTGCTGGGCGAGCGAGAACGCCATCATATTCAAGTTTCTGAAACACTTAAAAATTGACAATATAGTGTTGCGGATGCTTGGTGCGGTCAAAGAGGACGAGGCCATAGGTATAGAGATCATAGGTGATGACAGTTTGCGGGTCCTGGCAAATAGCGCGCCAACGATCGTGCGATGCCGCATCGGCATAAATACCCTCCACAATAAGCATCCCAGTGGCAGCCATCTTCGGCAGGGGCTGCGGCAGCTGAGCCAATGCCTCTCGGGCAACGAAGATCAGCTCAGGTGAGGTAGCATCCAACGTTTGGACAACGTCTGCCGTAGGCACCGCCGCTGTCAAATAAGCCTTTTCAATGGGGACACTGCCAAGGACGCAGATAGTGCGAGGGTGTACGTAGTTGGCCAGGCGAAAAAGCAGACGCCTGCAGGTCAACGAGTAGCGCAGCATGTAGCGCTGCCACCAGGGGTGCAGTCGGTCCAATTCGGCATAAGCGTAGTAAGCAGCTGTTTCATACACCACTCCACGCAGGAAGGCATAAGCCGATGGAGAGTGAACACCATATCCCTTACGATGTCGCACACGCAACAGCCACACCCACGGCCTACGAACGAATTGACATTTTGACAATAAAAACGAGGTCATACGCCCCCTGTAGAATTGATTTATGATAAAAATGTCTGCAAATGTAAAGTTTTCTTGTCAATCTGCCATCATAATATATGTTTTTCTGTACTTTTGCACTTACATTTCTTAAAAGAATACGTTATGCGAACACTTTCAAAGACAGAAATCGCGCTTCTCGAAGCCCAAGCATGTAGCGCCGAGGACTGGGCGCGCGTGCTGATTACAGATGAACAGAGCCTGAGGTACATCCGCCACACCCGCTTCTCGGGGGACATCCGCATCGGAGCCTTTCACAAAAGCTTCGATATGCCCGGCGGCATCCACAAACACACAGGCATCTTTCATGCCACCTTGCACAATGTCACCATCGGCGACGACTGCTGCATCGAGAACATCAAGAACTACATTGCCAACTACGACATTGCCAATGATTGTTTCATCGAGAACGTCGATATCATCCTCTGCGACGGCCCCACCAGCTTTGGTAACGGCGTGGAGGTGGCTGTCCTCAATGAAACAGGGGGGCGCGAGGTGACCATCCATGACCGCCTCACGGCGCACGAAGCCTATCTGGAAGCCTTCTATCGCCATCGTCCTAAGCTGATAGCCCGTCTGAAGCAGTTCGCTGCCGACCGCGCTGCCGAATGCCGCAGCACACGCGGCACCATCGCAGAGCATGTCACCATTGTAGATACTGGCTATATTAAAAATATGTACGTGGGCGCGTACGCGAAGGTCGAAGGTGCCGGCCGCCTCAAGAACGGAACCCTCAACAGCCGTGCGGAAGCTCCCATCCATGTGGGCTATGGCGTCATCGCCGATGACTTCATCGTGCAGGACGGCTCCAGCATCGAGGACTGCACCACGATCACACGCTGCTATGTGGGCCAGGCCTGTATGCTCGGCCACGGCTATTCGGCCAGCGACTCTCTCTTCTTCTGCAACTGTCAGGAGGAGAACGGCGAGGCCTGCGCCATCTTCGCCGGACCTTTCACCGTCACACACCATAAGAGCACGCTCCTCATCGCCGGCATGTTCTCATTCATGAACGCCGGCAGCGGCTCCAACCAAAGCAACCACATGTACAAGCTCGGCCCCATCCACCAGGGGGCTATGGAGCGTGGTGCTAAGACATCATCCGACTCCTACATCCTATGGCCCGCCCGCATTGGTGCTTTCTCGCTCGTGATGGGCCGTCATAGCAGCCACTCGGACACCAGCGACCTACCCTTCTCCTACTTGATAGAAAAGAATGGCGAGACTTGGATAGCGCCGGGTGTCAACCTCCGCTCCGTAGGCACCGTCCGCGATGCACAGAAATGGCCGAAGCGCGATAAGCGCTATGCTGAGGGCCGAATGGATCAGGTAAACTTCAATCTGCTCTCACCCTATACCATCGACAAGATGTTCCGCGGGCTCCACGTCCTCGAACAGTTGGAAGAACTCTGCGGACCCACCAGTGATGTCTATGCCTACCAAAGCGCCAAGATGAGCAACCACTCCCTGCGCCGCGGCCAGCAACTCTATCGCACCGCCATCGAGAAGTTCTTGGGCAACTCACTGATCTCCCACCTCGAGCGCACCGACTGCTCTACGGCCGAGAGCGTCCTCGAAGGTCTGAAGCCCACACGCACGGGCGGACGAGGCATCTGGGTGGATTTGGCCGGCCTCATCGCCCCCAAGGAACTCGTCAATGCCCTGTTGGACGAAGTCGAAGCCGACCGCGTGCCTAACGACCAGGCCTTCTGTGAGGCACTGCGTAAGCTGCATGAGGACTACTACCGCTACGAATGGACATGGGCCTACGAAAAGATGCTCGAATACTATGGCCTCTACCCCGACCGCATCACCATCGAGAATTTGATTGACATCATCCGCCGATGGAAGGAAAGTGTCGTCAGCCTCGACAACATGCTCTATGCCGATGCCAAGAAGGAGTTCTCACTCTCTGCCCGCACGGGCTTCGGCTTCGATGGCGCCAGCCAACGCACGGCAGAGGCCGATTTCGAGCAGGTACGTGGTGATTTTGAGACCAATCCTTTCGTGATGGAGACACAAGCCCACATCGAGCGCAAGAGTGCCCTCGGCGACCGCATGATAGCGATGTTGGAGGCCTTGGAATGACACATTAGACACTTAATATTGTTAAAATAATATAAATTTAAGCAAATAAACTCATATAGGTGCTTCGCCTCTCGCGCGAAGCGCCTATTTTTGTACGGTCATATCAACCAATATGGCTTGAAACTTCAACAAATCATTCATACCTAAATTAAATTAATCATGAAGAAAATCTACCTTTTATTTGCGATGCTGTTGGGATTTTTTGCCCCGGCCGTCGCACAAGAAGTGCAAGATGATGACTTCGACTTCAGCCTGAAGACCATTCAGATGGAGGGTGTTGTGGCAGATTTCTTGCCGAACCATTGGTACTTCTTGTACCAGAAGCGCGGCGGCCCCAGCACGTTCCCCAGCATTGGCGATGTTCCCAGCACTGGCGGTGTGATGACCGACTGCGGCGAGGGAAACAGAATCATGAAGATGAACATCAGCAATGTTTCCGGTGCAGACCTCAGCCCTGAAGAAAAGAAGCAGTACTTCCTCCGTTTCCTGCCTGTTGAGGAGAAAGAAGGATGCTACAACATTCAGTTCGGAACAGGTCTTTACCTCAAGCGACCCAACAACTTATCACAGAGCCAGGAAATCAAGACATCCTCTCTCCCGGAAGAAGCTGGCGAATACAACATCTATAGCATTGAGCCTGACGGCCAACCTTTAGGCCTTTTTGGTATCAACGTTTATAACATGTCATGGCAGATTGACAACAACGGTGTGGATGCGGTCATCTGCACATGGGGCAATGGAAAACAGACGACCCCGGGCGATAACTGTGCATGGCAGATTATCGATATCACTTGGAATGAGACCACTGAATACGATGTGGCCATGAAAGCCCTCGAGGATCTGTATATGGAATATTCCAGCTCATATATGGACAACTCCGGCGACACCCCGCATGCCACATTCGTCACGGGCACAGCACCCGGCCAATACAGCGCCGAAGCCGTTGCAGATTTTGAAAGTGCCATGTCGGCAGCACGTGCAGCCGGTATAATTCCTATTGACGAGATTCAGGCTCTGACAACAAACCTTAAGAACACCCTTGAGGCAGTCCTCGCTTCACAAGTGCCCTTCGCACTGGCTGACGGCTACTATCGCATTCGCGCCGCCATGACATATACGAATGATGTCACAGTTGGCGTCAATCCCGAAACGGGTCAAGATATCAAAGAGTCACAGCAGGTGAATAAGTATATGTATAGTACCATTGAAGGCGGTAATATCTACGCTCGCTGGAACACGCCCGAAGAGCTGGAATCCGACTGCCCCTCATTGTGGAAGATTACGAACAAGGACGGCTTCTTTGACATCGTAAGCTGTGCTACTGACGCACGTTTCAATAACATTGCAATGAGTAAGCCTGAAACGATGGCCGTTGACAGCGAAAACCTGATAGCAGTAGATATCGCCGGCTACGAAGAGGAAAAAGGCTGCATGGTCAACATCCGTGTATCCACCCAGGCTGCAGGGGATTATTTCTATCTCCATCAAGGCGGTCATACCAGCGGCGCTGGTGTCAGCGGAAATATCGTCGGCTGGGCAACATCCTATACCACAGGCAACCCTGGCGGTTCTGAATGGATTTTCGAACTCGTCAGCGATGACGATGCTGCCGCTATCATTGAAGGCTACAAAGACATCAAATATCACAATCAGCTGGTTGCAAAGTACAACGAGCTGAAGACTGAGGCTACAGCCGCCATCGAGGCCGCCAAGGATGTGCAGACCGTGGAACTGCTGACCGATGTCAACCAGCTCAGCTCACCGTGGACAGATCCCCAGCAGGGTTCTCTGGCCAACCTCCTCGATGGCAGCAACACCACCTTCTGGCACTCTTCCTGGCATGACAACCCGCCACACGATGTACAGGGTAGCCACTATCTCCAGGTGGCACTCCCCGAAGGATACTACAAAGAAGGACTTGAAATTAAGGTCGGCTTCTCACGTCGCTCCGGAGCCACCAACGACCACCTCACAACGCTGAGCATCCGCGGTACCGACGACGGTGAGGACGCAGATCCCTACACGGATCCCCTGTCTGTCAAGGAAGGGCTCACGGAACTGCTGTCCTTCAACTGTCCCTTTGCGAATGCCGAGGAGAGCTTCACGACGGACTACTTCGACCCGCAGGGCTTCTCGTACCTCCGCCTCTATGGCGATGCCACCACGAACAATCGCGTCTATTGGCACATCTCTGAGCTTTCAATCTTCTATCAGCAAGAGAACCCCAACTCACAGTACTCCAAGATGGGTCAGGTCGCTATCGACCTTGAGAACTTGTTGACAGAGCAGGCTGACATCGAAGAAGGCGACATCGACGACAACGTTTACAACACGCTGCTCGCCGCCTATCAGGCTTTCCAGGGCAACTTCGTGGATCCCGCAGAACTGCGCGCGGTCTTAGACTCTCTGAAGAACAAAGTCGAGTCTGTGATTGTGGCCGAGGGCGAGAAGGTGAACCCGGGTACTTGGGCGAGCGATGCTACCGCCAAGGCCCTGCAGAAGACCATCGACGACGCTAAGGCTTACGATATCGCCGGTCAATATACGGCCATTCAGAGTGAGACCTTCATCAATACCCTGCGCCAGCAGGCTGCTGCCATCGATGCCGCTGTCGAAGGCATCAAGGTGGGCAAGTGGTATCGCATCCGCTTCCCGTCAGAAGAGATGTTCGACCAGTACAAATGGGACAAGGTAGCCGGTAACGGCAGCAAGGATGAGCAGGGTGAGTTCAAGATTCAGAACCTATACAATAAGGTGATTGCCGTGGCTGAATTTGAATCTGTTGAGGGCTACGAAGTGCACGAGCCTTCAACCATTGCAGAGGTTGCAGTCGGTCACGCTTTGTACTTTGTCAATGAGGACGGAGATGCCCTTGAGGATCCCAATGCAGCCCTCTTCCGTTTCGTGAACGTGGCAGACACCGCATACGTCCTGCAGAACAAGGCTACAGGTCTGTACTTGAAAGGTGCCGGCACCAGCGGTGGTGTCACCCTGAGCGTACAGCCCTCCTTCTTCGATGTCTCAGCCATGGGCTATGGCTTGAATGAAATCCATGCACGTTCGTTGAAGGGCGAGAACCAGAACTACCTCCATGGTCAGGTCAGCCACAACGTCCTCGTCACTTGGGGTCCGGACTTCGTGCCCTATCCCGGCAGCCGTAGCGGCCTGTTGATTGAAGAAGTGGAAGATGTGGCCGAAGACTACAATCCCACCACTTTCAACCTCAACCTGAAGCTTGGTTCCGTCAATGGCTTCTGCTTCCCCGTAGCTATCAGCTCCAACAACGAAGATGCTGTCATCTACGGTGTCAACGCCGTTGAAGGCAACGACATCACCCTCGTGCCCCTCACAGAAGAGGTGGCAGCCGGTCGTCCGTTCATCTGCATCTATGGTGCACGCGACGACTATGAGGAAGAATATGATGCAGAACCTGTCAGCTTCAAGCACGGCAATGAGTTCGCAGCAGATCCCTTCGAAGGCGGCACGCTGAGAGGAGCCTACGTGGCTACCACCGTCGGAGCCGGCGTGGTCGTTCCGAGCAAGAACACCCTTGCCGTCACCAAGACCAGCACCGCTGCTGTCGGCGCTAATGGCGCATGGATTGTAGGCGAGGATGCCTTTGACAAGGATGCAGAGGTGAACATCATCATCGATGGAAAAGGCAAGGATGGCATCGCTGCCGCACTGGCCAATGTCTCCAAGACAGGTGAGCTCTACAGCCTCGATGGACGCCTCATCAGCCGCAAGGCCAACCTGAACACGCTCCGCAAGCAGGGTCGTGGCGTTTACATCCTCAACGGTACCAAGGTGACCGTGAAGTAAGCGAAAAAAATAAATATTTATTAACAAAATTCATCCGCACACCGCACACTCATCTGTGCTTGTGCGGATGAATTTTGTTTATATGAGCACGCTCTTTGGGTGGTAAATGTACACATTTGATAGTTAAAAATACTTAACAATACTGGGATTTCCATCCACGCTGAAGGAGCGGATAAAAGAAAAGGACTACTTTTGAACGCTCGGAAGTGCGTTGAGCACCCATAAGCACAACTTACGCGATTATCAACTATTCACTAACTTTATCTTAACCATTATGAAGAAATTCTACCTAATCCTATCCATGTTACTCGCCTTAGGCGGCGTAACACAAATGATGGCTCAAGAAACCGTCACGTTGGATATTAACAAGAAAACCGGTAGTTGGACAGCTTCTGGTAGTCCGGCGTATGCCAGCGAGTATGCGACCTTTAACTATTCAGAGACAGAGTCAACACCTGGCGTGCGCATTCAGCATTGGACGCACGACAATAACGATCATAGAAACAATATGTATTTCTATGACAACGAAAACCTCGGAATCTTCAGTACCTTTGGCAGCACCAAATGGGAGAACTACCGTATCTATCCCAGCCGTGGCTACACCATTACATCTGTAAGTCTAGATTTCATCCCTGGCAAACATGCCAGCTATGCGATGAACGGCGTGCGCGTATGGTTCGAAGGCTTGGAAGAGGAGGCTGTGGAAAGCCCTGATGTAAACAATCCCGGTCATGCCAGCATGGACTTCCAAGAGGGTGAATTCAGCTATCAGAAGCGTTATGTGGTACTGACCGTGGGACAGGCAGCAGAAAATGGCAACCCTATCTTCGCGCACACCTATAACTTCAAAGTCACCCTCACCAAGCGCGATCCCATTGATGTTATAATTGACGACATCTACGCGCTGACAGAATTGTATAAGCCCTACGCAGAAGGTAATCCGCAAGAGTTTATCGGTGGCGACGACATCGGCAACTATGGCGTTGCTGAGGTGGCTGCCTTCAATGCAGCGTACACAGCATGTATGGACGAGGTAAACTGGCCGATGGACGCTGACCTCGCATTCTTTGAAGGGTTGTATAACGACTTGAAAGATGCCTATCAGGCTGTAATCGAGTCTCAGATTAAGTTCGTCATCACCGATGGCTACTATCGCTTCCGCACGGGAATGAAATACAACGACGGCAAGCCCAAGTACATGTATGTAGAACCCACTACAGGCACCACCATCAACGGAAAGTGGGGTACTCTCGACGATTTGGATGAGAACTGCCATGCGCTTTGGAAGCTGACCAAGGGCGAAGATGGTTCTTGGGATATCGTCAGCGTATCCACAGATGCTCGCTTCAATAACAACCCCGCAACCCTAAGCGAGGAGAGCGAATATCGCTTCGTATTTGAAGAAGTAGCGATGATTGGCGAAGATTACTATGTGGATATTAGGTATGTCGATAAGGCGAAAGATGGCAATTCATACATCCATCAGGGTGGACACGGTGGCGGTGCAAACGCAGGTGGAAACCTGACCACCTGGTATCCGACTTTCTCTGGCACCACGATGGCCGCCACGGAATGGGTAGTAGAGCTCGTGCCCAACGATGAGGCTACTGATATTATTGCAGCATACGCTGCTATCAAGGAGCGTCAGAAGATGGAAAGAGAATATGCCAAGATGGTAGAGACCAGTAAGGCAAATCTTGAGATTGCCAAAGATAGCCCCACTGTAACATTGGATGAAGAGACGAAGCTCATCACTGAGAGCAGTCAGTTCAGCTCGCCATGGACAGACCCGACAGAAGGCAGCCTTGACAATCTGTTAGATGGTGACGCTTCTACGTATTGGCACTCCTCGTGGCAAGATGGAACCATTCCGGCACATACCCATTACTTGGATGTTGCGCTGAAAGAAGCTACTCACTCACTGGTGGCCATGACGATTTCCCGTCGTCCCTCATCAAATGACCATATCACCCAGTGGAGCGTCTATGGCTCTGCAACTCCTGACATCTATTACACTCAGGATGAAATTGATGCAGCCCAGGAAGGCGATGACGCTTATGGCAAGACCACGAACGATGTGAAGACTCCGGGCGAATGGCATAAGTTGACCGACCTTTATACGCCTTATGGCAACAACAAGGAAACTAAGACTTCCGCACCGTTCGACACGAAGGGCTACCAGTACCTCCGCTTCTATCTCGACGCCATGGCTCCATCCACTCGTGGCTACGGTCATATCAGCGAGTTCCAGCTGAATCCTGCGACCATCGAAATCGCTGAGAACTCACAATATCGTGTGATGGGCGAATTGGCCACCAATTTGGAGAAAGTGCTGTTCGACCAGATTGAACTTGATATTGCCGACATGACAGAAGTTGAGTTCAATGCCCTGAAGACCGCCTATGACGCCTTTATGGAGAAGTTCGTAGATCCCGAAGAGCTGCGCGAAGCCATCAATGAAGCCGAAGCCTCCACGGCAGGTATCGTTGTCGGCAACAATCCTGGCGAATGGGGCCCCGACACCGATGCTGGTGCCCTCGCTACAATCGTAGCTAATGCCAAGGAATACGATAAGTCCGGTGACTATACCCCCGCACAGAGTGCCAAATATGTCGAGGATCTGAAGGCTCAGGCTGGCGACATCTTTGCTTCTGCCAACAAGATTGAGGAAGGCAAATGGTATCGCATCCACTTCGGCAGCAAGGAGACCTTCGAGACTCATGAATGGGATATCGAGACCAATGAGGCCACAACCGTCAAGGATATCAACGAGGTCGCCTACGTCACCAACGAAGCCCTCTGGGATAAGTTCGTCACGGTAGCGAAGTACGACTCCGAGAAGATTAAGATTGAGGTGGCTCATGAGCCCACGGAACAAGATCCTTCTACCTCGAAGGAGCAGGATGTTACCTTGAATAAGGTCGTTCCCTTCACCGAGGATGAGGATATCCTCCGTGGCGCAAGACTCTACTTCGATGCCGATGCAGACATCACCGACAAGGACTGCTCCCTCTTCCGCTTCGTCAACGTGGGCGACAGCGCTTATGTCATCCAGAACAAGGCCACCGGCCTGTACCTGCGTGCCACCAACCCTGTCAGCCTCGACATCACCCCGTCCCTCTTCAACGTGAGCGCTATCGGCTATGGTCAGAATATCATTGCCGCCAAGAACCTCACCAATGGTGCTAATCAGAGTAATCTTCACTTCCAGCGTGCCAACAACGCGATTGTGACCTACGGCGACAACACACCTGGCAGCCGCAGCGGTCTCTACATTAAGACAGCTGAGGAAGTGGCAGAGGACTACGACGGCAGTCTGTTCAAGATGGATATACGCCCGGGCGAGATCTACAGCTACTGCTATCCCGTTGATTTGGATATCAATGCAGAAGAGAATGATGGTAAGTTCTACATCGTGACTGCCCTTGAGATTGAAGATGACGATGTGAACATCACCCTCTCCCCGCTGGATATTCCCAACCCCGCCGGCTATCCCGTCTTCTACATCCTCGACACTCCTGAGGATTACGATCCCACCTTCGTTCCTGAGCCCATGACCTTCAAGCATGGCAGCACCTTTGTGACTGCTCCTGTGGAGACCGGCTTCATGAAGGGCACCTTCTCCAGACTGGAGGTTGGCAAGGGTTATATCGTCACTGGCGGTAACCTGATTGACATCCAGCAATCAGGACATGCAGGTGACTACGCACGCAACCAGTTCTACATCACAGAACAGTTCATCACCAACGCTGTCGTGGCCAACGGTGCATACGTAGCCAACGAAGAATTGCTGAATCCTGGTCTGAATGTCACCTTCACCATTGGCGAAAAGCCTGTGGATGACGCCGTAGCAAGTGTTCTCACACAAACCGCCAAGCGCGGCGAGCTCTACACCATCGACGGTCGCCTCGTGGGTCGCAACGTGACCTTCAAGGATCTGAAGCGCTTCGGCAAGGGTCTCTACATCATCGATGGCATTAAGGTGAGCGTGAAGTAAGCGTTCAACAACCTGTAATATCCTCTTATAAGGGGCTGTGCTACACTTAGCGCAGCCCCTTTTTCTGTGATACACCATATTTTTCCTTGCAGAAATTTGGAGTGTATCACAGAAGCCTATATCTTTGCATCGATAAGCGCCCATTCACATCATAGAAGCAATTATAGAAAAACCGTACTGATATGAAAAAACTAAGACTCTTTCTCATGGCTCTCGTGGCTCTATGCACCCATGTCAGCCTCTCTGCCCAAGACCTCCCCGCCATCCCATCGGGAATCTTTGCTTTGGGCAACGAAGTAACCGCCGTGGAAACGGGAAAATGGTATTTCCTGTACAATCACGCCACGTTGCGCTATGCCAACGAGAACACCTCGCTCCAACTCAAGCAGGCCACCTCTCCCAACGGCCTTGACGTGGCTGGTAACCTTGGCTATCTCGTGACGCTGGAGAGCAACGGCGATGGCAAGTACTACCTCAGAAGCGGACGCGGCAACTACTATAAGAGCCCCAGCAGCACGGCACGAGGCACAGGTGCTACCTTGAACACCGGTTGGGCCATGGCCATCACCCCCATTGATGGCTACCCCGGCCACTTCCTGCTGCAAGGCTCCTCCACCTATAATCTGGCCGCTCCCACAGATGGCAGCGACCTCATAGGAAAAACAGCCAAATCGGCCAACAGCATCAGCGACTGGGGCTTCATTGAGGTGAAGACAGCCAGCGTGGAAGAGCTCAAAGGCCGTGACCTGTACAACTACCAGATGGGTAAGCTTGGCCTGATGCGCTTTAAGAACAAGCGCAGCCCTAACTACCTGACAACGACCGCCTCCGGCAGCGCCGTGGGTGCTGCAAAGACTTCTGCAGACCTGAGTCAAGTATGGATTGTGGAGAAAAGCGGCAGCGGCTACACCCTGCGCAGCGCCAATACAGGCCAGTACCTGCAAGAGGACTTTGCCAAGCCTGCCGGCGGTGCCAAGGAGCTCTACATCCAATTCAGCCCCAACAACACAGGCGATGCCGCCTACATCAACATCTCCTCGAAGAGCGACTTCAGCGGCAGCACCTGCCTCAACCTGGGTAACAACGGTACCACCATCACCAAGTGGTCCTATAGCGGCGATTCCGGCAGCGACTGGGCCATTGAGCTCGTGGAGGACGTGACGGAGAACGAAGTGCGCGAACACCTGAATGCCGCCAATGGCTATGTCAGCGAGCTGAAGAGCGGTTCCTACTATCGCATCGTCAGCACACAGTATGGCACCTACGCCACAGAGGTGGACAACGATGTCAAAGGTTTGAATCTGGATGCCGCCAACTACGGCCAGTACTGGCAGCTCACCAAGAACAGTACAGGCTACAGCTTCCAGAATGTACTGACGCAAAACTACATACAGGTCGGAACGGGCACCAGCCGTATCTATCGCACGGCAGCCAGCAAGGCAACGCTCTACCCCACCCGCACGTCCGACAAATGGATGTACTATTGGACAATCGCAAACGCCTCCGGTGGCAACGCCGGCTTGCACACGGATCAAAGCAAGAATGTCGTGCAATGGAGCACCGATGCCGATGCCAGCAAATGGGCATTCATCGAGGTGACGCTGACCGAAGAGGAGATTGATGCCGCCCGCGGCGGACAACAGGAGTTTGAGGACCTCGTGGCCAAACTGCCCGAACTGCAGCAGCACCTGACTCAGCTGTTCAGCGATTGGGCCTGCACCGCCCTGCGCCCGAATATTCAGGCACTCAGCGACGATGCCTTGGCCGCCAACGAGGACTTCGCAGCCCTCACGGATGCCATGAAGGCCATGGTACTGAAGGTGAAGAACAACACCTGGCAGACGTTCACCCTCAAGAACTCCGACTATACAGCCGACTACGAGAAGTTCTTCCGCATCGCCGATTACAAGATCTACAGCAACTACACCGAGATGAGCAATCCGCAGAACTTCACGATGGCCTACTCCTTCGGACGCCTCTCCGGCCCCACGGGTATCGTGGCCAACCCCAATGACATCATCTACATTTACGTGGATGAACCCGCCAAGGAGGAATGCTCGCTGGCCGTGGAGGTGGTAGGCACCGACGGCGTTGCCGGCAACCACGCCACAGGTTCCCAGATATCCCTCAAGCAGGGTGTCAACGTCATCCGCCCCGCCCAGCAATCCCTATTGTACATCTTCCATCAGCTGAACAATACAAAGAAATACTTAGCCGACTACCCCGACATCAGGATTCACATCGAGGGCGGACAGCTCAACGGCTACTGGGATGCCACACGCGGCATGACCAACAAAGACTGGAAACTGCTGCAGCAAGACTTGCTGAAGGCTCCCTTCGTCAACCTGAAGACCGAGCGACTGGTTTTCCAGATGGACCGCGACCTGCTGCTGGCAGCAGAGCCTAACGAGATGGAAGGTCTGATGCGCATCTGGGACAAGATTGTAGAGAATGAGGAAAGCTACATGGGCATTGAGGACTTCGAAGGCCGCTACCGCAATATATGGAATGCCTTCAGCGGCGCCAGCTCCTACATGCACGCCTCCACCTACGGCACATGGTACTCCGAGGGCACCATCTCCACCGTCATGAACTACGAGAAGATGCGCCAGCCAGGCAATATCTGGGGGCCCAGCCATGAAATCGGACACAACCACCAGGGCAGCATCAACATCTGCGGCACCACGGAGAGCTCCAACAACCTGTTCTCCAACATCAACGTCTTCGAACAGGGGATCCAGACGACTCGCTGCTTCCTGCCCTCCGACAATTTCAACGCTTTGGCCGAAGGCAAAACATGGGTCTTGCGCGACATCTGGAACACCACCCGTATGTTCTTCCAAATCTATCTCTACTTCCATGGGATGCACCACGACGACCAGTTCCTGCCCAACCTGTTCCGCGCGCTGCGCAAGAATCCTATTGAGAAGCGCTCGGGATGGGACAGCACCACGCCTTTTGAGGATGGCGGTGAGACCAAGACGGGTGCCAATATCACCTACGGACGCCTCGACTACCTGCACCTGGCTAAGACCATCTGCGATGTGGCACAAGCCGACCTCTCGGAGTTCTTCGAGAGCTACGGTATGTTCATTCCCGCCGACAAGGTGCACGTGGGCGACTATGCCAACTACCTCGTCACCACCACACAGGCAGATATCAACAATGCCAAGAAATACATGCAGAAGTATCCCAAGAAGCTGGGCAACATCATGTTCATGGATGACCACATCCTGCCGATGAAGGCCGCCGATCCCAACAACAAGTTCGAGGGTAAGCCCGATGCCAGCGGCAAGAGAGTCAACAACCTTGGCCAGCACGACGGCAACCTGCCCGTGGGCGATGTGGGTGACTATGAGCTCTTCGATGGCCGTACGCAATACGAAGCTGAGAGCGACTACTTCACCCTCAGCGGCGCCGTGATTGAGTTCAAGGGCTCCGGCTTCGTAGGCCACAAGTTCTACGACCTCGACGGCAACCTCATCTGGGCTACCAACGCCAAGAAGACAAAGCTTCCCACGAAGTTGCGCGACCTCGGAGTGGAGAACTTCCGCGTAGTCGCCGCTCAGGCCAACATGACGGATGTTCCCTGTCCGTACTACAACCGAACGGCATCACCTCTCACCAGCGCCACCGTCTATTTCGGCAGCGACGAAGGTTCCAGGAAATGGTATGCCAACGCTACCACTAAGGTCAGCGACTACTTGCCCGCCAATGCCGTAGCTGTCGTCGATGGCGCAAGTGAGTTCCCGGCCATGTTGGAAGGCGCCAACGTCATCGCCAAGGACAAGACCGCCCAAAGCCTCGTCATTGATGGCAACCAGCCCTTCTACCTGCCCGAGAACATCACAGCTGCCAACCTGACCTTCACCAAGGACATCGAGGGATATGCTGCCCTGAACCTGCCCTTCGCCGTCACGAGCACTGACATCAGCGGCTTACAGGTGGCCACCTACGCCAACGACGTACTGAATGTCCAAGCGGCAGATAACGTACCCGCCGGCCAGGCTGCCGTTGTGCAAGGCCCCGTTAACCTGACCCTGCAGAATGCGGCCGTCGTCAGCGGCAACTATCAGGCATTGAGTGCCGTCAACATCCTGGCTGCGGATGGTGCCAGCGTGGTGGCTGTGGAGACAGCCTCTCCCTTCACCTTCCCGCTGAGCGAGGCAACGGCCATCCACTCGCTCGACACCGACAAGAACGCGAAAGGCGCCACGCCGCGCATCTACGACCTCTCAGGTCGTTCACTGCAGCGTGTTGCACAGCCCGGTATCTATATCATCAATGGCAAAAAGGTTATTGTTAGATAAGTTGAGAAAGCCCGCCGTTGGGCGGGCTTTCTTTTTCTGCATCACATGGCTCTGGGCCTCATGGTGGATGGGCGACGTATTCCGCATGGCGCGTGAATACTCGTTCGTCGCCCCCGACAGCGTCCTTATGCACGGCCTGTGGCAGCAGAGCTTCGGCTCGCTGTGGATCGTGGGGCGCATCCTGCTGACGCTCTATCGCTGGCCCCTCGTGGGTGGCCTGCTGGTGGCGCTGCTGCTGACAGCATCCACATGGCTCACCGCCTATTGCCTGCGCCTGCGCCCCGCATCACGCTGGCACCTGTTGGCCTACATCCCCGCCGTGGCATGGATGTCATGGGTGGCGTGGCGCGGCCTCAACCTCTACTACCAACGTGAGCCCGGCATCGCCTTCGGCGTCCTCTTCCTCGGCATCGTCGTGCTCGCCCTCGATGCGTTCATCATCTGGACGTTCAAAAAACCTCACCCCCAACCCCTCTCCCAAGGGCGAGGGGAGTGTATGCCTCAGCAAAGTCCTTTCTCTCTCTATTTGTCACTGTTCATTCTTGCACTTCTCACTCTATCCCCCTTCTTCATCACGCACCTGCGCCACCCCTACCTGCGTCCCGTGACGAAGATGGAGGTGCAGATGCTCCGCGAGGACTGGAGAGGCATGGTGGAGACAGCCCAGGCCAATGCCTCACTCAGCTATCGCCCCTTGGCAGCATACTACGCCATCGCACTGGTGCAGACGGGCCAGCTGACAGATAAGCTATTCGAGATCCGCTTGGACTACGACTCACTCTACGTCAAGAATTGGTCGGGGAATGCAGACATCGGCACAACCTACTACTTGGCAGACTGCGACTTCCACGCCGGCCTCTTCCGCGCTGCCACACACACGGCCATGGAGCAGTTGACCATGAACGGGCCTTCGCTGCACGACCTGAAGCTGCTGACACGCCTCGCGCTGTTAGACCATGACTGGGCATTGGCCCGCAAATATCTCACCATACTCCGGCGCACGCCCTTCGAGGGTGACTTCGTGAAGCGCTACAGCGCGATGGTGGGCGACAGCGCCGCCGTGGCGGCAGACCCCGTCTTCGCACGTGTACGGCTGACGGAGCCTGTGACTGACAGCTTCGAGAGTTTCTATCAGAGCCCCGTCTTCCTCGGCTACACGGCCGTCCTCACAGCCGGACGTTCCATGCAGGCCCTGCAGCAGAGCCTGATGGCGAACCTCTATAGTAAGCGTATGCCCGACTTCCTGATGCGCTGCGAGGCCCTCGTGGGCACCACCCCACCCCGCTCCATCGCGGAGGGCTTGGTGACGCAGACCACCAAGAACCCCGCCATCATGCAGGCGTTCCCGCAGCTGCAGATGAACGTGCAGATGTTCCGCAGCTTCCTGCAGAACGTGCAACCATACATGAAGGATCGCGCACACGCAGGCCGTGAGCTCTTCGACCAGTACCACGGCTACTATCCATACTACTACTTCTTCGGCAACCTCAAAGCCACACGCAAGTCCGACAACAAGGAACATGCAAGTAGTAATGCGGGAGTGAATTAACCCCTTCGCAAAGCGAGAGTGGGAAAGTTCAAAGGGTTCAAGAGTTCAAGAGTTCAAAAGTTCAAAGAGTTCAAAGAGTTCAAAGAGTTCAATGTTTCAAAAGTCTCCATATATCACTGTCATTGTCGTAGGACTGCTGCTGGTGTGTTGTGGCAGTAAGCCGACTTCCGCTCCGTCCACTTTCACGGCACTGACCGATAGTGTTCATATCTTTCCCGACTACCACGGTGTCACCATCCCGCCCAATATTGCCCCCCTTAACTTCATGGTCGAGGATGACGATGCCGACGCTTTTGTCGTGGAGATGAAAGCAACGTCAACCACGCTCGTTGTCGGAGCAACCTCCGATGGCAAGATAGACATCGATTCCGTGGCATGGCGGCAGCTGCTGACAGAGGCCAAAGGCAAGGCGCTGACCGTGAAGGTCTATGCCCAGCGCTCCACAGGGTGGGTGTGCTACCAGCCCTTCACCATCGACGTGGCCGAGGAACCCATCGACGCCTTCCTCTCCTATCGCCTCATCGAACCTGGCTACGAGCTCTACCGCCAGTTGGGCCTCTACCAGCGTAACCTTACGAACTTCCAAGAAGCCGTCATCTACGAGAACAACCGTTCCTTCGAGAATGACAACAACCACTGTGTCAACTGCCACAACTACCAGAACTACGACACCAAACGTATGCTCTTCCACGTTCGCGCAGCCCACGGCGGCACCGTGATGGTCAACGGGACCGAGGCACATAAGGTAGCCATCCGCCACGACAGCATCCTCACCTCCGGCGTCTATCCCTCGTGGCATCCCACACAACCCCTCGTAGTGTTCTCCACCAACAAGACAGGCCAGGTGTTCCACATGTACCATCCCGAGAAAATCGAAGTACTCGACGAGGCCTCCGACCTCCTGTTCTACGATGTCGAAGCCAACAGCGTGCGCCATATCCTGCGCACCAAAGAGGCCATGGAGACCTTCCCGTGCTGGGCACCCGACGGAAAGACCCTCTACTACTGTTCCGCCACCCTTCCCCCATCCTTATTAAATGCAGAGGGCAGCGAGCTGGCGGTGAAGTATGACAGCCTGCTCTACAACATCTATGCCATGCCGTACGACTCACTCACCCGCACCTTCGGCGAGCCACAGCTGGTGGTGGATGCTGCGGGGATGGGCAAAAGTGCCAGCGTGCCGCGCGTCAGCCCCGACGGTCGCTATCTGCTCTTCACGCTTGGCGACTACGGCCAATTCCATATCTGGCACAAGAGTGCAGACCTATGGTTGATGGACCTATCGCGTGTCCCATACATGGGACAGCCGCGTCCCATACATGGGACAACCGAGTCCCATATATGGGACACGCCGACACAGCCTGCTCCGCTCACCGATGCGAACTCACCTGCTGCCGACAGCTACCACGGGTGGTCGTCGAACGGTCGCTGGATTGTGATGGCCAGCCGCCGCATCGACGGCAACTACTCGCGCGTGTTCATCTCTTATTTCGACCGCAACGGTCATGCCCACCGTGCCTTCCTGCTGCCACAGCGCGACCCCGAGCACAACACCTACCTGCTGAAGAGCTACAATGTGCCCGAGCTCACGAAGTCGCCCGTCCATGTCACGACAGAGCAGCTCAAACACGTCGTTTTGCACACAGAAAGCACTCCTGCCGCCTACGAGAATTGACAAAATGACAAAAATTAGGGCTATAAAGTGATTTTTTGCTTGAAATATGATAGCATTTCATGGCTTTTGCATACTTTTGCGTCGCAAAAAGAAACCAAACTCCTAAAAACTATACACTATGAGAGTTATTATCGAACCTGATTACGCGAATCTGTCGCGCTGGGCAGCAGAGTATGTCGCCGCCCGCATCAATGAAGCTAAACCCACCGCAGAGAAGCCCTTTAAGCTGGGCTGCCCCACAGGCTCCTCGCCCCTGGGACTCTACAAGCACCTCATCGAGCTGAACAAGGCTGGCAAGGTGAGCTTCCAGCATGTCATCACCTTTAACATGGACGAGTATGTGGGCCTGCCCGAAGAGCACCCAGAGAGCTACCATAGCTTCATGTGGACCAACTTCTTCTCACACATCGATATCAAGAAGGAGAACGTGCACATCCTCAACGGCAATGCCAAGGACCTAGCTGCAGAATGTGCCGCCTACGAAGCAGCTATCAAGGCTGCCGGCGGCATCGACCTGTTCATGGGCGGCATCGGCCCCGACGGCCACATCGCCTTCAACGAGCCCTTCAGCTCCCTGCAGAGCCGCACGCGCGTGAAGAGCCTGACCACCGACACCATCATCGCCAACAGCCGTTTCTTCGACAACGATGTGAACAAGGTGCCCAAGACAGCCCTTACCGTGGGCGTAGGCACCGTGATGGATGCCAAGGAAGTGCTCATCGTGGCCAACGGTCATAACAAGGCCCGCGCCCTGCAGCACGCCATCGAGTGCGCCGTGAGCCAGGAGTGGACCATCAGCGCCCTGCAGATGCACCCCCATGCCATCATCGTCTGCGACGAAGCAGCCACCGACGAGCTGAAGCATGGCACCTACAAGTATTTCAAGGACATCGAGAAAGACAACCTCTAAATCCCATAAAAGATGAAAAGAGCCCCACAATGTTGGGGCTTTTTTCGTATATTATACGAGCCTATGACATATAAAAGATGTGAAATCCTTGACATCGCCTTTTTCAAGTTGTATCTTTGCACCCAGATATGAAAAAGCTCTTAATAGAAACCTACGGTTGCCAGATGAACGTCGCCGACTCCGAAGTGGTGGCGTCGGTGATGCAGATGGCAGGCTATGAAGTGACGGAAGCGGTGGAGGATGCCGATGCGGTGTTCCTCAACACCTGCTCTGTACGCGATAATGCCGAGCAAAAGATTCTTTCGCGCTTAGAGTTCCTGCGCAGCGTGAAGAGGAAAAGGTCCGCTGAGAAGGCGAAATCCCTCATCATCGGTGTGCTGGGCTGCATGGCCGAGCGCGTGAAGGAGACGCTGATGACCGACCACGGCGCCGACTTGGTTTGCGGGCCGGACTCTTATATGTCCCTCCCCGACCTGATTGCACAGGCTGAGTTGGGTCACAAGGCCATCAACGTGGAACTATCGATGGATGAGACCTACCGCGACGTGGTGCCGCAGCGCCTGCATGCCAACATGATTGGCGGCTTCGTAAGCATCATGCGCGGCTGCAATAACTTCTGTCATTATTGCATCGTTCCTTATACGCGCGGACGCGAGCGTAGCCGTGATGTGGAAAGCATCCTACGCGAGGTACGTGACCTGCGCGACCGCGGCTTCAAGGAGGTGACGCTGCTGGGACAGAATGTCAACAGCTACCAAGGCACCCTGAACAACGGTGAGGAGCCAGTGAGCTTTGCCAGCCTGCTGAAGCGCGTGGCCTTGGAGGTTCCCGAGATGCGGGTACGGTTCACGACGAGCCACCCGAAGGACATGAGCGACGAGACACTGCGCGTGATTGCCGAGATGCCCAACGTCTGCAAGCACATCCATCTGCCCGTGCAGAGCGGTTCGGATGCCGTGCTGCAGCGCATGAACCGTAAGTACACCCGCGCCTGGTACCTGGACCGCGTGGCCGCCATCCGCCGCATCATTCCCGACTGCGGCCTCACGACAGACATCTTCGTAGGCTACTGCGGCGAGACGGAAGAGGACCACCAGCTGTCACTGTCGCTGATGCGCGAGGTAGGCTATGACTCCGCCTTCATGTTCAAATACAGCGAGCGCCCCGGCACGTATGCCAGCAAGCACCTGCCCGACGACATCCCCGAAGAGGTGAAGATACGCCGCCTCAACAAGCTCATCGCCCTCCAGAACACCATCTCCGCCGAGCGCAACGCCGCACAGGTGGGCAAGGTGGTGGAGGTGTTGGTCGAAGGCACCAGCAAACGCAGCCGCAACCAACTCTTCGGCCGCACGGAACAGAACCGCGTCGTGGTCTTCGACCGCGGCAGCCACCATATCGGCGACCGTGTGATGGTGCGCATCACCGAGAGTTCCTCGGCCACGATGAAAGGAATAGAATGCTCATAAGCCTTATACAATGAAGAAAAGACGAAATAGATTTCTGGGACGGATGCAATGGTTGACATCCTGTATCTCCACGACATTGGTGCTGCTCCTGCTGGGGCTGGTGGTGCTCTTCGGGCTCTCTGCCCGCCAGCTGTCACAGTCGGTGCGCGAGAACCTCACCGTCACGCTCCTGCTCGATGACGACGTGACCACTGCCGACGCCGACACGCTGGCCATGCGTCTGGATATGAAGCCTTATGTGGCGCATACCACCGTCATCTCCGCCGAGCAAGCCCTGAAGGAGGAGAGCGAGCGCATGGGCAGCGACCCCACGGAGTTCCTTGGCGGCGAGAACCCCTACACCGCCAGCATTGAGATGAATGTGGCCGCCAGCTACGCCTGCACCGACAGCCTCCTGATGATCTCCAAAGAGCTGAAGGAGATGTGGCAAATCACAGATGTCATCTACCAGCGCGACCTGGTGGAGAACCTCAACACCACGCTCCAGCAGGCCACCATCGTGCTCTCCGTGCTGGCGCTGCTGCTGATGATTATCTCCATCGTTCTCATCAACAACACGGTGCGCCTGAGCGTCTATGCGCGGCGCTTCACCATCCACACGATGCGCCTCGTGGGCGCCTCATGGGGCTTCATCCGATGGCCGTTCATCAGGCGGAGCCTCGGCATCGGCCTAACAGCTGCCATCCTCGCTGACGGCTTGCTGCTGGGCGGCATCTACTGGGCCTTCCAGGAGGACGAGTTTATCGCCACTATCGTCAGCCATGAGATTATCATCATCATGGCGGGCAGTGTGCTGGTAGCCGGCCTGCTGCTCACCTTCGTGTGCACATGGCTGAGCGTAGGCCACTTCCTGCGTATGAAGGAGAAGGAAATGTATAGGTAGGACTCTCCCCCACCCCCTCCCTAAGCAGGGAGGGGAGTATAATCCAATAACAAACAGTCAATCACAATCATATAGTAGAAATATGGAAAAAACAAATAATCAAAAGGTATCAACTCCCCTCCCTGCAGGTAGGGAGGGGCATGGGGGTGAGTCCTTTGCTTTTGGCCGCATGAACTACATCCTCATTGCCATCGGCATGGCAGTGGTCATCATCGGCTTCATCCTCATGGCCGCCGTGGGTTCCTCGGAAGAGTCCTTCAACCCCGCCATCTTCAGTGACCTGCATATCAAGGTGGCACCAGCCGTCACATTCTTCGGCTTCATCTTCATCATCTACGGCATCATGCACAAGCCGAAGTCACGCTAACACCCTTCTACGAACAATGGATACACTACAAACCATCATCATTGCCATCGTAGAGGGCTTGACAGAGTTCCTTCCCGTGTCCTCGACGGGGCACATGATTATCACGCAGAACCTGCTGGGAGTGGAAAGCACGCCCTTCGTGAAGGCCTTCACCATCATTATCCAGTTTGGTGCCATCCTCTCGGTGGTATGCCTCTATTGGCAGCGTTTCTTCCGCCTCAACCACACACCTGCCCCCGCAGGCAGCACCCCTTGGCAGGCATTTCTCCACAAGTGGGATTTCTACTGGAAACTGTTCGTGGCCTTCGTCCCCGCCATCCTCATCGGCTTCTTGGGCAAGATGAGCGGATTGATAGACCGCTTCCTTGAAAGCGTGGAGGTGGTTGCCATCATGCTTGTGGTAGGCGGTATCTTCATGCTCTTCTGCGACCGTCTGTTCAATAAGGGCAGTGAGGACACACCGCTGACAGAGGGCCGTGCCTTCCGCATCGGCCTCTTCCAGTGCATTGCCATGATTCCGGGTGTCTCACGTTCCATGGCCACCATCGTAGGCGGCATGGCGCAGAAGCTGACACGCCGCGCAGCAGCCGAGTTCTCGTTCTTCTTGGCGGTGCCCACCATGGCGGCAGCCACGGCATTGGATGTTCTACAGCTGTTCTTCGGCGATGAGGCCGATGCCAGCTGGGCGACCTCCGACAACCTGATGATGCTGGCGCTGGGCTGCGTCGTAGCCTTCGTGGTGGCACTGTTGGCCATGAAGTGGTTTGTCAGCTTCCTGACGAAGTACGGCTTCAAAGCTTTCGGCATCTATCGCATCATCGTGGGTATCATCATCCTGGCTCTCATCTGGACGGGCCACTCACTGGTAATGGTTGACTGATGAACTTTCAAGAAGGAGAAATACTGTACATTGACAAGCCCTATCGCTGGACCTCTTTCGATGTGGTCAACAAGGTGCGATGGTTGCTGTGCAAACGCCTCGGCACAAAGAAGCTGAAGGTGGGACATGCCGGTACCCTCGACCCGCTGGCCACCGGCGTGATGATTATCTGCACGGGACGCGCCACCAAGCGCATCGATGAGCTGCAGGCACACACGAAAGAGTATGTCGCCACGCTACGTCTGGGCGCTACCACTCCCAGCTTCGACCTAGAACATCCCATCGATGCCTACTATCCCACGGAGCACATCACCCGCGAGCAGGTGGAAGCGACCCTGAAGCACTTCCTCGGGCGCATCGAGCAGGTGCCCCCCTCCTACTCTGCCGTGAAGGTCGATGGCAAGCGTGCCTACGACCTCGCCCGCAAGGAGAAAGATGTGGAACTGAAACCTAAGGTGCTGGTGATTGACGAGATTGAGCTGGTGGAGTGTCGTTTGGCTTGCGAAGGCCATACGGTCTTCGCAAGCCAGATGACAGTTCCGCGCACGGGGATGCGGAATAAGGCTTTCCTCACTTCGCCGGACACGCCCAATGACACAAATGAGTTCCCCTATATCACCATCCGCGTGGTATGCTCCAAAGGCACCTACATCCGCGCCCTGGCACGCGACATCGGCCAGGCACTCGGCAGTGGTGCCCACCTAACAGCCCTGCGCCGTACGCGCGTCGGCGATGTCCGTGTCGAGGACTGCATGGCCATGGACACCTTCCCCGATTGGCTGGAACAGCAGGATATTGAGACATTAAAAGATTGAAAACATAAAACTTACCGTATATGAAATTATCACAGTTTAAGTTCAAACTCGACACCGACCGTATCGCCCAGGAGCCCGCTCCCTTCCGCGACGAATGCCGCCTGATGGTGTTGCACACCAAGAGCGGTGTCATCGAGCACAGAGATCATTTCTATGACATCATCGACTACTTCGACGATCAGGATGTCTTCGTCTTCAACGACACCAAGGTGTTCCCCGCACGTCTGGAGGGTAACAAGGAAAAGACGGGCGCCAAGATAGAGGTCTTCCTGCTGCGCGAACTCAACCCCGACCTGCGCCTGTGGGATGTCCTCGTGGAACCCGCCCGCAAGATACGCATCGGCAACAAACTCTACTTCGGCGAAGACGAGAGCATGGTCGCTGAGGTCATCGACAACACCACCAGCCGCGGCCGCACGCTGCGCTTCCTCTACGACGGTCCCCACGAGGAGTTCAAGGAAGCCCTCTACGCCCTCGGTGAGGCTCCCCTGCCCCGCCAGATGATCACGCGCCCGGCACGCCCCGATGACATCGAGAACTTCCAGTGCGTCTTTGCCAAGAACGAGGGCGCTGTGACGGCTCCCGTCTCAGGCATACACTTCTCCAAGAACCTGCTCAAGCGCATGGAGATCAAGGGCATCGACATGTCCTTCATCACCCTACACTGCGGCCTCGGCAACTTCCGCGAGATTGATGTCGAAGACCTCTCCAAGCACAAGATGGAGAGCGAGGAGATGCACGTGGGCGCTGAAGCCTGCCGCATCGTCAACAGAGCCAAGGACACCGGCCATAAGATTTGCGCCGTGGGCACCACCGTGCAGCGAGCCTTGGAGACGGCCGTGGGTGCCGACCTGCGGCTGAAGGAGTTCGACGGATGGACCAACAAGTTCATCTATCCGCCCTATAACTTCAGCATCGCCACCGCCATGGTCGCCAACTTCTACATGCCCTACTCCACGCTGCTGATGATCGCGTGCGCCTTCGGCGACTACGACCTCGTCATGAAAGCGTACAAGGAGGCTGTCCGCGACCACCGCTACCGCTTCGGCACCTACGGCGATGCCATGCTCATCCTCAACGACTAATTCCGCCATTCATGCAACTCACTGACGTCTATCTCGGCTTAGGCAGTAACCTGGGCGACCGCCATGCGCAACTCCTTGCCGCCATCGAGTTGCTGACGCAGCGTGTGGGGCGTCTGGTGCGCTGTTCCTCATTCATCGAGACCGCGCCGTGGGGCTTCGTCTCCGAACATCCCTTCCTCAACGCCGTGGCTCTGTTCCGCACCACTCTCTCACCGCGTGAGTTGCTGACGGTCACACAGGACATCGAACGTCAGCTGGGACGCCGTCAGAAGAGCAACGGCACTTACGCCGACCGTCCTATCGACATCGACATCCTCCTCTACGGCGACGCCGTCATCGACGAACCCGACCTCAAGATACCGCATCCCCTGATGCACGAGCGCGACTTCGTCATGCGTCCCCTGAACGAAATCATGAACCATTAACCATTTATAAACAATCACATGAAACTAAAGAACATTTTTCTCACGCTCTTTCTTGCCACCACGGCTCTCAACGCCTCGGCACAGATGGAGCAAATGATGCAGCCTCTGCCCGTAGATCCGCAGGTCCGCATCGGCCGTCTGGACAACGGTCTGACCTACTACATCCGCCACAACGAAGAGCCCAAGGATCAGGCCTTCTTCTACATCGCACAGAAAGTGGGCTCCATCCAGGAGGAAGAGAGCCAGCGCGGCCTCGCACACTTCCTGGAGCACATGTGCTTCAACGGCACCACCCACTTCCCCGACAGCTCTCTCGTCAACTACCTTGAGAGCATCGGTGTGAAGTTCGGTGCACAGCTCAATGCCTACACCAGCGTCGAGGAAACCGTTTATAATATCGACCACGTGCCCGCACGCGAAGGGGCCATCGACTCCTGCCTGCTCATCCTGCATGACTGGAGCCACGACCTGACACTCGACGGCAAGGAAATCGACAAGGAGCGCGGTGTCATCCACGGCGAATGGCGCATGCGTAACACCGGCATGACACGCATCCTCGTCAAGCACCTCGAGAAGCTGATGTCCGACAGCCGCTACGGCCGCCGCTTCCCCATCGGTCTCATGGAGGTCGTCGATGAGTGCCCTTACGACACCCTGCGCGCCTACTACCACAAATGGTACCGCCCCGACCTGCAGGGCATCATCGTCGTGGGCGACGTGGATGTCGATGCCATCGAGGGTAAGATTCAGAAACTCTTCTCGCCCATCCAGCTACAGCAGCCCGTCGCCAAGCGCGAGTACTACAGCGTGCCCGACAACACCGAAGCCGTTGTCGTGAGCGACAAAGACCCCGAGGTGACCTCGCAGATGGTGCTCATCTCCATGAAGCACGAGGCCATCCCCGACAGCATCCGCAACACGCTGGCTGCCTACCTCTCCAACGTCCTCACCAACACTGCCTGCCATGTCCTCAACCAGCGCCTCAACGAGCTGTCCTTGAAGCCCGAATGTCCCTTCAAGGGTGCCAGCGTAGATGACGGCGCCTTCCTGCTGTCATCGAAGGTGACAGGCGCTTTCAACATCAATGTCATGCCCAAGGAAGGTCGCGTAGAGGAAGCCATTCAGGCCGTCATGGCTGAGGTCTATCGCGCCGACCAGTTCGGATTCACCAAGGGTGAGATAGACCGTGCCGTTGCCGAGACCATCAGCAACTTCGAGCAGCTCTACAACAACCGCAACAAGCAGAAGTCCAAGGGCTATGCCCACGAGTACTACCGCTCCTTCCTCAACAACGAGGCCATCCCCGGCATCGAAGTGGAATACCAGATGATGAAGATGATGCTGCCGCAGCTCCCCGTGGAGGCCTTCAACAGCATGATCAACGAGTATGTTACACGCACCGACACCAACCTCGTAGTCCTCTGCATCAACCCCGAGAAGGAAGGCCTTGAGATTCCTGCCGAGCAGATGCTCCTCAGCGCCATCCACGCTGCACAGCAGCAACAGCTCACCGCCTGGGAAGACAATGTCAAGACAGGTCCGCTCATCGCGACACTGCCCAAGCCCGGCAAGGTAAAGAAGGAAGCCGCAGGGCCCTTCGACTCCAAGGTCCTCACTCTCAGCAACGGCGTCAAGGTCGTCATGAAGCAAACCGACTACAAGGACGATGAAATCCGCATGATGGCATGGAGCGAAGGCGGTATGGGACGCTACTCTGCCAACGAGCGCATCAACCTCAGTGCCTTCGACGAGGTCATGGGCCACAGCAAGATTGGCGGCTTCACATCCGTAGAGCTCAGCAAAGCCCTCGCCGGCAAGAACGTACGCAGCTCTGCCAACGTGGACTTCCGCAACGAGACCTTCTCAGGCTTCAGCTCTAAGAAAGACCTCCAGACGCTCTTCGAGCTCATCTATATGACCTTCCTCCCCCGCGAGAAGGACGAAGAGGCCGTGGGCTCCTACCTCGCAAGCCTGCGCGAGTCACTCCGCAACAAGAGCCTCGACCCCATGGCCAGCCTCAGCGACAGCATTCAGGCCACGATGTACGGCCATAACCCGCGCATCACCCCCATGACAGAGGCAGAAGTCGATCAGGTCAACTACGACCGCATCCTACAGATGTGGGCCGACCGCTTTGCCGACGCCTCCGACTTCACCTTCCTCTTCATCGGTAACGTTGATGAAGCACAGATCCGTGAGCTCGCAGCCCAGTATCTGGCCACCCTGCCCACCGTCAAGCGCAACGACAAAGCCGTTGACCCGGGTCTGAACTTCGTCACC
Source organism: uncultured Prevotellaceae bacterium (assembly GCA_900316355.1). Classification (GTDB taxonomy): domain Bacteria; phylum Bacteroidota; class Bacteroidia; order Bacteroidales; family Bacteroidaceae; genus Physcousia. Next base: position 122,991 of record ONCQ01000003.1, on the reverse strand, counting down.
GGCGACATCACCAACCGCTATCAGAAGAAGATGCAGACGCCCCAGAGCTTCATCATCAGCACTTGGACAGGCCCCATCGAACTCTCCGTCAAGAACGAGGCTCTCATGAGCATCCTCGGCACCTGCGTGGCAGAGGTCTATCTCAAGAAGATCCGCGAGGAACTCGGCGCAGCCTACAGCACCAGCGCCAACGGCGACGTCACACGCATGCCGGATGACAAGACCTACTACATCCTTCAGGCTGCCTTCCCCTTGAAGCCCGAGATGACAGACACCTGCCTGCAGATTGTACAGGATGTCGTGGAGGACATCGCCGCCAACGGCCCCAGCGATGAGAGCATCAGCAAGGCCAAGGAGTACATGCTCAAGACCTTCGCACAGAACCAGCGCGAGAATGGCTACTGGATGAGTCGCATCGCAGGCATCCTGCGCCGCGACTACGACTCCAGCAAGGACTACGAAGCCGTCATCAGCGGCATCACCAACGCCGACATCAAGGCCATGGCCCAGACCATCCTTAAGAACGGCAACCGCTGCCGCGTGGTCATGGAGCCCGAGCAATAAGGACAACATTCCCCACATATAACCGTCGCCCCGGCCTGGATGCAGGTCGGGGCGATGACGTTATAGAGATATGTATGCGGGGTCAGCCGACCGTGTTCTCCAAGGACACGGCGAGGAGCTTCTGCGCCTCCACGGCAAACTCCATGGGCAGCTTGTTCAGCACATCCTTGGCATAGCCGTTCACGATGAGGCCCACGGCATCCTCCTGCGGGATGCCGCGCTGCTGGCAGTAGAAGAGCTGGTCCTCGCTGATCTTCGACGTGGTGGCCTCGTGCTCCACGATGGCCGACGGGTTCTGGATGTCCATGTAGGGGAAGGTGTGGGCGCCGCAGGTGCTGCTCAGCAGCAGGCTGTCGCAGCTGGAATAGTTGCGGGCACCCTCAGCCTTCGGTGCCACGCGCACCAGACCGCGGTACGAGTTCTGCGAGCGTCCGGCGCTGATGCCCTTCGAGATAATCGTGGAGCGCGTGCGGGGTGCCAGGTGTATCATCTTCGTGCCAGTGTCCGCCTGCTGGTAGTTGTTGGTGACGGCGACGCTGTAGAACTCAGCCTGCGAACCTTCGCCGGCGAGCACACACGAGGGATATTTCCAGGTGATGGCCGAGCCCGTCTCCACCTGCGTCCATGACAGTTTGCTGTTCTCGCCGCGCAGCAACCCGCGCTTCGTCACGAGGTTCAGCACGCCGCCCTTGCCCTCCTTGTCGCCCGGGTACCAGTTCTGCACCGTCGAGTACTTCACCTCAGCACGGTTCTCCACGACAATCTCCACGATGGCTGCATGCAGCTGGTTCTCATCGCGCATGGGTGCCGTGCAGCCTTCGAGGTAGCTCACGTAGGCATCCTCGTCGCACACGATGAGCGTGCGCTCGAACTGCCCCGTGCCCTGGGCGTTGATGCGGAAGTAGGTGGAGAGTTCCATGGGACAGCGCACGCCTTTGGGGATATACACAAACGAGCCGTCGGAGAACACGGCGCTGTTCAGGGCAGCAAAGAAATTGTCGCGGTAGGGAACGACCGAGCCGAGGTACTTCCTCACCAGCTCCGGATGTTCGCGCACAGCCTCGCTGATGCTGCAGAAGATGATGCCCATCGCGGCCAGCTTCTCGCGGAACGTGGTCTTCACCGACACGCTGTCCATCACCGCATCCACTGCCGTGCCGCTCAGCGCCAGGCGTTCTTCCAGCGGAATGCCCAGCTTGTCGAACGTCTTCATCAGCTCAGGGTCGATATCATCAACGCTCTTGGGGCCCTCCTTCTTCTTCGCCGCTGTGGGGTCGGCATAGTAGGAGATAGCCTGATAGTCGATGTCGGGCATCTGCAGATGGCCCCATGTCGGCTGCTCCTGTGTCTGCCAGTAGCGGAACGCCTTCAGGCGGAACTCCAGCAACCACTCCGGTTCCCCCTTCTTCGCGGATATCAGGCGCACGGTATCCTCTGTGAGACCGCGGTCGATGACCTCCGTCTCGATGTCTGTCGTGAAGCCGAACTCGTAGGATTTATCGGCCACCGAGCGCACATATTCATTCTTTTCTTCTGTCTTACTCATGTGTGCATTCGCATTTTTCGGGTGCAAAGATAGCGTTTCCCCGCAACGCGGCCAAACAACGCGCCAAAAATCATCCCCTCACTGCAAAAAGCAACACCACAGGCACTGCAAAACCAACATCACCGGCGCCCTCAAATTAAAGATTTCTTAACAAATTTCATGCGCACACCGCACAAGAGAGCACACGAAGTGGTGACCTGTGCGGTGGATGCATTCTTCTGACGGCTCTACCCGCAAGGTGCTGGCGAAGTAAAGCGGGGTATTTGAAGGTTGAATACCTAATGTTTAACAGAACGCAAGCCCGCCAAAGATAAGTCCCATTGTTCAGTAGAAAAATAACGTCGTAACATGATTATTCTGATTACTTTTGGAGGATATCGAATAATTTTTTGTACTTTTGCCACAGAAATCGGTAATTATGAAGCCATATAGATTCATTCTATTATATTCGTTACTGCTGTGTGGTTGCATGGCAGACACCCCCCATTGGCATATCGGAGTCTCACAGTGCTCAGAAGATATCTGGCGCGACTGGCAGAATGAAGAGATGAAGCTCGAAGCGCACTTTCGCGATGATGTCAGGCTGTCTTTTGCCACTGCGCATGATGACAGTCGCCGACAGATTCAGCAGATTGACAGCCTCGTGGCTTGTGGCATTGACCTACTTATAGTGGCACCTAACCAAATGCAGAATATATCATCCGCTATTGACAGAGCCTACGACAGCGGCATTCCTGTCATTGTCTTTGAGCGGAAAACGGATTCGCACAAGTTCACGGCATTTGTCAGTGCAGACAATTATGAGATGGGGCGACAGATGGGTGAATACATGGCTGTCCAGCTTGGCGGACAGGGGAATATCATGGAGGTGATGGGACTCAAGGGATCTTCACCAGCCCTGGAACGCCATAGAGGGTTTCACGATGCTATCACCCGTTATCCGGATATTAAGGTCGTGGCAACTCTGCACGGCGACTGGACCGAGATGACAGCATACGAGGCCACCAAACGATGGTTAAATGGTACATCCGTTCATGGTATGTCTATAGATGTCGTCTTTGGGCACAATGACCGCACAGCCATGGGAGCACGCAGGGCATTTGAAGAGCAGGTAGCAAGGAATGCTTCTTCTCAGGGGCAGAAGGATATACTACCGCTTTTCTGTGGCATCGACGGCTTGCCAGGTGAGGATGGCGGTATCTGCCAAGTGCGGGATTCACTGCTGACAGCATCATATATATATCCCACGCGTGGAGACCTGTTGCTTCAATTGGCTTTGGAGATACTGGAAGGGAAAACCTATAAAAAGGAAACGTTGCTGACATCTGCTCTCGTGACCCATGAGAATGCCAATGTGCTTTACCTTGAAAGCGAAGAAGTTGTACGACGTTCACAACGCCTCGAACGCATGCAACTCTTGGCCAGCCACTATCTGAAAGAACTCTCTGCACAAAAGACCATCACCGTGCTGGCATGTGGTGTCATTGTCCTGCTGCTCATAGCCATTGTCCTTTTCTATTTGTACCACCGTGGGCAGGTGAATATCCGTCGCGAAAGAGTGCTGAACAACTTGTGGAATATGGATAACTCCCCCGATCCTCCCACCTGCATCTCTGCTCCTGAAGCGTCAAGTGCTCCAGCAAAACAGGTCATTGAGGGAACATTGCCATCTGAAACAGATGAGCCCCCGGGCTCTAAGCTTTCAGATGCCTCACCTTTCATCAATCTTTTCCGCGAAGTCGTGGAGCGCAACATGAGCAACAGTGAGCTGAGCGTAGAGGATTTGGCTGCCGACATGAACCTGAGCCGCGTACAACTCTACAGAAAGGTGAAAGCTATAACGGGCAGTTCGCCCGTGGAACTGCTGCGTACCGCTCGCCTCAACCGAGGCTATCAACTGTTGCTCACTACAGACAAGACCGTTTCCGAAGTGGCATACGCCGTAGGTTTCTCGGCACCTGCCTATTTCACCAAATGCTTCAAGGATAAGTTTGGAATCGTGCCCGGAGAGGTGAGAAGTAAGGTCAGTGCATAATTCACGATACACATACATTATGAATTAAATTTCGTTCATACTCTTGCATATTTGTTGCATCGAAACAAATATCCAAGCAGATGAACGATTCTTTTTATGTATGTTATTAATAAGTTGCGAACTTTGCGGCAGTCTTTATCGCAAACTTCATAAACTAATTAAAAAACATGCAAAAACTTAGACGATTACTGATGGGTCTCGTGCTCATCCTTGCTGGCACCACGCTGTGGGCACAGCAAGTCGAAGTTCAAGGCACTGTGCTTGACGACCTTGGCGAGGGATTGCCAGGTGCCACAGTGAAAGAGAAAGCCAATGCCAACAACGGCACGCTGACCGACATGGACGGCAAGTTCAAGCTTAAGGTTGATAAGGGCGCCGTGCTGGTCATCTCCTTCATGGGATTCGATACCCAGGAAGTGGAAGCCAAGGAAGGCATGGTAGTTACCATGGGAGAAGCCGCTTCAGACTTGAATGAAGTGGTGGTGACGGGTTATACCGTTCAGCGCAAAGCTGACCTGACGGGCGCCGTCTCCGTAGTCAACGTAGGCGAAATTGCCAAGCAAAACGAAAACAACCCGATGAAAGCCCTTCAGGGACGTGTGCCGGGCATGAACATCTCGGCCGACGGTAACCTCTCCGGTGCCGCCACAGTGCGCATCCGTGGTGAGGGCACCCTGAACGCCGGCTTGGATCCCCTCTACATCATTGACGGCGTACCAACTACTGCCGGTATGCATGAGCTCAACGGCAACGACATCGAGAGCATCCAAGTGCTGAAGGATGCAGCATCGGCCAGCATCTACGGTAGCCGCGCTGCCAACGGTGTCATCATTATCACTACGAAGAAGGGCAAGGAGGGCAAGGTGAAGGTCAACTTCGATGCCAGCATCGCCGCTTCACTCTATAATAAGAAGGTAGAAACGATGAATGCCCAGCAGTGGGGACAGGCTTTCTGGCAGGCCAGTGTCAATGATGGCAAGAATCCAAACAACAATGCTTTAGGCTACCAATACGACTGGGGCTACGATCAGAACGGCATCCCCGTACTGAACAGCATGAGCATGAGCATGTTCCTGGATGACAATGCCACCGTACGCTCTGCTGACACCCGCTGGTTCGATGAAGTCACCCGCACGGGGTTTGTCCAGCAGTATAACCTCTCCGTAAGCAACGGCGGCGAAAAGGGCAACTCGTTCTTCTCGGTAGGCTACTACGGCAACCAAGGTACCATTCGCGACAGCAAGTTCAACCGCCTCTCGGCCCGTGCCAACAGCGACTACAAGCTCTTCGACGGCAAGGTGGTCATCGGCGAGAACTTCTCCATTAACCGCACTCGTGGAGTCGATGCCCCGGGAAACATCCTGGCCAATGCCTTGCAGTTCAACCCGAACTTCCCCATCTATGCCGAGAACGGAGAGTTCGCACAGGCTCTGGGCTCTTATTCTGAGCGCGAAAACCCCATGAGCATCCTTTATAATAATAAGGATAACGAATATACCATGTGGCGCATGTTCGGCGACGCTCACATCAGCATCACACCCGTCAAGAACCTCACCTTCCGCTCCACTCTGGGTATGGACTATTCCCAGAAGGAACAGCGCTTCTTCACCTATCCCATTCTAAATGGAAAAAAGAAGCGCACCGACACGGCCGCAGAAAGCAAGCAGGAGCACTGGATGCGCTGGATGTGGAATGCCATTGCTACCTATAACCTCGAAATCGGTCGCCACCGCGCCGATGCCATGGTCGGTATGGAGGTGAACCGTGAGAACTACAAGATGAACAGTGCCAAACGCTATGACCTCTCCATCCTGAACACAGACTACATGTGGCCCTCTGCCGGCAGCGGCCGCCAAGAAGCATTAGGCTTTGGCAACGGATACTCACTCGTATCCTTCTTCGGCAAGGTCAACTACACCTATGCCGACCGCTACATGGCGAGTGTCACCGTCCGCCACGATGGCAGCTCCCGCTTCGGCAAGAACAACAAATACGGTACATTCCCCTCTGTGTCTGCCGGCTGGCGCCTCACGCAGGAGAAGTTCATGAGTTGGTCTGAAAGCTGGCTCGATGACTTCAAAGTCCGCTATTCATGGGGACAGACCGGTAACCAAGCCATCGACAACGAAGCACGTTATACTCTCTACAAGGCTGTCGTATCCACAGGACTGTGGGAGACCGGCGATAGCGGCTCCTCCTACGACATCGCAGGAACCAATGGTGGACAGCAGCTCAGCAACGGATATGTCCGCAAGCAAATCGGCAACGAGAACATCAAATGGGAGACTACGACCCAGCACAATGTCGGCTTTGACTTTGCCGTTCTCCGGAATGAACTTTACGGAAGCTTTGACTGGTTCCACAAGCTTACCTCCGACGTGCTGATTCCCATGGAAGGCATCGCCTCAATGGGCGAAGGCGCCGTTCAATGGGTGAATGCCGGCGAGGTGAAAAACAAGGGTTGGGAACTCTCCTTAGGATATCGCCACAAACTTGACTGCGGCTTTTCTTGGGACATCACCGGCAACATCAGCCGCTATACCAATGAAATCACCAAACTGCCTGAAACCGTTATTGCCAATGGTAAATTCGGCGGCAACAGCAAGCTGAGTGTCGTCGGTCATGCCAAGGGTTCCATAGTAGGCTATGTTGCCGACGGACTCTTCAAGAGTCAGGAAGAAATCGACAACCATGCCCTGCAGGAGAATGCCGGCCTAGGCCGCATCCGCTGGAAGGATGTCAACGGCGATGGCAGAATCACCGAGGATGACCAGGATTGGATCTATGATCCCACGCCTAAGTTCACATGGGGCTTGAATATCTATCTCCAGTACAAGAACTTCGACTTCACGATGTTCTGGCAGGGCGTTCAGGGCGTGAATGCCAACTACGATCAGGTGCGCCTCATGAAGACACAGACAGACCTCTGGGCAAGTTCCCACGATGCCTGCAACGTCCCTTATCTGAACAAGGGCGTGCGCGTGCTTGATGCCTGGACACCTTCCAACCCCGACAGCAATATTCCCGCAATGACCCTTGCCGACCTCAATCAGGAAGGCCGCGTGTCATCATATTACGTCGAGAACGGCTCCTTTGCCAAGATGCGCACCATCCAGTTGGGCTACAATGCGCCGAAGAAGTTCACAGACAAACTGCATTTCGACCGCCTGCGTGTCTATATCTCTGCGCAGAACCTGTTGACCATCAAGAGCAAGAAGTTCAGCGGTGTCGATCCTGAGAACCCCGGATTCAACTATCCTATTCCTCTCAACCTCACCTTCGGACTGAACGTGACACTGTGAGAAATTAAAGAATCAAAGGATACCGGAATAAAGACATAAATCATTAAACGAATACGATTATGAGACGCTATATTTTCATTCTTTCATTTTTTAATTTCCTCCTTACATTCCTGTTTGCAGCCACCAGTTGCTCTGGTTTCCTCGACGAACAGGTACCACAGGCCATGCTGACGCAAGACGAAGTGAAGGATCCTAAGTATGTAGACGATGTCATCACCTCGACTTACGCAGGTCTTGTGACGATTGAGGACATGAACGCATCATTCTCACAATGGAACTATGACACCCGTTCCGATGATGCCTACGTCGGCGGCTCCAGCTTCTCCGACGGCGAACCTTTCCACCACCTCGAACTCGGTACAGGCATCCTGACCACCGACTGGCCCTTTGGCTCGTTCTGGGGCAAGATGTACAAGTATCTCTCGCGCGTATCCCTCTCCATTGACATGCTGTCTGAAGCCGATCAGGAGAACCCTGTTATCCAGCAGCGCATGGCAGAGATGAAGTTCTTGCGCGCCTATGGTCACTTCCTGCTGAAACGCTTGTTCAAGAAGATTCCTTTCGTCAATAAGCCCAACATGACGCAGGACGACTACAACAATCTGTCAAATACCGAATACTCCAATGACGAAGGCTGGCAGCAGATTATCAAAGACCTCGAAGAGGCTTACAAGGTACTACCTGTAAGCCAGACCGAGAAGGGGCGTCCTACCAAGGCCGCTGCGGCTGCATTCCTGGCCAAGGTCTATCTCTACAAGGCATATCATCAGGATGATGCCAACAGCAACCTCGTGACCAGCATCAGCAATGACGATTTGGAGAAAGTAGTGGAATATACCACACTATCGACCTTCACATCGGCCGGCTACGGCCTGGAAGCCGACATGCACAATAACTTCCGTCCCGAAGAGGCCTACGAGAACGGCAAGGAGAGCATCTGGGCCATCCAATACTCCCGCAACGACGGCACACAATACGGCAACCTGAACTTCTCGAATCGCCTGATTGTACCCTGCATCCCCCGTGTCCACGATTCCGGCGGCGACTTCTACAAGCCCTCTCACAGCCTTGTCAACGCCTACCGCACCGATGCCAAGGGGCTGCCCTATCTGGACAATGCACCGACGACGGACTATGAGGTTGGCCTGAACGAGACCGTTGACCCCCGCCTCTTCATCACGGTGGGTATGCCCGGAACACCTTATATGTTCAACACCAAATACATGATAGCCAAGACAAACACGTGGAGCCGTGCAGGCGAGGGAACCTACGGATGGTTCGTATCCCTGAAGCAAAACGTGGACCCCGCGCTCGTCGATATCTATCTGTTCAACTGCGACGATCAGTGGGCATCCTCCATGAACCGCATTGTTTTCCGCTATGCCGATGTACTGCTTATGCGTGCTGAGGCGTTGGCTCAGCTGGGCCAGACGGCAGAGGCTATTGCCTTGGTCAATCAGGTTCGCAGCCGTGCCAAGGGAATGATTGCCAACAGCATCGTGTCAGGCTATCCTCTCAAGTACAACGTCCACTATGCCGTCAGCACATATAATGGCAGCTACAGTAAGGAAGACGTCCTCGCGATTGTCAAGATGGAACGTCGTCTGGAATTAGCCATGGAGGGCGAACGCTTCTTCGACCTTGTGCGCTGGGGCGATGCAGCCACGGTCATCAACAGATTTTATACCACGGAGGCAGCCACGATGAGTTTCCTCTCCGATGCTGTATTTACGGCCAACAAAAACGAATATGCTCCTGTGCCCTACGAGCAGATCTCTGCTTCCAACGGACACTATACCCAGAACGTCGGTAATTGGTAAGAAGGCTCACTCCCTTTCTCCCTTCCTCAGGGGAGGGGAATCGGGAGGTGAACCAAGTATAACTTCAACAACAAGTAATTAATCGTCATGAAGAATGATATCAAGCATTTCCTGTTGGGAATGATAACTTTAGTGGCCCTCTTAGCTGGAGGCTTCGGGGGTGGGGCGCTACTGACCTCATGCTCCTCTGACAACGATGAGATGACCTTAGATCTCAGCGGCGACTGTCTGATCGAGGAGTTCGTGCTCAACAATAAATACAAGGCTTCCATCAGCACCGAAAAACGACTGCTGAAGGTGAAGGTGCCCGTGGATTTCGACGCCAAGGGCGACATGGTGGTCACAAGTGTGAAACTGTCGGCAGGTGCAACGGCCAACGTGAAGGTTGGTGACCATCTCAATCTGAACGCCGATCGCCCGCTGCATGTCACCAACGGCGACCGCTATCTGGACTATCAGCTGTCTGTGCGCAACGACGAAGCTGTGATGAAAACGTTCATCCTGGAAGGGGTGAAAGGTGCCATCGACGAGGCTAACAAGACGGTGAAGGTGGCAGTCACTGCCAAAAGTGGCATCAACCTCTCCAATGCAACCTTCTTTGTGGAGTGCAGCGAAGATGCCGTTTGCAGCCCCGCCAGTGGGACAAAAGCGAATTTCAACGCGCCGGTGACCATCACACTTACTGATAACACGGCCTCCAACACCTACACCGTCACCGTGGAGGTGATTGCCAACCCGACAGCTCTCTTTGTGGGCGAAGCAGCCAACATCGAAGAACTCAATGTCGAGGAGAAAGCTGCCGCCAAGTGGTTGCTGGGCAACATTGCAGGCGCCATGTATGCCTCTTGGAGCGACATCGCCACCGACAACATCAATCTGGACGAGGTGAAATTCGTCTTCTGGCATCACCATTGCTCGCCCTCTGGCAGCTATAATCAGTTTAAGGAGGCTGAGCCGGAAGCGATGCTGGCTGTAGCTAAGATGAAAGAGCTGTGGGAAAACGGCGTGGGCTTTGTTCTCTCGCGCTCGGCTGTCAACTATGCCATCGCACTGGGTGCCCAGCCAGAGGATTCCTATCCCAACAATGTGTGGGGCGAAGACAGCCACAAGATGGGTAGTGACCCCTGGCACATGTTTGTCTTCGATGCCGCCCATCCGCTATGGGCCAACTTGAAGAAGTTCCCCGGCGCTCCCGACGATGCCGTCTATACGCTGGACGAGAACTACACCACCTGCAACACCACGTCGCAGTTCGGATTCTTTGGTGAATATGCAAGCGGCAAGAATGCCGTGGAAGAAAAGACCGGCGGACGCGCCCTGGCCGGCAACGATCATGAAGTGCCAGCATGGGAGCTGAAAGCCAGCAACGGGCAGTACGGCCACGGTGGCATCATCTGCATCGGCTCCGGGCTCTTCGACTGGAACTCTCCAACTGACTATACATCTAACTACCACGACAACATGGGCGGCATCATGCTGAACGCCTATAACTACGTGGGCAAGGAGTAGTATCAACGAATCATCAATGATTAATCAACAAAAACGAATTCGATTATGAAAAAGCATATCAAGCATTTCTTCATGGGTATAGTAACCCTCCTGCCCGCAGTTGCGGGCGGGTTCGGGGTCGCGACATTGTTCGGTTCCTGCGCCGATGACGAACCGATTGGCGATCCCGAGAAGGCGTGGGCAGAAACGACGGATGTCTTCGAGTCTGCCGACGAACAGAGCTTTTCGACCTTCTACACGCCCTCCATCGGGCGCGTAGGCGACCCCATGCCTTTCTACGATAAGAAGGCAGGTAACTTCAAGGTGCTCTACCTGCAGGAGTTCGACGACAATGCCGACAAGCGCTTCCACCCCTTCTGGGGCGTCACCACCACCGACGGCTGCAACTACACGTCGATGGGCGAAGTACTGCCTTACGGCGAGACTGACTACCAGCAGGATGCCGCCCTCGGAACGGGGTGTGCCTACTACTGCGACAAGGACCAGAAGTACTACATCTACTACACTGGGCACAACGGCAACTGCACCAATCGCGAGGTGGTCATGCGCGCTACGTCGGACGACTTCAAGACATGGACAAAGGATAACCTCTGGGAACTCAACGGCCCGCAGTACGGCTACTCGGGCAACGACTTCCGCGACCCGCAGATATTCGTAGCCGATGACGGACTCTACCACATGGTGATTGCCACCTACCCAAAGGCCGGCGGAAAGCCCCTCTTCGCCGAATTCAAGTCTGCCGACATGCGTAACTGGGAGCATGTAGGTTCATTCAAAATGGTGTGGAACGACCGTATGTGCGAATGCCCCGACGTGTTCAAGATGGGCAACTGGTGGTACCTCGTATTCAGTGAGGCACCTGCCTGGAGCCGTCAGGTGAAATATGTCATGGCTGAATCTTGGGAGAGTCTGAAGGGGCGCTTGGATCCGCCGGCATGGCCCGACGGCAGCGAGGACTTCGCCAAGCTCGACAGCCGCGCCTTCTATGCCGGCAAGACGGCTTCCGACGGCAAAAACCGCTACATCTGGGGATGGTGCCCGACACGTGACAACTACAAGACGGACATCTACAAGGCTAACACCAGTGTCAGCGACAACAAGGAACCTCTGTGGAGCGGAGCCCTTGTGTGCCACCGCGTGATTCAGCACGCCGACGGCAAACTCAGCCTGGGTGTAGTGCCCGCTATGGCGGCCAAGTACAATCAGCAGCAACCCGTCAATGTGATGAGCAGCAAGGGATGGGACAGCGGCAAACTCTCGGGAGAAGGTGCCTACGTGCTCTACAACCGTCTGGGCGCTCACAACCACATCTCCTTCACGGCGGTTACAGCCGACAAGAACGACAAGTTCGGAATCTCACTCGTGCGCGGCACCGATTCCAAGAAGTACTACACGATGGTCATCAACCCTGAAGACAACGGCAATAAGCATAAAATCAACTTCGAGGAAGAGGGCTCCGAAGGCATGGGATTTGTCAAGGGCATCGACGGATACTTCTTCCCGACACCGGCCGACAACAAGTACAACATCGACATCTACACCGACAACTCGGTGCTTGTGATGTACATCAACGACAACGTCTGCTACACCCAGCGCATCTACGGCATCCGCAAGAACTGCTGGAGCATCAACAGCTACGGAGGCAATGTCACAGTGAGCAATGTCAGCGTAAGTCAATATTAACCTAATAAATAATAAAGCTTTATGAAAAAGATTCTTTTACTCGCAACGATGTTCGTTGCAACCATGTGTAATGCACAGGTCATACTCTGGAATGGTGATGACAAAGAAGTAGGTAGCGACGGCGGTTTCTGGAACCGTGCCGAACCCACAGTGATTGAAGAAGGCGACAACAAAATCATGAAATTCGTCACAAAGGACAACCCGGGCGGATGGGATAAAGAACACTGCAACTTCGCACTACCCCTCGGAGACGTGGATTTCAAAGGACTGCGACGCCTAACCCTTAGAATCAAGATGAGTGTGAACCACAACGTGCTCGTCAGGCTGGTCAAGGACGGTGACGGCGGATACAATACGGGACGCCTGTTCTGGTGCGGCACCCCTAATGAGTGGAACATTCTCACCTTTACCTTCGCCGCCGGACCTGACAACGACAAAGTTCAGAACACTGGAAACACAGTGCTGGAAATCTGGCCTTTTGAAGAGGGTGATGCCCTGAGCAACGTCGGACAGACAGTCTATATCGATGACATCAAGTTTGAAGGCCCCATGGTGAACGGCAAGGGTATCCACGCCCTTCCCGACAACTCGCTGACGGGCGATGTCGTCGTCAAGGGTGTCATAGGCAAGGGGCAGTACCAGAACACATGGGATGGCGACTGGCATTCCGAGAACTACGATGACTATGCTCTTCTGGCTTCCAAATTGGCTTCGACAGCCACGACACTCGACGTGAGCGGTGCCGGTCGCTGGGATGAGGATTGGACAGGTATTCAAGCCAAATGCACCAACATCCAGATTATCACCGATGCAGATGCCATCAGACAGGTAACTGCTCCTGCTGCGAAAGCCCGCGAGGCTTACACCGTAAGCGGTCAGCGCATAGCTAAACCCACGAAGGGCGTCTATGTAGTGAACGGCAAAAAGGTTGTGGTAAAATAATGAAACATACACTCTTCGCACTGACCGTTATGCTTGCCCTGGCAGCCCACTGCCAGGCGCAGACGGTGGTGCCGCAGGCCTGCGAGCAGAGCATCATCGTGCCGCAGGTGGGCGGCCGCTATCTGTGGATACCCATCCAGGAGTCCGCTCCCGAAGGGAAGGTGCAAATCATCCGAAACGGTGCCCTCTTGATGGAGCAGAACGTTCGTATGGCACGTGAGCGGGTGGATTATTTCGTGGCCCTGTACCTGCAGCCCTATCAGGGCAAAGGCTCTTTCAAGGTTTGCGTGCAGAACGTGCCCACAGGCAGTATCTGCTTCTCTAAACTCGTGCAGAACGATGATCCCGACTACGCGTTTATCGACGAGAAGTATCGGCCGCTCTACCACCAGACACCACGTCGAGGATGGATGAACGACCCCAACGGGATGTTCTACAAGGATGGCGTGTGGCACCTCTTCTACCAGTACAACCCCTACGGTTCCATGTGGGGCAATATGCACTGGGGACATTCCACATCCACCGACCTCGTCAGTTGGAAGGACGAAGGCGTGGCACTTGCCCCCGACGCTTGGGGCACGATGTTCAGCGGCTCCTGTGTAGTTGATGAGAACAACACGGCCGGCTTCGGACACGGCACCGTGATTGCCATGTACACGTCGAGCCGTCCCACGCCCTTTGGTGGCGACGTGCAGGCACAGTGCCTGGCCTACAGCACCGATGGCGGCAAGACTTTCACGAAGTATGAGGGCAACCCCGTGCTGACAGCTGAAGAGAAGGATTTCCGCGACCCGAATATGTTCTGGAACGAGAACATCAACGCCTGGAACCTCATCTTGGCCGTGGGTCAGGAGATGCGCATATACTCGTCGCCTAACCTCAAGGACTGGAAGGAAGAGTGCCGCTTCGGCCTCGGCTGCGGCAACCACGACGGTGTCTGGGAATGCCCGGATCTGTTCAAGCTGAACGGGAAATGGGTCCTCGTCTGCAACATCAATCCCGGCGGCCCCTTCGGAGGCTCGGCCACGCAGTACTTCGTGGGCGATTTCGACGGACATAAGTTCACCTGCGACTCTGCTCCTCAGGTCACCAAATGGATGGACTGGGGCAAGGACCACTACGCCACAGTCTCCTTCTGGGGCGCTCCCGAGGGTCGTCGCACAGTGCTGGCGTGGATGAGCAACTGGCAGTACGCCAACGACGTCCCGACCATGCAGTATCGCTCAGCTAACTCTATTGCACGCGACCTCGGTCTGTTTGAGGACAGCGGTGAGTGGTACGTCAGCGTGAAACCTGCACCTGAGATGCTGGCCGCTCGCGGTAAGAAAGTGAAGAACCCCACCGAGGCTTGCGAGATGGTTGTTGACCTGAAGGGTTCTGCCACCGTCACCCTCTCCAACGCCAAGGGCGAGCAAGTCGTCATGACCTACGATGAGGCTGCACGCACATTCAGTATGGATCGCACGCAGAGTGGCAACGTCAGTTTCAGCGAGGCCTTCCCATGCACCAACGTGGCTCCCACGCACGGACGCATCAAGCAGCTGCGCATCTTCATCGACCGCTGTTCCATCGAGGCCTTCGATGCCGACGGACACATGGCCATGACTAACCTCGTCTTCCCATCTGAACCATATAATAGCGTGAAGGTCAAGGGAGGCAAGGCCACCATCTGGGAAATACATGCCCTCTCTTCACCCTCCCTGTGAGGAAGTAGTCACCTGTCAAGAAATGTAATCATCAATCATATCATTCTATGGAAAAGAATCAATCCGCAAACGCTACTACTCCCTCCCCCCTTGGGGGGAGCCGGTGGGGAGCTCTCATCCCTGTGATGCTCTGCTTCTTCTGCATGGGCTTCGTGGATTTGGTGGGCATCGCCTCCAACTATGTGAAGGAAGACCTGTCGCTAACCGACAGCGTGGCCAACATCTTCCCGTCATTGGTCTTCTTCTGGTTCCTCATCTTCAGCGTGCCCACAGGCATGTTGATGAACAAGATTGGCCGCAAGAAGACCGTGCTGCTCTCGCTGCTGGTCACCGTCGTGTCGCTCATCCTGCCCCTCTTCGGCGAGAACTTCGGCGTGATGCTCGTGGCCTTCTCGCTGCTCGGCATCGGTAATGCGTTGATGCAGACATCGCTGAACCCGCTGGTATCTACTGTTATGGGCGGCGGGAATCTGGCTTCCACCCTCACCTTCGGGCAGTTCGTCAAGGCCATCGCCTCGTTCTCGGCTCCCTATCTGGCCATGTGGGGCGCCACTCAGCTCATTCCCGAGTTCGGGTGGAACTGGCGCGTGCTCTTCGCCATCTTCCTCGTCGTAGGCACACTCTCCACGCTGTGGCTCTGGGCTACACCTATTGAAGAAGCGCCCATCGAGGGAAAGCCCTCCACGTTCGTCGAATGCTTCAAGCTACTCGGCACCCCCGTTGTTCTGCTGTCGTTCCTCGGCATCATGTGTCACGTCGGCATTGATGTGGGCACGAACACGACAGCTCCGAAAATCCTGATGGAGCGCCTCGGCATGACACTGAACGATGCCGCCTTCGCCACCTCACTCTACTTCATCTTCCGCACCATCGGCTGCCTGACGGGATCCTTCTTCCTGCGCGTGTTGCGCATGCGCACGTTCTTTATTATTTCCGTGTGCATGATGGCCTTGTCCATGTGCGGCCTCTACTTCGGTCAGGACAAACTGGTGCTTTACGTCGCCATCGCCCTCGTGGGCTACGGCAACAGCAATGTCTTCTCGATGTGCTTCGCCACCGCCCTCGAATCCATGCCCAACAAGCAGAACGAGGTCAGCGGTCTGATGATCATGGGGCTCTTCGGCGGCACTGTGTTCCCGCTGCTAATGGGTTTCATGAGCGATGCCATGGGTCAGGCCGGTGCCGTCCTCGTCATGGCAGTGGGCGTCATCTACCTTTTCACTTACATCAAACAACTTAAAACCGCATAAAGACTATGAACGGAAAACGTTATGTCGTAGGCCTGGGCGAGGTTCTGTGGGACGTGCTGCCCGAAGGCAAGAAACTCGGTGGCGCACCCGCCAACTTCGCTTACCATGCCGGTCAGTTCCTCGGTTCTGACAACACCATCGCCATCAGTGCGCTAGGCGAGGATCAATTGGCAGACGAGACCATTGAAGCGCTGCGCGAGCACAACCTCAACGATCTTTTGCCCCGCGTGCCTTATCCCACAGGCACCGTTCAGGTATCGCTCGCCGAGGGAGGTATCCCCACGTATGACATCAAGGAAAACGTAGCTTGGGACAACATCCCCTTCGACGACGACATCGCCGCCATTGCCCGCAACTGCCGTGCCGTATGCTTCGGCTCGCTTGCTCAGCGCAACATCGTCAGCCGCACAACCATCCAAAAGTTCCTTGATGCCACGCCCGACGACTGCCTCAAGATTTTCGACATCAATCTTCGTCAGCAATTCTACACCAAGGAGATTATCCAAGAAAGCATCCGACGCTGCAACATCTTGAAGATTAACGATGAAGAACTTGTGCTCATCGGCCGCATGTTCGGTTATCCCGGCCTCGACATCGAGAACAAATGCTGGCTTATACTGGGCAAGTACAATCTCGATATGCTTGTGCTCACCTGCGGCACCAACGGCAGCTACGTCTTCACGCCCGGCAACGTCTCGTTCCAGGAGACGCCGAAGGTAACCGTAGCCGACACCGTAGGCGCTGGCGACTCATTCACAGGCTCCTTCGTAGGCAGCATCCTGAGCGGCAAGAGCGTCGCCGAAGCTCACCACACCGCTGTCCGCGTCAGCGCTTTCGTCTGCACACAGAACGGCGCCATGCCCGAAGTTCCGGCAGAACTTAAACAATAGTTCGTTTATCCAACACACGCACGACAGTGCGTCTTATTGAATTGAACCCCAGAAGCCTGACAAAAGAACTTCTGGGGTTCAATTTACCGCTGCACGCCCTCTGCCGTGGCATCATTCAAAAGGAATTAACAGAACGAAATCCCCTCAAATTAAAGATTTCTTAACAATTTTCATGCGCACACCGCACAAGAGAGCACACGAAGTGGTGACCTGTGCGATTATACATTCTGCAGAATTGCACTAAATTCAGTGCGATTTTAATACTTTTCTGCACTTTTCTTAGTGCAATATCGAATGTTTACCCAGCCGAACTTCAAGTAGATTGACGGCCAACTGCGCAACGATACATGCGGGATACAGGGACTCGGGAAAGTGGATAAAATATATTTGGACAACACCACCCTTATCTATGTGTTAGGAAAGGAGAATACTGAAATCGGAACCGTACGTGAAACATTCTTCTTCAACCAAATGCGACGTGTCCATCAGATTACATCATCACCGGTATCGGATTTCCTAGTAGATGGAGAATACACTTTTGAAGTTGGAGGTAAAAAGAAAAAACAGAAGCAGATACAGAGTGTTGATCAAGGCTATGTCGTGAAGGATGACATAGAGACAGGCTATGGCAATATCATCCCTCTTTGGCAATTTGGGCTCACTTATTAACAGAACTCAAGCCCCACAAGTAAATTTTATCCTTTTTCCTTTGCGCGCATCAAATTAATCGCTACTTTTGCGGCGTGATACCTCTGATACACCACATTCTTGCATGATGTGAGGAGTGTGGTTGACGAGATCGGCGGACAGCGGTCTGCCCACAACTTATTGGAATTCAACGAAGCGTTATGCTCTTCTCTTGCAAACTGAAAACCTAGGAAATTTTCATTATTTGCAAAGAACCCCGGAGTCCTGTAATAATGACTCTGAATAGGAGAAGGTTGACATGACAGCTTCACGCGTTAGCGTGGAACTGCTCTTATCATCTTTCCTATTCGGGTTTTCCTAGGACCTTCAGTTTGAAGATGGAACATACAGTTCCACGCTTCTTGTGTTTCATAGAGTCCTGAACAAACAATTATTCATCATTTATAAACTAACTCCTATGAAAACAAAACTTTACCTAATCGCGTTATTCGCGCAATGCTTTTCAATGACAGCTTTTGCCTACGATGCAGAAATCGATGGCATCTATTACATTTTCTCAGGTACAGAGGCAACGGTGACTGGTGGAAACTACAGCTGTTTGGAAGATGTCATCATTCCGCAAAATGTTACTTTCAATGGCATAACTTACCAAGTGACAAGCATCGGCAACCAAGCTTTCTACTTTTGCGATAATCTATCTTCTATTGCTATTCCCGAAGGAGTTAGTAGCATCGGGCAATATGCTTTTTATAATTGTTCCAATCTTATATCCATTGTCATTCCTGAAAGTGTTTCGGATGTCGGCTACAGAGCTTTTTATGGGTCTAAATGGTATAACTATCAGCCTGAGGGCATAATCTATGTGGGTAAAGTTGCTTATAAGTACAAAGGAACAATGCCGAAAAACACAGAGATAGTTATTAATGACGGTACATTGAGCATCGCTGACGAGACCTTCTACGGATGCAGGAATCTAACCTCCATTACAATTCCTGAGAGCGTGACAAATATAGGCCATGATGCTTTTAGAGAATGTTTTAACCTTACCTCTTTCAACCTTCCCGAGAATTTGACAACAATAGGCAATTATGCTTTCGAATATTGCTCAAAACTAACCTCTATTACCATTCCAAAAAATGTAAGTCATATTGTTGGGCCTATTTTGGGTCACTGCAGTGAACTGATATCAATCTCAGTTGACAATGATAATCCTTTCTATGACTCACGAGATAATTGCAATGCGATTATAGAAAGTAGCACAAACAAGTTGATTGAAGGATGTGCAACGACTATTATCCCAGAGAGTGTAATTGCCATAGGAGAATCAGCGTTTAGATATCAAGGAAATCTTACATCAATCAACATTCCCGAAAATGTAACAAGTATTGAAAAGCAAGCTTTTATGGGTTGCGGCCTAACCTCCATCAACATTCCAAAGGGCGTGACAAACATTGCTTGGAATGCTTTTAGTGATTGCCGCGATCTTATCTCCATGTCTGTTGACAATGGAAATCCTACTTATGACTCACGAGACAATTGTAATGCGATTATTGAAACAAGCACAAACAAGTTGATAGAAGGATGTTCAACGTCTATTATTCCAGAGAGTGTAACTTGTATAGGCTCTGAAGCTTTTATAGGACGTGGTTTATCATCCATTATTATACCCAATAGTGTTACTAGCATTGAATCAAATGCGTTCAGTTGGTGTTATGGTTTAACTTCATTTACGTTCCCAAACAGCGTAACTGCTATAAATGGTTATATGTTCCAATGTTGTGATAATTTAAGATCTGTGACATTAGGTAACAATGTAAATAGCATTGATGAGGATGTTTTGTCGGGTTGCAGTTATTTAACTTCTATAAAAGTAAGGATGAATAATCCCATTCCGATTACAGAAAACACATTTCCTGCTCGCAATAAATATACGCTCTTTGTTCCAAGCGGTAGTAAGCCTCTATACGAAGCTGCAGATGTTTGGAAAGAGTTCAATGAAATTATTGAATATACTTATACGAATGTAGATGACATATCCATTGTAGTTGGCGAGACCAATTCTATTGATTTATATTTGACTAATGATGAGACGAATTTCGTTGCCTTCCAGATGGATTTGACATTACCTGAGGGTGTTGGCATCGACAAAACGGGTTGCACGCTCTCTTCCCGCATCATCGATGAAAAGCAGGAGTTGACGATTGGCAAACAGGAAGATGGCTCATACCGTATCACCTCCACATCACTCTCGCTGACTCCCATCAGCGGCCAGGACGGGACGCTGCTTACCCTGGAGCTCACGGCAGAGAGCGGCAGCATTGGCGGACAGGCGACCATCAGCAATATTATCTTCTCCACCTCTGAATCACAGAAGATTGTCATGAGTGACGAGACATTCGACATCAATGTGCTGTACAAAGTAGTATATAAGGTAGAAAATGAGCCCTACCAAACGGATGAGTTTGCCTACAACACTCAGCCAACCATTGCCGATGAGCCGACGAGAGAAGGTTACACGTTCGGTGGTTGGAGCGAGTTGCCAGAGTTAATGCCCAATCACGATGTAGAGATAACAGGCCGTTTCTATCTGTTTGGCGATGTAAACACGGATGAAGGTGTGGACGTGGTAGATGTGGTGGATATTGCCCGTTATGTGGTGGCGACTCCCTCTACTCAGTTCCGTGAGAAGTTGGCAGACTTGAACAATGACAACACTGTGAACCTCGGTGATGCCGTCGTGCTGATCAATCATATTGCCGGTGACCAGAACTTCGTGAAAGCTCGCTTCGCTCCCGCAAGGTCAGTAGAACGCAATGATGTCCTAAGCCTGACGCAGAGCAGCAACTCTCTTGCCCTGAACCTCTCCAACGGCAGGGGCTACACAGCCTTCCAGTTTGATCTCTATGTATCAGATGATGCCATTGTAAACCAGATGATGCTGTCAGCCGAACGCGGTCAGGGACATCAGCTGTTATATAACAAGGTGAAGACGGGGCACTATCGCGTGGCAGTCCTCTCGACATCGAACAGCACATTCCAAGGCAACGAGGGTGAGCTGCTGTCCTTCACTGTTGAGGGCACGCCCTTTGCAGAAGCATCCATTCGTAACATCCTTTTCTTCGACACCCATGCCAACGGCTACGCGTTTGACGATATGAGCATTGATATGGTCACGGGCCTTCAAGATGTCAACATCAACGGAAACAAGGATGATGTTATCTATGACCTGCAAGGTCGCAAGCTCCCCATAGTTCAGCGTGGGGTGAACATCATTAATGGCAAGAAAGTCGTAGTGAAATAGCCATCCTTTAAAACAATTATACAATGAAACAGAAATCTATTTCAATCTTGCTGGCCATGCTCATGAGTATGGTGGCAAACGTGGTTATGGCTGAAGGCACAGCCTCACAATGGGATGAGCCCGTAAAGCCCACGGTTCCCACCCGTCCCGCTTTTGAAGGCACATGGGTAACGCCTGAAGTCGGGAAATCCTACTACATCTACAATGTAGGTGCCGCGCAGTTCATGGGTTGTGGTCGCGACTGGGGATTACGTACGATCACTTCGACAGACTCTATTGTGTCGCCAACTGGTACTCAATTCAAGCATGCGACTAACAAGAACGCTGCTGTTCCCTACACCATTTCATCGATTGGTGAACAGGGTTATGTACGCTTTGCCGTTCAGAATACAGATATGTCAGGATTTGTCACAGGTTTTGCTGAAGGACAATCTTGGCAAGACTTAGATGAAGCTCGTGCAGCACACTGGCAGCTAATTCCTGGCGATGACAACGATTTCCTGCTCCACGATGCAATGACAGATCCGTACGATGCCGATGCATACGTGGAAGACAATCCTGCAACCGAGGAGAACGAGCAGGACGCTGTCAAGAGCAAGTATGGCGTGCTGGGTATTGATGCCATTGAGAACGGGTCCTACACATGGACTGATGCATGGGCAGGTAGCAAGAACGGAAAGAGCTACAAGGTAGCTTGGAAGTTTGTGGAAGCCACTGATGACGTGGCTAAGAGCATTCGCGCATGGCGTAATGAAACGCAGGCTGCATTGGACGCCGATATGAAGGTGTACAACAACCTGTTGGCTATCTACAATGCCAAATTGACACTCCGCACCACGATTGCAGCAGCCGAAGCTGCGTCCATAAGCGTGACCGATGCTGTGGCTATCTACAACAGCGAGACAGCGACTGAAGCTGAAGTCCTTACTGCGAATACCACCCTGCAACTGGCCATTACCCTTAAGGGAGCTACGCTTCCCGTGGACATCACCAGCGTTCTACAGAACCCCGACTTTGAGGTTGGAAACATCAACGGTTGGGAGACCAACTATGTGAGTGGTAAGCAGGTGCAGGACATTGGTTTCAAAGGCGCTTCTTACACCAACGGCGATATCACCATATCCAGATTCATTGAATCCTGGCTTCCTAGTCCTGCCACGATTGGCGACGGCTATCTGCAGCAGACCACCTACGGTCTTCCCGCTGGTAAGTATCGCCTTGAGTGCGATGCAATTGCAACGCAACAATATAATGAATCAGCGATAATAACAGGAGCGTATATCTTTACCCAATCTGGTATCTTGTCATCAAAGACTGAAATATCCACGAGAAACTATAAACCGGAACATTTCACAGTGGTATTTAACTATGATGGCGGTAACCCCCTGAACTTCGGTATGAAGACCATCAACACCAGTGCCAACTGGATTGCCGCCGACAACTTCAAGCTTTGGTATGACGGTGAACTGACAGAGTCTCCTCACTACACACAGCTGAAGGACTACCTGGCTCAAGTTCAAGACCAGTACAACAATGAAGGCTTTGGTAACGCTTACCTCTGCGCTGATTCACTGACTGCACTTGACAATGCCATCGAGACCGCTGACAATATTTCTTCTACAGATACTGATGACGAGTGCGATGCCGCATACGCAGCACTTGATAAGGCTCTTGCAGGAGTGCTCACCTCCATCAAGGTCTATCAGTCCCTGCACGATTACACCACCTTGAACCCAGAAGGCAGCAAGTTGGCATACTATGAGGAGACTGCAGCGGAGAATGGATGGAACGAACTGAGCAACTCTCTTCATCAGCTCCAGGATAACTTTGATATGGCTTATGAAGATGGTACTTGGTCAGACGCCGAGGTGGCAGAGCATATCAACAGTATCATCCCCACTATCCTTACATGGGTACAGGAACACCCCGAAGATCTGACAGAAGGCAACGACCTGACGATGCTACTCATCAATGCAGACTTTGAGCAGGGCAAATACTTTGGTGGGTATGGTGCTGACGACAATGAAGTTCTGCCTGATAAGGACTATGGTTCTATCCCCGGTTGGACCATCTCCAGCGGTAACATCACCCAGTTGCACAGCAGTGTGCTTGAGACTTACCACCGTAAGTTTGACTTCAACCAGACCATCAAGAACATGCCCGCAGGTGTCTATGACATCAGCGTTCAGGGCTTCGTGCGCCACGATGGAACAGCCACAGACGAGACCATCTTCTATGCCGGCGACTCCGAAACCACTCTGATGCTCCGCGCTGACCAGTGGAGTGAAACCAACATCTACTATCCTGAAAGAGATGGTGACCCCTGCGGTGGCGCCAATGCAGACCAGGCTATCGAGAACTCCAAGGGCGAATACGTGTATGTGCCCAATGGCATGAGCGGCTTCTACTTCTGGAAACAGACGGAAAACATTGATGGTGCCAGTATGGACTATACAAACTGGCAAGCTGGGGATTGTTACTACACCAATCACATCAAGGCTACGCTCAACGAGGCCGGCGACTTCACCATCGGCGTAAAGAGTCTGGGCACCACCGACTGGGTTATCTGGAGCAATATCCGAATCAGGTATCTTGGAACAGATGTTAACGGATTGTACGTTGAAAAAAATAATCAACCCATTGAAGCAGGTGAATCTGCAGACATAGAGATTGGATTAAAAAATGATCGAACGAACCTCGTTGCCTTCCAAATGGATCTGACCTTGCCCGAAGGCATTGGCATCGACAAGGCGGGGTGCTCACTATCCTCACGCATCACCGATGCAGAGCAGGAACTGACAATCGGTAAGTTGGAGAACGGAGCATACCGTTTGACGTCTTCTTCCCTGTCACTTACGCCCATCAGTGGCAGTTTAGGTAAACTGATTACCCTGAAGCTTACAGCAGAAGAGGGTTGCGTGGGTGGTACAGCTACAATTAGCAACATCCGCTTCTCAACTGCAGACTCCGAACGCGTGACTCTTGATGATGTATCGTTCGACATTTCTGTTAAGTACGACATCATCTATAAAGTAGATAACCAGGATTACAAGACAGAAAGCATCGCCTATGGTGCTGACATCATTCCTCAATCAGATGCAACAAGAGAGGGCTATACATTCTCTGGCTGGAGCGAGATTCCCGAAACGATGCCCAATCATGATGTCGTGGTGACAGGTACCTTCAGCATCAATAGCTACACATTGACATACGAATTAGATGGAGAGGTGTATAAATCAACTTCTGTCGTATATGGTACGGCCATCACTCCAGAGGAAGATTTGACAAAGGAAGGGTACACCTTCAGTGGCTGGAGTGAGATACCTGAGACGATGCCTGCAAACGATGTCGTGGTAACAGGCTCCTTCTCCGTGAACAGCTACACATTGACGTATGAATTAGATGGTGAGGTTTATAAGTCAACAAGTGTTGAATATGGTACGGCCATCACCCCAGAGGAAGATTTGATAAAGGAGGGGTACACCTTCAGCGGATGGAGCGAGATACCTGAGACAATGCCAGCAAACGATGTCGTGGTAACAGGCTCCTTCTCCGTGAACAGCTACACATTAACATACAAAGTAGATGGGGAAGACTATAAGACGGCTATCATTGTCTATGGGTCACCATTGACTCCCGAAACTGAACCGACCAAAGAAGGTTACACATTCACGGGATGGAGTGAGATTCCAGAGACGATGCCGGCAAAAGATGTAGTGATCACTGGCAACTTCTATCTCTATGGCGACGTGAACACGGATACGGAAGTGGACGTCGTGGATGTGGTGGATATTGCTCGTTATGTGGTGGGGACTCCATCTGCAAAGTTCCTTGAGAAACTGGCTGACTTGAATGCCGACGATACGGTGAATCTCGGAGATGCTGTAGTGCTGGTGAACCACATTGCAGGCGACCAGAGTTTCGTGAAGGCCATGTATGCACCACGCCACGCCGAGGTGAGCAGCGAGGTGCTGAAGCTGAGCAAATATGGTGATAACATCTCGTTGAAGCTTACTACCGACAAGGCTTACACAGCCTTCCAGCTTGATCTCGTGCTTCCTGAAGACACCGACATTGAACAGCTGATGCTCAATCCCAAAGGCGAACAGAAGCACCAACTCATCTACAATAAGTTGGAGCCGGGTCGCTATCGTGTGGCAGTCTTCTCACCTGCGAACCGCACATTCGAGGACTATGGCGATGAACTTCTCTCCTTCATCTCGGAAAGCGAGAATAGCATGAGTATTATCGCTGAGAGAATCCAGTTCTTCGACACACTTGGCAACGGCTATATGTTTGACACCGTAGGCGTTGAGCTGGAGACAGGCGTTGCAACCCTGAAGGCTGGAACTTCTGCCAAGACAGATGTCTATGATTTGCAAGGTCGCAAGTTCACTCAGCCTCAACGTGGTGTGAACATCATCCGCTCCGCTGACGGCACAACCCGCAAGGTGCTGATGAAGTAATAATCCTCTTTCGAATTAACAATCTGCCGCCAATGTCCTTCTGATGGGCATTGGCGGCAGTGGCGTATAGAGGAAAAATGGAGGTGTGACACACATTTTTTGACATAAACTTTTGCTGATTCAGATGAATGCACTACTTTTGCATCTGAGAATCACGCGTAAATACGCAAAGTTTTCGGAAGTATGAATCGAATAGAAAGGAATTTTTATCTCACCCAACTCATTGAAAAACGCGACAATGGGCGCGTAAAGGTGGTTACGGGCATTCGTAGATGTGGGAAGTCGGTACTGCTATTTGATATATATGGTTACTACCTAAAATCCGAAGGCATTACTGACGACCAGATGATTGTACTGAAACTCGATGTGGCAAGGAATGCCCGCTACCGTAATCCCTTGGAGTTGGACAGATACCTGCGTGACCAG
This sequence comes from uncultured Prevotellaceae bacterium, assembly GCA_900316355.1. Classification (GTDB taxonomy): domain Bacteria; phylum Bacteroidota; class Bacteroidia; order Bacteroidales; family Bacteroidaceae; genus Physcousia. The sequence continues at coordinate 96,903 of ONCQ01000003.1, read as the reverse complement.
ATAACGGACACCAAGAAGCGATACTACGTCATGCTGGATGAAATTCAGGAAGTGGAACCTATCCCCAACCCTTGGCTTGATGACGAGAACGCCACCATTGGTTTTGCAGATATCCTGTTGGGATTGCTTGACATCAAGAATGTGGATGTCTATGTAACTGGCAGTAACTCGAAAATGCTCTCGACAGATGTGATGACAGAATTCAAGGACAGGGGCGACGAGATACATGTGAATCCGCTGATGTACAAGGAATTCTATTCGGCTTATCAGGGTGATAAGAGTCGTGCATGGGCGGAATTTGTTACATACGGAGGGTTGCCAAGGCTGATGGCTCTTAAATCGGACAGAGAGAAGAGCCAGTATCTTCATGATTTGATACAGAAGACTTATCTGACCGATGTGATTGAGCGCAATCATATCCAGAAGGATATCTCTGTGCTGGATGATTTGCTGAACATTGTGGCGAGCAGTATCGGTTCGCTAACCAACCCGAAGAAGCTCGAGAAGACCTTTGCCACTGTGAAGCAGACGAAGATAGATGATGCTACCATCAGTATCTATTTGAACTATTTCGCTGAGGCTTATCTGCTACGACAGGCCCGACAATATGACATTAAAGGCAGGAAGTATATCAATACCCCTCAAAAGTATTTCCTAACCGATGTGGGGCTGCGAAACGCCCAACTCAACTTCCGTCAGCAGGAGGAAACACACCTAATGGAGAACGTCATCTATAATGAGTTGTGTGTCCGCGGATTCAACGTGGATGTTGGTGTGGTGGAGTATAACTATAAGGATGAGCAGGGTAAGAGCAAACGGACTAAGTTGGAGGTTGACTTTGTGGTCAATCGTGGCAATCGCCGTTGCTACATTCAGTCGGCCTTTGCAATCCCTGACGAGGTGAAGAGGTTGCAGGAAACCAATTCTCTGCGGCGAATCAACGACTCCTATCGCAAGATTGTTGTCGTGCGTCATCACATTGTTCCGTGGTACGATGAGAATGGTATCTACTACATCGGCCTGGAAGATTTCTGTCTGGGCTATATTGACGAGTTAGACAATTCGCTGTAAAGAATATCACATTTTACGCATCCCCAACACTCACCTGCCGCCAATGCTCCATCATGAGAGCATTGGCGGCAGTGGCGTTTACGTTTTTTCTGCGTAGGGTTCGTAGGTTTTTTCATAAAACCTTTTTTCACGACCAATTACTTTGCCGCATTTCAGTTAGCAGCAACACTCCTTTTTGTCTCATTTTGGGAGCGGAAGTCAAAAAAATATCAATCCTTTTGGCCGAATCTCAAAAGAAGTTGTAATTTTGCACCGATAATACAGCAACACATAATAAACATCAATGATTTACAGTATGAAAACGAAAAAATGGACAACGTTAATGAGCCTGGTACTTATGGCAACTGTGGCACTTGGAACCATCGCTTGTAGCAAGGAGAATGAAAAGGACAATACTCCTGCGGAAGAACCTGTTAATTATGAGGAAGTCCTCGTAGGCACTTGGCGAGGTATGAGCAAGAACTTTGATGAAGAGTCAATTACTGTTAATGCAGTTTTCAATGCGGACAAGACGGGAAAGGTGAATTGGATTGGGCCTGTTCTATACAGCGCTGTTCTTTCGAGATGGTATGTTTCCGATAAGAAAATATACATGGAATCATCCAAATTCGACGAGCCGATGATTTGGAATATTTACAACTATTCCCCCGAAAATAATAGTATTACCGTCTGTCGTAGCCATTACAGCGAACAGAGATGGGAAGTGTGGGGACAATTTGATTTGAAAAAAGTCGATGCAGGCGGCGGAGGCTCTTCATCAACAGAGGATGATGTAGAAAGCACTCTGGCATTGGTCATCACACATTATAGTTCTACAGGAAGGTATGATGACTCAAGCAAGACTTGTTATAAGAAGACATCGGGCAGCAGGGTGGTACTGTACTCGGATTCGTCTTGTAACCTCCTGATAGGCTTAGCCAGTCGTAATACCGATTCTACTAAGGGTTCCTACAGGGTGTCGGCATATGATTATCGGGTGATAGACGCAGGATCCGGCTATACCCGTTACTATTACTTCGATTAGCGTCTCCCAAGACTGTGACAAAAACAAAGAAGCCGCCTCCGTTGATTGCTACGGAGGCGGCTTCGTGGTATGGATGATGATTAGCTGAACGTGAGGTGGTCAGCAGCGGCATCGACGCGGATGGGGTGGTCGCGGTTGACGGTGCCGGCGAGGATGGTCTCATCGATACGGTTCAGGAACTCGGGGCGGATGGTGCGGCGTAGCATGTCGAGGTTGGAGGTGAGGATGATGATGGTGTTCTTGAAGGTTGAGGGCGAGGGACAGGATGGTTATGAAAGCCACACTTCTCATAGAACCCAACGGCATGAGCGTATGCATCCAAGGTGATAAAGCGGCATCCCGTACGATTGCCATGCGTGAACTTATATTTGATTCAAGTTTCGGATGTAAACAACTTGTTGTCTGTCAAGTATTTTATTTCTATCAAGAATTAGAGAATTGGAGAATTTTTCTCAATATGCGATGAGAATAAATAGAATGTCTTTTGCTTTGCAAAAGCTAGTAAATTCTCTAATTCTCTAATTCTTGATCAATAAAAAACACATCCGAAAGTTCAGTAAAACACTATATCCATAACAACTATCTGCCGCCAATGTCCACGATGGAGCATTGGCGGCAGTGGCGTATAGACTTTTATGCAATATCGGATGTCTAACAGAACTCAAGCCCCACAAAAAACATTTATTAACAAATTTCATGCGCACACCGCACAAAAGATGCGCGATGACTGCTGCGTTCGTTGCAATGTACTGCCGCCGTCATCAAGACAGGTTGAAGTCTTCATTGTGTGGCTCGATGCACCATGCTGTGGAGATGAATCCATCATGATGGATTGATTGTGCCATCATGATGGATTCATCATTCCATCATGATGGATTCATCAAAGAATGCCATTAGCCTGCCGGGCAACAGATGTTGTCCTCCCGTGCGGTTATTTATCTTCGTAGAGATAGAAGATGCGGTCCATCATCTGCCATTTCTCATCGCTGGTGGCACCTTCGGCACATTGCTGGAACATCGCCATGTAGTCTTCCCACTCTTGCTGGCGGGGTAGCGTGGCAAGACGGGCCATAGCGGTGTGCCAGTCGAAGTCGAGGGGTGTCTCAACAATCATCACGATGCGTGTGCCAAGGAGATAGACCTCCATCTCGAGAATGCCGACCTCGTGGATGCCGTCGCGAATCTCCTGCCACGACTCCTCGCGGCTGTGGCGACGACGGTATTCGGCGATGAGGGCGGGGTCATCCTTCAGGTCCATGGTCTGGACATAGCGCTTCACAGGCTGATGGTATTCTTTCTGTGGATAACCATCTGCTCCCCCAACAGGGGGGAGGGGCTGGGAGTAGTGCGGTGTGCGCATGAAAATTGTTAAAAAGTATTTATTTTTTGAGCTGTGACTGTGTGGGGGTGTCACTTCTCCCATTGGCTCTTGGCCAGGTCAAAGGCAATGGAGGTGGTTCGGGCGAGGGGCTTGAAGAGGGTGGAGGTGGATTGGGCCTCATCGCTGACGAGATGGGTGATGGAGAGGACGTTGCAGAGGGCGCCGAGAATCAGGGCGTACTTGAGGACGCTGACGAGGACGCCGCCCAGCCTGTTGATGCCGCCGATGCCCATCAGCTCCAGCACCTTCGTCAGCAGCGAGCCCACGATGCCGAGGAGGATGGGGACGCCCATCCAGATGAGGATGAAAGCACAGATATTGCCGATGGTGGGGGAGCAGCCGATTTGCGGGGCTAAATAGTAGCCCACCTGCTCATAGAGCAGGCGAGCTACATAGAGTCCCACGAAAACGCCGATGAGGCCTAAGACCTCTTTCAGCAGTCCGTTGCTCCATCCTTTCCAGGCGCCGGCAAGGAGGACTAAAATAAACAGTATGTCGAAACCATTCATTTCATTCGCGTTGCTCATTAACACGTTAACACGTTAACAGGTTAACACATTAACACGTTAACAGGTTAACGGATTAATGGATTAACTTCGGTTGAGCATTGAATTTATTATTTTGACGAGGGTTGCATTGATTAATTTATTATCCTTATAGATAGAATTGAATTCTTCATCTTTTAAATAATTGGATTCATGCAAGAGTTCAAGCCAGTATGCACACTCATCTCCTTCTTTTAATGCGATTTTCAGTTTACTAATAAAGTCGGCAGGACTTTGTGCGGCCTTGCTCTCACAAACATTTGCTCCAATACTTGTTGCACTCCGCATCATCTGTTTCCCCAGCGTTTCCACGATATAATCGCGTTTGTTCTGCTCACGTAGGTATGAGCACAGCTTGATGGCTCGCAATGCGAACTGCTTACTTAATCTGTGTATGGTACTGTTTTCCATTCGCGATGCACGTTAACAGGTTAACACGTTAACAGGTTAACACATTAACGGGTTAACGGGTTAACATAATCACTGTTTACTTTTGATGATTAATATCTCAACGTTGTTAACACGTTAACAGGTTAACACATTAACAGGTTAACACATTAAC
>ONCQ01000003.1:0-92291 GCA_900316355.1 uncultured Prevotellaceae bacterium | reverse complement strand
TTAACACGTTAACAGGTTAACACATTAACAGGTTAACACATTAACGGGTTAATATAATCACTGTTTACTTTTGATGATTAATATCTCAACGTTGTTAACGTGTTAACCTGTTAATGTGTTAACGTGTTACAGTTTTGCCTTGACCTCAATCTCCTGGAAGGTTTCGATGGTGTCGCCTTCGCGGATGTCGCTGTAGTTGACGAGAGAGATACCGCACTCGAAGTTGGTGCTGACCTCCTTGACGTCGTCCTTGAAGCGCTTGAGGGCGTCGATCTGTCCGGTGTGGATGACGATGCCGTCGCGGATGATGCGCGCCTTGTTGGTGCGGCTGACCTTGCCGTCGATGACGTAAGCACCGGCCACCGTGCCGACCTTGGAGATGTGGAAGACCTGGCGCACTTCGAGCTGGGCGGTGACCTCCTCCTTGAGTTCGGGAGCAAGCATTCCCTCCATGGCTTCCTTCACCTCTTCGATGGCATCGTAGATGATGCTGTAGGTGCGGATCTCGACGCCCTGCTGCTCGGCAGCCTTGCGGGCCTGTGCGGAGGGACGTACCTGGAAGGCCACGATGATGGCATCGGAGGCTGCAGCCAGCGAGACATCGTTCTCGGAGATCTGACCCACGGCCTTGTGGATGACGTTGACGGCAATCTTCTCTGTAGAGAGCTTGATGAGCGAGTCGCTGAGGGCCTCGATGGAGCCGTCCACGTCGCCCTTGACGATGACGTTGAGCTCCTGGAAGCCGCCCTGTTCAATGCGGCGACCGATCTCGTCGAGCGTGAGGTGGTGCTGTGTGCGGATGCCCTGCTCGCGCTGCAGCTGCTCGCGCTTGCTGGCAATCTCGCGGGCCTCCTGGTCGCTGTCCATGACGTGGAAGGTGTCACCGGCCTGCGGGGCTCCGTTGAGGCCAAGGACGGTGGCGGCCTGTGCCGGACCAATCTCCTTGATACGCTGTCCGCGCTCGTTGAACATGGCCTTGATGCGACCGTAGTTGGTGCCAGCGAGCAGGATGTCGCCCATCTTCAGCGTACCGTTGGAGCAGAGGAGCGTGGCAACATAGCCGCGGCCCTTGTCCAGCGATGACTCGATGATGGAACCCGTAGCCTTGCGGTTGGGGTTGGCCTTCAGGTCGAGCATCTCGGCTTCGAGGAGCACCTTCTCCATCAGCTCGGGCACGCCGATGCCCTTCTTGGCGCTGATGTCCTGGCTCTGGTACTTGCCGCCCCAGTCCTCGACGAGGAAGTTCATCTGTGCCAGATGCTCCTTGATCTTCTCGGGGTTGGCGGCAGGCTTGTCAATCTTATTGATGGCGAAGACGATGGGCACGCCGGCAGCCACTGCGTGGTTGATGGCTTCCTTCGTCTGCGGCATGATGTCGTCGTCGGCAGCGATGATGATGATGGCGATGTCCGTCACCTGAGCACCGCGGGCACGCATGGCGGTGAAAGCCTCGTGACCGGGGGTGTCGAGGAAGGTGATGTGGCGACCGTCGTCGAGCTTCACGTTGTAAGCACCGATGTGCTGCGTGATGCCGCCGGCCTCACCGGCGATGACGTTGGTCTTGCGGATGTAGTCGAGGAGTGATGTCTTACCGTGATCGACGTGACCCATGACGGTCACAATCGGTGCGCGTGGCACGAGATCGGCCTCATCGTCGGCCTCCTCCTGCACGGCTTCGCTGACGTCGGCGCTGACGTATTCTGTCTGGAATCCGAACTCATCGGCCACCAGGTCGATGGTCTCCTTGTCCATGCGCTGGTTGATGCTGACCATCACGCCCAGGCTCATGCAGGTGCCGATGACCTGTGTGACAGGCACGTTCATCATCGATGCCAGCTCGTTGGCGGTCACGAACTCGGTGAGCTTCAGGATCTTTGACTCCTTCTCCAGCTCTTCCATCTCGGCCTCCATGCCTGCACGGATGTTCTCGCGCTTCTCGCGGCGGTACTTGGCGCCCTTGCCGAAGGAAGCGTTCTTGCCAGCTGTCAGGCGGGCCAGAGTCTCGCGAACCTGCTTGGCTACCTCTTCCTCGCTCTGTTCCACGAGGACCGGTTCCTGCTTGGGCTGGTTTTTTTTCTTCTTGCTCTTGCCCTCGCCTCTGTTCTGCTGGTTGTTCTGTGGCTGCTGGTTGCCGCCCTTGTTCTTCTTCGGCTGCTGGCCGCCCTGCTGGTTCTGCTTGGCTGCCTCTGCCGTGATATCCACGCGCTCGCCCTTCTTCTTGCCGTCGCCGCCCTTCTTGCGCTTCTTGTTGCGAGGGGGGCGTGTGCTCTGGTTGAGTGAGTCGAGGTCGATATGTCCCTTGATGTTCAGGGTGAGAGGCGGTTCTGTGGGGCCTTTGACGCGATAGACGCCATCGACCTCTTCCAGTTCCACGCCCTTTTTCTTCTTGGCGGGTGCGGCAGGAGCTTCCTCAGCCACGACGGGCGCGGCCTCGGGAGCCTTTGCTGCGGGCGTCTCTTCCTTCTCCACGGGAGTCTGCTCTGCGGGAGCACTCTCGGCGGGAGCTGCAGGCTCGGCCTTGGCCGCGGGTTCTGCAGCCTTGGACTCAGCCTTCGGTTCCGGTTTGGGTTCCGGTTTGGGCGCAGCAGCAGGGGTGCCCTTGCCGTCGAGGTCGATGTGTCCGACGACCTTGGGCTTCTGCACCTCAGTGATGGGCAGTGCCTCGCCATCCTCGGTCAGCACGATGGTCTCCTTCTTCTCCTTGGTCTTGCGGGCTGCGGGCTGCGGTGTGGGCATGCGTAGTCCCTTGCTCTGTTCCTTGTTGAACTCAGCCTGCACGACGGCGTACTGCTCGTCGGTGAGGGATGCGTTCGGGTTCGCCTCCACATCAGAGAAGCCTTTCTTGTTCAGGAGATCCACGAGCGTCTGCAGACCTACGCTGAACTCTTTGGTAACTTTATTTATTCTTATTGGCATAAGCTATGATTTAGTGAAAAGTGAAAAGTGATAGAGTGAAAAATATATTTTACTTTGGATTGTATGGCGTGAATGAATTGAAATGAGTGATGTTTATTTTTCACTTTTCATTCTTTCATTTTTCACTCTCATTATTCTCCTCTTCGTCGGCAAATTCTGCTTTGAGGATGCGGAGCACCTCATCCACCGTCTCCTCCTCGAGGTCGGCGTTCTTGATGAGCATCTCGCGGGGTGCCTCGAGCACGGAGCGGGCCGTTGTCCAACCGTTCTTCTTCAGCTCTTCGATGACCCACTCGTCGATCTCATCCTTGAAGTCGTCGAGGTAGATGTCGTCCTCGAGCTCTTCCTCCTCGCTGCCCTGCACCTCGCGATAGACATCGATGACGGTGTCGGTGAGCATAGAGGCCAGACGGATGTTCAAGCCGCCCTTACCGATGGCGAGGCTGACCTGATCGGGATCGAGATACACCTCGCAGTGCTTGCTCTCGGTGTCGAGGTTGATGCTGTTAATCTCTGCGGGACCGAGGGCGCGTGCGATGAGCAGCTGCAGGTTGCTGGTCCACTGGATGACATCGAGGTTCTCACCCTTCAGCTCGCGCACGATGCCGTGGACACGGCTGCCGCGCACACCTACGCAGGCTCCCACGGGATCTACGCGGTCGTCGAAGCTCTCCACGGCGATCTTGGCACGCTCGCCGGGTACACGGGCAATCTTGCGGATGGCGATGATGCCCTCGGCAATCTCGGGCACCTCAGCCTCCAGCAGGCGCTGCAGGAAGACGGGGCTGGTGCGTGAGAGGATGATCTTGGGGTTGCCGGTAGAGTTATCTACGCGGGCCACCACGGCGCGGGCGGGTTCACCCTTGCGGAAGAAGTCGCCGGGAATCTGCTCGTTCTTGGGCAGCAGCAGTTCGTTGCCCTCCTCATCGAGCAGCAGCACTTCCTTGTGCCACACCTGATAGACCTCGGCGGAGATGACCTCGCCGACCATGTCCTTGTACTTGTTGTAGAGGGCGTCGTGCTCCAGTTCCAGAATGCGCGATGCCAGCGTCTGGCGCAGTGTCAGGATAGCGCGGCGGCCGAACTTGGAGAAATCGACAGGCTCGGAGACATCCTCGCCCACCTCGTAGTCGTCGGCAATCTGACGGGCCTCGGTGAGGGAAATCTGCATGTTGGGGTCGGTGACCTCGTCGTCGGGCACCACGGTGCGGTTGCAGTAGATCTCGAAGTCGCCCTTGTCGGGGTTCACGATGACGTCGTAGTTCTCATCCGTACCCTTCATCTTAGCGATGACGTTGCGGAAGCTCTCTTCGAGCACGCTCACCAGGGTGGCGCGGTCGATGTTCTTTGTTTCCTTGAACTCAGCGAAAGTGTCGATGAGTGCGTTGTTTTGTTTCTTTGCCATGAGTATTTTTTAGTTTATTTGAAATCTAAGAGATAGCGGCCGCTCTTCACCTCGCTCATCGGCAGCGTGATGTCCACGTCCTGCATGACGGGGCGCTTCTTGCCCTCCACCTGCACCTTCTGGCGCACGGCGATCACGATGTGCTCAGCGTCAGCCTCGCGCAGTTCGCCTTTGAGCTTGCGGCCGTCGGCGGAGAGGATCTCCACCTGCTTGCCTACATGATTCTGCCATTGACGCAGCACCTTGAAGGGCTGTCCCAGACCGGCACTGCCCACTTCCAGCTCATAGTCCTCCTCGTCGCGCGAGAGATGTTCCTCGATGAAGCGGGAGAGCTGCACGCAGTCATCAATCCACACGCCGTCGGCATGGTCTATCTCCACGGTGATGCAGTCATCGGGGGTCACTGTGAGGTCAGTCAGGAAGTAGTCTTTGCCGTCGAGCCATTGCTCAACCAATGCTTGCACTTTAGCTTTGTCAATCATATTGTGAGGTTATGAGGTTATTTTAAGAGCGAAGCGAAGGACCTCCCGGGCCCCTCGCTTCACCGCTTACTTTTCATTTGCGCTGCAAAAGTACGCCTTTTCCCGCTAACGCGCAAACAATTCCATGATTTTCTTTGTGCAGGAGCCACATTTCTGCATAAAAAGGTGTGTCTGCGACGCCCCGCGGCACAATAATTCGAGCCGTCGCGCGTTATAATAGCAATGAAACGTGCGTTAGCTCTTTGTCTCACGCTCCTTGCCATCATACCCGTTATGGCACAGGAGCCGCGCATACAGCACCGGCCCTATCTGGACAACCGGTTGCTGCACTATGGCTTCTTTGTGGGACTTAACATGATGGACATGGAGGTGACAAACAACGGCTATATCGACCCCACCACCGGCCAACAATGGTTCACCGAGGTGGACAACTTCCAGCCCGGTTTCTCCGTGGGCGTACTGGGTGAGCTGCGCCTAAACAAGACCTTCGGTCTGCGCCTGCAGCCCTCGCTGCACTTCGGGCAGAAGCACGTCGTCTTCCACGAGCAGGTGAGCGGCCGCGACTCCACGCAGAACATCAAGTCCACCTACATCACGCTGCCGCTGATGCTGAAGATTGCCGCTCCGCGCTACAACAACTTCCGCCCCTATGCCAGCATCGGCGCAGCGCCCGCCATCGACCTGACGGCCCGCAAGCACAATGCCCTGCTCACCGAACGTTTCGATTGTTTTCTGGAGATTGCCGTCGGCTGCGACATCTATCTCCCCTACTTCAAACTCATCCCCGAGCTGAAGTTCTGCTTCGGCCTCCGCGACATCATCGTCCACGACCGTACGGACCTCATCGACCAGACGCTGACGAAGTTCACCAACAGCCTCGACCGCGGCCGTGCCAGCATGATCGTCCTCTCCTTCTACTTCGAATAGACAGCGGCTACACCGCCTTGCGGAAGAACTCCTTCATCTCACAAGTGGCATGATAGACGTGCGCCTCGGCCGTGCGGCGACTGATATGCAGAGCATCAGCAATCTCCTTCATGCTCATCTCATCGCGCCACATCCTGTATGCTGATGCGCGCTTCTTGGGCATCGTGCGTAACTTGCGCTCCTCCAGCGCCAACAGCTCGCTGCGCTCCATCTTTTCATAAACATCCGTGGGACATGCCAACTCCATGCCATCCTTCATGCGCTGCTCGGCCTGACGCACATAATACTTATGGCGCACATCGTCGATAATCATGCGGTGGGCAGTGGTGAAAAGCAGACTGCGAACGGTAGATTCCACAATCAGATCTACTCGCAACACCTTCATGAATAGATTGTGAACCATATCTTCTGCTTCCATCTCATTATGCGTATAGGCCAGGAAGTAGAGTTTCAATTCACACAAAAACTGCTCGTAGATGCGACCTACGAGCTCCGCCTGCTGGGATGTGAGGGCTATAGATTCCATGATTGCTTCTAAGCACTCTTATTACCGACTTAGTTGTTTTTCGCAGCAAAAGTAGCAAATAATACACGAATGCTCTCCCTTAAATTCATTATTTAATGATTATTAACACGCAATGAACAAACCACTCTCATTAAATAACATGATGCATACGTATATAAGCAGGATTAGACGTAGATATATAATGAACTCCTTTTATCATCAATCGCCAAATGTATTTATTAGGTTATGACATCGGCACCTCGTCTGTGAAAGCAGCCATCATTGACAGCGAGAGCGGCACCACCGTGGCAAGCGCACAGTTTCCCGACACCGAGGCTCCCATCATCGCACGCCAGACAGGCTGGGCAGAGCAGGAGCCGGAGATGTGGTGGGAGGAACTGAAACATGCCACGCAGCGCCTCGCAGCACAGGTGGGCGGCAGGCTCACAGAGGTCCGCGCCATCGGCATCTCCTACCAGATGCACGGATTGGTATGCGTCAACAAAGAGGGCCACGCGCTGCGGCCTGCCATCATCTGGTGTGACGGCCGTGCCGTGCCCTACGGCAATGCGGCCTTCGAGGCCATAGGCCGCGAGCGCTGCCTGAAGCATCTGCTGGGTTCACCGGGCAACTTCACAGCCGCCAAGCTGGCCTGGGTGAAGGACCACGAGCCGGAGCTCTTTGCACAAATCCACAAGATTATGCTACCCGGCGACTACATAGCCATGCGCCTGTCGGGCGGCGTGAAGCAGACGACCCTCTCGGGGCTGTCCGAGGGGATGTTTTGGGACTTCCAGCTGGGCGAGGTCAGCCGCGATGTGATGCACTACTTCGGCTTCTCCGACAGCATCATCCCGGACATCGTCCCCACCTTTTCCGTGCAGTCCTCCGTCTGCGAGGCCGTGGCGGCAGAGCTGGGCCTGAAGGCCGGCACACCCATCTCCTATCGTGCTGGCGACCAGCCCAACAATGCCCTCTCGCTGAATGTGATGAAGCCCGGCGAGGTGGCTGCCACCGCCGGCACCTCCGGCGTCGTCTATGGCGTGCTGGGCGAGGTGAACTATGACCGACTGAGCCGCGTGAACACCTTCGCCCACGTCAACCATCAACAGACAACGGGGGCAACCAGACTGGGCGTGCTCCTCTGCATCAACGGCACCGGCATCCAGAACGCCTGGATGCGCCGCACCCTCTTTGGCTCTCTGCAAGGCGGCCATGCGCTACCCTCCTACCCCGAAATGAACGCATTGGCAGAAAGTGCGCCCATCGGCTGCGAGGGACTCACCATCCTGCCCTTCGGCAATGGCGCCGAGCGCATGTTGCTCAATCAGGACCCGGGAGCCTCCATCCACGGCATCAATTTCAACGTCCACACACAGGCACACCTCGTCCGTGCTGCCCATGAGGGCATCGCCTTCTCCTTTGCCTACGGCATGGACATCATGAAGGAGATGGGCATGGACATCCGTACCATCAAGGCCGCCCACGCCAACATGTTCCTCTGTCCTGTGTTCCGCACCACACTGGCCACCGTCACCAACACCATCATCGAGCTCTACGACACCGACGGCGCTGTCGGTGCCGCCTATGGCGCAGGCATCGGTGCCGGCATCTATCGCGACAGCGATGAAGCCTTCACGAACCTCAAGCAGAAAGCCACCGTCCAGCCCGACATCCCACACCGCCAAGCCTACCTTGATGCCTACGCCCGATGGAAGAAGGAGAAAGTGAAAAGTGAAAAGTGAAAAATGAAAAATAAGGATTACCTTGCAACCATAAACCATAAACCCTAACCCTTAACCAACCCTATGAAAGAGTATTTCCCCGGAATTGGCAAGATCCAATTCGAAGGCAAGGATTCCAAGAACCCTATGGCCTTCCATTACTATGACGCCGAAAAAGTGATCATGGGCAAACCCATGAAAGACTGGCTGCGATTCGCCATGGCATGGTGGCACACCCTCTGCGCTAAAGGCAACGACCAGTTCGGAGGCATCACCAAGACCTTCCCTTGGGATGAAGGCACCGACGTCCTCGAGATAGCCAAGCACAAAGCCGACGCCGGATTCGAATTCATGCAGAAGCTGGGCATCCCCTACTTCTGCTTCCACGATGTCGACCTCATCAGCGAAGGCAACAGCATCGAGGAATACGAGGCCTACCTCGACAAGATCACCGACTACCTCAAGGAGAAGATGCAACAGACAGGCATCAGGCTGCTGTGGTCCACAGCCAACGTCTTCAGCCACAAACGCTACATGAACGGCGCTGCCACCAACCCCGACTTCGACATCGTCGCACGCGCCATCGTGCAAATCAAGAACGCCATCGACGCCGGCATCAAACTCGGCGCCGAGAACTACGTCTTCTGGGGCGGACGCGAAGGGTACATGAGCCTCCTCAACACCGACCAGAAACGCGAGAAAGAGCATCTGGCCACCATGCTGCGCATGGCGCGTGACTACGGCCGCAGCAAAGGCTTCAAAGGCACCTTCCTCATCGAGCCCAAACCCATGGAACCCACCAAGCACCAGTACGACGCCGACACCGAGACCGTCATCGGATTCCTCAAGGCACACGGCCTCGACAAAGACTTCAAAGTCAACATCGAGGTCAACCACGCCACCCTCGCTGGACACACCTTCGAGCATGAGGTGGCCTGTGCAGTGGATGCCGGTATGTTCGGAAGCATCGACGCCAACCGCGGTGACGATCAGAACGGATGGGACACAGACCAGTTCCCCATCGACCAGTTCCAGCTCGTGCAGGCATGGATGGAGATCCTGCGAGGCGGAGGCCTCGGCACCGGAGGCACCAACTTCGACGCCAAGGTGCGCCGCAACTCCACCGACCTCGAAGACATCTTCATCGCTCACATCAGCGGCATGGACGCCATGGCACGCGCACTCGAGAGCGCTGCCAAACTCCTCGAAGAGTCACCCTACAAGGCCATGAAGGCTGCACGCTACGCCAGCTTCGACAGCGGCATCGGCAAAGACTTCGAGGACGGTAAACTCACCTTCGAGCAGGTGCACCAGTACGCCAAGACCGCCGGCGAGCCCAAGCAGATCAGCGGCAAGCAGGAACTCTACGAGGCCATCGTGGCCATGTACGCCTGACGGAACTCGCCCCTGTCAAAAACATCAAAACATCTATTCCATCATCCTTTCAACCAACATTAACGCAAAAGAGGTGTGTCAAAATTGGCACATCCTCTTTTGCTGCCTGTAGTATTAGGCCTCATGGCGCTTTCTGTTGGATTGCGGCTGCTACGGTCTCGGCGATGAGCTTGGCGCCGTTGTGGTTGGGATGTATGCCGTCACGAGTGATGAGTTTCTCGTCGGTGACGGCCTCATGCAGGTCTATCACTTCCAGCTTGTTCTTTTTCGCCACCTCACGGATGGAAGGGATGACACCGTCACGGATGTTCTGCTCAAGGATGTCGAGGTTGTCGCGGAAGGCAGGGATGGGGGTACAGAGGAGGATGCGGGGATGGGAGGGCAGGCGGCGCAACGTGTCGATCATCGCCTGCATGTCCGAGGCGAAGTCCTGAGCGTGCTGCCAGTTGCGAGGCTTAGAGTCGTTGGTGCCCAGCTTGATGACCACCACATCGGGCTGGAAGGCCTGCGCCATTTGCCAGCACGTAGTGGCCATGTAGGGACGGTCGCCTTTGTTCAGCATCGTGTAGCCTGCCATGCCGAAGTTATGCACGTTGTAGGCGTCGCCTAGCAACTTCTGCAGCTGTGCGGGGTAACCGAGCTGCGAGGCCATGTCGATGCCCGAACCTCGCGTGATGCTGTTGCCGATGCAGGCCACGCGGACGGCATCTTCACGGGGTGCCTGCAGCTGCTGCAGCCAGCGTGACAGGTCGGCGAGCATCTGGTCGTGGTGCTTGAACCAACTGGCGTAGCCCCAGCCGTGGCCTCCGTCGGGGTAGATATGCATGGTGCATGGGTTGCCGGCCCTGCGCATGGCGGAGTAGTAGGCGATGGCGTTCGGCACGGGGTTCACTGTGCGGTCATCATTGGAGAGCAGCAGGATGGCGGGCGGTGTGCTGTAGTGGTTCACGCGGAGCTCGTTGGAATAGTCCTTCACCAGTTTTTCGTTATCCTTCTGCTCACCCAGGAAGTTGCGCCAGGTGCCATCGTGAGTGCCACGGCCCAGGGTGATGACGGGATATACCAGGATGGAGAAGTCCGGCAGTGCATCATAGGGGGCATGTGTGCTCACCGTGGCTGCCAGATGGCCGCCGGCCGAGAAGCCCATGATGCCCACGTCGCGAGGGTTGATGTGCCACACCTGTGCGCTGTCCCTCACGGTTCGCATGGCCTGATAGGCATCGCCTACGGGCAGGTCGGGGTTGCCTTTGGGCAGGCGGTAGCGCAGGGTGAAGTAGGCGATGCCCTGCGCATTGAACCACGCAGCCCAGTCGGTGCCTTCCTTCTCAAACGACAGGAAGCCGTAGGCACCGCCAGGACAGGCGACCACGGCACGGCCGCATGGTTGCTCAGGCAAGAAGCAATGGAGTTCCGACTGCCCGTCGGCGGAATTTGTGAGCACAAAGTGTCGTGCAGTCTGTGCCGACACGGTGATGGTCGCCGTCAGGGCCGCCATCAAGAGAATCAAGAGAAATCGGTTGTTCATATCATTCATTTCGTAATTCTTATCCAATCAACATCCAGCCAGCCACGATTGCCTTTCCCCTCGCAGCGCTCGGCGACGAAACCGAACTTGGCACCAATCCATTTCCCCTCGCGCATGCTGAAGGTGTCGCCGGCGGGCTGGAAACGCTTCCCATCCAGACTGTAGCTGAAGGTGCACTGCCCGTCGCGCACGGTCATGCGCAGGTAGAGGTCCAGGTAGATGGCAGGCGAGTAAGGAATCGTATCACGCTCTGTGGGAGACAGGGTGACCAAGGTCTGCTGTGTCTCCTGCTGTCCTTCATCAGCCCCCAAGCAGGTGTGGCGCTGCAACAGGAAGGTGTCGCCCTGGCGTAGCACCACGAGCGCGCTGTAGTCGCGACCCATCATGACAAGGCCGCCATACTGGTTATCCTCCTTCGAGGCAAAGCGCATCTTTGCCGTGGCCACGAAGCGCGGCGCTGCGGGCTTCTGCAGCAAGAGGTTGGGGACATCCCACAAGCTCTTGACCCCCTCGGGAAGATCGGCGGTATAGAGGCGATAGCAGCCGTAGGCGGTGGGCATCCCGAAGGACTCGTGGTAGTTAGCGTGCCATTGCCACTGCAGGCCCAGCTGTCCGTCGTTGAACTCATCGCTCTCTTGGCTCTTGGCTCTTGGCTCTTGGCTCTTGGCTTTTGGCTCTTGGCTATTAGCTTTTGGCTTACGATAGGTGACAAACGGCTCGCCATTGTTACCCATCATAGGCCAACCGCTGCTCCAGTCGATAGGCTGCAGATAAACCACACGGCCGTAAGCTCCCTTATCATTGAAATGCAGGAACCAATCCTCGCCGCAGGCCGTGTGCACCCACGCCCCCTGATGAGGACCGTTGATGTCGGTCTTCCCTTGCCACATCACCCGGTGCCATTCGTAGGGGCCATAGGGTGAGCGGCTACGCATGGCCAGCTGCCATCCCATGGCCACACCGCCCGCAGGGCACATAATCCAATAGTAGCAATCGCGCTTGTAGAACTTAGGCCCTTCGCTGGTGTGGTTCTCCTGGCCACCGTCGAAGACGATGCGGGGAAGGCCGATGGCATGGGTGCCGTCGGCTGACAACTCGCGCACGGTGAGCACGGAGTTGAAGCCTGCACGGGACGCGGCCCAGCCGTTGACGAGGTAGCAGCGCCCGTCAGTGTCCCACAAGGGACAGGGGTCTATCATTCCTTTGCCCGGGATGACACAGAGCGGTTTGCTCCATTCCCCCATCCTTTCAGGAGCATTCAGGGGGAGGGCCGCTTTCACCATGAAGATGCCTTGGTCGGGGTCGCCCCAATAGATATATAAGGTGTCGTTGTGATGACGGATGGCAGGTGCCCACACGCCCTTACCGTGCTGGGGCTTATCGAATATTTCCTTGGGCTCTTGCTCCTGCAGGGCGTGGCCGATAATCTCCCAGTTCACGAGATCGCGGGAATGGAGGATGGGCAGTCCAGGAATGCAATTAAACGACGAGGCCGTCAGGAAATAGTCATCGCCAACGGCACACACGTCAGGGTCGCTGTAGTCGGCATAGAGGACGGGATTCGTGTAGGTGCCGTCGTCACAATCCGGCGACCACACCTGAGAGTGATACTGAGCCATTGCACCAGAGGCGCAGCAGATGAGCGCTATGGCAGAAAGGATCTTCTTCATCTTACGGAAGTTTCTTAAAATGAAGGGCGGCACCGCCACTGGGGTGTAGATACAATGTCAGCGGTTTGCCCGGTTTGCGATTTGAGGCCCGCTTAACGATTTGCGTCTGGGCGCGTACCTTTGTGCGTGAGTCCATCGTGGGGTCATCATTGTAGATTGTCACCTCATACTTTCCTGCGGGCAGGAAGTCCGTTGGGACTGTAACGGTGCGCCCCTGTGTGTTGGTCATGCATCCCACGAACCAGTCGTTGGCAGAGCGGCGCGCCTGGATGATATACTCCCCGGGGATGCCGTCGAGGGCGATGCTCTCATCGAAGGTGGTAGGACAGTCCTTCCAGAACTGCAACTCTGCTTCACCCTTATCCACAAAGGGGGCATCGTACCAGAAATAAAACTGCAACGGCGAGTAATAGACGGCCGCCATAGCCAGCTGATGTCCCTTGGTATTCTTCACGCGGTTGTTGAAATAGCAGAGCGTATAGTCGGCGGGACCGCAGAGATAGCGCGTAAAGGGCAAAAGCGTGTTATGGTCGGCATCGGGCATCTCCTCGTTGCCGCGTATGCCCTCCTGTGTCAGCAGATGAGGGAAGGTGCGCGAGAGGCCCGTGGGGCGATATTCATCGTGGATATCTATCATCAGATGGTATGCCGCACACTTGGCAACGGCTTCATGCAACCACGTGCTCCACTGCTGACTGCCTATGTGCACGAAGCCAAACTTAATGCCGCTGATGCCCCATTCCTTATACAAGGGTAGCAGCTCATCAAGCTGGCGATAGAGGGCGCGCTGATTGACATATACCCATACTCCAATGCCCTTTGACCTGGCATACTGACAGATTTCAGGCATCGTGAAGTCGCGCGTCTCCGCCACCTTGGTGGCATCGCTCTCCACCTTCCCTTCGGGACCATACCAGCCCGCATCCAGTTCCACATAGTCGAAACCGAAGGCAGCACAGTAGTCGATACTCTGCATGATGCCCTCTCTGTTGAGGCGTGTGCTGCGGAAGGCTTTACCGGGGCGCACCCACGACCAGTCGCCCCCGGCATGCTCGCCATTCAGGTTCAGGACAATCTCCTTGTTATTGATGAGGTCCACAGCTTTCTCACCTACCATAATCACGCGCCATGGCGTGTCGTAGGGCGAGATGATATCAGCACAGCCGTACATGGCCACCTGCAGCTCGTTGTCGCCCTTCAGCCTGAACTTTCCGCGCGCATAGTCCTTCATGCCGGCTTCCAACAAGGCCACAAACATTCCGTTCGGCAACTGCAGCAGCAGCGGCCGCTCACTCTCATACCAAGATGCCTCGGCATCTCCCAATGTCTTCTTCTGGTATGGTCCCTGAGCCCACTCCTCGTACCATGCCCTCGTGCCCTCGGGCATCTTGAACGTCGTCTGCTCACCCGTGACATGGAGGAACAGACCGTTGGATGTCTCGGGAAAATGATAGCGGAAGGCGATACCTTCATCATAGGCACGCACGATGATGTCCATCGCATAGTACTTGCGCTTATCATAGCCATCGCTCACCGTGCCCTGGCCGTTGCTGCCCTTCTCATAGTGCAGCGTCAACTGGTTGAAATGGTCGCGGATACGGGCGTTCTCGCCGTAGAGCGGCATCCATGTGGTGTCCACAGCTGTTCGCTCCTCGCTCCTCAGTTCCAAGTCGCTACACCAGTCCTCGTATGCGCCGCGCGGCACGGCGAGAGCTGACTCGAAGAGGCGGTTGTCGATGTCAACACCCAATCGGCTCTGCTCCACCACTACCTTATTGTTATAGGTGACGCTGTATGACATGCCATCAATCGTCATGCAGTACTTGCCATCGGGCGACGACAGCTGCTGGGCTGGGATGCCCAATGGGAGCAGGAATGCCAAAACGCACAGGATCGTTCTTCTCATCATTTCGTGAATTTTAAGTTTTCCACATGCGACCCCACGAACATCGGCACATAGTCACTGGTGGCATGCCACTTGGGTTTGCCGGGCATATCATCACTGATGGTTCTGCCGTTGATCTTCAAGCCCTCGAAGGTGACATTCTTCACCTTGCGCTCTGCATCGTAGCCGGTGATGACAGAGGGGTACTGCGCCCCCGCTGTCTGCGAGGTGTAGAGGCGGATGGTGCGGAACATGATATCCTCTACCCCCAGCCCAGGCGCCTTGCAGTATTTCGGGTTCCAGCCCACCTTCACATGGGTAAGGCAGCCCTGCAGGATGCCTTCCACACGGATATTGTCGAAGGTCACATTGCGCACCAGATTGTTGTCACCGCAGTTGATAGCGAGGCAGCCTTGGTAATCAACCTGCTGTTCAGCCTGACAAATGATGTCGATATTGTCATACCTCAGGTTCTCCACCGTGTCGCATAGTTCAGGATGCGGACCTGCCGCCGCGCCATGCAGACCGATGAAAATGGGGTGTGCCACATCGGCCCACAGCGTGGAGTTGGTCATACGAACATTACGCACTGAACCGCTGAAGCCCTTACGGGTGGCATAGGCCGTCGTGCAATCATCGCTGTTGCGGCAGAAGACGCGGTCGAAGAGAATGTCCGAACAGCCGCCGAAAACATTCAAGCCGTCGCCCCACTGGGGATGGGAGATGCTGCGCACATCGTGCAGTTTCACGTGGCTGGACCCACCAATGGGACAGGTGTTGAGCACGAGGCCATCGATGAGCACGTTCTTCGAGCGATAGACATGGGCGCCCTCGTAGCCGCGCCCCGGACGTGCTATGCCACGGCCCAGGATACTTACATTTTCTGCATCCTCGATGGCAAAGGTGCCCGTGCAGTAAGCACCGCCCGCAAGGTAAACAGTGGTTCCGCTGCCGACCCCTGCCTGAGAATTGGACAGTTTGGCATCCATATCAGCTTGTGAATAATAGCCAGGTGGGAAATAGATGAACTTGCGCCCTTCTTTCCGTGCCTGTGCCTCAGCATCCTCCTTCGCCACAGGTGGTTTGGAGGTGAAGACGAGGAGGTTGGAGGTGATGTCACCATCAAATTCCACGCTCACATTCTCGGGTTGGAAGAGGAGAAACTGAACGGTGGAATCGTTCTGCACCTGTGCGATGGTGCCACGGTAGTCAGGACGTATGCGGGCACTCTTGAACTTACGGTGCTTGCTGACAACCCTGACAAAGACATCGCCTGTGAAGTCAAACATGCAATAGGATATCTCGCTCACCCGGTGAGCTGTCACGCCCCCCACTTCTCCCCTCTTTGATGGAGCGAGGTCGGGAGTGAGTTGTGGGGCATTCACCTTAGCCATATACGTGTCAATCTTCGTCCACTCCTTCTTCCCGCGAGGCTGGATGAAGACATCATAGTCATCCTTCAGCGGTGCACCTGCAGGGGCGGGATACGTATAGATGGAATGAAGCTTGGCACCCTCCTTCACACCGGGTACCTTGAAATTATTGGCTTCGGGGTTGTACTTCAGCTCTCCATGCTTCTCAGCCCGTTTCTGTAATGCCAGCACCTTCTTAGTGTAGGGCATTTTCAAGCCTTTGCGTCCCACATAATGTTGATAGGGAAGGTCATAGATGCAGCGGATGATGCCGCGTCCCATCTCTCCCGGCTCCGTCCAGTCGTTGTAGAGCCCCGTGCAATCGGTCCATGTTTCAAAAGGCACTTCGTAGCCAAGGTTATACTTGGCGGTGTATTCGATGCCCTTCATCAAACGGTTGTCAAGTGCGCCCCACAAGTCATCGCCCTGACCCCATGCCAGCTCACAGGTCTCGCACAACGCCCCCAATCCCAGTTGGGCATGACCCTGATCGCGCCCGGTCTCCTGACACTGACCCGTTTCACCGACATATTTGGGCAGTGAGCCGTTGTCGTTGGCATGCAGGAAATAGTCGATGGAAGACTGATAGAGCACGGTGTCCTTCAGGAAAACGGCACACGCCATGCGACAGCGGTTGACAATAGCACCCCAGTTGCCGTTGGCATAAGGGCTGTACGCCTCAAAGCGCTCCAACACAGGCAGGATGGCACGGCGTACCATCGCTGACCACACCGGCATATCCATCTCCTCCTTGTTCCCTTCATTTCCATCTCTCACCTGTATCATCGCCCTTACGAGCCAGTAGGCCTGTATGGTGCAGAGGGGAGCGTCATGACCCTCAAAACCTTGGAGGGTGTTGGCGTAGGCATTGATGATGGTCAGCGCCGTGGCGGTGTCACCGGCCTTAGCACTCTGCCATGCCTGCCACATATCGCGCTCGCTGCCACCCTTGGTTTTGGCATAACGACCGTCGCGGGCTACAATCTCATAAGGGCCTGCCATCTTGTAGTCGCTCTGTGCTACGCAGGCACAACAGCAGGCAATGAGAAGAAACAAGTTCAGAAAATGTCGTTTCATAGGTCTTCCGTTTTCTTATTTATACGTTTTACCCTGCAAATATACGCAAAGACACATAATATCACAGCATTTTTTGCGTATTTATATAAGGTGATTCGTATAAATAAGAAAAATACATAGCAATGACTATGAGAAAAGCATATCTATACGGAACCATCATTTGCATGATGATGGGATGCCAAAGTCAGCCCATTACCGTTGATGCCGAAAAAGAGCTGGAGTATTGTTCTTCGCAGGTCTGTAAGGCACTAGAGGCTTTGCAGGACAGCACTGGCAACTATAACTTCACGATGATGCCGCGCAATATCTGCCCCACGCCAGCTCAGGAAGGCAAAGAAATGCCCCACGCCTGGAACCTGCGACAGGCTTCCAATGTGGAATGGTGCTCAGGTTTCTGGCCCGGAATACTATGGATGACGTATGAGTACGAGGCAGCAAAAGCGAACCAAAGTAAAGAGCATGCCTGCGTGAGCCCAGACTCATTGAAATCGCTGGCCGTGAGATACACAGAAGCTCTGGTTCCCGTGGTGGAGGCACCCGTCTATGACCACGACCTCGGCTTCATCACCATCAACTCATTCCTGAAAGGCTACGAGGCCACAGGCTGCAAGCACTATCGCCAAGTGGCGCTGCGCGCTGCCGACTCCCTCGCCACACTCTATAATCCCATCACCGGCACCCTCCTCTCCTGGCCGCGCCACGTGAAGGATTACGGCGGCCATAACACCATCATGGATAATATGATGAATCTGGAGTTGCTATTCTGGGCCAACCAGACCAGCGATGCCTCAGAAGGCGTGGATAGAAAGCACCTCTATGACATTGCCGTGAAGCATGCCGAAACCACGATGCAGCACCAGTTCCGCGAGGACGGCGGCTGCTACCATGTCGCCGTCTATGACACCCTTGACGGCCATTTCATCAAGGGACAGACTCATCAGGGGTATGCCGACTCATCCATGTGGAGCCGCGGACAGTCCTGGGCAATCTACGGCTACACCATGGTTTATCGCTATACCCACGACCCGCGCTTTCTTGACTTCGCCCGTAAGGTTACAGATATCTATCTCCAGCGTCTCCGGGAAACGAGCGATGACTGGGTACCTTATTGGGATATGGATGCCGTAGCCGCTGGCGGTGCAGTAGTGAAAGATGCCTCGGCAGCCTGCGTTGTCGCCAGCGCTCTGCTGGAATTGTGCCAGTATGCCACCGACGGTGACTCATTCATCGCGGGTGGTAAACCCGTCAATCGAATATACTACGAGGCTGCCCTTGCAATGCTTCGCGACCTGAGCACAGAGCGCTACCAAAGCCGCGACAACAACACGGCCTTCCTCCTCCACTCCACCGGCCATCATCCTGCCGGCAGCGAGATAGATGCCAGCATCATCTATGCAGATTACTACTATATTGAAGCACTTTTAAGACTCAGACAATATGAGAACTAATATTTCCTACCTCCGCCTCATCCTTGTGCTCGCGCTCTTCAACACGGGCACATGGTCTATCGTACCACATACCTCATTCCTTACGTGCGCGCAAGCGCAAGAGCGCGGTTTCGTGCACCCGGGCGGCTTGCACACTCAGGCCGACTTCGACCGCGTGAAGGCACAATTGGCTGCAGGCAACACGAAGGTGAAACAAGCCTATCAGAAGCTCACCAGCGCCGCCTACTCTCAAGCATCGGTGACGACCAATCCCGTGGAGGTCATCGTGCGCGGTGGCGGCAGCGGCGAGAACTACATCAATGCGTGCCGCGGAGCTACCATGGCCTATCAGAACGCGCTGAGATGGAAAATAGCAGGCACCGAGGCAAACGCCAAAGCAGCAGTGCGCATCCTCATGGCTTGGGCCAACACCACGAAGGATGTCAGCGGCGACTCTAACTATGCGCTGGCCATCGGACTCTATGGCTACCAGTTCGCACAAGCCGCTGAGCTGATGCGCGACTATGAAGGTTGGAGCCGTGAGGACTTCGAGACCTTCAAGCAGTGGATGCTCACTGTGTGGTACCCGAAGGCTATCAGTTTCCTGCGCGGCCGCAACGGCACTTGGGAAAACAGCGGGAAATGGTGGCAGGCACCGGGGCACTACTGGAGCAACTGGCCACTGTGCAACGCACTATGCGTGGCCATGATAGGCATCCTCTGCGACGATGTCTTCCTCTACAATCAGGCCATGAGCTACTTCAAATACGACCAGTGCGGCACATTCACCGACCCGCGAACAGCCAATCCCATCCTCAACGACGGCCTCACGGAGTTCCTGGGTAACCTCGTCGTGACCACCTACCCCTCAGAGATGGAGACGGGAGCCTACGGACTGTTGGGGCAGACACAGGAGTCCGGGCGCGATACCGGCCACTCTGCCATGGCCCTGGGCCTGGCCATCGACCTGGCCAAGGTGGGCTGGAACCAAGGCGACGACCTCTTCGCCTACATGAGCCACCGTCTGGCTGCCGGTATCGAATACGTGGCAGCACAGACACAGAGCATCGAGAACCTGCCGTGGGTGAACTACCACCGCGCTGAGAGCGGCTACTACTACACCGACTCCCGCTCATGGATTATGACCGCTCCCGCCCTCGGGGCACAGACGCGTCCCTATTGGGGCACCGTCATTGGCATCTACGAGGGCGTGAAGGGCGTGCGGATGCCCTTCGCAGAGGTCACCTATCAGAACATGGGCATTGACGGCGGTGGCGAAGGCAGCACCAGCGGCGGCTACGACCACCTGGGCTACAGCGTGCTCATGAACACGCGCGACGAGCAGCTCTGCCCTGCCGACAAGGTGCCGACAGAACTGTCGCCGAAGATGGAGTACAGCGGCACACTGAACACCAACCTTATCCCAAGCCTCGCACAGGAGCGCACACGCGGCCTCATCAACGGCAATACAATCCTGCACAACGAACTGGGCGGACTCGTGAACACGTTTACAGCCAATAATAACACCACCGTGCCTGCCGGACAAACGCTCACACTGATGCCGCAGCTGCCCGAAGACGAGGAGGACACAGGCCTCTGGCAGTGGAACACGGGCGAGACAACACGCAACATCACCGTGACCACCGACCGCAGCTACATCTATCGTGTCACCTACACCAACACCCACGGCATCCAGAGCCAGCTCTGCTTCTCCATCGCTGCCAAGGGAGACTGCACCCCAGATGGTCTCAAACCCAGCGTGACCTACAACGGCAAGACCACCGAGAGCGATGAGGTCTATGTGCTCTATGGCAAGACAGCATCCCTCAAAGCTAATCCCACCGCCGGCTGGGGAACCTTCAAATGGAGCACGGGCAGCACTGCCCAGAGCTTGAACACCCCGGCCATTAAGAAAGACCAGGATATCAGCGTCACATTCACCAACCAGGGCGGCGCCACAACCACACAGACATTCCATATTCATGTCATTCCCGCCATCCCCTACTACACCATCGGCGGCACCACCACCGAGGCCATCGCCCCCAGCGGTGAGGCCTTACACATGGCTGAATGCGTGGTGGAAAGGGGCGGCAGTGTGACGCTGGGCCTGACCACGCCCTCTACCATCACCGCCGCCAAGGTGTCGTGGAGCAACGGCACCACGGGTAGCAAGACGCTGACCTTGGAGGATGTGCAGACGAGCGGCGAATACACAGCCTCCTTCATCCTGGACAATGTGGAACAGACTTTCACCTTCCGCGTCTTCGTAAAGGCCACCACGACAGTCGTGGAGACAGGAAACTACCTCATCCAGGATGCCAACAGCGGACGCCTGCTCACCTCCCACGGCAAGGGTGTGCTCGTCACCTTCGAGGAGGGCGACGTCACAACACCTGCCGAAGGACAAACATGGTTCATCGACCTCAACAGCAGCAACAATCGCTATGCCCTCATCAGTATGCCCGAGGAACTCAGCCTCAACACGGCAGCCAAACCCGGTCTCACCAAGATGTACTCCTTCTACCTTGACATCGCCGACGGCAGCGACCGTTACGCCCTTCACATCGGCACCGCGACGAATCCGAAATACTGGACGATGGATGAAAACGGTGCCATGAGCATCACCAACACCCAGCTCACCACCTTCCCCTTCCGCCTCATACCACTCGACGACAACGGGATTGGCAGCTTGAGCAGCGAGGGGGCAAAAGCCAATAAAGCAGCTGCCGTCTATGACCTCAGCGGACGACGCATCGGGCAGCACGTCTGGCCAAAAGGCATCTATATCGTGGATGGAAAGAAAATAGTCATCAAATAAAAAACAAACGAAGCGCGACCCGGAATCAGGACGCGCTTCTTTGTTGTCGTGGTGCAGAACCCACTGTTTAGTCTTCTGCAGACACAGCCACCTTCTTCTCTGCAATGCGGGCTCTCTTACCTGTGAGACCGCGGAGATAGTAAAGCTTGGCACGACGCACCTTACCAACCTTGTTGACGGTGATGCTGTCGATGTTAGGGCTTGTGATGGGGAAGATACGCTCCACGCCCACGGTGCCGCTCATCTTGCGAACCGTGAAGCGCTTCTGGTCGCCATGACCGCTGATCTTGATGCAAACACCACGATACAGCTGGATGCGCTCCTTGTTACCCTCGACAATTTTGTAAGCCACGGTCACGGTGTCACCTGCCTTGAACTGAGGATAGGTCTTGCCCGTAGCGAATGCTTCTTCAGCAATTTTGATTAAATCTGCCATTGTTCAAAATGGATTAAATTGTTGTTGTCGGTCCTGCAAGGGCATAACAGGGAACTCTGCATCCTGCCAGCGACCCATGCGGAAAGCGGGCGCAAAGGTAGTAAAGAAAAATGAAAAGCAGAAAATGAAAAGTGAAAAATCATGCTTCTTCATGTAAAGTTTTTGATTCTGCACCTGTTTTCCCCCCTTCATTGGCCTTTTTTCGTTACTTTTGTGCCCGAAATGAGAACAAAAGCATCATGACTATGACACGATTTCATTCCCTTACGCTTGAGCTGACTGGCCTACTACTGTTGCTCACCTCATGTAGCAACCGTCATTACACCTTGCAGTGCGTGCAGCCTCACCGCTTCGAAGTCACCAAAGCTCTAGATGCCCATCCGGTGTCTGCCGCCGAAGCCTTCGTGGCACCTTTCCGCACGGGCGTTGACAGCCTCCGGGCACCCTACGTCGGACAGAGCGAACAGTATATGACAGGCGGGCGCCCCGAGAGCCTCCTCAGCAACTGGGTCGCTGACGCCCTCGTGGCTACGGGCGAGCGTCTCGGCTACCACCCCGACCTCGGCATCTGCAATGTCGGTGGCCTGCGGGCGGCCATGCCGCAGGGCACCGTACGCCTTGGGGACATCCTGGCCATCACACCCTTCGAGAACTTCTTTACCATATTGAAGCTACGCGGCAGCGATGTGCAGACACTGATGCAGGACATCGCAGCCGTCCACGGCGAAGGCATCAGCAGCAGCGCACGCCTCGTCATCACACGCGACGGACGCCTCAAGAGTGCCACCATCGGCGGCATGCCCATCCGCGAAGACAGCATCTACACCATCGCCACCCTCGACTACCTGGCCGAAGGCAACGACAAACTCTATTCCCTCAAGAAATCCGTGGAACGCATTGACACACGGGAGCCCGTGCGTGAAACCATTATCAACCACCTACGGATGCTTGACAAGCAGGGGCTAAAGGCAACGGCAGCCATCGAGGGGCGCATCGTGGAGACCGACGAAGGCGAAGCACCCCAGAATGTGCGTCAGACAGAAATAGGCACAAGCTCCAAGGCTCCCATACAGCTGAATGCCAACCCCTACACCAGCCGCAAGTCACTGCTCGTGGTGCATACCAACGACACGCACTCCTGCATCGAGCCTCTCAACCCACTGCTCTCCGACACCGCACAGGCTGACAAGGGCGGCTATCTGCGACGTGCTGCCCTGCTCCGGGATCTGCGGAGCCAATACCCCGACCTGCTACTCTTCGATGCGGGCGACTTCTCGCAGGGCTCTGCCTACTACAACCTTTACAAGGGCGATGTGGAAATAGGACTCATGAATCTTATCGGTTATGACGCTGCCACCATTGGCAATCACGAGTTTGACTTCGGCCTCGACAACATGGCACGACTCTTCCGCCAGGCCCATTTCCCCATCGTGTGCTGCAACTACGACTTCACAGGCACGCCCGTTGAAGGCCTCGTGCGCCCGTACATTATTATTAAGCGCGCCGGCTTGAAAATCGGCGTACTCGGCGTAGCGCCCCAGCTTGAAGGCCTCGTGGCCTCCCATACATGTGAGGGCGTACAATACACAGATCCTATCCAGGCAGCACAGCCCGTGGCCGATTACCTGAAGAACAAGGCCAAATGTGACCTCGTCGTCTGTCTTTCACATCTTGGATGGAACATTGCGGGCATCAGCGATGAAGAATTCATCCCAGCCACCCGCAACATCGACATAGTCATTGGCGGCCATAGCCACACATATTTCGCCAGCCCGCAGCTCATGAAAAATGCCGATGGAATCATCGTTCCTGACAACCAGATGGGCAAAAATGCACGCTTCGTAGGCAGTCTCCAACTCACGCTCACGCGGTAACACCCGAATGTCCTACAGCTTACCCTGGTCGCCGAGGTAGGAATCCTTGAAGCCGAGGAAATAGAGGACACCGTCGAGACCGATGGTATTGATGCTCTGCTTCGCGTTGGCCACGACACGCGGCTTGGCATGGAAGGCAATGCCAAGTCCCGCCTCGCTGATCATAGGCAAGTCGTTGGCGCCGTCGCCCACGGCGATCGTCTGCGCCAGATTGACTTTCTCGACCTGCGCGATGAGCTTCAGCAACTCCGCTTTACGGTGGCCATCGACAATCTCACCTACGTAGTTACCTGTGAGCTTGCCGCTGTCATCAATCTCCAGTTCGTTGGCATAGACATAGTCGATACCATACTTGCGCTGCAGGTATTCGCCAAAATAGGTGAAGCCGCCGCTGAGGATGGCTATCTTATAGCCACAAGTCTTCAGGATAGTCATGAGTCTATCGACGCCCTCAGTGATAGGCATGTGTTCAGCGATGTCGTGCATAACGCTGACATCGAGACCTTTGAGCAGCTTCACACGCCGCGTGAAGCTCTCCTTGAAATCCATCTCGCCACGCATAGCACTCTCCGTGATGGCGCGCACCTGGTCGCCGACACCGGCGCGCTCCGCCAACTCGTCGATGCACTCGGTCTGTATGAGCGTAGAGTCCATATCAAAGCAGATGAGGCGACGCATACGGCGGAACATATCATCGCGCTGGAAGGAGAAGTCAATCTCCAGATCCTGCGACATGCGCATGAGCTTCGACTGCATCTCCTGACGGTCGCGGGGCTCGCCGCGCACCGAGAATTCGATGCAGGCACGCACATGCTTGGCTGGATTCTTGATGCTCTTGCGCCCCGTCATGCGGCGGATGGCATCGATGTTCAGCCCTTGGTCGGCAATCACACGCGTAGCAGCTTCTATCTGGCGGGCTTCCAACTGACGCCCCATGACGGTGAGGATGTAGCGATTCTTGCCCTGATGGTTCACCCAATCCTCGTACTCGTCGTCGCTGATGGGTGAGAAACCTATGTTGATGCCAATCTCTGTAGCCTTGAAGAGGAGTTCTTTCATCACTTGTCCGGAGAAGGTCTCGTCCATGCGGATGAGGATACCCAGTGACAATGTGGAGTGGATATCGGCCTGTCCGATGTCCAAGATCTGGGCGTTGTACTTCGACAGGATGGACATGATGGAGGCCGTCAGACCGGGGCGGTCCTGCCCCGTGATGCGCACAAGAATTTGTTCTTCTCTCATAGAATCTTGCCTTTGTAGGTGCTTTTAATAGCGCAAAGTTACAACTTTTATTTGAAAGCGCAACGTTTCTGCATAAATCTTTGTATCTTTGCCCACAAGAATCAGCAAATACGTGCTATATGAAGAAGTTTCTATTCACTGCTGCACTGGCAGCGCTGTTCATGCTCCCGACAGTGTGCGGTGCACAGACAGACCCGCTGCAGGGTAAGCAGATAGGCATAATCGGCGACAGCTACGTGCGCAACCACCGCGAACCTATCGAGAACACCTGGCACTACAAGTTCGCCAAGAAGCACGGGATGCAGTACTTCAACTACGGCCGCAACGGCAACAGCATCTCCCTCGACCTTAAGGTGTGGGGACCGGCGATGTACAAACGCTACACCGAGATGAAGGACTCGCTGGACTATGTCGTCGTCATCGCGGGTCACAATGATGGCGTACCCGGGCGCATCGATTCCATCGGCGTGGATGTCTTCAAGGAGCGACTCGGCATCCTCTGCAAAGGACTCATCGCCAAGTACCCACATGCCAAGATTTTCTTCTTTACGCCTTGGACCTGCGAAAACTTTGAGGGCAGTCTGCGACAGCAGGTTGTAGATGCCATGCTGGAGGTGTGCAGTGCCCACGGCATCCCTGTGTTCGATGCCGCTCGCCACAGTAACATCTTTGCCGCCGACGAGCAGTTCCGCAAGACCTACTTCCAAGGTGGCAACGGCAGCGACCGCGCCCACCTGAATGCCGCCGGCCACGACCTCTTCCTGCCCGTTGCCGAGCGTTTCCTCCTGCAATGCCCCCAGACTCCCGACTACACAGACCCAGCATTGTGGATTACGCAGGACGATGATGCCGACGACACTGGTGCCGATGTTTTTTACATCGTCTCTACTTGGGAGAAAGACTGGTGGACGGCGGACAGCACCGTGTGCCACTACGCCGATGTCTATAACGCCGCACACCGCGAGCACATGGCCACCGAGATCAACGGTGTGGCAGCCTACATGGCACCCGGCAACCGCTTCTACGCCCCCTACTACCGCCACGCCACCATCGACGCCTTCATGACACAGAACGAAGACACCATCCGCGCCCGCACACGACTTGCCATGGGCGATGTCTGCGATGCCTTCGACCACTTCCTGCAACAGCGCGATGCCTCACGACCGCTCATCATCGCCGGCTTCAGCCAAGGCGGCCTGGCCGTGGTGGAGTTGCTGAAGCACATGAGCGACGAGACCTACCGTCAGCTTGCTGCCGCCTATGTCCTGGGCTACAAGGTGACACCCGAGGACACCGCCGCCTGCCACCGCATTCTTCCGGCTGCGGGCGAAGGCGACACCGGCGTCACCATCTGCTATAACACCGTGAAGGATGTGAAATATGTCAAACCCGTCATCGCCGCCACCTGTTTCGGAATCAACCCCGTCAACTGGCGCACCGACGACACCCCCGCCACGCTCCACGACACCATCACCGTACGCCTCGACCCTGACTATCATGTCCTCGTGGTCACAGGCTACA
Organism: uncultured Prevotellaceae bacterium; assembly: GCA_900316355.1. Classification (GTDB taxonomy): domain Bacteria; phylum Bacteroidota; class Bacteroidia; order Bacteroidales; family Bacteroidaceae; genus Physcousia. Next base: position 66,050 of record ONCQ01000003.1, on the reverse strand, counting down.
GCGGCTCCGAGTATCACCCCTATGGCAACCTCATCAACGTTGGCGACATCCACAGTTGTGAGCCTTGGCTCTACAGCAACTGCCTCCGCAAGAACTTCGCCGTGCGCACGCGGCAGTGGCGCAAGAAACAATAAGAAGTCTTGAAGACAGAGCCTTCGAACGACCATTAGAAATGAGCCAGTTAGAAAGTATAAAGAGGATGCTGACCACCATCACAAAGGTGAGGAGCAGCAGGAAATACAGCAGCCAACAGGAGCTGTTGGATGCTGTCAACGACAGCATGAAGCTACGTGGCTTCAAGGCGATATCGGGTAAAACATTGGAGCGAGATTTCAAGCATATCGAAGAGGCTTTTGGTCTTACCATAGGCTACGACATGCAGAGAGGGCGCTACGTCATCAAGGAGGATTTGAGCAATGCGGAAGAGCGCTTGGAGGAGCTACTCTTCAACTTTGATCTTCTCAACGAACTTGACCGCCAGTCGCCGCTCCGCTCCTATGTCCTTGCCGAGCACCACCGTCCACCACATAGCAACAATATGCTTGTTCTACTGGCAGCTATCCGCAAGCAGCATCCCGTGAGATTTGCCTATGAAGACTATCGCAAAGAATCGGTATTCGTGGTAGAGCATGCCTTGCCGCATTATCTGAAAGAATCGCAAGGACGCTGGTATCTTTTGGCTTATAACGACGGGGTCCTGAAAACTTACGGCATCGAGCGCATGAACGAGCTCTGTCTTATGGAGGATGAGACGTTTGCCAGGCGTAATATCATTAATGTGGCAGAACTCTTTAGCGAATGCTATGGCATCTGGAACGACGAACAGATACCCATCGAGGATATCGAACTCAGCTATAGCCCTCTTGACGGCCGCTTCCTGAAATCGCTCCCCCTACACCACTCACAACACATCCTCATAGATGATGACAAGGAGTTCCGCATCGCTCTACGCCTGCGTATTACTAATGACTTCGTTATGGCCCTGCTTTCGCGTAGCACCTCCCTCACTGTCATAAAACCCGAAAGCCTCCGCAATAGAGTCCGTGACATCTATCGGGAGGCTTTGAGGAGAAATGGGGAGTAAGGACGTCACCACATCAGATGACTCCACGCTCCCGCATCTGTCTGACGATTTCGGAGCGATGCCTGCGATAATATCGGTACATGTCATCCGTTGTCTTCAGCTGTTCATCGCAGTACCATTCATAGTAACCATCTGACCGCATCCTTGGCCTGCTACTGACATGAAGTTGATAGAAATAGTTACCATAGATGGAGAACTCGTTGAACGGGCCACCATCTTCTGATTCAGGTAATGTAAAAGTCATACCTTGCCTCATCGTGTCTGATTGTAATGACTGCGAAGACAGGCTTTCATGCTTCGTCGGCCTTCCGATATCGCTAATTTTGGAAAACAATACAGCCAATGCTACGCCGATAGAAACCATTAATAAGAACAGGGGCATGTTTTTTGAACTCATACGCTATATAATTTTAGGAAGTTGGTGACAAAGGTAGCACGTAGCAGCGACAATTCATGTCGTTCAGAAGAAAAAACTCCGCAACAGATGCATTGGCACTATTGCGGAGGATGTGGGGGGGGGAGGCTATTCTTTAATCGCGAAGATTAGCGAATGGGCGTTTGCCCCCGTGGGCTTGCTTAAAGGATTGAATCATGTCGGATTCTTCTTTGGCCGCGTCACCTATGGGCATAGGTTTCCAACAGATGATCAAGTCTCGGGAGTCTTTCATCTGCCATATGAAACGTCCACCCCAATGTCCTACAGCTTCACCTTGTCCAAAGCGCATATAAGTGCTTAGGCGCTTCTTTAGGGTGTCTTGGGTCATTCCGATGTACACAATTTGTGTGTCTTCTACCCAGTTCGCTTTCAATTTACTAATATCGGAATTCGGATTCTTCCCCTTGAATGCCCCACCCGTGCCATCTTTAAGGAAAACTGGTGCTTCTGTCCCCTCGTGCAACACCACATACACGCCTTGCACAGCTGGAACGTCTGAACAGTTTGTTACCATTAACTCGCTTACTTTCTTGAAGCCAACAAACCCTTGTTGCTTCAATGCATCTTTTTCTTTGCTCATGTTACTAGTCTTTAGTCTATCAATAATTGCTGTTCTTCCTCATCAGGATTCCATGTCCACAGGCAGTCTTGGCATATCAGCATGCCGAAATCATACTGAATATTATAGCTGCCGCATATCGGACAGTAAAATGTTCCATAAGATTCTATCATGCCACTTGCATAAGCAATTAATTACCTATCAGTTTCCATAGCTTGATCTAAAGCTTTTAAAATCGCTAATGCAGGGGATAAGACACGCCCTGTTATGAACTCCCTTAACTTGGTTGTTGTGAAAGGACGCTCACATTTATTGTATGCTTCAGATAGTTCATTGATATCTACTTTGAAGGCATTGCCGCTGGAACCTCTTATCCCTTTAACAATACCCTCACCAATAGACACCTCTATTGTATAAGGAACTTCCTCCGCAACACTGTAAATAGATTTTCCCTTAAGGCGTTGCCTTAGCAAACTGACAAATTCTTGTTTTCTCATAGTTCAATTCGTATATAATCATTTGTTACTCTTCATCAGGATTCCACGTCCACTAGCAGTCTTAGCATATCCACACCGAAGTCGTAATGAATATTATAGCTACCGCGTATTGGACAATAAAATGTTCCATAAGATTCTATCACAGGATACGGTTTCCTTGTACTTTCGACGCCACAAAGATAGAAATATCCACCGACAAAATGTGTCGGCAGAAAGAAAAAACATGAAATGAGTGCAAAAATGTACCGATTCCTGCTCAGATAAAAAGCTAATAAGTATTTTTGCAACAGAAATAACGTCGAAGTGTTATTAGAAATGATGAAACCAAAGGCTAAGGACATCATAAGGTATATGGAATCGCTGCACGATGAGGAGCAGCGGCGGGTGCTGATGGGTTTCTTCAAGACTGGAGCCGGTGAATATGGCGAGGGGGATGAGTTCCTTGGACTTAAAGTGCCACAGACACGCGACATCGCCAGACAGGTGTGGCATGAACTCCCACTCAGCGAGGTGCCGAAGCTGCTGATGTCACCGTGGCATGAGGTGCGGCTGTGCGGGCTGCTCGTCATGGTGGCAAAGTTCGAGAGAGCAACCGCGAAGCGCCTTCTCCATGATGCCGAGGCCATCAGGCAACGGGAAGAAATCCTGACGCTGTACCTGCAGTATGCCGAACGTGCCAGCAACTGGGACTTGGTGGACTTGACGGCACCGAAGATATTGGGAAAGTGGGTGTTGCTCACTGACGGTGACCGTGCACGCATGACACTGGACGCCTTGGCTGACAGCAACAGTCTCTGGCGGCAACGCATGAGCATTGTATGCACATGGACGACATCACAGGCTGGCGACCCCACGTGGTGCCTGCGTTATGCCGAGCGTCACCTGCATCACCCTCACGATCTGATGCATAAGGCTGTGGGCTGGATGCTACGTGAGATGGGCAAGCGCATATCCATGGAACTGCTGCGCGACTTCCTACGTCAGCACATCCACGAGATGCACCGCACCACTCTCCGCTATGCTATCGAGAAGATGGATGCCGACGAGCGGCACTATTGGATGGCGCTGTAACCCTAAGCGCAGCGACAGCACCACAAAGGAATCGCCCATTCCATCGGAATAAGGATTCGATGAAATGGGCGATTATTGTAAAGCCGAAGGCAAAAGACCCGCTCGGCCAAAGGACGCTTCGACACCTCGAAGAACAGCCAGAAGCCAATTATGCGTCGATATTCGCGTAGTTGGCGTTTTTCTCGATGAACTCGCGACGAGGTGCGACATCTTCGCCCATGAGCATAGAGAAGACGTAGTCGGCACCGGCAGCGTCCTCGATGGTGACTTGCTTCAGCAGGCGTGTTTCAGGATTCATGGTGGTCTCCCACAGCTGCTCAGGGTTCATCTCACCCAGACCTTTGTAGCGCTGGGTATAGACCCCCTGCTCCTGGCCGTCGTTGTACTTCATGAGGAACTGCATGCGCTGCTGGTCGTTGTAGCAGTATTCCTCTATCTTACCTTTCTTACAGCGGTAGAGGGGCGGTGTGGCGATGTAGAGGTGGCCTTTCTGGATGAGTTCAGGCATGTAACGATAGAAGAGCGTCATCAGGAGGGTGTCGATGTGATAGCCATCGACATCAGCATCGGTCATGATGACAATCTTATGGTAACGCAGTTTGTCGTAGTTGGCCTCCTTGCTATCGTCGCCGAGTCCATAGCGCACACCGAGAGCCTGAATGATGTTGTTGACCTCCTCGTGCTCGAAAGCTTTGTGCCACATCACGCGCTCGACATTGAAGATTTTACCGCGTATGGGAAGGATGGCCTGGAAGTGGCGGTTGCGGCCTTGCTTGGCACTGCCGCCTGCGGAGTCACCCTCGACGATGAACATCTCGCAGTTGGCGGGATCGCGGTCGCTGCAGTCGGCAAGCTTACCGGGGAGTCCGCCGCCGGAGAGGGGCGACTTGCGCTGCACACTCTCGCGGGCTTTGCGAGCGGCAACGCGCGCTGTAGCGGCGAGGATGACCTTATCAACGATGAGCTTCGCCTCCTTGGGGTGTTCCTCGAGATAGTTGGTAAGGGCTTCGCCGACAGCCTGCTGCACGGCACCGGCGACCTCGCTGTTGCCCAGTTTGGTCTTTGTCTGTCCCTCGAACTGAGGCTCAGCAACCTTGATGCTGATGACGGCGGTGAGACCTTCTCGAAAGTCTTCGCCGGAGATTTCCACCTTGTTCTTCTCGAGTTTCTCCAGCTCTTTGGCGCACTGCTCCTCGGCATACTTCTTTAGCGTACGCGTGAGAGCCATACGGAAGCCCTGAAGATGTGTGCCGCCCTCGATGGTGTTGATATTATTGACGTAGGAGTGTAGATTCTCGCTGTAGGCGGTGTTGTACATGATGGCGCACTCGATGGGAATACCCTGCTTCTCAGTGTTCAGATAGATGACATCGTTGAAGAGGTGTGTGCGGGTGCTATCGATATAGCGCACGAACTCCTGAAGGCCGTCTTTGCTGTAGAACACGTCCTGACGCGTGTTGCCCTCATCATCGGGGCGCATGTCAGTCAGCGTGATTGTGATGCCGGCATTCAAGAAAGCGAGCTCGCGCATGCGGTTAGCCAGGATGTCGTACTTGTACTCCGTGGTGATGAAGATGGTGTTGTCGGGCCAGAACTGCTGGCGTGTGCCTCGGAGGTCGGTGGTGCCGACAATCTTCACGTCGTAGAGGGGTTTGCCCTTCTCGTACTCCTGTTGGTAGATCTTGCCGTCGCGGAACACCTGGCTGAGCATGTGCGTGGAGAGGGCATTGACGCAACTGACGCCGACGCCGTGAAGACCGCCTGAGACCTTGTAGGAGCCTTTGTCAAACTTACCGCCGGCGTGGAGCACCGTCATGACGACCTCGAGGGCGCTCTTGTGCTCTTTCTCGTGCATATCCACGGGAATACCGCGCCCGTTGTCCTGCACGGTGATGCTGTTGTCCTCATTGATGGTGACCTCGATGTGCGTGCAGTAGCCAGCGAGCGCCTCGTCGATGGAGTTATCTACGGTTTCATAGACGAGGTGGTGGAGGCCCTTCTCGCTGATGTCACCGATATACATTGCCGGTCGCTTACGGACAGCCTCTAAACCTTCCAGAACCTGGATGTTACTCGCGCTGTAATTCGCGCCATTCTTGATTTCTTCTTCCATTGTGGATTATTGCTTGATTTTGCGTGCAAAGATAGCAAGAAAAGTTTAAAGTCGAAAGCTTACGGTTTAAAGTTTTTCGGCTTTTCACACTTTTTCACACGCGCGCACACACGCACACGCGCGCGATTGTTTATGAGCCCCAAAGAACACAAAAAAAAGGAACAATGAACCTCACGGCCCATTGTTCCCACGAATTCTTAAAATTGCTATGGACTTGTTTGAACAATCTGTTCAAACGGGGATGGAAACATGCATTACAGGTGGTTTGTCTTATCCGAGTTTCTGGATATGACGAGCGAGCTTCGACTTGAGGTTGGAAGCCTTATTCTTGTGGATGATATGTACCTTAGCCAACTTGTCTAGCATCTTCTGGACAGCGGGGTACTGCTTCTCGGCCTCAGCCTTGTCGGTGGTAGCGCGCAGTGTGCGCACAGCAGCGCGCATAGCCTTTGCGTAGTAGCGGTTATGAAGGCGGCGCTTCTGCTCCTGACGGATTCTCTTTAAGGATGACTTATGATTTGCCATTTATCTTATAATAGTTTAATGTTTAATAGTAGTCCATAGCAGAGTCGAACTGCTCTTTAGAGAATGAAAATCTCTCGTCCTAACCGATAGACGAATGGACCGGTGCCTGTTTTTTCGGGTGCAAAGGTACGGCAAAAATCAATACGCGCCAAACATTTCCACGAAAAATATTCTCCCGTAAATCATTTTTCACTACTTTTGCAGCGGAATTAGCCAATTGTCCGACAACCGACAGTCAATCGCCAACAGTCAATCGCCTAAAATGCACACCTACGGCATCGTTCTTCATTCTCTTCGTTACAACGACACCCGCATGATTGTTGAAATTTTCACGGCAGCGGCGGGGACGGTGTCGTTCATCGTGCCTGCCACGCGGCAGCGGCGCAGCGGTATGCGGGCGGTGGCGTGGCAACCGCTGTCACTGGTGGAAGTCATCTGGGAGCCGCGCCAGCACGCATCGCTGCAGAAGCCGCAGACGCTGGCACTATGGCGTCCCTGGCGCACATTGCACAGCGACCCTCAAAAGACGGCGATTGGTCTCTACCTCAGCGATATGCTGTACCACGCTCTGCACCACGAGCAGGACAACCAGCCGCTGTTCGAGTTCATCGTCAATGCGCTGACATGGTTCGACGAGAGCAATCAGCACTACGTGAACTTCCATATCATCTTTCTGCTGCATCTGACGCGCTTCCTGGGCTTCCTGCCGAATGTGGAGGACTGGCACGAGGGCGATTACTTCGACCTACAAGCGGCGATATTTTCGCGCACGCGCCCGTACCATATATATTACTTGGAGCCGGAGGAGGCGGCACTGGTGCCAAAGTTCTTGCGCATGGACCTGCGCTCGATGCGTGCCGTAGGCCTCAACCGCGCTATCCGTCGGCGCACGTTGGAGATTATCTGCGACTTCTACCGCCTGCACATCCCTGAGTTCCCGGAGACGCACAGCCTCAGCGTGCTGGCGGAGGTGTTTGACTAAGGTGGCGGCGTGAAGTGTCTGAGGTGCTGGATGTAGGCTTCAGCGCAGCACTTCGATAGCCTTGCGTATGCCCTTGTCGTGAATCGTCTGATGCTGCAGGGCACCGCGCTGGTAGTAGTAGCGGCTGACGAGTGCCGTTTCCAGATAGGGTTGTATGTGCTGCCGGAAGCGGATGAGGTCGGCACGCAAGTCTGTTTTGTTAAGTTTTTCTTCCAGTATCTCCAGCTCTTCCTGAATCACATCCAAGCGCCCCTCGACGCGCGCCAGCTGGCGCAAGTGGTTGAGGGCAGACTCCATGCGTCCGTTGTACTTGAAGTCGCTGACCACCACAGACTCCACGAAGGCGTCGTAGTCGTTGTCCGTGAGCGTGAAGTCAGCAGGTGCTGCCATCGTGGGATGCGCTGCCACATATTGATTGGCATAGTTGAAGAAGGCATCGGAATTGTAGAGGTCATAGACCATCGCTGGCACGCTATCCACAGCCAGTATGCTGTCGGGGAGTATGCCTCCGCCGTCGCGCACAGGGCGCCCGAGGCGTGTGCGGAACTCACGCGTGAGGCTGTCGGGGAGCGTCGTGGCAGCGCCGTCGAGGGTGCGGTGGCGGTAGTCATAGGCTTGTATGCAGCGCCCCGAGGGGATGTAGTAGCGCGCGGTGGTGATCTTGAGCTGTCCGCGGTAGGGCACCTCGCGGATGCCCTGCACGAGCCCCTTGCCATAGGTGCGCTGACCGAGGATGACGGCGCGGTCGAGGTCCTGCAGTGCGCCGCTGATGATCTCGGCTGCCGAGGCTGAGTTGCTGTTCACCAGCACGGCGAGGGGCATCACGGAGTCCAAAGGCTCTTCGGGCGTGCGGTACTCATGGTTGCTGGCCGCCACCTTACCCTTCGTGGACACTACGAGACTGCCTCGTGGCACGAACATCCCCACAATCTCCACGGCCTCCACGATGGCGCCGCCGGGGTTGTCGCGCAGGTCCAACACCAGTCGCTCCATGCCCTGCTGCTTCATCTCGGTGATGGCATAGCGCACGTCGCGCGAGCAGCGGTCGGTGACGCTGGAGAGATAGAGATAGCCTATGTGCGCCTGCTCGTCCACGATCCCGTACCAGGGCACGGCGGGCGTCTGTATCTGTCGTCGCGTGAGCTTGAATGACAGCGGTTTCTTCTCGCCGAGGCGTCGCACGCGCAGCTCGAAGGTGGTACCAGGTTCACCGCGCAGGTTCTTGCTGACATCGGCGATGGGCCACCCCTTGACATCCTTGCCGTCGATGGTGAGGATGACATCGCCGGCGCGCACGCCTGCCTCCTGTGCAGGGCTGCCCTCGTAGGGCTCCTCGATGGCGGCGCGGTCCTCCTGCTTGTAGGGCCTTATGATGGCGCCGATGCCGGCATAGCGTCCGGTGGTCATCGTGCGCAGCTCGTCCTGATCATCGCCGGGGTAGAAGACAGTGTAGGGGTCTATCTCCGCGAGCATACCGTCGATGGCCCTGCGCACACAGGTGTCCGCCGACAGTGTATCGACATAGAACAAATCCAGCTGGCGGTAGATATCGGCAAAGACTTCCAGATTGCGCGACACATCGAAGCCTGTCTGCCCCTTCCGCTCTTGAGCAGATATTGACAGCGGAAAAAGAATAAGGGATAAAGAGAAGATGAGAAGTTTATTCATTATGGGGTGCTTTTTCGTAATAACGTAATTTCGTTAGTTCCGTAATTCCGTAATTCCGTAGTTCCGTAATTCCGTTATAACGATTTTTAATTCTCGATGGTCAATTCAATTGCTTTTCGCAGTCGCTCCGGCTCCACTTTTGTGCCCATCACCTGAATCACCTCGGCAGCCGTTCGGTTGCCGTAGTTCATGCAGGTGGCGAGGGGCTCGCCGTGGATGTAGCCGTGGAGGAATCCGGCAGCGAAGAAGTCACCGGCGGCGGTGGTATCCAAGACCTCTATGTTCTCCGTAATGGGTGCATAGACTATCTCGTCGCCTGTGGCGCGCGACATGCCCAGTGCCCCGCGCTTGCCCACCTTCACGACGGCGATGTCCGTGATGGCAGCCAGCTGTCGCAGTGCGGCTTCGGCATCGTTCTGCCCGCAGAAAGCCGTAGCCTCCTCCTCGTTGGCGAAGGCGATATCGACATAGTCGCGGATAAAGCCGGTGATGAGTGCGCGGTGGTCTCGGACGATGTTCCACGATGCCAGATCGTAGCTCACCGTGAGCCCCGCTTCCTTCGCCGCTTTCAGGATCTCGCCCAGCTGGATATGGTCCTGCAGCAGGTAGCCCTCGATGTGCAGGATGTCGTAGTCCGCGAGGTTCACCTCCTTCAGCGCCTCACCGAGCTGCACGGCAGCGCCGAGGTGTGTGGCGAAGGTGCGCTCGTGGTCGGGGGTGATGAGGGTGTTGGCGGTGCCTGTCTGCTCATCGGCGATGACGGCGAGGTGTGTGTCGATGCCTCTGCTGCGCGCCTGCTCGGCGAAGAAACGCCCCGTCTCATCGTCGCCCACGGCACCAATGATGCCCGTGGCATTGCCCAGCACAGCCAGCGCATGGATGGTGTTGGCGGCACTACCGCCCGTGGCGCGCTCCACCGGCATACCCACCAGTCGCTGTCGCAGGCGCATGAGTCCCTTGCGGTCGATATGCGTCATGCCGCCCTTAGGCAAGCTCATCTCGTGGAGCAGCTTTTCGTCAGGCAAATACACCAAAATGTCCACCAGAGCATTGCCAATTCCTATGATTTTTGTCATGATTCGGAAATTTTTCTGCAAAAGTATTGCTTATTTTTGAGAAAAGCACTACTTTTGCCCCGCAATTCTGAGAAAAAGCCTAAAAAACTGCTTCAGTAGCTCAGTTGGTTAGAGCACCTGACTGTTAATCAGGGGGTCGTTGGTTCAAGCCCATCCTGGAGCGCAAGACTCAGAAGAGCCATTCCCGAGGGGGCCCTCCCGAGGGCGATGTAACTGCTTCAGTAGCTCAGTTGGTTAGAGCACCTGACTGTTAATCAGGGGGTCGTTGGTTCAAGCCCATCCTGGAGCGCAGGGCGTTGGTCCGCAATTCTCTTCGGAGGTTGCGGACTTTTTCATACGAGGGCCACGGCCTACGGATAAAGAACACACCTACGTACATACGCGATGCTCTACCTCAATGACCATCTCATGGACTTCGACCTTCCAGCAGCGCTCTCGCAGCTGTCGGAGCAGCGCCGCGAGCAGGCGCTCCGCTACCGCTATGAGTTGGGACAGCGCACCTGCGCGGCGGCCTACCTGCTGCTGTGCGAGGGTCTGCGCGCGGAGTATGGCATCACGGCGAAGCCCCACCTCATCTTCGGTGACCACGGGAAGCCCGCCATCGACGGCCACCCCGAGATTCATTTCAACATCAGCCACTGCCGCGAGGCGGTGATATGCTTCGTGGACAACCGCCCCGTGGGCGTGGATGTGGAGACGGTGCACCGGCTACGCGACGGGCTGGCAGAATACACGATGAATCCGCAGGAATTGGAGGAGATAAGGAGTGCCGCAGACCCCGCGCTGGCCTTCACGCGACTGTGGACGATGAAGGAGGCATTGCTGAAGCTCACCGGCGAGGGTATCAACGGCCATCTGAAGGAGGCGCTACTGCGCGACGATGTCACCTTCGACACCGCCATAGCACCTGACGGGCGCTACCTCTACACCATCTGTCACCACTTGACGTAGAACACGCGCGGCGAGACACTGAGCTTCAGCCATCCCCAGTGCAGATGACGCTTCTCGGTACTGCGGCGCAGGCGCTCCATGGCCTCGCTGCCGTGCATATAGGTGTAGCCGGCAGCGAGCGTGCAGAACTTAAGGAAGCTATACGACACCTCCACCTCCACCTGATGTCCGAGCACCTTACTCATATCCTTTAGCTTGGTGGCGGTGGCCATGAAATGATAGGTCGCGCTGACATCGAGGCCTTTGACGGGCGACACATGGCCGCCGGCAAAGGCGTTCTGCAAGCCGGGTGTGAAGCCGCCGTAGTAGGCAGACATATAGAAGAAGTCCATGGCGCCATAGAACTTATGATGGGAACCATAGACAGGGTTGAAGCCTTGAATCTCTGTTTGGCGGACAAGTCCTAGGTTACCCGTCGCGGGCACGAAGAAGAAGGGGTCGCCGCTCAGGTAGTCATAGCCCGCCATGAAGCCATAGGTGGGCTTTGGGGATAGCGTTGCCAAGGCGCTGGCCATCCACGCATTGATCTTGAGGCCATGTTCGTCATGTCCCATCTGTCGGTAGTAGGAGCCCTCCAGCGACCATTTCTCGGGGGCGAAGCGCACGTAGGCGCCCACCAGCTGCTGCCATTCGGTGCGCTCCGTATCGGTATCTTTTGCGCCGGCCTGCATGCCGATGTTCATGAAGAGCAGCGAGGCGCCCAGAGGGAACACAGGCACGTCATAGTGGTACCACACCGTCTGCATCATCTTATAGGGCATGGCACCATCTTTGTAGTAGGTGCCGCCCAACTCATCCGCCATCGAGTTCTGGTTATACGAGAAGATGGCGTGCGCCTTATGCCAATAGCCTTCGTAGCCCACCTTCACGGCATCGTGCGAGAGGCTGGCCACGGCCCAGTCATTGGGACCTATGATACGCTCATCGTCGTAGGCGAAAGCCTGACGACCCACCTGTGCAAAGAGCCCTTGCTTGGAGGTCAGCTTGACCCACGCCTCGTTGAGGTTGAAGGCGCCGCGCCCCTCCTGTCCCCAGATGCCCGCGTGCTGGATGGTGACATTGGCCTGGATGTATTTACGCTCGTAGCCGAGGACCACACGTGTACGTTCGAGCAGGAAACTCGAGGGCTTGTCGATTTTTTGCTTATTGTCTGTAAGTCCGCCATACCTCAACTCGCCACGTGTCAGGAAGTCAAGGTCCACGGTGAAGGTGTTCTCCTTCTCTTTCTCTTCGGCAGGCTTGGACGCATCGTCCTGTGCCACAGCGGTCATCGACCATGCCAACCACCCGACGAGTGTCAGCAGGCGCAGAGTTGTCGTGGAAAGAGTCATCTGGAGGGGGGTTGCGTTCATAGGGTTGAGGGATAAAGGGTAAGTTAAAGGGTATAGCGGATGGCGAGCATCGTCAGGTCGTCGCTCTGTTCGGCATCCTCCACGAAGCGGCGCACAGCCTCGCTCATGCCTTCGAGCAGCTGCTGACAGGTGGCGGCAGGTGTCAGTGCGGCGGTGATGCGCTCCATGCCGAAGAGCTTGCGCCGCAGGTTCTTGGCTTCTGTCAGACCGTCGGTGTAGAGGAATATCGTGGTGCCAGGAGCGAGCGTTGCCTCCTGCGCCTCATAGCAGAAATCATTGAAGACGCCCAGCGGGATGTTGGCCTGCGCCGACAGCAGCACCGGAGCGGCATCATCGCGCAGCAGGAAGGGCTGGTCGTGGCCGGCATTGCAGTAGCACAGATGCCCCGTGGCCAGGTCGAGGACGCCGAGGAAGAAGGTCACGAACATATTCGATTCGTTGCCCTCGCAGGAGATCCTGTTGATGGCCTGCATCATCCGGGCGGGGTCGCTCTCGCTGCCCGCGACCATGCGGAAGAGGGAGTGCGTCTGCGCCATCACCAGCGCCGAGGGCACGCCCTTGCCGCTGACATCGCCGATGCAGAAGAAGAGGTGCTCGTCGCGGATGAAGAAGTCGAAGAGGTCGCCGCCCACCTCCTTGGCGGGCTCCAGCGAGCCGAAGATGTCGATGTCGTGGCGCTCGGGGAAGGGCGGGAAGCTCTCGGGCAGCATCTGCTTCTGGATGTCGCGCGCGATGCGCAGCTCGCCGCTGATGCGCTTCTTCTCCATGTCAGCCTCCTGCAGACGGATGAGGTTGCGGACATAGCGATACACGATGAAGCCCAGCAACAGGAAACCTGCCAGCATCACCAAGAACATCTGCCGGCGGATGGTGTACAGCGCGCCGAAGGCTTCCTTGTCGTAGCACACCAGTGCCACCTGCCAGTATGGCGAATGCTCCATCTGCATGTAGTAGATGTAGCCGGTGTCGTCCTTGCCTTTGTCGTAGAAGGGTTTCATGCGCGTCGTGGGCATCGTCGTGGGCATCGCCTTCACGGTGCTGTCATTGATGAGTCGCGCCACCTCCTGCAGCCATGACTCCTTGATGTTGGAAGGCCCGGAAATCAGCTGACCGCCAGGCGTGAGGAACAGGCAGAACGACGAGGGGTAGAACTGCTGCATGTTCAGCGTGGCACCCAGCCATGACAGCGAGACATCCAAGCCCGCCACCGCCACCAGGTTTCCCTTGCCGTCGGTCACGGGGTAGGCGAAGGATGTCAGCGCCTGCGGTCCCGACTCGCTATCATAGACATAGGGGTCGCTCCACGTCTTCTTGCGGTGCTCCACCGCCCATTGGAAGGTGGGGTGCTTCGTGTAGTCATGCTCCTCGTTGCCCAACTGTTCGACGATGACGCTGTCTCCCGACCTGTGTACATAGGGCTCGAAGAGACGCCCTTTCGCGGGGTAGTAGTTGGGCACAAAAGCCATACACACGCCCTCCACGATGCCGCTGTCCGGCAGCAGCCTGCGCGTCACGGCGATGATAGAGTCGGAGTTATGCAGGTTGCGCTGGATGTCCCACAGATAGTCCTCCATGCGTTGTTCAGCGGTTTTCATGGTGTGGTGCAGCGTCTGTGCCTTGTAATCGAGGTGCGAGATGGCAAGGCGCTCCAGCTCGTCATCGAGCAGGTTGTGCGTGTAGAGATACTGTATGCCGGAGATGGCCTCCAGCAGCAACAGCGTCACCACGAAGAGCGCCAGCCTCTTCCAATTCTGTGACGTGCTGAAGAATTGGCGTATATCCGTTTTCGACTTTTGCAGATTCATGCTGCAAAACTACGCATTTTTTCGCATATCCATACAAATATTTAGTGAAGAAGTGTTATTTTTGTGTTTTTCGTGCTTGCGAGCACCACAAAGTCACGGATTTTGCCTACCTTTGCAGCGCTCTTGGCATTGGCATTCGTCATTGTCCCTCCTCCCTCTTCCCTCCCTACGCTCCCCTTCAGGGGGCTCGGGGGCTTAAAAAAATAAACTCTCATGTCCCCACTCATTTCCATCATCATGGGCAGCACCAGCGACCTGCCTGTCATGGAGAAAGCTGCCACGTTCCTCGACGACATGGAAGTGCCGTTTGAGATGAACGCCCTCTCCGCCCATCGCACACCCTCCGAGGTGGAGCGCTTCGCCCGCGAGGCTGAAGAGCGCGGCCTGAAAGTCATCATCGCCGCTGCAGGCATGGCGGCAGCGCTGCCCGGCGTCATCGCGGCGAACACCACGCTGCCCGTCATCGGCGTACCCATCAAGGGGATGCTCGACGGCCTCGACGCCCTCCTCTCCATCGTGCAGATGCCTCCCGGAATCCCCGTGGCCACCGTCGGCGTGAATGGTGCACAGAATGCTGCCGTGCTGGCCTGCGAGATGCTGGCCCTCACCGACGAGGCACTGGCTGGGCGGATGCGCGACTACAAGAAAGGTCTGGCGCAGAAGATTGTGAAAGCCAATGAGGAGCTGGCAGCAGTGAAGTATAAGTTTAAAGTTTAAACCTCATGAAAAGAAGAATATCCCACGAGGTGCGGGTTGGCAATATCGGCATCGGCGGCGACAACCCCGTGCGCGTGCAGTCGATGTGCACAACATCGACCTTAGACACCGACGGCTGCGTGCAGCAGATCCTGGCCATCGCCAAGGCTGGCGGTGAACTGGTGCGCCTGACCACGCAAGGCGTGCGCGAGGCGGAGAACATGCGTGTCATCCGTGAGCGCGTGCGCGCCGCAGGGTGCGACGTGCCCCTGGTGGCCGACGTCCATTTCAACCCCGCCGTGGCCGACGTGGCCGCCCGCTACTGCGACAAGGTGCGCATCAACCCCGGCAACTACGTGGATGCTGCGCGTAAGTTCAAGAAGCTGGAATATACCGACGAGGAGTACGCCGCCGAGCTCCGCAAGATTGAGGACCGCCTCGTGCCCTTCCTCAACATCTGCCGCGAGCATGGCACCGCCGTGCGCATCGGCGTGAACCACGGCTCGCTCTCCGACCGCATCATGTCGCGCTATGGCGACACGCCCGCCGGCATCGTGGAGTCGTGCATGGAGTTCCTGCGCGTCTGCATGAAGGAGCAGTTCCTGAATGTCGTCGTCAGCATCAAAGCCTCCAACACCGTGGTGATGGTAGAGAGCGTGCGCCTGCTGTGCCGCACCATGGAGGCCGAGGGCATGACCTTCCCCCTGCACCTCGGCGTCACGGAAGCCGGCGAGGGCGAGGACGGCCGCCTGAAGAGTGCCGTGGGCATCGGTGCCCTGCTCATCGACGGCATCGGCGACACCATCCGCGTCAGCCTCAGCGAACCGCCCGAGAACGAGATTCCTGTGGCTTACGCCCTGTTGCAGGCCGCGCGCCTGCGCACCACGAAGACGGAGTTCATCTCCTGTCCCGGCTGTGGCCGCACGCTCTACGACCTGCCCGCCACCATCCAGCGCGTCAAGGCTGCCTTCGAGCAGGCTGGCAGCGCAGACCCTGCGCTGGCCCAGCGCCTCGCAGGGCTGAAGATAGCCATCATGGGCTGCATCGTCAACGGCCCGGGTGAGATGGCCGATGCGGACTACGGCTATGTCGGTGCCGCCCGCGGCAAGGTCAGCCTCTATCGCGGAAAAGAATGTGTGGAAAAGAATATCCCGGAGGAATCCGCCGTAAAAAAATTGTTAGAACTCATTCATGCCGACGGCCGATGTTGATAGTCTGTCCACTCCATCACCCCATCAACACACATTATTCACACTAATTTCTCTTTCCTATAATGAACCAACCATTATTGATATATAATACGTTAAGTCGCAGTAAAGAGCTGTTTCGCCCCGTCGTTCCGGGCCGCGTGGGCATGTATGTCTGCGGCCCCACAGTCTATGGCGATGCGCATCTGGGCCACGCCCGTCCCGCCATCACCTTCGACCTCCTGTTCCGCTACCTGCAGCACATCGGCTACAAGGTGCGCTATGTGCGCAACATCACCGACGTGGGACACCTCGAACACGATGCCGACGAGGGCGAGGATAAGATAGCCAAGAAGGCACGCCTGGAACAGCTGGAACCCATGGAGGTGGCACAGTACTACACCAACCGCTTCCACGATGCCATGCGCGCCCTCAACTGCCTGCCGCCCAGCATCGAGCCCCACGCCACAGGACATATCATCGAGCAGATAGAACTCGTCAAGGAGATCCTCAACAACGGCTACGCCTACGAGAGCCAGGGCAGCGTCTATTTCGACGTGGAGAAATACAACGAAAAGCATCAGTACGGCAAACTCAGCGGCCGCAACCTCACCGACGTCATCAACAACAGCCGCGAGCTCGACGGCCAGAGCGAGAAGCACAACCAAGTCGATTTCGCCCTCTGGAAGTGCGCACAGCCCGAACATATCATGCGCTGGCCCTCACCCTGGAGCAACGGCTTCCCCGGCTGGCACTGCGAGTGCACGGCCATGGGCCGCAAGTACCTGGGCAACCACTTCGACATCCACGGTGGCGGCATGGACCTCGTCTTCCCGCACCATGAGTGCGAGATAGCGCAGGCCGTGGCCAGCCAGGGCGACGACATGGTGAAGTACTGGATGCACTGCAACATGGTCACCATCGGCGGCCAGAAGATGGGCAAATCGCTGGGCAACTTCATCACCCTCAACGAGTTCTTCACCGGCTCCCACGAGAAGCTCTCGCAGGCCTACTCGCCCATGACCATCCGCTTCTTCATCCTGCAGGCGCACTACCGCAGCACCGTGGACTTCTCCAACGAAGCCCTGCAGGCTGCCGAGAAGGGCTTGCAGCGCCTGATGAACGCCATCGCCGACCTCAAGCGCATCACACCCGCCGCCGAGAGCGATGCCGAGACGCACAAGGTGGCCAGCGAGCTGCGCCAGAAGTGCTACGACGCCATGAACGACGACCTCGCCTCCCCCACCGTCATCAGCCACCTCTTCGAGGCATGCAGCACCATCAACCGCGTCCTTGACCACAAGGGCACCATCAGTGCTGCCGACTTCGAGGAACTCTCCTCTGCCATGCATCTCTTCGCCGAGGACATCCTCGGACTCTCAACGCTCAACGCTCAACTCTCAACGAGCGGAGCGGGGAGCGGGGCCAGTGCCCGCGAGGAGGCCTTCGGCCATGTCGTCGATATGCTCCTCGAACAGCGCGCCATCGCCAAAGCCAATAAGGACTGGGCCACGAGCGACAAGATCCGCAACGAACTCAACGCCCTCGGCTTCGAAATCAAGGACGGCAAGGACGGTGCCACATGGACACTGAATAAGTAACTCCCTGACGGAGTGACGATTGACATAAGATAATTAATAGTGTTAAAAATACACATAAAATGTCAATGCCCATCGTCACTCCGTCTTTTTTTCGTACCTTTGCGGCGACTTACCGGATAACGCCCCTCCTTTGAGGGATATTCACGACGCCAAAAAGGTTATGAAAAAGTATATCATCATCTTACTATGCCTGAGCAGTGTGGGATTCGCCAAGAGTCCCCTGCGCCATCGTGTCGCTGCCACACAGCCCGATGCCGTGGTCCTCGACGCTGCCACACAACATAGCATGAGAGAGATGCTGCGCACAGCGCCCATCGCCGGCACCACGCCCACCGTCAGCGCCTTCGCCGACAAGATAACAGCCACCATCACCCGCGACCTCATCGCCACCGCCAAGAACCATATCGGCGCGCGCTACCGTCGTGGCAGCATGGGGCCCAAGGCCTTCGACTGCTCCGGCTTCACCAGCTATGTCTTCCAGCATCTCGGCATCACCCTGAAGCGCTCCTCACAGGAGCAGCACACGCAGGGCGAAGCCATCGGGCGCGATGCCCTGCAGCCCGGCGACCTCGTCTTCTTCGGTCGCGGCGGCAAGGGTGTCAACCATGTCGGCATCGTCACCCATGTCAATGCCGAGGACAACACCTTCAACTTCATCCATGCCAGCACCTCGCGCGGCGTACGCATCGACTCTTCGTCCGATGGCTACTGGACGCGCCGCTACACCGGTGCCCGCCGCATCATCGGCTGCGACTAAGGGGGGGGGAAATTTATGGGCGGTCTCGCTCCGCTCTTTTCAGTTCCTCCGCCACCTCACACAACTCTTTGTACCACGCCTCGCCGAAGCGCCGTATCAGCGGCTCGCGCAGGAAACGGTAGAGCGGCAGGTCCAGCTCCTGTCCCCGCTTGCGCGCTCCCTCGCAAATGGCCCAGCGGTGATAGTTGAGGCCCACCAGGCCACCGCCGAAACGCTTCTCGCGGATGGGATAGAGCGCGCATGAGATGGGCTTCATGAACCTACTCTTCCCCGCCCTGCATGCCGCCTCCAGCGCACACAGACAACAGGTTTTGGCTGCTGGCTCTTGGCTGTTGGCACTTGGCGCTTGGCTCTTAGCTCTTGGCTCTTGGCTATTTACGCTCCCCTTTAGGGGGCTCGGGGGCATTTCGTAGAACGTAAACACACAATCTTTGCCGTTCACGATACTCGTGACCAAGTCGCCCTCCACATCCGTGTAGGCAACGCCCTGTTTATCCACCACGCTCTGTGCCGTGGCCGACATATACGGCCACGCCGCATCCAGCGCCGCCTCTATCTCGCCGACTTCATCCAGCGTGACCGGTGCGCCAGCATCGCCCTCCACGCAGCAGGCGCCGCCGCAGGCTTCGAGGTCGCAGCAGAAACGTTCGGTGAGGATCTGAGTGCTGATCAGCACACCGCCGACTTCTAAGATAGGAATCTGGTTCACCATTCAATTGGACTTTGTCCGTGCTGGACGAGGTAGTCGTTGCAGAGTTGGAAGTGGTGGTTGCCGAAGAAGCCGCGGTAGGCGGAGAGGGGGGAGGGATGGGCTGAGCGGAGCACCAGGTGCCGTTGTGCGTCGATGAATTGGGCCTTTTTCGCCGCATAGGAGCCCCAGAGCAGGAACACCAGATGCTCGCGCTGCTGCGCCAGCGCCCGTATGGCCGCATCCGTGAACGTCTCCCAGCCATGGCCCTGATGCGAGCCCGCCTGTCCGCGGCGCACGGTGAGGGTGGCGTTCAGCAGCAGCACGCCCTGTGCCGCCCAGCGCGTGAGGTCGCCCGAGGCGGGCGGCATGGTGCCCAGCTCCTGCTGGATCTCGGCGTAGATATTGCGGAGCGATGGCGGCAGCTGCACACCCTCGGGGACGGAGAAGGAGAGGCCCATGGCTTGTCCGGGCTCATGGTAGGGGTCTTGTCCCAGGATGACCACCTTCACACGGTCGAAGGGTGTGCTGTTGAAGGCATTGAAGATCTTGGAGCCAGGGGGATAGCAAGGGCCTGCGGCATATTCCTGCCGCACGAAAGCCGCCAGCTCCTGGAAGTAAGCCTGCTCAAACTCTGCGGCCAACTGCCGCCCCCACGATTCCTCAATTCTTACCATTCCCCAATTCTCAATTTTCAATTTTCAATTCTCAATTGTCCCCCTTGGGGGACCACAGGGGGCCTTAATTCATATTCTCCACCCAGCGGAACAGGCGGCTCCAGCGGATGTGTCCGTCGAACCATGAGCGGTCCTTGTCGATGGAGAGCCATATCATGATGGGCTTGCCCACGATGTGATCCTCGGGCACGAAGCCCCAGAAGCGGCTGTCGGCGCTGTTGTGGCGGTTGTCGCCCTGCATCCAGTAATAGTCCATCTTGAAGGTGTATGATGTGGCCACGCTGTCGTTGATGAGGATGGTGCCGTCGGGGCGCACCTCCAGCTTGTTGCCCTCATACACCGCAATCGGGCGCTCATAGACGGCGATGTTCTCGATCGTGAGGTCGATGCTTTCGCCCTTTTTCGGAATCCAGATGGGCCCGTAGTTGTCGAGCGTCCACCCCGTGACCGCGTTGAGGGGGTAGAGGTCATGCACGGCTCCCATGCTGTCTATCTCTATGCTCTCCACGAGGTTGGTCATCTCCAGCAGCTTGTCGCGCGTGGCTGCCGTGAGGGGCATGATACCCGTGTGGTGGAAGCCGTTGCGGCCATAGAGGTCGTCATTGCTCAGGTGCAGGTCATGCGCCACCTGCTCCGGCAGGTCACGGCGCCCGTCGCGCAGCACCACGTGGTAGTTGTACTGCACATTCTCCGGCTCCTTGTTCGGCTCGCCGTCCAGGTAGATGATGCGGTCAATGATTTGCAGCGTCTGCCCCGGCAGTCCCACGCAGCGCTTCACGTAGTTCTCGCGGCGATCCACAGGGCGCGACATCACCTCGCCGAACTCCGCGGCGTTCTCCGTGATATACTGGCGTCCCACGGCGCGGTAGAAGTTCAGCAGGCGACGCTGCTCCGTCGGCGTCAGCGAGTGGATGTCAGGCAGCTGCTGGTTCTGCGCGATAATCTGCTGGCCGTAGCCCATGCACAGCCCGTAGAAGTCCATGGCCTGGTACGCCGGGTTCGCCACCACCGTGTCGCCCGACGGGTAGTTGAACACCACGATGTCGTTCAGCCCCACCGGCTTCGGCGACACCCGCTTGTAGTCCCATTGTATCAGCTCGCTGTAGCTCTTCGCGCCACCCGGCAGCGTATGCTGCACCAGCGGCAGCGACAGCGGCGTCTGCGGCACGCGCGGGCCGTAGCTCATCTTCGACACGAAGAGGTAGTCGCCCACCAGTAAGCTCTTCTCCAGCGACGACGACGGTATCGTGTAGTTCTGGAAGAAGTAGATGTTCACGAAATACACCGCCACCAGGGCGAACACGATGGCATCCACCCACGACATGATGGTGCGTGTCACCGGGTTCTCCAGCTCCTTCCACCACGTCCACGGAATCCGCTTCGTGATGTAGATGTCGAAGATGAAGGGCACCACTATCAGCCCCCACCAGGCATCCACCCATGCCAGGAACCAGATGTAGAGGCCCACTACGACCCCCATCTTCACCCAGTCCACCCACGTAATCTTTTTCTTATCCAACTCTTTCATATTTCTTATTATTTTGGGGGAGTTAAGGAGTTCAAGGAGTTATCGCTTCGCTCGCCCTTCGGGCAGAAGTTAAGACATTACTCGTGCAAAGTATTATCAGTGGCAAAGCATTCGTCTTAACTCCTTAACTCCTTAACTTCTTAACTCCTTAACTTCTTAACTCCTTAAAATGAAAACAAATCCCCCATGCTCAGCAGTCCGCTGTGCTCGGCCGTATATTCCGCCGCCAGCACTGCCCCCAGTGCGAAGCCCTTGCGCGAGTGCGCATCATGCGTGATTGTTATCAGGTCCGCCTCGCTGTCGTAGCGCACCGTGTGAATCCCCGGCACCTCACCCCGTCGGATGTTGTCGATGCGCAGCAGCTTCGGATCTGTCGTATCCTCGGCCCACGCCTCCTTGCGGTCCAGTTCGCTGACGATATCCTCTGCCAGCGTGATCGCCGTGCCGCTCGGGTGGTCCAGCTTATGCACATGGTGCGTCTCCTCCATCTCCACGTCATACTGTGGGAACCCATTCATGATGCGTGCCAGGTAGCGGTTCACGGCGCCGAAGATGGCCACGCCGACCGAGAAGTTCGAGGCCCAGAACAGCGTCCTGCCCTCCGCCTCACACTGCCGGCGCACCTCAGCCTCATGCTGTGCAAACCACCCCGTGCTGCCCGACACCACCTTCACGCCCGCCGCAAACGCCCGCTGCACGTTGCCGTAGGCCACCGTGGGAGCCGTGAACTCTATCGCCACGTCAGCGCTGCGGAACGCCGCGCTCTCGAAGTCCTGAGGGTTATCGATGTCGATGCGGCACACGATGTCGTGTCCGCGCTCCAGAGCTATCTGCTCTATCATGTGGCCCATTTTACCGTAGCCGATGAGTGCTATCTTCATTGATGCAATATATAAATGGTAGTTTTGCGCCGCAAAAGTAGCACAAAAATATGAAACCATACCTCACGTTTCACTTTTTTATGCTATTTTTGCATCATCTTACCTCAACCAAGTATGGAATCCATCCTTCACTACGTCTGGAAACACCAACTCTTCAACCACAACTCCCTACACACTAACAAAGGGGAATGGGTGGAGGTGATAGACCCCGGCCTGCATAATTTCAATGCAGGCCCAGACTTCTTCAACGCCAAAGTGCGCATCAACGGTACCCTGTGGGTGGGAAATGTGGAGATACACACACGAGCCTCGGACTGGGAGCACCATGGCCACCAGCAGGACGTTGCTTACAATAACGTCATCCTGCATGTGGTAGAAATCGCAGACACAGAGATTATCACCGCCGACGGCAGGCACCCGCCGCAGGTAACTCTGCAGATTCCCGACTATGTACGGAAGAACTATGCACAACTATGCTTGACAGATGACTATCCACGCTGTTGGCGGATTATCCCACAACTTCCACAACTGACTATCCACTCATGGATGTCTGCACTGCTAGCCGAACGACTGCAGGCACGTGCCAGGCGTTGCTTGGAACGCCTCAGCAACGCAGATGGCGACTGGGAGCGCGCGGCCTTCATCACCCTGGCACGCAATTTCGGCTTCGGCATCAATGGCGATGCCTTTGAATTATGGGCGAGGCATCTCCCCCTGCACGCTGCTGCCAAGCATCGCGACAACCTCTTCCAGTTAGAAGCACTATTCCTGGGATGTGCCGGGCTGTTGCAACACGAGGCCATACCGCCCTCGGCACGCGAGGCAGCAAAACACGATGAGTATCTGCTGCGCCTGCGCAAAGAATACAGCTATCTGCAACACAAGTTTCAGCTTGCTGCACCCATGGATGCAGCCTGCTGGAAATACCTGCGCCTTCGACCGCAGAACTTTCCGCACCTGCGCATCGTGCAGCTGGCACATCTCTACTACCTCCAAACTGCCAGCCTTCACATTTTATTAAGCACACGCACGCGCGAGGGGCTACATAAGGCTTTTGACACCTGCGCCACAGCGTATTGGCAGACACACTATCTCTTCGGGATGCCGTCAGAGCACAGCGAAAAACGTCTCTCTGCCGCCAGCCAGGATTTGCTCATCATCAACACTGTCAGTCCTCTCCTGTTCGCTCACGGCACTGCCCACAACGATGAAGCGGAGCAGGAAAGGGCCGTGGAGCTGCTAGAACAGTTGAAGCCTGAGCGCAACTACATCCTGCGCCAATGGCAACAATGCGGACTCACCGTGGACAGTGCGGCGGACAGCCAAGCACTCATCCATCTCAAGCGCGAATATTGTGACCGCATCGACTGCTTGCGATGCAGGTTCGGATACGAGTTCCTCAAAAAACCGTCAACCATCTAAGCCTATGTCTGAACAAGAACTACTCTATACCATGGCGCTGACAATGGCACTGCGCCAACAGCCCAAACCACAGCGCACACTGCTGCAGGAACTGGGTTCTGCCACAGCTATCTATGAGAACCGACGAGATCTGGGACGTATGTTCGAGCGGTTCTCCGAACACGCCTCCGAGGAACTGGCACGGATGGATCAGTTGCTTTCTCGCTGCGAGCATGAGGTGGAATACGCCGACCGCCATCATATCCGTATTCTCCACATTCAGGATGAGGAAAACTATCCAACCCGTTTAGCGCAATGTGAGGATGCCCCTCTCCTGCTCTACACACTTGGAACAACAGACCTGAATGTACAGCGCATCATCAGCATCGTGGGCACACGACGCTGCAGCGAACGGGGCCGTGACCTCTGCCATGCACTTGTGCGCGGCATTGCGGAACAGTGTTCTGATGCACTGATTGTCAGCGGACTGGCCTATGGTATTGATGTGGCATCACATCGCGCTGCTTTGGAGTGCGGGTTGCCTACTATCGGTGTGCTGGCACATGGCCTTGATGAAATCTATCCCCGTACCCACCGTCCGACAGCCATCGAGATGCTGAAACGCGGAGGCTTGGTCACCGAGTTCATGAGCCACACACCCATTGACAAGGTCAATTTCCTGCAGCGCAACCGCATCGTTGCAGGGTTGGCCGATGCAGTTGTCATCGTAGAAAGTCCCGCACGTGGCGGCTCCCTGAACACGGCAAGACTGGCAGGTGACTACCATCGCGAAGTATTTGCCTTCCCCGGGCGCCCTACAGATACTACCTCCGAAGGCTGCAACCTGCTCATACGCCGTAATGGGGCCACACTCATTACCTCACCTTCTGACTTGCTGACAGACATGGGATGGAAGAAGATGGAGCCACATGAGAACGAAAACCCGGCCCCGCAACAAACGACGTTGTTCCCCGAGCTCTCGTCCGAGGAGCAGGCCGTCGTGGATGTTCTCAGTCAGGCGGACAGCGACATCTCCATGTCCGAACTGGCGCATACGTTAGCCCTCCTCATCCACAGAGTCACGCCCCTCATGCTCTCATTGGAGATGAAGGGCGTGATAAAGGTGTTGCCGGGTGGCAGGTGCCACGTGTTTGGGCAGTAGAGTCCGTTATTGTTTGTCGAACTCGGCGCGGATGGCGTCGGCGACGGCTTGCATCTCATCGGCAGGGAGCTGGAGCTTGGGGTTGGAGAAGAGCATGTCTTTCTCGCTCTGCATGGGGATGAGATGGATGTGGGCGTGGGGCACTTCGAGGCCGAGGACGGCCTGGCCGACCTTGACGCAGGGGATGACGGCCTTGATGGCACGCGCCACATGGGCGGCGAAGATGTGCAGGCGGCCGAGCTCTTCGTCGGTGAGGTCGAAGATGTAATCGACTTCGCGACGGGGGATGACGAGGGTGTGACCCTTCACCAGGGGGTTGATGTCGAGGAAGGCATAGAACTCCTCGTTGCTGGCGCAGCAGTAGCTGGGTATCTCGCCAGCGGCAATTTTACTGAAAATACTCACGGGAAATGGGGAATTACGAACTTTTGGAGCAGCGAGAGCAATTAAGCTTGCTTAAATTGCCGAGTCGTGACAAAAGTCAACGAAGTTAATGACGAATCATGAAACTTGAAACCATGAATCCTGAATCCTGAACCATGAATCCTGAATCCTGAACCATGAATCAGGCCTCTGGCCTTCATTCCTCGTAGCTGATGTGGAGGATTTCGAGCTGGATCATGCCTTGGGGCACGCGGATATCGACGATGTCGCCGACCTTGCGGCCAAGGAGTCCTTGGGCGATGGGGGTCTTGACGCTGATCTTACCTTCGCGCAGGTTGGCCTCGGTCTCGCTGACGATGGTGTAGGACATCTTGGCGTTGTTCTTCACGTTCTTGAGTTCTACGCGGGTGAGGATCTGCACGGTGTCGGCGTTGAGCTTGCTGGTGTCGATGATCTTGGCGTCGGCGATGGTGGCCTTGAGCTGTGTGATCTTCATTTCGAGCAGACCTTGTGCCTCCTTGGCAGCGTCGTACTCTGCATTTTCGCTGAGGTCGCCCTTGTCGCGGGCTTCGGCGATGGCTGCAGAAGCCTTGGGGCGCTCAACAGCTTCGAGATGCTGGAGCTCGGCTACGAGCTTGTCGTAGCCCTTCTGTGTCATGTAAGCCATTATATGTTTGCTGAGTTTAATAGTTCAAGGGTTCAAAAGTTTAATAGTTCAGCTTTGCTGACTTTTGTCGCGACTCGGCAATTCAAGCGAGCTTGATTGCTCTCGCTGCTCCCAAAGTTCAATGTTCTGCTGTGAAGACAGACAGAAAAGGAAAAGAGCTCCGCTTGTTATCGCGGAACCCTTTCTTCAGAACGGCGGTGCAAAGATAAGCGGAAAAGTGATTCGCACCAAATGTTTTGACAAGAAAATGACTTATGACGCCTACAATTCTGCTTCGATGGCCTTGCGGAGGTCGGCGAAGTCGGCTATACGGGTGCGGAGCTCGGAGCCACGACCGATGAGGAAGGTGGTGGGGAGCTGCATGACATTGTAGAGCTTAACCATATCATTATCACCGCCTTCTGGGCATGAGACGCAGACCCACGGCAGCTGTTCGCACATGGTCTTCCAGAAGTGCTCGTCGGCGTCGAGGGAGACTTGGTAGATCTCGAGGCCGCGGGCATGGTAGGCGGCATAGAGCTCGCGGAGCTCGATGTTGCGCTGCTGGCTGCGAGGGAGGCTGTAGGCGGTGAAGTCGAGGAGCACGACATTGTCGCCGAAGTCGCTGAGGCGACGCTCACGGCCGCGGATGTCGGGGAAGCCGAAGTCGATGATGCCGACCTCACGGACGCGCTCGCCATCGACCTGCAGCTCCACGGCGCGGGGCTGACGGGTGTTGCGGAGGCCGCGGAGGGCGATGTTCTTCAGGTTCTCGGTGCGGGGGTGATGGGGGTGGAGTTGGTCCCACTGCGTGGCCACGGCGGCGAAGAACTGGATGTCGGAGCGGTCATCCTCGGGGTTGAAGAGCATCTGATGGCCGATGGTCTGGAAGAGGGCGAAGTAGGCGGCAGCGGAGGCGGGGGCCTTGAGGATGTAGTCGCCCTTGAGGGTCTGCTTGTAGGCATCGACGAGCTGCTGGGCGCGCTCGCTCTTCTCGAGGGCGGAGAGGGCGCTGTCGGACTGCAGGACGTGGAGGCGCTGCTGCAGCTGGATGTTGAGGAGCGAGATGGTCTTCATCATGCGCGAGGCGGCATTGCCGTGGATGTCGTAGTGGGTGGACATGCGGGCATAGGGGGCCTCAATGGTCACGGGGGCGAGGCTGTCGATGACGAAGTTGATGACGCGACGGGCGATGCGGAGGCGGTAGAACTCGGGGATGGAGGCACTGTCGGCGGGGACGGCGAAGGAGAAGGTGCCGTCGGCGGACAGCCGCACGGAGTCGAGGGGCTGCACGCCACGCAGCGTCATGGCCTCGAGGACGAGGGTGGAGTCGGGGGCATCGCTGATGGTGCCCTGCACGGGTACCCCGCGGGGGGACTGTGTGCAGGACACCATGGTGAGGAAGAGGTAGGCCACAAGGAGCACGAGGAGGGCCATGGCGATGACGCCCCGCATGATGGCCTGGTTGGTGCGCTGTGCTTTACGACGTCTCATGGGAATGGGGTGCTACGGGGTGCATCATTCCTCGACGTCGGCAGCGGCAGCAGCGGCATCGGCATCGCGCTCGGCTTTCTTCTTGGCGAGGTACTCGGGGATGCTGAGGCCGGCCTGCTCGAAGAGGTCGTTGAGAGGGGGTATGCTCTTCATGAGACCGCTGACGAAACCGGCCGTGGAGCCTTTGCCGTCGGCACCGGCAGCGCCGCTGTCCCAGACGGTGACCTTGTCGATGTTGATGCCCTTGATGGCCTCGACCTGTGTCTTGACGAGCTCGGGGAGCTTCTCAAGGAGGAGGAGGGAGTAGGCGGCGGTGGCGTCGCCACCAGCGGCCTGCACCATCTTGTCGTAACCTTGTGCCTGACGCGTCAGCACCTCGAAGAGACCCTTTGCCTCGGCTTCCATCTTGGCGAAGACGGCGTCGGCCTCACCCTTGGCGATGGCGCGCTTCTGCTCGGCTTCGGCCTCGGCGGCGATGATGAGGCGCTGCTTCTCAATCTCCTGCTGCACGATGACATTGGCGGTCTCGGTGGCGCGCTCACGCTCGGCACGGGCGGTCTCGGCGAGCTGCTCGGCGGCGTAGGCTTCCTCGAGGGCCTTGGCGGCCTGCACCTTCTCGGCGGCTTGCGCCTTGCGCTGGGCCTCGGCTTCCTTCTCGCGGCGGTAGGCCTCGGAGTTGGCTATCTCGACCTTGGCCTCGTTCTCGCCCTTCACGGCCTGGGCGTTGGCCTCGGCGGTGCGCACGCGGGTCTCACGGACGGCCTCGGCCTTACCAATCTCACCAATCTTATCCTGTTCGGCGACGCGCACCTTGGCTTCGTTGATGGCCTTGGCGGCAGCCTCGCGACCGAGGGCTTCGATGTAGCCGCTCTCGTCCTTGATGTCGGTGACGTTGACGTTGATGAGGCGCAGACCTATCTTCTTGAGCTCTACCTCGACATTGGTGGAGATGGCCTCCAAGAACTTGTCGCGGTCGGAGTTGAGCTCCTCGATGGACATGGTGGCGATGACGAGACGCAGCTGGCCGAAGAGGATGTCGCGCGCGAGCTCCTGGATCTGCTGCGGGGTCTGACCCAGCAGACGCTCGGCGGCAGCCTGCATGTAGTCGGGCTCCGTGGAGATACCCACCGTGAAGCGGCAGGGCACATCGACGCGGATGTTCTGGCGCGACAGGGCGTTGGTGAGGTTGGCGTCAATGGAGATGGGCGTGAGGCTCATGTAGGCATAGTCCTGAATGATGGGCCACACGAAGGTACCACCACCGTGCACGCACTTGGCAGAGCCCTTGGCGGCGCTGGTGCCGTAGATAACAAGAATCTTGTCCGAAGGACAACGACGGTAGCGGTTGAAAATGGCTACCACAAGGAAGAAGGCAACGAGTGCCGCTACAACGATAACGTAGAGTTCCATAATGTATAGTTCAAAAAGTTCAAGAGTTCAAGAGTTCAAATGCCCCCGAGCCCCCTAAAGGGGAGCGTAGGGAGGGAAAAGTGAAAAATAATAATGATGAATGACGAATGACGAGTGATGAAGGCTGCGATTAAGCGAGAGGAGAGTCAAGCTTGCTTGAACTTTCCCGAGCGTGAGCAGGCTCGACCGAAGGTCAATGATGAGTGATGAGTGATAAGTGATAAGTGAAAAATAAAAATTACTAATGATGAGTGCCAAAGGCCAAAAGCCAAAAGCCAAAAGCCAACAGCCAAAGGCTTAGAGCGGGCTGACGAGCAGGCTGCCGCTGTCGATGATATCGATGACTTTCACGCGGCTGCCAGTGGCGAGTTGCTCGGGGCTGTCGGTGAAGGCGTTGAGCTCATACACGGAGCCGTGGATGCTAATCTGCACCTTACCGGCGCCGCTGTGGTTGCCGGGGATGCGGAGATAGACGCTGGCGGTCTGACCGACGCAGTCCTGGATCTTGAAGTTGCCGCTCTTCTCCAGCTTCAGCATCATGCGCATCAGCACAGCGAAGACGGCGACGAAGAGGACGCCAATCGCGAAGCTCAACAACACAAGGAGGGCCTTGCTGTGGACGACGGGCGCCAGGCTGATGCCGCCCCATCCGAAGCCGAGGAAGAAGTTGATGAAGTTGCGCAGCGTGAACAGCGAGAAGATGCCGGCAGAACCGAGTGTGCCCTCGTGGCCGCTGTGACCCGTGGAGACATCAGCATCGCCGTCGGCATGGACATCGAAGTCGGTGCTGACATCGGCATCTACATCGGCATCCATGCCACCAAGGCCCAAGAGCATGAGGGCGTTCTGAATGATGAAGACAACACTGGCAGCGATGGCGCACGCCCAGAAGATCTGCATCGTGGCGTCCAAGCCGGCGTACCAGTTGGTGATAGTTGTGAACATAGTCTTTATATATTTAGGTTTCGTGTCTCAATGTAGGGGCAAAGATACACGATTTGCACATTGCAGCCAAATGTTTTTCAAAAAAACGAACCTTACGGTGAATCGTTTTATACTCTTTTATTTTTCGTTTTTCATTTTTATCTGTACTTTTGCCGCGAAAAAAGAGTTACTTATGGCACTGAACTACATCTGGATTGCTTTCTTCGTCATCGCCGTGTGCGTGGCCGCCGTGAAGCTGGCGTTCTTCGGCGACACCGACGTATTCCCCGCCATCATGAACGCCACAATGGACTCCGCCAAGACGGGCTTCGAGATATCGCTGGGCCTCACGGCTGTGCTGTCGCTGTGGATGGGCATCATGAAGATTGGTGAGCAGGGCGGCATGGTGGAGCGCCTGGCGCGCTGGCTGTCGCCGCTGTTCCGCAAGCTGTTCCCGGATATCCCCGAGGGGCACCCCGTGGTGGGCAACATCTTCATGAACCTCTCGGCGAACATGCTGGGCCTCGACAACGCCGCCACACCCATGGGACTGAAGGCGATGGAGGGACTGCAGGAGATAAAGAATGAGGAATTAAAAATGAAAAGGGAGCGCGGCGAGATCGACGACAGGGAGCTGCAACGCCTGCGCGACACAGCCTCGAACCCGATGATTATGTTCCTGGTGATGAACACCGCGGGCCTCACCATCGTGCCGGTGAGCATCCTCGCCTACCGCGCACAACTGGGGGCCGCACAGCCCACGGATGTCTTCGTGCCCATCCTGCTGGCCACGCTGATATCGATGGTCGTGGGCGTCGCCATCACGGGTGCCATCCAGCGCATCAGCCTCTGGAACCGCCCCGTGCTCATCACTCTCGCCAGCTTCTCGCTCATCGTGGCGGGCATGGCATGGGCTGCCCAGGCGCTGAGCCGCGAGGAGATGGGCATCTTCTCGAACAACCTGGCCAACATCATCCTGCTCGGTATCATCATCGTCTTCATCGTGGCGGGGGTGCGCCGTAAGATCAATGTCTATGACGCTTTCATAGAGGGTGCCAAGGGCGGCTTCAGCACCGCCGTGGGCATCATCCCCTACCTCATCGCCATCCTCGTTGGAATCGGCGTTTTTCGCGCCTCGGGGGCCATGGACTGGCTCATCAGTGGCATCGCATGGGTCGTGGAGGCCTGCGGCGGTAACAGCGACATCGCCGGCGCACTGCCCACAGCGCTCATGAAGCCCCTCAGCGGCAGCGGTGCGCGCGGCATGATGCTGGAGTGCATGCAGAACTACGGCGCCGACTCCTTCGCCGGCCGCCTCTCCTGCATCTTCCAAGGCAGCACCGACACCACCTTCTATATCCTTGCCGTCTATTTCGGCAGCGTGGGCATACGCAACACGCGCTACGCACTGCCCTGCGGCCTCGCCGCCGACCTCGCCTCCGTCATCGCCGCCATCCTCGTCGCCACCCTGTTCTTCGGATAGAATCGCACCCCCACATAGTTTTTGAGCTATAAAACATTCGCCCCGTGCATTGCTGCATGGGGCGAATTGTTAGTATAATTAGTTAGTACTATTAATATTGCAATAAACCGCGCACAGATACGAAGAAGTGGGCAGCGTGGAACACGCAGTTGCGTTAAACAATGTTAAACGTGGTTCTTTTCTTATTGGCTGTAGCTCACAAGCCTGTCTTTTTTCTATGCTTCCTACTCCCGCAGCAGGTCGCGCGTCATGCGGCGCACGGGGAGCCAGACGGCGAGGATGCCGGTGAGGAGGACGGTGAGGAAGATGAGGAGGATGTCGGTGGCACGGACGCTGACGGGGTAGGCATCGATGATGAAGGAGCCCTCGCTGGTGCCGAGCTTGATGATGCCGAACTGCATCTGCAGCCAGCATAGCAGGAGGCCGAGGAGGATGCCCACGGCAGCACCGAAGCCGCTGATGAGCCAGCCCTCGAGCAGGAAGATCTGCGAGATCTGACGGTTGTTGGCGCCGAGGGCGCGGAGCGTGGCGACATCGGCTTTCTTGTCGATCATGAGCATGGAGAGGGAGCCGATGATGTTGAGGGAGGCAACGAGGAGGATGAAAGAGAGGAAGAGGTAGGCGATGAGCTTCTCGATCTGCATGATGCGGAAGGTGTCTTCCTGCTGCTCGTAGCGGTCCTGCACACGGAAGCGGTCGCCGAGGAGCGCACGGAGGTCGGCCTTGGCGCGGCGTACGCTGACGCCGTCCTTGAGGCGCAGCTCCACAGCACTCACCATGCCCTGGCGGTCGAAGAGGCGGCGCGCGAAGCTGATGGGCGTGAGGATGTAATGGGCATCGTAGGCGGGCTGGTTGACAGCGAAGACGACGCCGGGGGAGTAGAGTTCATCGTGGTTGAAGCTCTGCATGGGGTTGGCCATGTTGACACGCTCGCCGCGACGGGGAGCGTAGATGGGCAGGCCGCCTTCGTAGCGGGTGCCGAGGCCGAGCTGCTGGGCAAGGCGTATGCCCATGATGCCATAGTCGAGGACATCGGCGTGGAGGATGAACTCGCCGTCGCCATAGAGGATGCCGGTGATGTCGGACTGCTGCTGGAAGTTGTCCTCGACGCCCTTGACGGTGATGACCCACTGCCGCTCCTTGCCCACGATGAGTGCCTGGTCCTCGAGGACTTCGGTATAGACCTGTATGCCATCGTAGTGGCGGAGGCGTGCGAGGTCGGGGTCATCGGCAGCGAGGAGCTTGCCCTCGGAGAGCGTGACCTTCAGCTCGGGGTCGAAGGCGGTGAAGAAGGAGGCCACGGTGTCGCGGAAGCCGTTGAACACGGAGAGTGTGACCACCAAGGCCATGGTGGCCAAGGCCACACCGCACACGGAGATGGTGGAGATGATGTTGATGGTGTGGTGGCTCTTCCGCGAGAAGAGGTAGCGGCGGGCGATGTAGAGGGAGAACAAGGTCGAGGGTTTATGGTTGAGGGTTGAGGAGACGGTCGATATTCTCGGCGTAGTCGAGGCTGTCATCGACGAAGAACTTGAGCTCAGGGATGATGCGGAGCTGGTGGCGCGTGCGCTGTCCCAGCTCGTAGCGTATCTCGCGCACGTTGGCGTTGATGTTATCACATATCTCCTGTGCACGCTCGCTGGGGAAGATGCTCAGGTAGCCGCGGCAGACGCTCATGTCGGGGCTGATGCGGCAGGCGGTGACGGTGACGAGGACACCCTTGGTGGCCTGTGTCTGTCGCTGGAAGATGTCGCTCAGCTCCTTCTGGATGAGGCGGGCGATTTTATTTTGTCTGGTCGTTTCCATCTTTCATTATTCACTTTTCATTTTTCACTTTTCACTCCATCATTTTTCACTTCGTTGTAAACGAGGGCATACATTTTCATCTGCTTGAGCATGGCGAGGAGGCCATTGCTGCGGGTGGGTGAGAGGTGTTCGCGGAGGCCGATGCGCTCGATGAAGTAGAGGTCGGCATCGAGAATCTCCTGCGGCGTGTGGTCGCTGAGGACGCGGATGAGGAGCGTGACGATGCCCTTCACGATGAGGGCGTCGCTCTCCGCCTCGAAGTGCACGAGGCCGTCGGACGTCAGCGTGGCTGTGAGCCATACGCGGCTCTGACAGCCGTCGATGAGGTTCTGCTCCGTCTTGGCGCTCTCGGGCAGCGGCTGTTGGTCGTTGCCGAGGTCGATGAGGAGCTGGTATTTGTCCATCCAGTCATCGAAGTCGTTGAATTCCTCGATAATCTCGTCTTGGAGGGAGTCGATGGACTCACGCCCCACCCCCTTCTCTGTCGAAGAGGGGGAGGACTGGCGCGTAGTATCATTATAATCTTGCATATTGATTAACAATTTGTTGTTTCAAATCATATATAGAGGACCGAGGTCCCCTCCCATAGGGAGGGGTTGGGGTGGGTCTTTAATTATCATTATACAGCAGCTGCAACAGCGTCTGCCCCACGGCACGCAGCGCTCCGGGGTCGATGTTCTCGGGGGTGTCGGCGGTGGTGTGCCAGGTGTCGCCGAACGACGAGGCGGCATTCTCGACGCAGGGGATGATGTCGATGCAGGGGATGTGGGCGATGCGGTTCACAGGCAGGTGGTCATCGGTGATGTAGCCGCCTTCCTTGGCGATGAAATACTGCCCGAAGCCCAGCTGTATGGCCAGATGCCACACCATGCCCACGATGGGCTTGCCATACTGCATCGAGAAGCTCTCCATGAGGAAGCGCGCACCGCGGCCGCCCACCATGTCGAGGTTGACGCCGTAGCGTGCACGGTAGCCCACGACGGCAGCCTCCTGTGCCCAGTAAGTGGAGCCGAGACACCAGTAGCTCTCGCCGTCGCTGTCAGCCCACTGCGGCGTGCCTTGGTCTTCGAGGTCGAAGCACACGAAATCAACGCCGTAGGAGAGTCCCGTCTGCTGTATGACGCGCGCCATCTCCAGCATCACAGCCACGCCGGAAGCGCCGTCGTTGGCAGCCATGACGGGGGTGTGGTGGTTGGCAGCATCGGCATCGTTGTCGGCCCACGCGCGGCTGTCCCAGTGGGCGGTGATGAGGACGCGGTCTGTGGCGTCGGGGTTGATGCGCGCCTGTATGTTGCGGCAGGCCATGGGCTGGCCGTCGTAGCCATTGAGGGTGGCGCGCACCTCGCTCACCTCGGCACCGAGGGCTCGGAACTGCTGCACCAGCCAGTCGGCACATGCCTCGTGGGCTGCGGAGCCCGGCACGCGCGGCCCGAAGGCACACTGCGCCTGGATGTAGGCCATCGCGGAGTCGGCGATGAAGGTGGGCGCAGGCGAGAGGGCGATGGTGTCGGCGGTCTCTGCGCGCTTGGTCTTGCCGGCGCAAGAGGCAAAGCAGATGAAAAATGAAAGCGTGAAGAGTGAAAAATAAACGATACTTTTCGCTGTTCTCTTCCAAAGATAATCTTCTTGTTGTTGCTGCTGATTCATTAGATTTTCTAATTTTTCACTTTTCATTCTTCACTTTTCATTTTTCATTCTTCATTATTCACTTTTCACTCCCTACGCTCCCCTTTAGGGGGCTCGGGGGCATTTCACTTACACAGCGCATCCAGTTGCCGCCCCAGATAAGGCGGAGGTCCGCCTCGCTGTAGTGCTCGCGCAACAGGCGGCGGGTGAAGTTGATGAGTTCTGCGGCAGAGGCGAGGCCGGGGACACCGCCGTCGCCGTCGAAGTCAGTGCCGATGCCCACATGCTCGATGCCCATCACCTGCACCATGTGGTTGAGATGGGCCACTGCATCCAGGATACTGGCCTGCCCGTCGGTGCGCAGGAAACCGCTGTAGAAGGTGACCTGTGCCACACCGCCTTTGGCGGCGAGGGCGCGCAGCTGGTCATCGGTGAGGTTGCGGGGATGGTCGCAGAGGGCGCGGCATGAGGAGTGGGAGCACACGATGGGCTTGGTGCTGATGTCCAGGGCATCGTAGAAGCTGCGCTCGCTGCCGTGGGAGAGGTCCACGAGGATGCCGAGGCGGTTCATCTCACGAATGACGTCGGCACCGAAGTCTGTGACGCCCATCAGCTGCTCACCCTCACGCGGACGTGCGGAACCGCAGATATCGTTGTTGCCGTTGTGGCAGAGCGTCATATAGACGATGCCGTGCTTCTTCTGGAAACGCTCCAACAGATGGATGTCGCGACCGATGGCATAGCCGTTCTCGATGCCGAGCATGATGGCCTTGCGCCCCTCAGCCTTCAGGCGATGGAGGTCCTTGACATCATAGGCCATGCCCACGGCTGCCGCATTCGCCTCGACCATCTTCTCCACGCGGGAGAGCTGGCTGTCGGCATAGGCGGTGGCAGCGGCGCGCCCTTCATCAGTGAGCGGTCCCTGGGGGATGTAGGCCACCATGGTGCTGGCATCCAAACCTCCCTCGCGCATCTTATGCAAGTCCACGAGTATCTTGGGGTCGCGCTGGTCGAAGTGGATGTCCTGATCGAAGAACATCGGCGTGTCGCAATGGCTGTCGAGGGTGATGATGCGGCTGTGTATGCGGCGCGCCTCGCGGTAGTTGGCCGCCTCGTCGGCCAGCCATCGGAAGAGCGGCATCATGCGCGCATCGCCACCCAGACAGAAGCATTCGGGGTGCCACTGCACGCCAATGATGCTCTTATGCTCGGTGGATTCCACGGCTTCGATGACGCCGTCGGGTGCTGTGGCGCAGACGCGCAGGTGGGGGCCAGCCTCGCGCACAGCCTGGTGATGGAAGCTGTTGACAGACAGTGTATCAACACCCATAATGTGCTGTAGCAGCGACCCTTCGGCCACCGCCACGGTGTGCGAGGCACGGCTGCGCTCCAGATCCTGACTGTGCTTGATGAGCGCGGGGGGATTGAACTGCGAGGCGATGTCCTGCCACACGCTGCCGTCGAGGGCGGTGGCCAACACCTGTATGCCGCGGCAGATGCCGAGCATGGGCAGCTGGCGGTCGTAGGCCAGGCGCACGAGCAGCAGCTCGCACAGGTCGCGCTTGGGATTGATGCTATGGAGCTGTGGCACAGGTTCCTCGCCGGCGAAGAGCGGGTTGATATCGCCGCCGCCCGAGAGCACCAGGGCATCGATACTGTCGAGCATCGTGCACAGCGCATCGGCATCTTCTGTGGGCGGCAGCACCACGGGGGTGGCCCCCGCCCGCAGGATGCTCTCATAGTAGCCCTCTGCCAGCTCGCAACCCTTCTCACCGAAGTTACCCGTGATGCCTATCACGGGTGTGTAGTACGTGCTGGGGAAGTAGTCGTGCAACGCCTCATAGCGCCCTTTCCAATCAAAAGCAGAACAGGAGTTCAAGGGTTTAAGAGTTCAAAAGTTTAAGAAGTTCAAAAGTTTAACTCTCCATGTTCAATTCCTAATCTTCTGCCGTGTCTGCCAGCAGCTCCGCCTTCTTGCTGGTGAGTGCCCTGATGGCGGCGACATCCGCCTCAGAGAGGCCGATGGGAACTTCCTTCTTGATGCTCTGCTTGAGCGAGATAAGCGTCTCTGTGGCTATCACGCCGGGGATTTCCTGCAGGCGGTTGTTGAGGAGTTCCATGAGGTGGGCGTTGTCACGCGCATAGAGCTTGATGAGCATGGTGTAAGGTCCCGTGGTGAAGTGGCACTCCACAATCTCGGGAATCTTCTCGAACTCACTGACCACATGCTTGTACATAGAGCCGCGCTCCAGCGTGATACCCACATAGGTGCAGGTGTTGTAGCCGAGGCTGGTGGGGTTGACATAGTAGCCGGAACCCGTGATGACGCCGATGTCCACCAGTCGCTGCACACGCTGATGGATGGCAGCGCGCGAGACGCCGCACTCGGTGGCTACATCTTTAAAAGGTATGCGCGCGTTGCGCGTGATGATCTCGAGGATTTTCTTGTCGAGGCTGTCAATCTTTTCCATGCAGATAATATTTTTGTCATTTTGCAACGCAAAGGTAGGTCTTTTATTAAGAACGGCCATCGTTTTTACGAAAAAAATGACACCAAAGCATCACTTTGGTGTCATTTTGCGTGTATTCAGACAATTTTACTTGACAATCTCCAGCAATTCCACGGTAAAGATGAGCGTGGAGAAGGGAGGTATCTTGCCAGCCTCACGCTCGCCATAGCCGAGGTTCTGGGGCACGTAAATCACCCACTTGGAGCCCACGGGCATCATGGTGAGCGCTTCCGTCCATCCCTTGATGACCTGATTGCAGGCGAAGGTGGCAGGCTGGTTGCGCTTGTAGCTGCTGTCGAAGACGGTGCCATCGATGAGCGTGCCTTCGTAGTTCACCTTCACCTTGTCGGTGGCGGTGGGCACCTCGCCGTTGCCGGCCGAGAGAATCTTGTACTGCAGTCCGCTGGCGGTGGTCTTCACGCTGTCCTTCTTGGCGTTGGCAGCCAGGAAGGCCTCTCCGTCGGTGCGGTTCTTGCCATACTTCGCTTCCATCTTCACCTTATGGTAGTATTCCATCTGCTTGGTGGAGATGGCTGATGCGCTGTCCATGGTGATGGCAGTGTTACCTGCAATGGATGCACGGAATCCCTCGATGAAACGGGCTTTATTGAGCAAATCGATGCTATCATTGATCTGCTTGTTCACCTGAGGAACAATCTGGTTCTCCACCTGCTGGCGGATTTCCTTGCCGGCGATGAAAGCCTTCATCTTCTTTGCATCCTCGTCCATCTCAGG
Source organism: uncultured Prevotellaceae bacterium (assembly GCA_900316355.1). GTDB lineage: Bacteria > Bacteroidota > Bacteroidia > Bacteroidales > Bacteroidaceae > Physcousia. The sequence continues at coordinate 28,335 of ONCQ01000003.1, read as the reverse complement.
GAAGTCGAAGCCGCTGAGGAAATGGCTGATATAGGTGGTATCTACGCCCATACGCTGCACGAGATAGCCCATGAGACCATTGGTCTGTGCGATACCGAAGGCATAGCTGAAGTCAGACATGGGAATGGTGTCCACCTTCTCTGCCACGACAGCTTTCTTGCTCTTCTTCACCTTCTTGGCAGCACTGGCGTTGACGCACACCAGCATACCAAGAATGATGATAACCAAACGTATTGCTTTCATGATAGCAGATAACTATTACTTCTCAATATCGAGCAGTTCGATGGTGAAGGTCAGGGCACTGAAAGGCTTGATGTTGCCCATCTCCTGTGAGCCGTAAGCCTGATCCTGGGGGATATAGACAATCCACTTGGAACCGACAGGCATCGTGGTGAGTGCAGCCTTGAAGCCGGGGATGACCTGATTGGCACGGAAGGTGGTGGGGTCGTTCTCGAGATTGCTGTCGAAGACGGTGCCGTCGATGAGCTTACCCTCGTAGTGTACCTTCACGCGGCAGGTGTCGGCAGCAACCTCGCCGTTGCCCTCGGTGACAACTTCGTAGTACACGCCGTTGCCGAGTTCCTGGATGCCTTCCTTCTTGGCGATGTTAGCCATGTACTCCTCGCCGGCAGCCTTGTTATCAGCGAAAGCCTTGGCACGAGCGTTCTCGCGAATGCTCTCCATGCGTGTCTGCACGAAAGCGTTGGCAGAGTCGAGGCTCATCACCTTGTCATTGCCAGCAACAGCAGCCATGAAGCCCGCATAGACGTTGTCCTCGTTGACGGTCTGTGTGGAGTCGTTGCCGAAGATCATCTGGTTGATGTTCTGGAGCATGCCCTGGCTCACCTGCTGACCAATCTGGATACCGGCATAGTAGGCAGCCTTCTTCTTGTCATCGGTGCTCTTGATGCCCTCGCGGAAGCCCTTGAGGAACTCCTCGACATAGGTGGTGTCCACGTTCATGCGCATGGACAGATATTCCTTCAGACCTTGTGTCTGGCTCATGCCGATGGCATAGCTGAGGGTGTCAACATCGGTTTTCAGGTTGGCGCTGGGGCCACCGTTGCAGGAGACCATGACCAGAGCCAGAGCCACTGCGAAGATTGCGGAAATCTTTTTCATTTTGCTTTTTTGTTTTATTTGAATTGTTAATGATGAATACGAATGGAAGCTGTGGGCTCTGCGGTCAGAGGACCTTGATGAGTTCCACGTCGAAGATGAGCGTGGCATAGGGCGGTATGCTGCTGCCGGCACCGCGCTCGCCATAGCCCAGGAGATAGGGGATGAAGAAGCGGTACTTGGCACCTTCCTTCATGAGCTGCACGCCCTCTGTCCATCCGGGGATGACGCCGTTGAGGGGGAAGTCAGCGGGTTCGCCGCGCTGGTAGCTGCTGTCGAAGACGGAGCCGTTGATGAGCGTGCCCTCGTAGTGGCAGCGCACCTTGTCTGTGGCCTTGGGGTTGCGACCGGTACCTTCCTTGAGGACCTGGTACTGGAGTCCGCTCTTGGTGGTGACGACACCTTCTTTCTTGGCATTGGCCTCGAGGAAGGCCTTGCCTTCGGCGATAGCGCCCTTGGCCTGCTCGCGAGCCTGTGCGTCAAAGAATTCGTTGAGGAGGGTCTGTGCCTCGCGGTGTGTCATTGCCAGTTCGCCATCGCTGAGCACATCGCAGATGCTCTTCGTGAAATCCTGCACGTTGAAGTCGGAGATACCCATGCTCTTCAGCTGCTGGCCGATACCGAGGCCCAAAGCATAACTAATCTTGTTCATGTTTTTTGTCGTTCTTTTTTGCAAATCGGGCGCAAAGGTAAGCATTATTTACGATTTGACGATGTACGATGTACCATAATATTACAAGATACTGACGATTTTATACCTTTTTAATGCTGTCGCACCAAATAAATTGTACTTCGTACATCGTAAATCGTAAATTATTTCTACTTTTGCCCTTGCTAAACAAAGACAAAGATGAAAAAAGTGGTATTTCTGACGGGTGCGGGCATGTCTGCCGAGAGCGGCATCAGCACCTTCCGTGACTCGGGCGGTCTGTGGGAACAGCACCGCGTGGAGGACGTAGCCACCATCGAAGGCTACGAACGTAATCCTGAGCTGGTGCTCAATTTCTACAACAAGATGCGCCGGCAGCTGCCGCAGGTGAAGCCCTGCCACGGCCATGAGCTGGTGGCAGCGCTGGAGCAGGACTTCGATGTGACCGTGATCACACAGAATGTCGATGACCTGCATGAGCGCGCTGGCTCCTCACATGTCATCCACTTGCACGGCGAGCTGATGAAAGGCACCTCGACGCGCAACCCCAACGACCCCAGCCAGCTTGTCACCCTCACGCCCGACCACATGGACATCCACATGGGCGACAAGGCTGCCGACGGCAGTCAGCTGCGCCCCTTCATCGTGTGGTTCGGCGAGGCGGTACCTGAGATAGAGCGCGCTGCAGAGGTATCCTCGCAGGCCGACATCTACGTGGTCATAGGCACCAGCCTCAACGTGTATCCGGCCGCAGGCCTCGTGCAGTATGTTCCCGACCACGCTCCCATCTATCTCATCGACCCCAAGGAGGTGCCATGGAGCTCCACGCACCGCTTCCACCACATCCGCAAAGGAGCGTCGGAGGGAATGGAGGAGCTGATACAGGAGTTAAAAAAATAGAGGGTGCCACGTATGTCAAAACTTGAAACCGTGATGGCGGAATACCGCCAATGGCAGGAAATAGTACGGCTGAACACCGTGGCGGACCTGAACAATGCTGTACGCGCAGGTCTTGCCCCGTTCATCATCAATGTCACCGAAGCGTTGCAGGAGCGCCGTATTGCGGCGGTGGCCGATGAGATACAGCGTACGGGCAAGCGTCTGGTGTTGCTGGCAGGGCCCAGCAGCAGCGGCAAGACAACGACCAGCAAACGCTTGGCCATTCAGCTGGGAGCCTGTGGTCTCATGCCACACACCATCTCGATGGACAACTACTTCGTCAACCGCGAGCAGACGCCACGCGATGAGAAGGGTGAGTATGACTTCGAATGCCTGCAGGCGCTGGATATTCCCTTCTTCAATGAACAGCTCTCGGAACTGTTAGACGGCAAGAAGGTGGAGCTGCCGCGCTATGACTTCCAGACAGGACATCGCCGCAACAGCGGCGAACACCTGACGATGCAAGAGTGCGACGTGCTCATCGTCGAAGGCATCCACGCCCTGAACCCCGACCTCACACCCGAGATCTCCGATGATATCCAGTTCCGCCTCTATGTGTCGGCACTCACCACCATACAACTCGACGAACAGCGCCGCATCTCCACTTCCGACAACCGCCTGCTGCGCCGCATCATCCGCGACAAGAAGTTCCGCGGCTACTCTGCCGAGGAGACGATACGCCGTTGGCCCAGCGTGCGCGCCGGCGAGGAGAAATGGATCTTCCCCTTCCAGGAGAACTGCGACCGCATGATCAACAGCGCCCTGCTCTACGAGCTGGCGGTGCTGCGTAACTATGTGATGCCCACCTTGGAACAGGTGCCTGTGGATGCACCTGAGTATGAGGAGGCCCTGCGCCTGCGACAGCTCGTGGGCTTCTTCGAGCCCATCCCCGACAAGCAGATACCGCCCACCTCGCTCCTCCGTGAGTTTCTGGGAGGGTCGGTGTTCAAATACTGACGCATGATTAACTGGAAGATTATATGGAAGATTATCGGGCAGCTGCTCTGCCTGGAGGCCGCACTCATGCTGGGGTGTCTGGTGATGTCGCTGTGCTACGGCGAGGATGACAGCATCGCCTTTGCCATCTCCGTGGTGACCACCTTCCTCACAGGCCTCGCCCTCCACTACATCGGCCACCACTCGTCGCCCACGATGTCGCGCCGCGACTCCTTCCTGGTGGTGTCGCTCGTGTGGATCATCTTCAGCCTCTTCGGCTCCTTCCCCTTCTACCTCAGCCGCTACGTTCCCACCATCACCGATGCCTACTTCGAGACCATCTCCGGCTTCACGACCACCGGCGCCTCGCTCATCGACGATGTGGAGTGCCTGTCCCATGCGCTGCTCTTCTGGCGCAGCCTCACGCAATGGGTGGGCGGCTTGGGTATCGTCTTCTTCACCATCGCCATCATCCCCTCGCTCGTCGGCGGCAGCGTCAAGGTATTCTCGGCTGAGGCCACAGGCCCCGTGCGCCACCGTCTGCACCCTCGTCTGAGCACTCAGGGGCACTGGATTTGGGGCATCTACTCCACGCTCACCATCGCCTGCGCCCTCTGCTTCTATATCGAAGGCATGGGTCTCTTCGACAGCATCAACTACGCCATGACGGTCACCGCCACGGGCGGCTTCGCCACGCACAACGCCAGCACGGGCTACTTCCACAATGTGGCCATCGACTACACCGCCGTCCTCTTCATGTTCTTGTGCGGTACCAGCTTCACGCTGCTCTACATGACCATCTTCAAGTGCCGCTTCCGCGAGTTCCTGAAGAACTCGGAGTTCCGCCTCTACTGCGGCGCCATCGCGGTGTGCACGGCAATCATCATGTTCGTGCTGATGCGCTCCTGCCACTACCGCTTCGACAGCGCCCTGCGCTACAGCCTCTTCCAGGTGGTCTCATTCCTCACCACCACGGGTGTCTTCAATGACGACGCCGGTCAGTGGCCGCATATCACATGGGTCATCCTCACCGTCTGCATGTTCATCGGCGGCTGTTCGGGTTCCACCAGCGGCGGCTTCAAGTGCATCCGCTTCGTGATGCTCTGGAAGATGTTGCGCAATGAGATACGCAGCCTGCTGCACCCCAGCGCCATCCTGCCCGTGCGCATCAACGGCATCACGGCATCCTACGAGAACCAGCTGCGCCTCTTCGCCTTCTTTGCAGCCTATGTGCTGATGTGCCTCTTCGTCTATTTTGTCATGATGGTCGTGGGCATCGACAGCACCAACGCCTTCACCATCGCCTTCAGCTGTGCCAGCAACGTAGGTCCTACTCTGGGCTTGGAGATAGGTCCCACGATGTCGTGGAACCATCTGCCGGACATGATCAAATGGCTGCTGTCGCTGCTGATGCTCATGGGACGTCTGGAAATCCTCACCGTCCTTGTCCTCTTCACCCGCAGTTTCTGGAAAGACAAATAAGAGTTTGAGGAGTTCAAGGAGTTCAAAAGTTCAAGGAGTTCAAAAGTTCAAGGAGTTAGTAGGCCACGGAGCAGCGGATGCCCAATGCGCGCACCTGCTCTGCAATTGCATCCAACACTTCGGGCGCGGCTTTGCGCAGGGTGCTGACGGGCGTCTCGCGGTCTATGGTGTAGATCATCACCGCCTCGGGACCAATCATGCGCAACGCCTCCAGCCAGGGCGTCACATAGTGCGCCGACGTGTTGTCCACGGTGTTCCCTTGGGCATCGGTTCCCGTGAGGAACATCGTCTGGATGATGGCATGTCCGCGGAAGCGCGCGAGCCCTTCCACAATCGCCTCCACCGCATAATGCCCTGTGGGACAGTCCACCTGCCGAATGAAATCAGCGTCCACCGTGTCTAATTTCAGGATGTTGTTATCCACCCGACAGAGCGCCGCGAACACATCGGGGCGCAGGATCTGCGTGGCATTGCTCAGCACACTGATGCGCGCCTTGGGGCAGTAACGGTCGCGCAGCACGCGCGTGTCCTCAATGATAGCAGGGAAGTCGGGATGCAACGTGGGCTCGCCATTGCCGGCAAAGGTCAGCACATCGGGCGTAGGTCCCTCGGCAGCCATCTGCTGCAGGCGCGCCTCCAAGGCCGTGCGCACCGCCTCGCGCGTGGGCATCTTCTCCTTCGCGCGCCGCTCCCGGTTGAGGCCGCATTCACAATAGATACAGTCAAACGAACAGACCTTGCCGTCGGCAGGCAGCAGGTTGATGCCGAGTGAGACGCCCAGGCGGCGGCTGTGTACAGGCCCGAAGATAGGCGAAGGATAGATGACAGTGGACATGATGATGATTCTTTATGAAGCAAAACAGCCGATAACCTTTCGATTATCAGCTGATTCTCATTGTCGGGATGACTAGATTCGAACTAGCGACCCCACGCCCCCCAGACGCGTACTCTAACCGGACTGAGCTACATCCCGAAAATGTTGCGAAACGGGCAAGAAATGCTTCTTTTTCCGAATTGCGGGTGCAAAGGTATGCGTTTTTTTTGATACGTGCAAACTTTTTCATACTTTTGTGCCGAAAAAACAAGATAAATGTCCCTAGCATGAGTTATCGAATCTCTAAACCTACACATCTGACCGGCGATTTGCGCCTGCCCGCCAGCAAGAGCATCAGCAACCGAGCACTGGTGCTGAACGCGCTGAGCGGCGGGATTCCGGGTCTGCTGAGGAACGTGTCGGACTGCGACGACACCACCGTGATGATGGAAGCGCTGTTCCTGCTGGAAATGGAGCGGCGCGAGGGGAGTGACTGTATGTTGCCACCTGTCGTAAACGTCAAAGCTGCCGGCACGGCGATGCGCTTCCTAACGGCGTTGCTGGCGGTGACGCCCGGCACGCATACCATCACAGGAACGGAACGTATGCAACACCGGCCCATCGGCGTGCTGGTGGAGGCGTTGCGGAGCCTGGGGGCAGAGATAGAATACGTCGGCGAGGAGGGCTTCCCGCCCCTGCGCATCACAGGCACCGTTCTGCGAGGTGGCCAGGTGGAGCTGGCGGGAGATGTCAGCTCGCAGTATATCTCAGCCCTGCTGATGATCGCACCGAAGCTACAGGAGGGGCTGACGCTCCGCCTGAAAGGCGAGATCGTGAGCCGTCCTTACATTGACATGACGCTGTCCATGATGAAAGAATATGGTGCCAAGGCACAATGGAGGGGACCGAGCACCATCGCCGTGGAGCCACAACCCTATAGGCCAACGCCTTATCTGGTAGAGGCGGACTGGAGCGCCGCGTCCTATTGGTTTGAACTGCTCCTGCTCAGCGACGAGCGCAACAATGTCTTCCAGCTCAAGGGACTCTTCAGTGAGAGCCTGCAGGGTGACAGCGCCGTGCAGGAGATGTTTAAGAAGCTGTCGGTGGCCTCGTTCTGTATGCCTCCGATGACGGACGATGATGAACCGCGGGCGATGCTCATGCGACGGGGCCGCCTGCCGAAACGATTCGAGTGGGACTTCACGAAGACACCCGACTTGGCGCAGACGCTGGTGGTGACCTGCGCCATGAAGGGCATCGCGTTCCGCTTCACCGGACTCCAAAGCCTCCGCATCAAGGAGACCGACCGCATCGCGGCGCTGCAGACAGAGCTGGCAAAGCTGGGCGTGCGCGTGGAGGTGGAAGGCGACAGCGTGATGCAATGGGCCGGACCAGAGGCACAGCCCTACGGCGAGATTCCCTATCTGCAACCGCTGCCCGGCACCGCCATCGACACCTATGAGGACCACCGCATGGCGATGGCCTTTGCGCCCGCCGCCCTCGTGTTGGGAAGCATCGACATCAACAACCCCGAAGTAGTCACCAAGTCCTACCCCACGTTCTGGGAAGAGTTGGAGAAGGCGGGGGTGAAAAAGACCCTCCTCCCTGCCCCTCCCTTGTAGGGCGGGGAGTAAATACCTGCAAGAAATGAAAAGGAGTAATACAGATCAAGCAAAAGTGACTACTCCCCTCCCTACAAGGGAGGGGCAGGGGGGTGGGTCTTCTGAGGAAGGGTCTTCCTTCATCTGCTGCGGCCAGCATGCCGTCTGCGAGAAAGAGCTGCTGATGAAGGCGGCAGAGGAGCCCATCGAATACTTCGACGATGAGGAGCTGGACCGCTTCCGCGGGCGGCGCGGCGACGACTACAGCGAGGAGGAGACAGAGGAGTTCCGCAATGTGCTCTACACCACCCTACGCCGCGAGGTAGGCGACTGGCTTCGCAGCCTGCAACTGCGGGGCATAGAACTGCCGGAGGCATTGCGCGACGAAGCTATGCTTTTAATGAATTTTGAGGGTGCCGAATAACAATAAATCGTAGTAGTCCATCGTTGTATAGGAAGTGAGACATCGCGCGCGTACATATTATATTATCTGCTCAGTCCTGCTGTCTGTAGGGCTGCTATTGTCGTGCTCCACCAAGAAGAACACGGCGATGACGCGCTTCTACCACAGCACCACCGCCCATTTCAACACGCTCTACAACGGCCGCGTGGCCTTCCTCGAAGGCGTGGAGGCACAGGAGAAAGGGCACACCGACAACTACACGGAGCTGCTACCCATGTATATCGTGGCCGACAAGAAGACGGCAGCGATGGGTAAGGGCAACTTCGAGACAGCCATCGAGAAGAGCCAGAAGGCCATCAAGAAACACAGCATCAAGCGCAAGCCCAAGAAGCCGTCGAGCCGCATGACGGATAAGCAGAAGGCCTACTTCAACCGCAAGGAGTTCAACCCCTACCTCTATCGCGCATGGCTGATGATGGCGGACGCACAGTTCCAAACGGGCGATTTCATCGAGGCTGCGGCCAGCTACAACTACATCGTGCGCCTCTACAGCGGACAGCCTGAGGTGGCCAGTGTGGCACGCGCCAAGCTGGCACGCTGCTATGTGCTGCTGGACTGGCCCTACGATGCCGAGGATGTCTTCAACAAGATACAGCGCGACAGCATCTCGGAGCGCGGAGAACGTGAGACGACGGCATCGCGCGCCGCCTACTACATCGCCACAGGACAGCTACAGGAAGCGCTGGAACCCCTCACCGCCACCATCAAGCACACACGCAGCAAGCTGCAGCGTGCACGCCTCTACTACCTCCTGGGACAACTCCATCAGCAGGCGGGCGACAAGCAGCTGGCGTACAAGGCTCTGCGCAAATGCACACGCCTGAACCCGCCCTACGAGCTGGCCTTCAATGCGCGCATCCTGCAGACCGAGGTGATGGCCGACGGGCAGGGCAAGGCGATGATACGCAAGCTGCGCCGCATGTCCAAGAACCCCAACAATGCCAACTATCTCGACCGTATCTACTACGCCATCGGCAACATCTATCTGGCCAGCCGCGACACGATGAGCACCATCTATGCCTGGGAGAAAGGCATCGAGGAGAGCACGCAGAACGGCTTCGCCAAGGCCGTCGTGCTGCAACATCTGGGCGAACTCTACTGGGAGCGCGAGAACTATATCGACGCCACCGCCTGCTACAACGAGCTGGTGTCGCTGATGGACAAGGAGAACAAGGACTACAAGGAGGTGGAGCATCGCAGCAAGGTGCTCACCGAGGTGGAGCCCCATCTCTCGGCCGTGAAGCTGCAGGACAGCCTCCAGGCGCTGGCCAAGCTGCCGGAGAAAGAGTACCTGGCAGCCATCGACCGCGTCATCGACGAACTCAAGAAGAAAGAGAAGGAGCAGGAGAAGAAGGAGTTCGAGCAGGCACAGGGCGGCGCAGCAGGTGCGGGCACAACAACCACGGGCACTGGCGCCGCCACGAACAACAACCAGGCGGGTGCCGTGCGGCGCGGCTCGCAGACGGCCACCTTCTATTTCTACAATGCACAGACGGTGCTGCAGGGCAAGCAGGCGTTCCAGCGCCGATGGGGCACGCGTCCGAACGAGGACAACTGGCGCATCAGCGACAAGCAAGGCATGAGCGCCAACAGCAGCGGCGACAGCGACACGGGCTACGACTATGCCGCCGAGGACAGTCTGGCAGCGCTCGGCGAAGGTATGGGCGGCGCGGGCGACTACGACGAGGAGGAACAACGCCTGAAAGACTCGCTCGCCAACGACCCGCACCACCGCGAATACTACCTCAAACAGATTCCCTTCACCGAGGAGCAGCTGGCAGCCTCCAACCAGCTCCTGTGCGACGGCCTCTACCACGGCGGCGTGCTGGAGATGGACAAGATCGGCAACTTCCCGCTCGCCGGCAAGACCCTGAACCGCGTGGTCAAGGATTTCCCCGACTTCGAGCACATGGACGACATCTACTACCACCTCTTCCTGCTGGCCATGCGGCGCGGCGATGACGAGGCCATGGACAGCTATTTGACACTCCTGCGCGACTCCTTCCCCGATAGCGAGCACACCAAGACCGTCACCAATCCCCGCTATCTGGAGCTGGCACAGTTCGGGCGCCACCTCGAGGACACGCTTTATGCCCAGACCTACGACGCCTATAAGGAGGGTCACTACTGGATTGTCAACGACAACTTCGAGGAGAGCACTACCACCTTCGAGGACGGCGCACATCGCGCTAAGTTCCTGTTCATCCACGCCATGACACAGCTCTACACAGGCCACCGCGACTCCTTCCTGGCCGAGCTGAAGGTCGTGATAGAGAAATACTCCAAGGATGAGATTGCCGAGCTGGCACAGGCCTTCGTGAAAGGTGTCCAGGAGGGCCGCCTGCTGACGACCGACAAATGGGATGCCAGCAGCATCTGGAGCCGACGCACAGCCGTCGATAGCGAGGAGGGCGGCGCAGCAGCGAAGGACAGCCTCATCGCTGACCCGCTGGTGCCTTATGTCTTCGTGCTCGCCTACCCCACCGGCGAACTCGACGAGGACCAGCTGCTCTATGAGGTGGCACGCTTCAACTTCACCTCCTTCATGGCCCGCAACTTCGACATCGAGATAGTGCCCGCAGGCACCATCAGCCAGCTGCGCGTCACGGGCTTCCAGACCTATGACGAGGTCCACGCCTACGCCCAGCAACTCTATGGCAACGCCCACATGCGCGAGCGCCTGGAGGGCATCCGCGCCATCCTCATCAGCGAGGCTAACCTGAAGCTGCTGGGCACGCGCTACAGCTACGACGACTACGCCGAGTTCTTCGATGCCGAACTCTCACCCCTCGAAGTGCCCAAGGACCTCATCCTCGACGAGCCCACCGACATGCCCAAGGACATCGATGATGTGCCCGTCGGCCAGGAAAACGCCACCCAGCAGAGTAGCAGTGAGGAGGAAGAAGAGGTGGAAGAAGAGGAAGAAGCGGATGATGATGAAGATTGGATGTATTAGACCCACCCCCAACCCCTCCCGTGAGGGAGGGGAGAGCCTGCGGAGAGGGGGAGTCGAAATAACGGAATAACGAAATAACGAGATAACGAAATAACGGAATAACGAGATAACGAAGAATCTTATGTCCAATAAAACTACATCGCGCCAGCCTCTCCCCTCCCTCACGGGAGGGGTCGGGGGTGGGTCTGCCGGGTCTGCCATAGCTTCTTTACTTTGGATCGACGATGAGATAGAGCTGCTGAAGGCTCATATCCTCTTTCTGGAAAAGAAGGGCTATGCCGTCGATACCGTCACCAATGGCTTCGACGCCATCGACCGCTGCCGCGAGAAGACCTACGACCTCATCCTCCTCGATGAGAACATGCCCGGCCTCAGCGGACTCGAGACACTGCAGCGCATCAAGGAGGTGACGCCCACCACACCCGTGGTGATGGTCACCAAGAGCGAGGAGGAGAACATCATGGATCAGGCCATAGGCAGCAAGATTGCCGACTACCTCATCAAACCCGTCAACCCCACGCAGATACTGCTCTCGCTGAAGAAGAACATCCATCAGCGCGAAATCGTCACCGAACAGACACAGACCGCCTACCAGCAGGACTTCGGCAAGATGGGCATGCTCATCGACGAGGCCCGCAGCATCGAGGACTGGATGGAGGTCTATCGCCGCCTCGTGGCCTGGGAGCTGCAGCTCTCCGAGACCGACAGCGGCATGAAGGAGATGCTGGCCATGCAGAAGCAGGAGGCCAACCACCAGTTCTCCCGCTTCATCGAGCGTAACTACCTCGACTGGATCAACGATGCCGAGATGCCCGGGCGCCCGCCCATCATGAGCCCCGACATCTTCAAGCGCCGCGTCTTCCCCCTCCTGGACAGCGGCGAGAAGGTGTTCCTCATCGTCATCGACAACTTCCGCTACGACCAGTGGCGCATCCTCATGAACGAGATTGCCGACCTCTTCCATATCGACGAGGCTCTCTACTGCTCTATCCTGCCCACTGCCACGCAGTATGCGCGCAACGCCATCTTCTCGGGCCTCATGCCTAACATCATCGCCGAGATGTTCCCTGACCTTTGGGTCGATGAGGACAGCGAGGAGGGCAAGAACCTCAACGAGGCGCCTCTCATACAGACCCTCTTCAAGCGCTACCGCCGCCAACACACCTTCACCTACAACAAGGTCAACGACTCTGCTGCCGCCGAGCGCCTCGTGCAGAAGTTGCCGCAGATGGAGAAATACGATGTCAATGTCTGCGTCCTCAACTTCATCGACATGCTCAGCCACGCTCGCACAGAGAGCCGCATGGTGCGCGAGCTGGCCAGCAACGAGGCCGCCTACCGCAGCATCACCCTCAGCTGGTTCCGCCACAGCGCCGTCGCAGACCTCTTCCGCGCCCTCGCCACCTCCGACTACCGCATCATCCTGACCACCGACCACGGCAGTATCCGCTGTCAGTCCCCCGTGCGTGTCAAGGGCGACAAGAACACCAACACCAACCTGCGCTACAAGCTCGGCAAGAACCTCGACTACAACCCCAAGGAAGTCTTCGAGATCACTAATCCCCAGCGCGCGCTGCTGCCCTCCCCCAACCTATCCACGCGCTACATCTTCGCCCGCGGAGACAGCTTCTTCGCCTACCCCAACAACTACAACTACTACGTCTCCTACTACCGCGACACCTTCCAGCACGGCGGCATCTCCATGGAGGAAATGCTGATTCCCCTGGTGGAACTCACGCCGAGGAAGAGAGGTTGAATTGATAGTTGGCGGCCAGACTCTTTTCGAGATAACGGTATGACGATATAACGTTATTACGAGACCGCCTGAAACAAGATTAAAGATTAAAGATTTATGACCTCACCCACAGAAAATAAACCCTCCATCACCTTCACGGAAGACGCGCTGGATGCAGCCGCCCGTGAGTTCCGCGCCAATTTAGGCGACCGCCGCATCATTGCCTTCTACGGCACCATGGGTGCCGGCAAGACCACCTTCATCGCAGCCCTTTGCCGCGAACTGGGGGTCACCGAACCGGTCACCTCCCCCACCTTCGCCATCGTCAACGAATACGCTGTGAATGACAAGTTACGAATGACGAATGATGAGTTACGAATGACGAAGGCTGCGATTAAGCGAGAGGAGAGTCAAGCTTGCTTGAACTTTCCCGAGCGTGAGCAGGCTCGACCGAAGGTCAATGACGAACGCAAAGAGCATTCATCTATTTATCACTTCGATTTCTATCGCATCAAGCGCATCGAGGAGGCCTATGACATGGGCTTCGAGGACTACCTCTACAGCGGCCACCTGTGCCTCATCGAATGGCCCGAACTCATCGAGGACCTGCTGCCCGATGACACGCTCCGCGTGCACATCACCGCCAATCCCGACGGCACCCGCACACTCAGCTGGTGAACAAACAGCGAGTCTGTCCTCAAAGAGCCACCTTGGCGCCAAATTCGCTCCAGGGAGAAGCCGCCATGTAGGCCTCCAGCGACTGAGCCGGAACATGGAGCGTGGCCGATGAAATGGGAGAATTTGTGAACGCGTCCTTGGCCGAAGGCGGATTCACAGCAGTGCAATACACATCCGTCAGAGCAGTGCAATAATAGAAGGCATTGACGGCGATGTTCGTCACGCTGCTGCCGATGGTCACCGATGTCAGACCGAGGCAACCGTGGAAAGCCTTCTCGCCGATGTCCGTCACGCTGTTCGGGATGGTCACAGACGTCAGGGCGCTGCATTCATAAAACGCAAACTTTCCGAGGCTCGTCACGCGATCCGGAATCGAGATGGACGTCAGGCGGAGGCAACCGGCAAACACCGCATCGTCGATGGACCTTATGTTACTTGGGATGGTCACAGAGGTCAGGCCCTCGCATCCGGAGAAGGCGTACTGCCCGATGCTCGTCACGCTGCTGGGAATATTCACAGAGGTCAGGCCGCGGCAAAGCGCAAACGCCTGCACGCCGATGCTCGTCACATGGTCCGGAATGGTAATGGCTGTCAGTCCCCAGTAGCCGGCAAACGTATTCTGTTTTATTGTCGTCACATCACTGGGAATGGTCAGCTCCGTCACCTCCTGATTATCCAGATAGAGATGGTGGGCATGCGCAAGGGGATTGCTCGTCGTGGTGTAATTGTACTTGTAAGAGATGATTTCTTCATCAATCTTGAAATCAATCTTACACCACGCCGAAAGGTCTGTGATATGAACAGAGTACAATTCGTAGCAATAGCGGAACGCGTTGCCGCCGATGCTCTTCACACTGCGGGGAATAGCCACCGCCTCCAGGTTGCTGCAACTCTCGAACGCCTGCTTTCCGATGGTCGTCACCTCGGTGCCGACAATGCATGTCTTCAGGATCGTACTATCCCGGAACGCCCCGTCAGTGATCTTCGTCACCTTCATCGTACTCCCCTGGTACCTCAACGCCGAGATGATGACGGCATCCCCTTCGAAAAAGGGGCTACAGCCACACACGACCAGCTCGCCATCCTCGACCCTGTATTTGATGTCATCGATATAGAAATTCGTCTCGTTGATTTTCTGGAAACGGTGGTTGCCGTCAGCCTTTCCCTGCTCATCCACAGTGACAATAATCTCGCGGATATCCAAGGGCTGCACTTCCCTTTTCTCGTCCTCATCCTCATCTTCTTCCTGTCCGCCGCCTCCTGGCTCCGGCTGTACGGGTGGATTATTCTCCTCCTCTTTGACACAAGCGGTGACGCTCAATATCGTAGTTCCCAGCAACATAGCAGGAATCAACCATGTGAGAAAAGATTTTTTCATAGGCTCAAATGATGTTTTTCGCTGCAAAGGTACTATTTTCTTGCGAGACGCCCACCTGCTTTGCCCCACTTTTTAAAATTAAAGATTTATTAACATTTTTCATGCGCACACCGCACAAAGACACGATGGCTGCCCCGACCCCGGCAGGTGATGCCAGAATATTGGAACTTCACCAGTTCGCGCAGCTCGCGTTGGGCGCTGGAGCGTGACAGCCCTGTGATTTCAGCATAGTCGCTGACGCGCATGAAGGAATGCGTCTCCAGAAACTCGTGGGCAGCGGCAATGCGCTGCTTCTGCGAGGAATCGTCGATGGTGATGCGCACGCCCTCACGCCCTCCTATGCGCTGTTTCTCCTCACGATTCAAGCGCGAGGCCACATTGCTGAACAGGTGTTTGTCCTTGCGGTAGTTGATGTGGTGGAGCTCTATGTTGCGGGCATTGGGCTCCGTCACCTTCTTGGGCTTCCCTCCGCTCTCGGCAGCCTCAGCAGCAGCGTCCTGCTCTTCTTCCAGCTGCTCCTTGCGCTCTTCCTTCAGGCGGACGCCGACCGTGAAGGTGCCGATGCCGGGGAGCGTGACGCCGTAGCCCTGTCCCAGCAGATACTCTAATTCATCTGCCACGTCCATCAGTACGCCCGAGATGACCGACTCGCTGGATCCACGACGTTTGGCCACTTCGTGGATAAACGCCTCAGGCGATACCGTCGCCTTCTTCTTGAGTTTATACACTGTCCGCGTCTTCTTCATATCGAAGCTGTCGCGCTGTTCGAGTTTGTAATATTGCAGCATACGGAGATAAGTTTTCTTCAACGCTGCAAAAATATCGCTTCTCCATGACATAAACAAATACGCAGCCTTAATGATTGTTAAAATGACTGAGTGGGTTGCACAAATCACTCGGTGGTTTGGTCGGCTCACTGGTTGAGTTATAGGAATCACTGAGTAAAATTATTTATACACCGTGAAGTGTAGGGTTTTGCGATGAGGAGCAAAGAGGTTAGGAGCAGCAGGCGAAGAAGTTTACGCCTTAGGAAGGAGAGGCTTTTCTTCAGGCGAGAAGCATGATATTACAGGCTGTGTTTCTGAAAGTTAGAAATCTGCGAAAGGGTCTTGACAGCGCAAAAATTTTGTTATATCTTTGCAGCCGAATAGCTATTCAACCCCAATGATCACATTCATTATTTAACTAAAAATCTTAAGAATTATGAGAATCACAAATTCTGACATCAAGCAGTTCCTCAAGGAGGGATATGCTTTCCGCCGCAACCTGTTGAGCGGCAAAATCGAGTATCGTGAACTGAATGAGGGCGGCGACAGCTGCACGTCCGAGCAGGGTGACAGTCTGGCGAGCGATGCGAGCGAAGATGTCTGGCGGGCGCTGACTGCCGAGGACATGAACAGTCTCGCGCTCGCAACCGAAGAGGCGATGCCGGAGGCACAGGGCGTGGGCAAGAAGCTGACCACCATTATCTATTCGCGCGAGACGCCTGACTACGATCCTGTCCGCGAGTGGCTGATGGCACTGCCGGCGTGGGATGGCAAGAACCACGCAGGCGCACTCTTCGACCGCCTGCCCGGCATCCGCAGCGAGCAGCGCTACTGGCTCTCCATCTGGCTGCGCTCGATGGTGGCGCATTGGATGCAGATGGATGCGCTGCACGGCAACGAGGTGGTGCCCACGCTCATCGGCGCACAGGGCTGCGGCAAGAGCACCTTCTGCCGGCTGTTGCTGCCCGAGCACCTGCGCGAGTATTTCCTCGACCATGTGAACCTCGGCAACAAGTTTGACAAGGAGATGGCGCTGACAAACAATCTGTTGGTGAACATCGACGAGCTGGATCAGGTGCGGCGCTGCCAGCAGGCAGAGCTGAAGCAGTTGCTGTCGAAGGTTCGCGTGAATGGGCGCCCCATCTACGGACGTGTGCAGGCCGACCGCCGTCGCTACGCGTCGTTCGTGGCAACCACCAACAACCTGCATCCCCTGCACGACCCCACCGGCTCGCGTCGTTTCCTGTGCATCGAGATTGCCGCCGGCAGCGTCATCGACAACCTCACGCCCGTCAACTACGAACAGCTCTATGCGCAGGTGCTCAGCGAGCTGCGCAACAGCGAGCGCTACTGGCTCACGGAGGCTGAGACGCGTAGCCTGCAGCTGGCCAATGCGCCCTACGAGTCCACCCACGACCTGGAGCAGATGGTGGATGTCTGCTTCCGTCAGCCTGCTGCCGACGAGCCCTGCGAACCGCTGCCCATGAGCACGCTGGTGAAGATAGTCACGAAGGAGTACCCCTTCATCGAGCCCACGCACTCCACCAAGGTGCAGCTGGGCATCGCCCTGAGCGCACGCGGCTACCAGATGGCTCGCGATGCCGACGGCCGCTTCTACTATGCCGTTCCCCGCATCACAGCATTATCATCACAAGTAGCGTAATCACCACAAGTAGCGAAATCATCACAAGGGAAAGCCCGAGCACATCAGCATCGCTCGGGCTTTCCTGTACACAAAAAATGCGGTGTGCGCATGAAAATTGTTAAGAAATATTTAAATTCTGAGAGTTGTGACTCAAAAAGAGAGGTGGGCAATGAAAAAATGAAGGTTTCGTGCGGGCGTAATGGAATAATGTGTAATTTTGCAGGCAAATAGATCAACAGAATTTAGATAAACAGAATTCAATATGAGTAAGTACAAGATTCTTTTTTCTACGGCACTTCTTTGCCTGGGATTGTTGCTGGCGGGGTGTGTCAGTCAGGGGGAACGTCTGCGCCAGCGCGCAGCGGAGTTATGCCAGTACATCCCGGATCATGAGCTGCTGGAGCAGTCGAAAGACTACATGACGGCGGACTTCTATGCCGTCCTCGACACGCTGTTCCACCTGCCGGAGCACGAGGCTATGGACCACGAATGGCTCTACTATTTCGTGACCGGCAACGGCGGTACGATTGCGGACTATGAGGTCGTGGGCGTACAGCAGACGGACGAGACGCACGCGGTGGCTACCGTGATGGTGCGACAGAAATGGGAAGACGGTTCCTTGGATTCGGAGAGCGAAGCTGAAGAGCATCGCCTGTATATGGAATGTGTGGACGGGCAGTGGCTGATGTCGGATTTCGACGAGCACAAGGCAGACTGCCTCCGTCATATCGCCATCAACCGCCGCGAGCAGGCCGTTCGTGCTGCCATCAGCGCTTACATGGTTTGCGAGATTGGGGCACAATACCTGCAGGGCGAGCTATGCATCCCGATGCTGATGATAGCAGCTGAGGACGACGACAGCCAGCCGATGCGTGTGTGGGGCGACTTCTGGGTGTTCTGGTATGATCAGGCTGGCGATACGCTGAAGACCGTATCGGGCGGCAGCCATCCCGGCCTCATGACGTTGTCCGAGAAGGATGGGCGCTTCGCCGTGACAGGCTTCGAGCGCGTGGAGGACGGCTCACGCTTCCTGCCCACCGCCCAGCGCATCTTCGGCGAGCACTTCGACGTGTTCCAGAACATGCACTCCAATGAGAATGTCCGCGAAGCCGTCCGCAAGGAGCAGCTTCAGGAGTACGTGCAACAGCACAACCTCCCCGTCCGCTACTATCAGGACTACGGTTGGCCCGCCGTGGAGCTGTAACGCCAAGCATATAACCAAATCCTCAATGCATAAGATGTCGCCAGAGCAGGCGCGGGCTTTCCATGATGATGTGCTCAACATCGTCGGGCAGATACCTCGCGGACGTGTGACGACCTATGGACTCATCGCCACATTGGCGGGATGGCCGAGTCACGCACGGCTGGTGGGGCGGACATTGCGCTATACGCCTGGCGCTGAGCGCCTGCCCTGTCATCGCGTGGTCAACGCCGCAGGTCGCACAGCGCCCGGTTGGCTGGAGCACCGCACGTTATTGGAGAAGGAGGGCGTCCACTTCAAACCCAACGGCCATGTGGACATGAACCGCCACCTGTGGGAGCCAGACTACAAGTAGGATGTAACTTTTTTGTTATGGTATGTCACCTTTTGCGTTCTTGAACTGTTATATAAGTGAATCGGTTCAAGAAAGAAACAAAAGTTTAACCCTATAATAAAAACAAGATTATGAATTTGAATCTCCTACCGGAAATGATCGTTAAGATCTTTTTTCTCATTGGTGTCGTTGCACTCCCCATCATCATCGTATGGCTGAATAACCGCAAGAAAATCAACGAGACGAATCAACGAACACAGATTGTGCTGGCCGCCATCGAGAAAAACGCCGAGACGGACGTTGAGGACTTACTCAAGAAGATGGCTCCGCAAAAAACACTGCTGAAAGAAAAACTGCTCACGAAACTGCTGTGGGGTGGCATCCTCACCCTGTTGGGCCTCGCATTAACAATCTTTGGTTGCTATCTTATTGCAGGCAGGGGTAATAATAACAATCCGTTTACCCTCTTCGGAGCACTTCTTTTGCCTGTCGGCATCGCTTTCCTAATCAACTATTATGTCGGCAAGAAGGTTTTGGCCAAAGAGATAGAGGCAGAAGAAAAGAAAATGGCCACACAGGCATAAGCCGTGACACGCGTAGTATTCATAACGCAAGTGGAGCGTGAGCAGGAGGCTTTGAGAGGCTTCCTGCTCGCCCTCTGCTGCGGCAACAAGAGTGATGCAGATGACCTGGCGCAGGACACGCTGGTGAAGGCCTATCTCTCGTCGGCGGGCTATCAGGACATGGGGCGCTTCCGCTCGTGGCTCTTCAAGATTGCCCACAACACGTTCCTCAACCATAAGGCGAGTATGCGCACTACGGAAAGCATTGATGAGGCACGAACGCTTGTCAGCAACGCTGCTGCCGACGCGCCTTTCGAGCATCAGGATCTCTATCTCGCCCTTCGCACCCTTCCTCCTAAGGAACGCTCCGCTATCACACTATTCTACCTTAGCGGATATAATATCAAAGAGATTGCCTCCATCACGGAAACCTCGGAGGATGCTGTCAAGAAACAGCTCTCACGGGGACGCGACAAACTAAAAGAAAAACTACGATTATGACAAAAGATAAAGCCCTTGAGGAACTCTTCCTCGCACAGGCGCCACATTTCGAAGACAGTGCCGACTTCATGGCCAGCCTCACCAAGCGTCTGGATGTTGTGGAATATATCAAGCAGCATCAGGAAGCCACCATCCGCCGCTATAAGATGGCTACGGTTGCAGCATTTGTCGTGGGTATCATCAGCGGTGCTATCACCATCGCTTTTGTGCTTTCGATGCCTGCCGATGTTCCCCTCTTCACCTTTGAGGTGCACAACGATATCCTGCTGTGGCTACTAGCAAATTCTCGCTTCATCACTACAGCAGCCCTCGCCCTGTTGATGAGTCTCGGTCTCGCCAGCATCATCGCCAACGTTCAGGACATCATGTTGATGAGGGAAAAGCAAATGATCTACAATTAAGTCATTATCATCCATTAGTTTGCGCGATGTACCAGCGGTGTGCGCATGAAAATTGTTAAGAAATGTTGTTATTTGAGGTGGTTTTTCACTTTTCTGTTCTTGCCTTTCACGAAACACGGTATCTTTGCATCGTGTAAGTTCCATGACGGACTTTCCGTGACGGGAATTACACGATAAAAACAGATGCAGATATGGCCAAATGTGAAACTTATTTTTGTAGCCTAACAACTAAATTCCTTTGATTCTTTTGGCTGATTCAAGAAACATTCCTACTTTTTTGGTACATATCAATCATCCCTGAGCGGCCGGAGCTGAAATCCTCAACGCCTCTCCACCGCCTCTCGGAGGTGCTTTTTGCGGCAGGATGCGAAAAATTACCGAATTTCCTTTGTCGGTCCAGAAATAAACCGTACTTTTGTCATTCAATGAGCTTCGAAAGGCAATGTTTGAACAGGAAATAAAGCATTATGAGCAGGTACGATGCGAGTATGAAGAACGTATCGTCAAAAGGATGGCACCAGCCGACTACATGGACTGGCACGAGGTGCTATTCTCCACCCACTCATGTGCCATCGAGGGCAATTCGTTCACTATTGACGACACGCGTATCCTGAAAGAACAGGGTTTGGCGATGGTTCCCGTGGGACATTCCCTGCTGGAATGTACGGAGATGGCCGACCATTTCCGTGCCTTCCGCTATGTGACCACGCATTTGGATGCGCCTTTCGACGAGGCCTTGCTGTGTGAGACGAACCGTTTGGTAACGGAAAACACATTGGCTTATCGCGCCCCAGGTGCCCTACCAGGGGCATATACAACGGAAGATATGGCGGCGGGCGACACGGTTTTCGGCAATCATGAGACGCTGGTGGCCCGGGTGCCCGCATTGATGGCATCCACGGCAGATGCCCTCGGGCGCGATGTGCATCCGATGATTGTTGCAGCCCGCTTCCACGGATTCTTTGAGTACCTTCATCCCTTCCGCGACGGCAATGGTCGCACAGGACGTCTGCTCTCCAATTGGATACTCTTGCATAAGGGACATCCTATTCTTATCATAGACATCAAAGACCGCGAAGCATACATCAACGCTCTCCGCCAAAAGCGCACCGAAGGCACCGATGAATACCTCATCTCCTTCTTCTTCCGTGTCGCCATAGAGCGGATGGAGAGTGAACTCGCGCAGAAACGCAACAACACCCACCTCGGTCTGTTCCTCTTCTAAATCTATCGTCAATGGCCGTGCGGTGTGCGCATGAAATGTGTTAAGAAATGTATAATTGGGGAGGGGGTTACTTCTGGTCGTAGGCGTGCTTGGGGTAATCGACGGTGTAGTGGAGACCACGGCTTTCCTTGCGCTCGATGGCCTGACGTGTAATGAGATAGCCGACATTGACCATGTTGCGGAGCTCGCAGATGTCCTTGGAGGCTTTCACGCGCTTGAACAGTTCCTCCGTCTCCTCATAGATGATGTCCAGACGCGTCCAGGCGCGATGCAGGCGCAGGTCGCTGCGCACAATGCCCACATAGTTGGACATGATCTGTCCCACCTCCTTCATGTCCTGGGCGATGAGCACTTTCTCCTCGTTGGTCAGCGTGCCCTCGTCGTTCCACTCGGGCACCTGCGTGTTGAACTGGTAGTCATCGATGTGCGCGATGCTGTGTTCTGCGGCCTTGTCGGCATAGACGACGGCTTCGATGAGGGAGTTCGAGGCGAGGCGGTTGCCGCCGTGCAGACCCGTGCAGGAGCACTCGCCGACGGCATAGAGGCGGTGGATGGTGCTCTCGCCGTTCAAGTCCACCTTGATGCCGCCGCACATGTAGTGGGCACAGGGCACCACAGGGATGTATTGCTTCGTAATATCGATGCCGATGCTGAGGCACTTGGCGTAGATGTTAGGGAAGTGGTGCTTGGTCTCCTCGGGGTCTTTATGGGTGACGTCGAGGCAGACGTGGTCGATGCCGTGGATCTTCATCTCCTTGTCGATGGCGCGGGCCACGATGTCGCGGGGTGCCAGCGAGAGGCGCTTGTCGTACTTCTGCATGAACTCCTCGCCGTTGGGCAGGCGCAGGATGCCGCCATAGCCGCGCATGGCCTCGGTGATGAGGTAGGCGGGATGCGTCTCGGCGGGGTTGTAGAGCGCTGTGGGGTGGAACTGCACGAACTCCATGTCCTTGACGATGCCCTTGGCGCGATAGACCATGGCGATGCCGTCGCCAGTGGCGATGTTGGGATTCGTGGTGGTGGCATAGACGGCACCCGTGCCGCCGGTGGCCATCAGCGTGACGCGCGAGAGGAAGGTGTCTATCTTATGCGTGTCGGGGTCGAGGACATAGGCGCCGTAGCACTCGATGTCGTTCATGTGGCGGTTGACCTCACGGCCGAGATGGTGCTGGGTGATGATTTCCACGGCGAAGTGGTTCTCCAGCACGGTGATGCGCTTGTTGCGGCGCACGGCGCGGATGAGGCCCTGCTGGATCTCGTGGCCGGTGTCGTCGGCGTGGTGCAGGATGCGGAACTCGCTGTGGCCGCCTTCGCGGTGGAGGTCGAACTCACCATCCTTGTTCTTGTCGAAGTTCACGCCCCATTTCACAAGGTCTGCGATGCCCTTGGGCGCGTTCTTCACCACCTGCTCCACGGCGGCGGGGTCGCTGATGAAGTCGCCGGCCACCATCGTGTCCTGGATATGCTTGTCGAAGTTATCTACCTTCAGGTTGGTGACAGATGCCACGCCGCCCTGTGCTTTGTCCGTATTGGCCTCGTCGATGGTTGTCTTGCAGATGAGAGCCACCTTGCCCTTGCCGCTCTGTGCTACCTTTAGCGCATAACTCATGCCGGCTACGCCTGAGCCGATAATGAGGAAATCAAATTTACGAATCATCGTTAGTTAAAAGTATTTATTTGCCGCAAAAGTACACATTATTTTGATACGAGCGTACTTTTCGGCAAGAAAAATGACCAACTCACCACATTAATCCCTCACCGGTTATTCCCAACATTCTGTCTCGCCCACCAATTCAGGAATCTGACTGCGATGGAAGATGGGCTCCTTGATACCTTGGCGCTTTTGCTCGCGATAGTCGTCGAGCAGACGGAAGGCGTAGCGCCCTAAGATGACAATGGCAATGAGGTTGCAGGCGGTGAGAAACGCCATGAAGAAGTCCACCAGGTTCCACACCAGGTCAAAGCTTGCAACGGCCCCGAACAGGATCATGACACCTCCGGAAAGGATGCGATAGATGGTCATCACCAATGGACTCTTCGTGATGAAGCGCACATTCGCCTCGCCATAATAGTAGTTTCCTATGATGGTGGAGTAGGCAAAGAGGAAGATGGCTAATGCCACGAAGATGGGACCTGCATTACCCACTTCTGCCTGCAGGGCTGACTGTGTCAGCACAATACCATTGTTTCCGGATGAAGTGTAAAGTCCGCTGATGATAATAATGAATGCCGTGCAGGAACACAGCAGCAGCGTGTCCGTAAAGACACCTAACGCCTGGATAAGACCCTGCTTCACGGGGTGCGAGGTGGTAGCCGTCGCTGCCACGTTAGGCGCGCTGCCTTCACCCGCCTCATTAGAGAAGAGGCCACGCTTGACACCCATCATGATGGTCATTCCTATGCCGCCTCCGGCCACCTGCTGAATACCGAAGGCATCGAGGAAGATGACCTTGAACACATGCGGCACCAATTCGATGTTAAGGGCAATAATAACGAGGGCCAGAAGCAGATAGCCAATAGCCAGAACCGGCACTAACACCATGCAGACGCTGGCAATGCGCTGTATGCCGCCAAAGACGATAAACAGGGAGACAACGGCAATGGCACATCCCACCCACAAGTGCGGCAGGCCAAAGGCGTCCTCCATGGCGGCACAAATGGTGTTCGCCTGGATGGAGTTGTTGGTCAGACCGAACTGCAACGTGATGAACACGGCAAAGAAGATGGCCATCCAGCGATTCTTCAACCCCTTCTGAATATAGTAGGCAGGACCTCCGATATACGAATCCTGGTGTCCCTGCTTATACAGCTGTGCCAGCGTTGACTCGACAAACGCCGTGGCAGAACCGATGAGCGCAATCACCCACATCCAGAAAACGGCGCCAGGTCCTCCTATAGCAATCGCCGAGGCTACACCTGCCAAGTTACCCGTTCCCACTCGAGTGGCAACACTCACGATAAAAGCCTGAAACGAGGAAATATTCTTCTTCGTCTTGTCTTCATCCTTCTGCTTCTTTCCTCCTGCCGTATCTACGGTCGCGTCCTTCAGCAGGCGAAACATCTCGCCCACCATTCTGAACTGCACAAAGCGCGTGCGCCACGTAAACCACAAGCCACAAGCAATCAGTACATAGATGAGAAAATCGCCCCATATCACGTCATTCACTGTCGTTATCAAGTTGTTGATATCCATAGGTTCTTTTGTGTTTGACGGTGCAAAGATAACCTTTTTCCCTCAAATACAATCCCATTATCCACAAAAATAACTATCATGAAGAAAGAATCTCCTTTTTATGTGATTGAAGCTTCGCATATGCTCAACTTTACAGGTTATGAGGTGAAATATGTTTCTTCAGGTGTGTTCTATTAATTAATAAATTCTCTATGAATTATCTTTGTTTGCTCTTGCCTCTTTCCGGCATCTTTTGTTCCAAGTCCTTGGGACGTAGCCCGCTACGCCCCGGTGGCCTTGAAACAAAATCTGTTCGGAAATAGCCTAAGAGCAATTCAAAGCTAATTTATAGAACCCACCTTCAGTCTGTGCAAGGAAGGACAGTGCCACATCGCAATGAAGTTTACAGGGGGGGCAAAAGAATATAGCGAGAAGATGAGCAACGAGGACTTTATGGCATTCAAGAATGGTGACTTGACGAAAGAAGAAGTCATCGCCAAATATCATAAGCCCCTCATTGAAGGCTACATCCGCAGAGAGTTTTCAAGACCTGAAAAGCGCTCCGCAGCTCTCTCCCTCATAGAGAACACCATCTTCGGCTACATGAAACTCTATGCCAATTCTACTTATGTTCCTTCTGCTAATGGTGACAACAATCCTCGTAAACGAAGGAGCTATGATGACATTGACGATATGAATGACGAAGAGCGGAAGGGATTATCATATCGATAATTACACTATACTCTTTCATTCTAAGTGCAAGCATAATCAGAAAAGGAAACAAATTCGTCACTTTTGTATGATTTTCGCAGATTAAATGCTACAATGTTAATTTTTTCCTGTACCTTTGCATCCGCATCTTGGTTTCCGTTGACTACATTTATCAAAAATGTTCAGTCAACCCTTAAAAAGGTTGTTAAGTTTGCACTCAATAATGTTGAGTATTTTTTGGTTGCAACTGGCATTGCTGCGAAGACTTATGAAACTCTTATTGCAGATTTCGATATGCCACTATCCTTTTACACCGACATGGCATTAGACATGCTTTTGGCGTGGGGATGGATAAAATACCAAATGGCAGACTGTAAAATCCTTAGGCGCAGGCTGGCAACCTGCGCCTTAAATTATCAATGAAACTATACTCCTTCTGCAAGCATTATTTTCAGTATTTGTGAAATGGTATTCTCATTGCTGATTTCACCACCTCTTCTTTTTGCCATCCCTGCAATAGTTTCGCTTTCACCACATACACGGAAATAATATCTCTGGCTTTCTTCCTGGTATTGGAAGTTTATTTTAAGTTCTCTATTTATTGCATCTAACACTTTCTCTGATATTTTGCATCCACCCAATACAGGAATTGCATAAGTATCTTCATCCCATTCGTAATCATCTCTGCCAACTCTGTATTGTCCATCAATATAATGCCAACACTTCATATTCCGAAAAATGCAATACTGATTGTAGAGTTCAGATGATATTTTGGGCGTTATGTACTTGTTACTTTCCCAAGTAGGGGTCAACTTCTTCCAAGCCTGTCTACAGAAATCTTCATTGTAATTTAAAACAATATTAGAAAGAATATCCAATTCTACATGATTCTTGTAATCAGGGTGTATAACATCTCCAAGTCCCAATTCTTCTTCAATATACTTCGGCAATGACATTACTAACCCTGTATATTTTCTATTTTTCCCTTTAGTGACAAATTTTAAATCTTTAATGGATTTGGAAAACAACCAAAAAACATATGGATTATACATATATGGAGATTCCAAATCAATTGTAATACCATAGTTTGAACCATATGGAGAATGAAAAGTTTCCTTCCTTTCTAATTTACAGTTGTAAACCATACTGAGAATAGAATTGTATGGATTAAAGTATTTATGATGAATATCCCATTCCCAATCCAGAGAACATTCTTTAAAAAAATGGATATTGATCTCGGAGAAACTAATCCCTGACTCTATTTCTTTGTTTATTTTTTTAAGGATTGTACCTAAAAAAGTTTTAATGCTTCCATCATGTTCATATATGAACTTGCCACCATCTTCTCCTCTTAAATGAAACTTATAACAATGTCCTTTACCTTCTTCTGCATTAGTATACTCCCAATAATTGATTTCTTCTACAAAAACATTCTCTATTTTTATTTCATCTGGCTGTAATGCAAGGGTTTCAACATCAAAATACCCTATTTCAATTTTTATTTCTTTAAAGTCTTTACCTTCTATTGATTGCGGAATAGGTGCACCCGCATACCTAAATCCTGTATAGGGGTCTCTTGTTGGAGCATCCCTATTTATACGAATATATGGAACTTTTGAACAATTAAGTTCAAGAGAATCTAATTGTGCCTTTTTGTTTTTATCCTTAATAGGTATAACTTTGTATTGATTGACAATCAACATAATCTATTTTGCATAAATGATGAAAAAATGTATACTCCTCATGCCAAGCAGATTCTGATTGAACGCGAGTTAATAAAGTCAAGACTGTAGAGACAACCTCATTCAAAATGTGAAGAGAGCCATTCTGCTTGATCTATTGTCAGTCTCTTGTATTGAACATATCGACTTATACCATGCTCTTCCAATTCGTCACGATCAAGCCCATCACCATGATAAACAGGAGCGATATTTTTCAACTTGAAACAAGAGGTGTCATGCTTATATGTTCCATGCCAATATTTCATATCTGCTCGTACGCTATCCGTTTCGACAACTTGAAGCTTATACATTACGCGATTGTGTTCTTTGTCTGATATGAACAAGTACACAATGTCACCCACCTGCATCTTTTTGTTTGCTTTCTTCCAATAGGCAATCCCCAAATCACGAATGCTTCCGATATGGTCAATGAAACTTTCAATCCCAATTAGAATATAGCTGTTCATTCTGTTCCCTCCTTTCCATATTTCTTGCGATATTTCAAACAATCATTATAACATGAATCTGTCAACATCTTGTGAATGTTTGGATTACCAAAATTCTGATTCATCAATAGAAGTTGAGCATCTTTCTTATAGATACTTGCATCAAGTTTCCATTCGACCGCATCAAATTCTGCTTCTATCTGTTTGCGAGCATCTGTCAATTCATCTTGCAACTTATTTATTCGCATGAAATCAACCACACAGACAATTGCAAGAAGAATTATAGCAATAATGTAAAATACATGTTTTGACATTTGAACTGAATTTTAATTATTTCTTTCCCTTTAGGTTTTATGCCATCTCCAGTTCCTCTTGGAGAATAGAAATGTGCATACAGTCTTCTATCTTCGACATGGTTTCGAGAGAAAGGTTCTCCTGACCTTTCAGAACCTTTGAAACATATTGCTGGCTGCACCCCATCAGATCAGCCAACTGCTTCTGGGGCATGCTGAGCTGATCCATCTTCTCCAGCATTTTCACGGCAATACGCTGGAAGTGAGGCAGCCACGATTTGTTCTGCATCCTCCACTCTGCCCTCTCCCTCCATTTGGATGGTGCGGGCGACTGATGTTCCTTCAGTCGTGCTATTACACCCTTCATAATTTCTTGCTGGAATACATTATAGTTTTAGAAGCAGGCAGCTATCATCTCCTTACCTAGCTTATGAATATGGGCGAGGATTTCACTTTCCCTCTCAGCAGAAGGCTTCTTGAAACCATTGATATAGTTGCGCAGCAGCGTGGCGTTCATCCCAATGGAACGGGCAAATTCTGCCACGTTGATTTCCTTGTGGGTCAGGAAGAAACGCTGTAGGGCTGATGGCTCTGAATCTTCATAG
>ONCQ01000015.1 GCA_900316355.1 uncultured Prevotellaceae bacterium | reverse complement strand
GAACGCCACAAAGTCTTCCTCCATCTTGAACTTGCCACTCCTAAAACCGTCGGGATTCAGCGGGTCTTTACAGTTCACAAGATAAGGTGGATTATTGAAGTCCGTCAGTTTCGTAAATGAGTGCTGTAACATCCCCGATTTTCGATGGTAACAGAATGCCACACTATCACCATAACTCATCCAGCGCCCATCTTTCCACACTGCCACGAGTGTCGCAAACGAGCCTTCATCGTAGAACTTGTTCAGTAATAGTCCCCCTTCAGTCTTCGCCCTCTTTTCGCAATCATTATAGAATGGTTCCCAAATGCCATCTATCCAAGCATCAAATACTTGATAATCTGCAATCGGTTCATCTGGAAGATGCTCTACCAAATACTTAGACCACATATCAGCGAAAACGCCCCCACCACCAGCGCCATCTGAAACAGCTATCCATTTATCTGTGGCTCTGGCTGCATCTTCATTGACGAGACCTTCATCTAACTTTGCTATGGTTATTGCTCTCATTTTTGACTTATATTTGTGGGCGTTCCAATATCCATCAACTGTATTAGCGTTGACATGTCCGTATTTGTTGCCATCGCAACATGTCTTGCGTCAATCATATCTCCTCTTATGTCTGATATCGGCTGATTATATCTTGTTGGGAGCAAACTTGACATGTCATACAACAAATCCGCGTATGCGTCCCCTTTCAACTCATCCTTGCTTACAGGTAACATCACCTGCTCCTGATTATCGGGTGTGATATGAATGTTCCATAGCAACACATTACCGTCGTTCGTAAACAACGCTTTAAGTTCATTGGCTTGTTGGACTATATGCTCTTTTGTTGAATGGTTAAATACGCCATCGGTGATATTAATAATGGTTGGGGGATAACAGTCTTTATCGTGATGCTCTGTCATCCATTTATCAAGTAGTTCCTTTGCTTTATCTAACGCTTGATGAACATGTGTCCAGTTACCGTCGCATCGTGCTTCCAACCACTGCACCTTTTCGACTTCTTTAATCATCGTTCCTTTCCTCGTCCTTTTCTCCTCTTTTACTGTTATCGTCTTAAACGGATTATTCTTCAGTTCCTCCGGTGTAACAAAATCACGACCAGCCAAAGCACCATTCCATCCGCTATAGACTTCATGACCATATCCTATAATCGCGATGTCATAGTAATGCCTAACTTCTGTCGTTTTGATACAGCGATACACCAATTCGTTAATTTGATTGTTCACGATTCTAGCCACGGCCTCAGCCAATGTCACACTCTCACCGTTTAACATCGTTGTTCTCTTCATGGAAACGGATTGATCCACCAAGAAGATGAATGCAGTCGGGGTGTTTCTTGTAATCTGTGCTGTATATGGGATTTTGCTTTGCAGGACCTTGGGCTTTGAGGATATTGGAACACCAAAGTTCCCGATATTCTTTATGTACTCCAACGGAATAAAATTCTTCACCAAAATCTCCGCTTGATAGTAGGGCTGTTCTTCTTCGTCCACATCGAAACGCTTCTTTGCTGTTACAACAGGAAAATGAATCTGCTTGAAGTCTGCAAATTCACCTCCTATATGTGCATCGTTCCTAGTCGCATTGCTATCAGAGTACAGGGATTCTTCCCACAGGATTACCTCGGGATCTATCTCTAAAACAACAGGATTGGATATCCTGCCTTCCTGCATAGCTACATACATCATAGGATGCTGAGCCGTGAAACTCACTCTCACATATTCCTGCAGGTTTCGACGACGATCAAGAGAACGTGATAAGCCCTCGCCGCCTGGTTTGGGAATCTGTATTCCTTTTTTCTCACAATCGCTCCACGAGTATAGTCCTCCTGCTCGGATAATACTTTCTAAATTGCTGCGATCTGTGAAATGATACATCTTCTTGATGCCATAGGCGGAAAGTATATCCTTGTACTCTTGCCAGTTATCTTTCTTCTTCATTTTTAGTCGTCTTTAAAGTCAAATGGGATGTCCAACTGCGTTGGGGGCTCATATTCTTCAATGGTTTTCACTCGCCGCTCTTTTCTAACCACATTCCAACCTCTCCGTCCATTTGTAAGATAATCGTGATGCTCTATTACCTCAAAAGCATCCTCGTATGGAGGTAACCCTTCTGCGTATGCCTTGACCAAAAATGCATGAGACAAAGGTTTCTTGTAGTTATAGATATCGCAATTGGTGTTATAGTCAAGCAGAACTATAGTCTGAGATTCATTGGCAATCCTGAGGTGCTCAATAATGTCTTGTACCTTATAATCAAGCATCCACCGATAAGTGGGTAAATAGATTCGCCTCCGTGCATCAGCATAATTCAGCAACTCACATCCATTGGTGCCATATCTATGTCCGAGCACTTTACCATGTTTCCGGGACGTACGTTTTAAACCCTTCATAGTATCATTAGAAAACATACTTATATCAATGTCTTCATGCTCGAAGACCTTTAATCCTTGCCAAACAGCCTCCACACATGTTGCTGTCATATTGCCGCTATTTGGCACGGGAATTCCGCCATGAGGATAGAACGGGCTCAGTCGTCTCAACGTAGTGTTAGCCTTGCTCGTCACATCAACAACTGTCGCTTCTGGATATTTCTTCAATATCGTCGCCAGCTTCTTTCGTTTTGATTCTATGATGATCATGAAAATAGGATTGACAATTACTATTCAATGTCTGGCATTTATGTTGCCTATGCGAATTAATAGCATCCGAGAATGATTATGCTTCTACGAGCAGATTCGCATAATGGGGTAGATACATAGAAAAACGTTTTATTTCTCCTTTTGGCACAATAATCTGCCTTAATCTACTACATTCTTTAAAAACATCATGTCCAATAGTCGCAACAAATCCAGGAATATTAATACTTTCTAATCCCCAACAACTACAAAATGCATTATCTCCAATGGAGTTGACCCACTTGGGAATTTTAAAATTTTTGATACTATAACAACTTGCAAAGGCACTTTTCTTAATATGCATAATCGAATCAGGTAAGACAACACTTTCAAGGCTAGAACATGTAGAGAATGTTGCATCTTCTATTAGTTTCACCTTTGGTGGAATCTCAATTTTTGTCAAATTCTCGCAGCCGAAAAAGGCGTGATCCCTTATGCTTGTTATGCTATTGGGGAGACTTATGCTTTTAATATTAGCACAACCTTCAAAAGCGCTACTACCTATAGCGTTTACAGAAGAAGGTAGTTCTATTTTTACTAAACCTGTACATCCGTAGAAAGCATTTTCGCCAATACATGTAACAGAATATGGTACTATGGTCGCTTTACACCCCAATATGAGAGTGTTTGACTCTGTATGAATAATCGCATTACATGCATTACGAGAATCAAAGAAAGGATTGTGCTCGTCTACAACAATATTTGCTAAGCAGGAGCAACTAAGAAATGCATTTTTATCAATATAAGAGACTAGGCTGGGAATAATAAGGTTTTTAATATCTATAGCCAAGAATGCATATTCGCCTACTGCTGTTACCGATTCATGAATCACAGTAGCTTTACAACCAGATATTAATTTATTGAGTTTCGTCTCAATGATTGCATTACATTCATTTCTTGAATCATATGTTGGATTTTGAGGATGGACAGATAATTTTATCAGAGATTTACAATCTGCAAATGCAGCATTTCCTATATATTGGACATTACGAGGAATCTTAATCCTAGATATGCAGGAACAGCCTTTAAATGCACTTTCTTCAATAGTTATTACAGAATCTGGAATCGAAATGTTTGAGAGTTCTTGACAATTACAAAAAGCACCTTTCCCAATAATTTTAATGGACGAGGGAATTTTTACCTCTTTCAAACTATAACAACATTCAAACGCAAAACTACCAATCCTTGCTACTGTGCAAGGAACATATAAATATTGCAACTCGGAATCAGAGAATGCGTAATCACATATAACTTTTGTCCCATTCTGAATCGTATACGTCTCTATATTTTCAGGTGCCTTCAACAAACGTGTTCTGTCCAAACTATACATCACGCCGAATTCATCAGTCCATGCATTTTCTAAATCCTCATCTGTAACGTAAGTCCCAAGTGAACCATCCTCGTTTTGTTCTATAAACGCTGACGTAATATTGGGTAATAAATCTGTGAATCGTTTTTTTGTACCATGGGGAATCTGAATGGTCGATAAGGCTTTGCATTTTGAAAACGCATTACCTTCAATCCATACGTTAGGATTGTTGATAATTACGCTCTCAAGATTCCAACAATTATTAAATGCATTTGCACCTATTGTTTTAACAGACGTAGGAATTGTAATATCCTTTAGTTCATAGCATCTGGCAAAAGCTTCACGCTCGATTTCTTTTACAGAGCTAGGAATAAAAACAGAGGTCAATTCTTCGCAGCATTCAAAAGCGCCAGCCTTAATTATTCTAACAGTTTCGGGTATATTATATTGATTGATATGATTACTCAAAAATGCAAACAGCAACGTCCGATCATTTGAAAACAATACCCCACTTTCTAATCGGAAATTATTAGATTTGACAACAACTTTGAAACGACCTTCTTTTATGCTTCTGGAGGCAACGCCCGAACATGTTTCAAGGTGACTAAATGGATTCCCTTTAAGTATCTCAACAGAGCTGGGAATAATCAATTTTTTTAGTTCCTCACATCCACTGAAAGCACCCTTACCTATTAATTTAAGAGTTTCAGGTAGGTCCAGTTCTTTCAAACCTCTGCATAAGATAAAAGCATTATCGCAAATTTCTTCCGTTCCATCTAAAATATTATACTTTTGTAAGGCTCCATATTCTTCAATAACACTCACAAATGTATTAAAACCATGATTATGCTTATATTCTCTTTCAAAATAATGATCCTCAACATATCTTATCAATTTCTTCTTATCACTACTATACTCCATCCAATATTTTACACTTCCATCGTCTCCTAATTCTTCTATCCAAATTTTCTCTTTAGGGTAATCAAGAGTAATATAGTCATGAAATGAATTTTGCCGATTATTCAAGAAGAATATTGTTATTGCTATGAACAATGAATTAAGCTCGACATCCTCTGAAGGAAATAAACATTTAAAAAGATTACATTTACTTATTTCTCTATAATCCTTTTGAGAAAAAAGGAGCCTATCACTTGCTCCGAACTTGTGCAGCAACGTCTTGTCTATTGATATAGCTTTGAGAGAGAGTAATATGGAAACGAGCGGAAAATCATCAATATGTTCATCAAAATCATCCTCAGTGCGTTGGGGATGGCGGAAATCAGGAGAACCTAGTTCACGTGCTTTCTGGCCTTTCATGGCTGGCACATACATACCATCATAATCCACCAGAACAAGCGAACCGTCTTCACGAACAAGGATATTATCTGGTTTCAGGTCGCCA
This sequence comes from uncultured Prevotellaceae bacterium, assembly GCA_900316355.1. GTDB lineage: Bacteria > Bacteroidota > Bacteroidia > Bacteroidales > Bacteroidaceae > Physcousia. Next base: position 48,400 of record ONCQ01000015.1, on the reverse strand, counting down.
TGAGCAAAAGGTTGTGGAATCAACCACTGCGCTAACTGACTGAAACGATAAGCAAGCATCTCCAGTGCATATTGATCATCAAGATTCTCGCGCAGATACTTGTCAAGTGTTTTACCTTCCACCCAGTCCATCAGTAAAACAGGGAATTCCGTTTCTGTCGATTGACTGGTATCTACAAAGAGTTCCTTTTCCAAATAACGAATCGAAGTCAAATACGGCGAATCAACTCTTTTCAATTCATCGTCTATCAACCGATATGCCTCCTCCCGTCCCTCCTGTTCCTTCGTAAAACACTTCACAGCATACAGTTTCCCCGTCTGCTCGTCCTTCATCTTGAACACCACGGCAAAGTTACCACTTGTCATCACAGGTAGCCCATCCTCATCCAATACAGGACGAAGATGTTTCAACTGATCGAAATTGTCTTCTGCAGCCTTTATGGCATCTACATATTCTGATATAAGCGGGTAGTTCATAAGGTAATGATTGTTTTCTGGCCACAAAGTTACAACTTATTTTGGTTCGCAGAGCAAAAATCTTCAAAAAAATATTATCACAAGGCTTGTGAAGCAGAAAAGGAGCGGTGCCGCTCCTTTTCGTTTCGACTCAACGATGATTATTATTTCTTTGTTCTATCAACAATTACCCAATGGCCATATTTTGCAGATCCGATCCTCTTTAAGACACCAAGATCCTTTAGCTTATTAAGATGCTTTTGAACGGCTGTTGTTGATATACCAGTCTTTTCTGCTAATACTTTTCTGTTTATATGGTTATCAGAAACAATCATAAGAAATATACTATATGCTGATTCAGATAACTCTTTAGACAACCTTTCAGATAACCCTTCAGACATCCCATTAGGATGAGTTTGTGAACCTGTTTGTGTACTATTCACATTATTCCTCTGGAACGTCACCTTGACTCCGCCATAGGCATTCTCAATCTTGGGCATCGGCAACCCCGCGCCCTCAAAGCCCTCGCGAATTTTCTTATAGCCACGTCCCCATGCATCAATGAATCCGGCTTTGAAAAAGGCATTGGCAATATTTCTGTTGCGGGGACGCGAGGCGTGTTGTCTTGTTGGGGATGTCTTCCATCAGCCTGTCAACATGATCCAGACCAACAACCTCATGGTCGTCGTCCACCCCAAAGTACATCACAGCACCCTGTGCATTCGCGAAGCCGCAAATCCACTCCAAATATTTGTCATTCCAACTGCGCTTGAACTCAACGTTCTGGCACTCTCTTGATTGTATCTTGCTCATATCTTCTGCAAAGTTACATTTTTATTTTAATACGCGCACAAAAAAAGCGGATGAAATTCATCATACGCTTGTGAAATAGAGTTTTTTAACAAACCATGTCCTAAAACTCGATGATTTGACAAGTTGTTCGGAAATCCCGAACAACCACTTCCTGACGAACTAATAAGTATTTCTTATGAGTTGCACATTATTATATTATGTTCGACAAGAATAGCTGCATTTTTCAAGATGGGGCACCAAAAAGCCTTCCCAACGGGTGTAGGGAAGGCGATGGGGAGATGGGAATGTTCTAGCTATAATTATGCATTATATTCTGCCTCGGGCTCTGCTGCAAAAAGAAGACCATTATCTTCAAACATACCTTCGAAGCTGAGATCTTCGTCGATTTGCGGCCAGTGGATGCCTCCGTAAGACAGGTAGAAGTCGTGACGTTGGGCATCGGTGGCGTGAGCCAATCGCTCCCATTCGGAAAAGGCATAGCTGGCGCGGAGACCATCGGCGGTCTCAGCATAAACATGGGTGTCATCAACCCACACCTTTGCTATTTTCAACTGCTCTGTCATATCATTCTTCATTAAAATGAGCCTTCCATCTTTCGGTGATGACTTCTACATTCTCCTCGATAATAGACTCAATAATTGCTATCTGCTGCTTTTTGAAACCATGATTGTAAACCTGCTCTATCGGACTTACATTATACTTCGCCTCACAATCGTCTTTGACAATGTGCACGTGAATAGGATCATGGTCGTTCGAATAGAACATGAATCTGAAACCAAAGAAAATGAATACTGTTGGCATATGATGAGGATTTAAAGATTGATCAGGACCCTCCGATGAGGTTGAATCGGCTTCAAGAAGCCTTTTCGTGGCCCTTTCGGCGACAAAGATAGGTAAAAAGTGAAAAATGAAGGAATGAAAAATGAAAAATCTTCGTGAAAGAGTGAAAAAAGAGAAGAAAAGCACGGAAAACACGGAAAGGAACGGAAATACGCGGAAAAGTTACACCTTATTCTTTAACGCGCACAAAAAAAAGCGGATGAAATCATCATCCGCTAGAAAAGTATTTCTAATTGTATCGAATTCGGTACAATTAAAATTAGGGTTGTATAGCGTTCTTGCATCTTAAACTTAGACAAGGCGTTAGTGCAGATGCCGCGCTATCTCCTTGCCCTTCTCCGTGGCCAGGTATTTCGGATTCGGCTTGATGCCCACACGGCCCAGATCCAAGCGGTCAGCATCGAAGCAGGCATCGACGGTGGCATTGCCGGTCATGTGGGTTGTGGTGTGCAGGCGACAGGCGGTCTTCAGCAGCTCTATCTCCTCGTCTGACACCTCCGCCAGCAGGGTTGTGCGGATGGTGTCTATGAACTTGGCCGCGCGCGGTCCGTGTTCCAGGTCGCGGCCGTCATTCCTTCGGCAGCTGTCATGGAGATAGGCGAAGAGGCCCACGACCAGCGCGTTCACCTGGGGTGTCAGCAACTTCTGCCCATTGGCATACACCCGGTCCCAATGCCTTATGCCATGCGTGGACCCCAACTCCCATCGGGCATCCACATAGCTCCTTACGTCAGCAATAATCTTATTCATCGTCTGTACTGATTCTGTGTTCTAATTTTTCCTCAACACGAGCCTTGAGAAAGGGAGGCGGCGAGGTTGGCGCTGATGTGGTTGCCAATCTGGCAGCAGACATCCTGACTCCAACGCTGTGCCATAGCGATGAGGGCGGAAGGCTGAGGGGTGAGGGCTGAAGGCTGAGGGTTCTCCAAGTGTGGAGCGTCCCGTTGGGCCGAGCGGAGGGATGAGGACTGCAGGGTGAGCTTCGCGTAGATGTAGCCAGCATTGAAGTTGTCGCCTGCGCCCACGGTGCTGACGGTTTCCACGGGCTCCACGGGGAAGGTATAGCAGGCATCGGGGGTATAGACGCGGATGGGGCGTGCGCCGTCGGTGAGGATGAGTGTAGGACAATGGCGGCGCACACGCTCATAGACGGCATCGGCATCATGAAGGCCGTAGAGGAACCCGAAATCTTCCATCGAGCCGCGCACGACATTGGCCAGGCTCATGTTCTCCTCGATGTTGGCCATCACACGTGGCAGGTCGGCGATGTGGTTCTTGCGGAAGTTGACATCGTAGTAGAGCCATGCGCCAGCCTCGTGGGCGGCACGCAGCAGGGCACCTACGACGGGACGTATGGCGGGGTTGATGGCGAAGAAGGAACCGAAGAGCACTACGTCGTCCTTGTGGATTTCGGGCAGAGGGCCGTCGAGCGTCACAGAGGCGTGATCCTTATAGAAGATGTACTGCGCATCGTTGTTCTCGTCGAGGAAAGCCAACGAGATGTGCGACTTGATGTGCTCATGGCGGCATACGTAGTCCGTGGCTACGCCGTTGTCGCGCAGGAAGTTGCAGATGAGCTCGCCGATATGGTCGCCGCCGACCTCCGTGAGCATTGCACACGGCACGCCGGCACGACCCAGCGAGATGATGCTGTTGAATGTTGAGCCGCCGGGTACGGCCTTCTGCGGCTGGTCGTCCTTGAAGAGGATGTCCATCACCGTCTCCCCGATTCCTATCACTCGTTGCATAGGCATAGAATGTGTTAGTGGGCGATGCCTATCGACACTCGTTGTCCACGATGGATATAGACGCCGGGCTGCGTAGGCTTGTGCATTAGCTTAATGCCTTGCAGCGTCCACCAGTCATCGTCGTCGGTAGCATCATCGATGGTTACCTTGGTGACACCGACAGAGGGATTGAGGAGGTCGATGACATAGGGTTCCCACGACGTGCCGATGTTGGCATCGCTGACGAACTGCTGAGTGTCATCGATGTCAATGACCTCGCCGTCGATGTATGTGCGCAGTATGATGGGTTGTCCGGCTCCCTCTCCTGCGATGACGAGGTAGTAGAGGCCGTTGCTGTTGGCGCGTGAAGCGCCTCGACACTCATCACCCACGAAGGCGGCCACCTCAGCGGTGTCAACCACGGCGGCGCCCTCCTTCAGCTGGATGGCCATCGTCATATTATTGGGATAGAGGTATTTATCGACAGGAGTAAAGATCTGCAGCGCTTCGGGAGCGCGACGGGGAGCAGCCATGCGTGCCGATGCTGACGGGGCATCGGGATATACGAACGACTTCGCCGTGCCGTCGGTGCTGTAGTACATGTAGCCATGACCGCTCTCCAAGGCTTGCAGGTTGCCTTCCCAGCCGTAGTTGCCGTAGATGGACATGCCCGTCTGCGACTTCACGATGTCGCCCTTCTGCGGGTTGGCTGCTGCCAGTGCCTCACCGACAGTCATGGTTGCCAGCGGTGTGTAGGCAATCCAGTTCCAGCCCTTGTTCAGCGTGACCGGCATCTCTTTTCCTGGCAGCTGAGTGCCTGAGACGGCTATCTGTGCAGGCAGCTCGCCACTCCTTGGCAGCGGCTCCACTTTCAGCTTATACATCTCATTGACTCTCGGGACGAGCGTTCCATTCCACTGGGCGCCATTGTAATCGCTCCAAGTATCACGGTTCTTGATGAGCAGCTTCCAGTCGGCCAGGCTGCTGAAGATAAGATCAAGGTATGAAGACTTCGGCTCCACGCCAAAGGCCATCCAGTTCCAGTTCTCATGGACAGGGATGAGCTGCTCCACATGGTTGCTCTTCGTCCAGATGGCGGGCTGGTCGAAGTTGCCTATCATCTGGTCTTGGCCGAAGACGATGCTGGCGGCTTTGCCGTCAACCGCTATCTGCGCATCGGTGTAGGCCACGCCCTTTGAGGCGTCCCAGATGCGGAAGCTCACCTCCTTGCCACGGTCGTATGCTTTGGCATCGATGCCATAGATGTTCAACTGGACGTAGGCAGCTCCGCGCACCTTATCGGGCGAAGCTACGCCTCGGCATTCATTGCCTATGAAGGCCGCCACCATGCTCTCGGCGTTCTCCATGAGGATGCCGTTGATATACACCTGTCCCACGATGCTCATGTGGTGGTCATACTTCGTCGGGTCAACAGCCCAGTCGGGCTTCTGTCCGCTCACCTTCATGACGATGCGCAGGGGCTCCAGCACTTCCTTGTTACCCTGTAAGCCGATGGTGATGTCGTAGTTGCCTACGGCCACTAACGGGTCAACACGGAAGCGCAGCGTCTTCGTCTTCATGGGACTCACGTCGTCGTTTCGTTCGCTATCGACCAGCGAGAGCCAATGCGGCATATTATATAAGGAATAGTACTCAATGGTGCCGCCTTTGTTCTCGATGTTCACGTCGAAGGTGTATTCATCGCCGTACTCTTTGATGATGTTCACCGAGTCCTTTGTCCACCTCAGTGTGTTCTGCTGCACGTAGGCCGTCCACTTGATAGGCTCGGACGAATTGCCGTGCATGTCGCGGATGTCGGCCAGGGTAATGTTGAGTGTCGTTCCCTCGATGTCGCGCTGGCTGATGCCGGCGCCAGTCAGGTTGATGACCACTTTGCGTTCAGAAGCCACAGGCGAGGCAATGAGCTGCGTCTCATCGGGGGCGTTCTTCAGGGGTGGTGCTTGCTGTTCCTTGGAATAGGAGGCGAGGACGACCAACTGTGGCAGAGAATCGCTAGGTGAGGCAAGGGGTGCCATGTTCTCCAGCGTAAACACCTTGCTGTTGAGGGTGCTTCCTGGCTTCTTCTTCTCGAGAGGATAGTAGGCCACGAGTCCGCGTGAATACACATCTGCGGTGTCGATGCAGTTATACATGTTCGACAGCAAGCGGTTCTCGCTGAGCGCAGCCTTCCAGATGCGCACCTCGTCGATGCAGTCAATATTCTTGCCCAACTTCATCTTTGCGCCCTCCATGGGTGGAACGTCAGCCTCGGCAATGACTGCCGTGCGCTGTCCGTCGTAGTAGAAGCTGGCAGCCTGTCCACGCACCACGTTCAGTGCCAAGTGGTGCCATCCAGAGTATTCTTGAACCGAGGGGGACGAATAGAGCTGCTTGGTGGTTTCGCCGTAGTCGAGCATCAGGTTATGTGATGCATCGTAATAGAGACGCAGTCGGTTGCTCAACGTGGTTCCTGTCTCGAAGACCGTCTGTTCACCCGTGCGTTCGGCATTGTTTTCCACCCACAGTTCAATGGCGTAGCTTTCGCCTCGGCTGGTGTTGATCCTCGAGATGTCAGCCTCTGCTCCCTGCTCGTCACGCATGTATATCGTGTAGTTGGGATTGTCTATCTCCCAATAGTCGAACACCTCGAAGTCGTGGGTGTGGCGCATATCGGCGGCCACGGAGCCATGGCCTTCGTTCATGGGCCAGTAGTTCACCAGTCCATAGACGTAGTTGTCCTTCGCCTCATATTTAGCCGAAGCAGCATCATGCACGTCACGATAGACGTTAAACAGACTCAGGTCGTGCATATAAGCCCATGAATCGCCCAGATAGAGGTGGTTGTCGTCAGTATAGACGATGGCCTGAGTGGCATCCGGATCCACCGTCTGGTCTTCGAACAGCATCTCCGAAGTGGTGTCATACTGGGTCAATGCCGAGAACGTCATATCTGCCGACTTATAACTCATGACCACAAAGGCCCATGTCTTCTTGGGTATCGACTTTTTACTCACGAAAGTGGAACCGCCAATGGTAGCCACGATGTGGCCCTCGGCATCGACAGACAGCATAAATGGAGTGTTGCCCTTGCCTAACTGCAGCAGGGAGCCTTCAGACTCCCATTTGAACCAGAAGTCTATCGAGAAATCGCCATTGAGGAAGATGGGGTTCACCGTGCGCTGGTCTTCTGTCCAGAGCAACTTGCTCACCTCGTGGTTGACGGACTGGTGATTCAGCTTCGCTGTGACAATGACGTTCTTGTCGCCCACATAGCCTGGCACGATGTCCTCATTGAACTCTACGCTCAGGTCCTCGCCGTAGTTCAGGATGCCGTCCGACGGCGTCGGCGTGGTAAGGGCACGGGGGCTGACGTTGTCCTTCACCACCGTCACCTCATCGCTATACACCGTTGCGGCATCATTGGGACTGGTGCCGTAGGGCGTTGTCGTGAAGGCACGGAAGGTGTAGGTGCCTTGAGGGAAGAAGTTGTCGTTAGACATGTCGAAGTCGTAGCGAATGACACCGGCATCGGGCAGCATGGTGTAGCTGCTGTTGATGGTGTCTTTCGGATTGGTGACATAGGTGTGGATGGTGTTCCACTGCGTGTTACCAGCATAACGGTACTGCACGCCTACGTATCTCAGGTTCTTGAACTGTCGGTTGAAATTCTCCAGTTTCAGCTTCAGCTGGCCCTTGTTTCGGCCCAGCACCTCCTGGTTGAGCACAGGCTCATCGACAGCGAGGTCAACGGGCGATGACGAGGGCATGAAGTGGGCATTCAGCGTCACCTCGTCGTAGATTTTCAGGGGTTGATGTTGCGAAGCGAAGCGCAGCTTGATGCCTTCATAGTCCAGAATGCTCTCGTCCGTCTGGTTGATGGTGATAATCTTCTTGATGGTCTCACCTCGCGGCAGATAGACAGGACGTCCGTTCATGGGATAGCCATCCATGAAAATCTGCAAGCCCGCAGTATCGCTCTTCTCTACATAGAAAAGGTCGAAGCTGAATTCCTTCCCCTGATTGGCAGTGCCCAGATTGGTACAGGTCAGCACGAGATTCACCTTCTGTCCTGAGGGGATGTCGGTGACTGTGAGGTTCTTTCCCGGAGTTCCGTCGCCCAGACTGATTTGCAGGTTAGGCTGTTCCATCTGCACGGTGGCATTGCCCAGCGGAGTGCCAGGATTGTACTGGTGTGTCACCTCTGCTCCTTCGTATGGGTTATAGGTCTGGCCGCCGTAGATGCTGAAGAAGTCTCCGTAGCCGTACTTATCAGACTCATATTTGTTGATGGAGAGGTCGGTATCTCGGTTCCCGTCCTCAACGTGATAGGTCCATTCGGTGATTTTGCCTTCGCTGTAGGTATAACTGTCATTATATTGTCTGCCATTCTCAGTATCAATAGTAAGTCCAAACCCAATTTTTGTAACATCCTTTTTATGAGCACCGCTCTGTATGGATCCTATGCCGCCCAGCTTCCAGTTGGTGAAATGAGAATGCTCATACTTCACGTCAAGCGAATCGGTCTTATCACTATATTCGTAGGTACTGCCGCCGTCAATGGAGAAATTCACATATTTCTTTTTGTTTTTCATGCACTCCAGCTTGTCCTTCTCGTTGTCAGCGATGACTGATTCCCACTGCTCAATCTGGTTGTTATACCAGATGACACTGTCTGTTTCCTCTTTGTCTATTTTCGATAAATCTTCAGGATGTATATAGCTGTAACCCGATACGCCGTAATTGGGGTTATCGGGACTTAACCAAGTCAGATAAACCGAGTGGTCGCTGTTGTTCACGTACGTCTGAGCATAGATTGAGTCGGGTACCTGTGTGAGGAACCGGTTACGCAGGTCTTTCCACTTGGGAATCATCACCTCCTCCAGCTCATACTGGCTATATTTGAAAGAAGTGGTCAGTTCAGACCCCACAGAGATGCAATCCTCTACGTCGAGCACCAACGGTCCATCTTTCAGTTTCCTGGTGATGCAGACATTGCGTGAGTTGCCAAAGAGCAGGTTCGATGCTACTCCCACATAGACATCGCCGGCACTACCCACGTAGGGATAGGCACCGCCCGTTGATATGGTCTCCGTAAAGGAAGAATTGTAGGTATAGCCGTCTTTGTGGCCGACCTCCCATTCTGCATGAAAACCCTCTTTTGATACAACCTCAGCACTGCTGGAAGAGATAATCATGAGTCCAGCGCCTGTAACTACTTCGCCACCAAGGCCCCAGTATTGTTCAAAAACAAGTTTCTCATTACCATACCCTGCATCAACTGTAGCTTTCTGACGGACTTTATAATCTCCTGTTTTCAATGTCGTCCTTGATTTTGCACCAGGCGGATCGCGCAGCACGAAGTGGATGTGGTCGGGGCCTTTGGTGACGAAATTGTTACCTTCAGGCAGTCCGCCGAGGATTACGGCATCAAATTCGGCAGGCACATAGATACGGCCGTTACGATTCATCGTGACGGTGAAGTGACGCGTATAAGGGCTTACAATGTTAGGTTGTCCAACCCTCCATCTGTATTCTACTTTACCGTCAGCTCCCAGCGTCACCTCGTCGTCTTTCATTTCATAGATCATGCCTGGCTGATACTCAGAGTCAGGATCCACTTGCTTATAGACCACCGACTGCTTGCTGCTCATCTCGTTCTTGATGATAACGGACTGATTGGTCAGGGGGATGTTTTCTGTCAATATCTTCCCTCTCTTGCTGCCGTCGTAGTTGACGTAGGATTCGTAAGCAGCAATTGTGAAGACGGTGGAGTCGCCCTTCTCGTAGATAGGATAGCCGAACCGGTAGGTGATGCTGCCGTCCTCCTCTTGTGTCCAGATGTCATCGATGTCAATCGTTTCCGTCAGGAGACTGTTAGAGATTTCATAGTCTGCCAAATAAGAGTGACCAAAGGCACCCTCGGGATTGGCCGTCTCCTGTACCTTCACCTGTGGAGCAGCAAAATGGGAACGGATGAACTTGGTATTGTATGTATAGTATTTCCACTGACTGTCCCCTCCGGGAAGCTCCACCTTCAACGAGTCCTTAAGCTCGCGTGAGGGGCTGGATAAGTCCAGGTCGGGCAGGGAGAGGAACTCAATGTCGGGATTGCTGTCGATGGTGATACTCTTGGTGATGTATTTCAGCGGCGGCACCATGGCCGAGAACTCACCTGTCAGCGAGTCGGTGCGGATGTAGATATACTTTGCATCATAGCCGGTGCCTGTCCAGCTGCGGCTGGCAATGCTGGTGGTGTCGCTCTCCCACGTGCGGTTGGTGGTGGCAGAGGTAATGAGGTCGTCCTGACAGTTGAAGGAGAACGATTCGTTGTTCAGCTTCAGCGTGATGGTGGCCATGCCGATGTTGTTTGTCGAAGCGCCGAAGCCCACGGCCAGCGTGTCGCTCTTTTCACCGCCACCCACGCGACCCACGAGGTTGACAAGGGTGGAGTCGGAAAAGTTGTGCGTCACGGCACGGTCAAAGTTAAAGTAACCGGCGGCGGGGAATCGTCCGCCGTCAACCATCTTGTGCCCCTCGAGCGAGGCCTCCACAAAGTGTTCTCCAATGGGGACGGAAACGAGGTAATGACCATTGGCATCGGTTTGGATGAGTTTACCCTCTTTCGACTGGACGATGCCATCGACACTTATCATTAAGCCTTCGGCGGGGATGTTGGTGCCGGCATAGTAAATGTAGCCCTCCATGGGGAAGGACGAGACGTCCTCGAAGTCGATGTTGTTGCCTGTCAGACTGGTGGGGCTGACGAACAGGGAGCGGTTGTTGGGCGAGAACTGATGGATGCCCAAATCGGGCACCACTTTATAGTTGGTACCGCCCTGTTGGAACGGAATGCCCCGGATGAGGTAGTCGCCTTCGTCATCGGTCTCACCGTAGAGTTTCAGCAGATCGGGCACAACGGCGCTTGGCAGGGCATTGGCCCCCACCACGGCATGGTTCAGCTGGTAGAGACCGTTCTTGCAGGCCACATCGAACATGTAGTCGCGCACATTGATTCCCTCGTCCATAGGCCAGTAGAGAATAAGACCTTTCTCTGTACCACCGAGGATGCGGGTGTAGTTCCGCTCTATCTCCTGACGGGTGAGGGCGCGTTCCCACAGACGGACATCATCGACGAAGCCCGAGAAAGCAGTTCCTATTTTGTGGTTGCTACCGCCGATGCTCAGCGTGTAGGGTTCGCCCTCCAAGGCGTCCCATACCTCCGATTGTGTTCTAAGCGTCATAGAGCGGAGTGTGTCATTGCCCACATAGAAAGTCCAGTTCGATTTACCATCATAAACGACAGCCACATGCGAGAACTGGTCGGCGCTAAGTGTAAGATCCGACAATAAGGTTGTTGACGGAATGATGGGATGGGTCACATCGTTGACGTAGAGTTGGTAATTGACGCCGTCATCTGACTGGAGGGCAAGCTCTATGGAGTTGGTCAACTTCAGCAGACTTTGCAGGACGGCACCTTCGCTGCTTTGGGGCTTTACCCACAGTTGCAGCGTATGAGGATGCTGGCCAGTGAGGGCGCCTTTGATGGTCTCGGAGTTGCCTTTCCACGACAGACCTACACCCTCACCATCGATGAAGCGGGACAGGAACTGCGGGGTGTCGCTTGACTCGTCGGCTGACGACTTCACCAGATTTACCTGCACACCACTGACTGACGTTCCTGAACCGTAGGCGATGTGACCTGATATGATTCCACGTGCTGACGAGAAGCCTGGGGCCGTCTTCTGGTCGGTCATCTGCATCACCTGCTCGTCGCATCGCAGCCCAAAGGCTTGCACCGTGTATTCATAATAGCTGCCGGCCATGACGCGGTCGTCAGTATATTCGTATTCCGATTTCGTGCCGCTGATGGTATTCGTGAGCAACACCCAGTCTTCGTCATTCGTCGAACCGAGCGGACGACGCAAGACGCTGAACCAAGTATCGTCGCTGCCGCGCTGCTCAACCTTCCAGGTCACGACGACATGGTCGGGATGTACACCGGTGGTAGCAGTGACTTCCTTGATGTAGGTGCTGCCAGGCAGATTGGCTGATAGGGTGTCGGAGAAGAATTCCTGACCGTTGACCTCAGTACGGATGCGATAGACATAGAAGTCACAGGGAGAGAGTGCGCCGCCCTCTTCGCCGTTGTCTTCGAATGTGGCTACAGAGTTTTTCTTTTCAACGGGCAGTGTGGTGAGCGTCTTCCATGTGGTTTCGCCCAGCCTGCGCTTGTCGATGCGCCACTCGCAGCCGTTTTTCTGCACGCTGTACTCCCACGACAGCTTGATGCCACTCTCGAAGGTGCGGTCCTGAGTCAGACGGATGGGCACATCGAGCAGCGTGGAGATGGTAGCCTCCTCATAGAGGTCGTTGCTGTTGTGCGGACCGGGGCGACGCGGGATCTGCGTCAGTTTCTCGGCATAAGCATCCACCAAGATATCGGGCAGGAACACCACGCGATAGACGTAGTCGTGACCGTAGTCCACGCCATTGTCAGTCAGCTGGAGGTTGGAGCTGTTGCCCTTGATAGAGCCCACCAAATGATAGCCCTCGTCGAGGTCGGCCCCCTTGTCGTAGCGCATCACATACCAGCGGCCGTCCAACTTACAGTCCACCGTCTTGGTCCGATAATCCTCCCCATCATAGTAGCTGGTGGAATTCCGCTTAGTCCACTTCACAAGGACCTTCTGATTCCATTTGTCAAACTCGGTCGTCACCGTCTCAGGCCGGGTATAGGGGATGACATTAACAGGCGAGAGAGGTGCGTAATAAAGCATATCATAGCCGATACAGTCTTTCAAGGTGAAGTAACAACGGGTGTTGGCTCGATAAAATGATGTAAACGGATAGATGTCAGGCCAATAAGACTGCAGCGTTTCGTACATCCAGGTCACATCTACTGAACTGGAAGTCGTCGTGACAGTCATAGGCCCATCTAGATCCCACAGTTTAATCTTATGCCAAGTTGCGTGAGAATTAGAATAAGAATAAGTAATAGGGAGCTCTATTTCGTAGGCACGTAGATCCCAACGACTGTTTTTGTTTAGGGATGCCTTGAAGACAATGTTACCCTCGGGAGTCCATTCGGTAAACTGCAGTTGCGGGAACACGTTTTTCCAGGATGAAGTGTCAAGGGGCTTCTCATACTGGTAGTCGTCAAATACAACGGCGTTCTTATAGACCAGTCTGTTCTTGAAATAGATGGCTTTCAACCCTTTATCAAGGAAGTAGTCCTGGGGCTGGAATTTGACTGTCATATAGCCATAATTGTCAAGCTGCGACTTCATCTCAAAGAATGCCTCGCCGTGAGCTTCAAAGCTATAAGTCAGGTTCTTGGCCACACCGCTGTTCTTGGTGTAGGTCGCTATGCGAACAGTTTTGTCATCTCCTAAGACAACATATATCTCACCATCCACCTTCACATTCTTCAACTCCTTGTCGCCTTTCTGCATCAGGCTCTGGAAGATGATGCGCATCTTGAACTCATAGTCGAAGTTCGCATTCGTGGCATCAAAAGAGCCATCGACCGACTCAAAGGACATCATGTCCGTGTATGAGACGGTCGTATTGCCAAAGGTGAAATTCTGCTGCGTGTAGCGGAAGTCGTATGTTCCGCCGCCAGCATCGCTCCGGCCCTTTACGGTATAATTCCACGCCCATGTCGGCGAGATGCAGGTGAATAGCACCGCCAGTGCCACGGTCAGTGCCCGTAGTAGATGTATTGGTTTCATATAGTTTTCGGTTTAGTTGTCTTTTTTCTGATGATCTCGCAGGGCTTTTTTATTGCTTCGTCAGTTTCAGTCCCGTAGCCTCCATGTACTCGCCCTCATTGAGTGTGGCCTTGGCTGTGCCGCTGTAGGTGCCGCTGTCGTTGGTGACAGTGAAGTTGAAGGTGCGCTTACCGCCGGAAGGCAGCAGGGCGACATAGACTTCCGTGGCACCTTCGGCAGCAGAAATGGAAAGCGGTATAGTGCTGCCTTCAACACCTATAGCATGAACATCTTCCGGCTCGGTATCGTCAGAGACCGCCACCGTGGCCGTCTGCGGATAGGTGTTCTGGTCTGAGCCAGTGCCGCCATAGCTGATTTCCAGTGTCGTGATGGGCAGCACATAGCCCGTAGCCTTGTCTTCAAACGAGAACTTGCACACCGTGAGCAGGCTCTTCATCCTGACCATCTCGGCCGTGGCCGTCGTTTCTGTCACCGATGTCACATACGCCTTGCCATAGACATAGTGGTAGTTGGTGGCTAACCCGCTCAGCGTGCCTTTCTGTCCTGAGAGCGAAATGGTATAACTGTCGTTCTTCTCGAAAGTCGTGGCAGGATAGACCACGGCCAGGTAATCGTCTATGATGCACGCCACATCGCCCGTGAACTGCGAGATGGCGGCGGTAGAGGCTGCCGTCAATGGGCCGGTATAAGGCTCGTAAGTATTAGGATTGGTTCTGCTCAGATTGCAGTATCTCAAACCGTCGCCAGCCTCCCATGAAGGCACGAGCTCGCCATCTTGGTCTGCCAGCGTGGCACGTGTGAGGGCCTGCTTGGCATCGGCCGCACCGCCCTCTACCTCCGTGATTGTGAGTCGGCGCAACGGTACCTCATTCTCTACCGGCGCTTTCTCCGTTTCCTTGGTGCTCTTCGTGTCATCGTCGCCCGAGCACGCCGTTGCCCCGGCAAATACCAAACCGCAGAGCAACCAGCTCATGATGTATTGTGTTCGTTGTTGCATAATTAAATCGTGTATTTTGCTGCAAGAATGCATAGGGTTAGCTTTCCGCGTAAATGTTTAGGGTAAGCTTGGCTCAGATTCATCATCATCGTCCTGACTAAAGCCGCCACTCGACTTGCGGTAGCCTGATATCTCTCCGCGCAAGCCATCGCTAGCGCTCAGCAAAGACTCCTGTTGTTGAAGGATGTCCACCTCCATTGTCGGTTTCTCGTATGTTCTTTTCATTGTCTAAAAATAAATTGTTGTCGATATTTGAGTACAAAAATAGAAATATTCCTATAAATAATTGGTATCGTGCGCGCGAAAAATCGTTAAATGAGAAATTATTTGACGGTTATGGCCCCTAAGGAGTTCATCAGGCAGCAGTCCATATAGACGGTACTGATCTTGACGCCCGACGACTTGATGGCCTGAGCCGTCCTTGTCGCTGCACGATGTCAGTGCCATCCCACCAATCAGAATAGCAAACAGAATCAATAACCTTTGTCTTGCCATGTGTTATTTGTTGTGTTCAAACGTTTTCGGCGACAAAAGTACGTATATATTTTCAAACGCCAAATGTTTTATTCCAAAATAGCATATAAAGAACTAAAAAGAAAAAAGAGAGGAGCATCATGCTGTTGCTATTGCTAGTCGGTTTTATTCGGTAAATGATAATTTTGTGGCAATAATACACATTTTTATGTAAAACAAGTATTTCAATCGTTTTATTTCGTACTTTTGCACACAGATAAGCTCAAACCGCGCCATGACAACGAATCATTTACTGAAATAAGCACCATGATTACCATCCTCGGACCTACAGCCTGCGGCAAGACCGCTGTAGCCACACAGTTGGCGGCACAACTCGGCAATGCTGAAATCATCAGCGCCGACTCGCGCCAGGTGTTCCGCGGGATGGACATCGGCACGGGCAAGGACTTGTCTGACTACGAGGTCGGCGGGAAACACATTCCCTACCACCTTATCGACATCGCCGAGGCAGGCACAAAATACTCGGTCTTCGAGTTCCAGCGTGACTTCCTACGCGCGTATAAAAACATATGTTCACGCGCACGCGAAGTCATCCTATGCGGCGGAACGGGATTGTATATCGAGAGTGTGTTGCGGGCATACCGCTTAGTGGAAGTGCCCGTGAACCCTACCCTGCGCGAACGGCTGGAGGGAAAGACGCTCGAAGAACTGACGGCGTTGCTGGCCACCTACAAACGGCTGCATAACACCACGGATGTAGATACGGCTCGCCGCGCCATCCGCGCCATAGAGATTGAGGACTACTACAAGGAACATCATATCGACGAGACACAGCCCTTCCCCGTCATACCCTCGCTGACCATCGGTCTGGACATTCCACGTGAACTGCGGCGCGAACGCATTAGCCAGCGCCTGCGCAAACGCCTGGAAGAGGGCATGGTGGAAGAGGTGCAGCGGCTGCTGGACAGCGGTGTAGCACCTGAGGCGCTCATCAGCTATGGGCTGGAATACCGCTATCTGACGCTCTATCTGACGGGGCAGCTCGCCTACGACGAGATGGTGCGGGAGCTGGAGATTGCCATCCACCAGTTCGCCAAGCGCCAGATGACATACTTCCGAGGAATGGAGCGGCGCGGCGTGGAGATTCATTGGGTCGATGCCACACGGCCAAAGGAAGAAATTGTGGAGGAAATTATTCATTATGGAAATTAACCGCTGGGGCATCATCTACTGCCCGAAACAAGGCGTGCGACGTACGCACAAACGCTGGGAACGCATCAAGGAACTGCTGGATGCGAAGGGCGTGGATTTTGACTTCGTGCAGAGCGAAGGTCCACGGAGTGTGGAACGTCTGATGAAGATGCTGTGCCAGAACGGCTACGAGACTATCATCATCGTGGGCGGCGACTCGGCACTGAACCGTGCCGTGAATGGGTTGCTGACCCTCGACGAGGGTGTGCGCAAGAAGGTGGCCATAGGCATCATCCCCAACGGCCGCGGCAATGACTTCGCTGCCTTCTGGGGCCTGCGCGAGGATGCCGACGAGCGAACCATCGACAGCCTCATCCAACGCCGAGTGCGCAAGATTGACGTAGGCTATATCCGCGGCATTAACAGCGAGACGGGCGAGGAAAAAACGCGCTATTTCGTGAACTGCCTTAACATAGGACTGGTGGCGAACATCATGAAGCTGAAGTATAAGACGCGCCAGATACTGGGACTTGCTACCCTCTCCTACTTCGCCAGCATGATACTGATGCTGGTGCAGCGCTTAGAGAAGAAGATGCGACTACACATCAACGAGGACAGCATCGATAAGAAACTGATGAATGTGTGCGTGGGCAACGGACACAGCTACGGACAGACGCCCAGCGCAGTGCCCTACAACGGCTGTCTGGACGTGAGCATCATCGCACAGCCGGGCGTGAAACAACTGGTTGAAGGATTAGGTTTACTATTCACAGGTAAACTGCTGAATCACAAAGATGTTAAGGCTTACCGAACAACGCGTCCCATTCATATCGAAGAGACACAGAATGCCACTGTGAGCACAGATGGTCGGGTGCTGAAAAACTTCCAGCCACCAATGGTGGTGGGACTGCTACCAGAACACATCAACTTCATCATTCCCTCATAACGGCTGTTGGGCTTTGGCTGTTGGCTATTGGCTGTTGGACCTCACCCCATACGGCTGATTTTCTCGAGCTTGCTGAAATCCATGATCTTGATCTTGCGCCCGTCAACGGCAAGCAGCTTCTCAGATGCAAAGGCAGAGAGGGTGCGGATGGCGTTGGCGGTGGTCATATTGGAGAGGTTGGCGAGGTCCTCGCGACTGAGATAGATGCTCAGCGTGCAACCGTCCTCCTCGAGACCATAGCTGTCGCGCAGGAAGAGTAGCGCCTCGGCGAGGCGTCCGCGGATATGCTTCTGCGTGAGGTTGACGGTGCGACTGTCCGCCTTGCCCAAGTCCTTGGCAAGACGCTCCAGGAAGAAAAGACCCAGGCGGGCATTGGTGAGGAGCAGGCGCATGATGGTGCCAATGGGTATCTTCACGACGACGGCAGCCTCAAAGGCGGAGGCCGACGAGGCATAGCGTTCTCCGGCAAAGGCGGGACGATAGCCGAAAAAATCCACGGGACTGATGACGCGCACAATCTGCGCACGGCCGCCTACGCCCTCCTTAGATATCTTCACCTTCCCCTCCACGAGACAATGCAGGTAGGCCGGCGTTTCGTTCTCGTCGTAGAGCGCTTCGTTGCGCTTGTAGGTGTGTACGGTGGCATGCTTCTCCAGCAATTCGCGCTCCTCGGCGGAGAGCAGATCTGTGAGCATGTGCAATTGCGGTAGGATATCCTTCAGTTTTGGAACTTTTCGTGCCATGATGTGCCTAGTGTTTTATGTTTTACGGCACAAAATTACACTTTTTCTTCGTTTTTATCAAAACTTTTCTCAACTTTTGCCTGAAATATTTCGCGGGATGAGAAAAAACGCTTATTTTTGAGGACAAAATGAGGCTAAATCAAGCAAAATACCTAATATTCTAAACTAACTTATGAGCTATTTACAGTTTGACAAGACCTTGATGACAAACCTGGAGGAAGCTCTGAAGAAGGAGGTGCTGCGCAGCAATCGCTCCGGTGCTTACTCGTGCTCGACAATCCTGGATTGCAACACGCGCAAATACCATGGCCTGCTGGTCGTACCTGTGCCCGAGTTGGATGATGAGAACCATGTGTTGCTCTCGTCGCTCGACTGCACCGTCATCCAGCATGGCGCCGAATTCAACCTCGGCCTTCACAAATATCAAGGCGACAACTACAGCCCGCGCGGACATAAGTACATCCGCGAGTACGACTGTCAGCAAGTACCCACTACCATTTACCGCGTCGGCGGTGTCATCCTGAAGAAGGAACTGATGTTCCAGCACTTCGAGGACCGTGTGCTGATACGCTACACCCTGCTGGATGCCCACTCCAAGACAACGCTGCGCCTGCAGCCCTGGCTGGCCTTCCGCAGCGTGCGCGAGTTCACCCACGAGAATCCACGTGTAAATCGCGACTATCAGGAGGTGAAGAATGGCATCAAGACCTGCATGTACCCCGGCTATCCCGAGCTCTATATGCAGATGAACAAGAAGGCGGAATGGGTGTTCCGACCCGACTGGTACCGCGGCGTCGATTATCCGAAGGAAACAGAGCGCGGATATGCCTCGAACGAGGACCTCTACGTGCCCGGATACTTTGAGTTCGACATCAAAAAGGGCGAGAGCATCGTCTTCTCCGCAGGCATCAAGGAGTGCGACCCCGCGAAGCTCAAGGAGCTGGCTGACTACGAAGTGAACATACGCACCCCGCGCGACAACTTCTACCACTGCCTCGTCAACAGCGCACACCAGTTCATCAACTATCGCGACGGCGAGACATACATCCTGGCCGGATACCCGTGGTTCAAGTGCCGCGCCCGCGACCTGTTCGTATCGCTGCCGGGTCTGACGCTCACCAACGACGAAGTAGATCACTTCGAACGCATCATGACCACCGCCGAGAAGGGCATCCGCGAGTTCATGGCCGGCAAGCCCCTCAGCGTACGCATTTATGAGATAGAACATCCCGACATCCTGTTGTGGGCCGTATGGTGCATCCAACAGTACTGCAAGTTCGTTGGTATTCAGGAGGGCATCCGCAAATACGGACAGCTATTGCGCGACATCATGGACTGGCTGATGGACGGCAAGCACCCGAACCTCTACATCCACGAGAACGGCCTCGTCTATGCCAACGGCCGCGACAAAGCCATCACATGGATGAACAGCAGCCAGAACGGGCACCCCATCGTGCCACGCTCGGGATATATCGTGGAGTTCAACGCGCTGTGGTACAACGCACTGATGTTCAGTGCCAGCGTCTGCCGTACAATCAACGAGGCCGACGAGGCCGCACACTTCGAGAAGATGGCCGACTTGGCCAAGAAGAGCTTCTTGGAGACGTTCCTCAACGACTACGGCTATCTGCTCGACTACGTCGATGGCCAGATGATAGACTGGAGCGTGCGCCCGAACATGATCTTCACCTGCGCTTTTGACTACTCACCCCTCGACGCGAAGCAGAAGAAGGGTGTACTCGACATGTGCACCAAAGAACTGCTCACCCCCAAGGGCCTGCGCACGCTCTCTCCGAAGAGCGGAGGCTACAACCCGATGTACGTGGGACCGCAGGTACAGCGCGACTACGCCTACCACATGGGCACCGCTTGGCCCTGGCTGGCAGGTTTCTATCTCGAGGCTTGCCTGAAGGTCTTCGGATATTCACGTGTCAGCTTTGTGGAGCGCCAGCTGGTGGGCTACGAGGAGGAACTCTTCTACCACTGCATCGGCACGCTGCCCGAGGTCTTCGACGGCAACCCGCCCTTCCACGGCCGCGGCGCCATGAGCTTCGCCATGAATGTGGCCGAGATCATGCGTGTCGTGAAGTTACTTGACAAATATATTATGGAATAAAATAGGAGGAAGCAACTATGAAAGTATTAATGTTCGGATGGGAGTATCCTCCTCATGTGTTCGGTGGACTCGCCACCGCTAACTACGGCATCACTCACGGACTGAAGGCCCTCGGCGACATGGAGACACTGCTGTGTCTGCCGCGTCCCTTCGGCGATGAAGAGCAGGATGCCTGCAAGATTATAGGCATGAACTCTGTGCCCATTGCATGGCGCGACGTGAGCTATGACTACGTCAAGCAGCGCCTGGGTAATATCATGTCGCCCGATGACTACTATCGCTATCGCGAACACATCTATGCCGACTTCAACTACATGCACGTCAACGACCTTGGCTGCATGGAGTTCGCGGGCGGCTACCCCAGCAATCTCACGGAGGAGATTAACAACTACTCCATCATTGCGGGCGTCGTGGCACGCACAGAGCAGTTTGACATCATCCACGCTCACGACTGGCTCACCTACCCCGCCGGCATCCACGCCAAGCAGGTCAGCGGCAAGCCCCTCGTCATCCACGTTCACGCCACCGACTTCGACCGCTCTCGCGGCAATGTGAACCCCACAGTCTATGGCATCGAGCGCAACGGCATGGACAACGCCGACTGCATCATGTGCGTCTCGGAACTGACACGACAGACAGTCATCAACCACTACGGGCAAGACCCCGCCAAGTGCTTTGCCATGCACAATGCCGTTTATCCTCTGGCACCTGAGCTTCAGGAGATTGTCGATCAGCGGTTGCCCTACAAGGACCGCAAGGAGAAGGTCGTCACATTCCTCGGACGCATCACCATGCAGAAAGGACCGGAGTACTTCATCGAAGCCGCCAAGCGCGTGCTCGAGCGTACCAACAACGTGCGCTTCTGCTTCGCCGGATCGGGCGACATGATGAACGACATGATCAACATGGCCGCCGCATACGGCATCGCCGACCGCTGCCACTTCCCCGGTTTCATGAAGGGCAAGCAGGTGTTCGAGATCTTCCGCGACTCAGATGTCTATGTGATGCCATCCGTCTCCGAGCCTTTCGGCATCAGCCCGCTGGAGGCCATGCAGAGCGGTGTGCCCAGCATCATCTCCAAGCAGAGCGGCTGCGCCGAGATTCTCGACAAGTGCATCAAGACAGACTACTGGGATATCGACGCGATGGCTGATGCCATGTACAGCCTCTGCACAAACGACTCGCTGCACGAATACCTGCAGATCGAGGGTAAGAAAGAGGTCGATGGCATCACCTGGGAGAAGGTGGGCGAGCGCATCCGCAAGCTCTATGACCAGTGTCTGGAAAAGTAATTACATTAAACGTTAAACATTAAACATTAAACTATATGAAGACCATCTGTCTTTATTTTGAGATCCACCAAAACGTACATCTCAAACGCTATCGCTTCTTTGAGATTGGTAAGGATCACTACTATTTCGACGACTATGAGAACGAGCGCGGCATCACAGATACCGCAGAGCGTTCCTACATCCCCGCCCTGAAGACATTCTTGGAAATGGCCAAGATGTACGGCAAAGCTTTCAAGGTGGCATTCTCCATCAGCGGCTGCGCACTGGAACTGCTGGAGCAATATGCTCCCGAGGTCATTGAGTTGCTGCAGGAAATCAACGAGACGGGCTGTGTGGAGTTCTTGGCAGAGCCCTACAGCCACGGCCTCAGCTCGCTGGTCAACGAAGATGTATTCCGCGACGAGGTGGAGCGCCAGGCCAAGAAGATGAAGGAACTCTTCGGCAAGAAGCCCACCGTGCTGCGCAACAGCTCACTCATCTACAGCGATGACATCGGCGGCCTCGTGGCCAGCATGGGCTACAAGGGCATGATTGCCGAGGGCGCCAAGCACATTCTGGGATGGAAGAGCCCCCACTTCCTCTACCACTGCGCACAGAACCCCAACCTGAAGTTGCTGCTGCGCGACTACAAGCTCAGCGATGACATCTCACTACGCTTCAATGACTCCTCATGGAACGAGTACCCCCTCTTCGCAGACACCTATATGGACTGGATTGCCCAGCTGCCCGAAGAGGAGAAGGTCATCAACATCTTCATGGAGCTCTGCGCGCTCGGCATCTACCAGCCGCTGAGCAGCAACATCCTGGAGTTCATCAAGGCCCTGCCTGCTGTGGCCAAGGACCGCGGCATCACCTTCGCAACGCCCAGCGAGATTATCGCCAAGAGCAAGAGCGTGGCACCCATGGAGGTACCCTACCCCATGAGCTGGAACGACGAGGAACGCGACACCAGCTGCTGGCTCGGCAACGTGATGCAGCGCGAGGCGTTCCACAAACTCTACAGCGTGGCAGAGCGCGTGCTCATCTGCAAGGACCGTCGCATCACGCAGGACTGGGATCGCATTCAGGCATCGAACAACTTCCGCTTCATGACCACCAAGAACATGGGCACAGGCTTCTATCGCGGCATCTATGACAGCCCCTACGATGCTTTCACAAACTACATGAACATCCTGGGCGACTTCATCAACCGTGTCAATGCCCTCTATCCTCTTGACATCGAGAACGACGAGCTCAACGCATTGCTGACGACCATCCGCAACCAGGCCGATGAGATCAATGTGAAGGATGCAGAGATCAACCGCCTGCAGGCACGTCTGTCAAAGTTCGAACCCGCCAATAAGGAGGAGAAGAAAGTTCCTGCCAAGAAGGCGACTCCTGCCAAGAAAGCGGCACCAGCCAAGAAGGCAGAGCCTGCCAAGAAAGCGGAACCCGCCAAGAAGGCTGAAGCTCCGAAGGCTGAGGTGAAGAAAGAGCCTGCCAAGAAGGCTCCCGCCAAAAAGCCCGCAGCAAAAAAATAAAAAGACTGCTGACAGAATGCAAGAAGCCATCCCGATTGGGATGGCTTCTTACTTTTATGTCATTTCCGAAGCGATGATGACGTCGTGATCGGCTAGCGCTACTTCGTGTACATGCTATAGATGACTTGCATGGACAGCGGCTTAGTGCCACCCACGAGACGTGCGCTGCAGAGCGAGAAGTCATGCTGCACGCTCGTAACCACATTGGAGGAGTTGACGGCAGTAACCACAGGTACCAGCCACACTCGGTTCCAATAGGGATTGGCAGCGTTATAGGCTTCTGACGTCAGCCCTTCCTGCGCCATCACCTCCTTCTTCGTGTGATAAAGGTATGACAGCAGGTAGTTGATATTCTCAAAAGTGAACGTGTTAGCACCTGCATCGAAATTTGAGATGTAGGCGGTGGCGCCATCTGCCACCTGACGGTGGGAAAAGAAGGAATCGTAGGCTGTGCGGCGCACCATGAGCAGCGAGGTGGGAGTACCGAAAGCACTGCCGGAAGCGCCGTCGTTCATGCGCGTCAGCACGATGCGGGCACGACTGATGCTATCGTTGTCATGGCCTTCATAAATCTCATCCACGGGGAGAATGACCTCCGTGGCGATGCCTGCAGGCGATGTCAGAAAGGTGAAAGCCTGCGTGGGATTGCCATCGCCATCGTTGGCATAGGACATCAGCTCATCAATGCCTTTGTTCTCGATGCGTGTGCTCTGAATCACCTCCTGCGTGGAGGAGAAGCGGGCGAGACCATCCACGAGACCGCCGTCTTTATCATAATAATGAAAATGCACATTGAGCACGCACACATCGATGGCCAACATCGCACCATTGCCGCCTTTATACTTGAAATAGTAGCCTGGCAGTACATTGTGAATGAGCTGATAGGAATCCTTGAAATACTCGGGATGGTCCACGGCCGCCTGCAGGATGCGCTGGCCGTCCTCAACAGGTAGCGTGAGCAGGATGTTCTTGTAATAACCCTCAGCCGCGCGTTCGGAAGGGTCAACTGTCTGGTCCTCAGCCGTGAACGTCTTCGCTACGACAGGCGTCGTGCGTTGTGGATTGATGAAGACAGAGAGGTCCTGATCGGTGTAATAGGTCTCCGCCTCGCTCAGCACATTATCCTTGTCCAGTTCATAAAGTTCCACCTTCAAAGGCGTATTGCCATCACCCTTATAGGTGTTGAAATACATGCGGAGTTCCACGCCGTCGCACACTACTTTGCCCTCAGCATCCTTCACCAGTTTGTCGGCGCTGGGCAGGGTGTAGTCTTCGAGCACATGGAACTGTGCCAGAAAATCGGCCGTGACATCAATATCCGAGGCCGCGTCATGCACGCGACCGAAATAGCTCTTGCTGCTATTAGCCGTCACAGCACCGAGCTTGACAGAGCGGGTAGTGAAATTATAGGTCTTGACATCAGAGACCACGACATCGGCATCGGAGGGGATGCCTATTGAGTCTGTGTCATCGGCACAGCCCACCAACAGCGACAAAGCGCACAGAGCCATACCGGCAAAACGTAGTTTCATAGAGATCTGGGTAAAATCAATGGATGACGCTGTTTTTACATATCCGGGTCCTCGATGGGCGCCTTGCCCTCGCTCCACACGCTGTCGAAATAATCAACAACCTGGGAAGAGGCATCGGGATTCGTCATATCGACCGGACCGAAGACGGGCAGACCAAGCTCGTTGGCATAGTCAATGAGTTCCTGATTCATGTTGGACGCTGTAAGCAGCATACCGTTGCTGTTGCGCAGCGCCAACTTGTAAAGGTCCATCATGGTGGCATCCTCGGGGAAGTCCTTCAAGTCTTTGTCCGATAGGCCCTTGAACTGCAGGTTTGTGCGGAACTGCTGCGTCAGCGGCAACTTCAAGTCATCACCGGCAGGCGTGAAGATGATGCGGCTGTCCCTGAAGGAAGGCTCCTCGCGATACGAGGTCTTAATATACAAGGGCGCCACAGCCGATATCCATCCTTGACAGTGGATGATATCGGGGACCCAGCGTAGTTTCTTGACCGTCTCCAAGACACCACGGGCGTAGAAGATGGCACGCTCGCCGTTGTCGGCATACTCATCGCCATTCTCATCGCAGGCCTCCAAGCGCTTCATGAAATAGTCATCATTATCAATGAAATAAACCTGCATTCTGGCAGAAGGTATCGATGCCACCTTGATGATGAGCAGATGATCGGTCTCGTCGATAATCAGGTTCATTCCCGACAGACGAATCACCTCATGCAGTTGACTGCGGCGCTCGTTGATGCCACCCCACTTAGGCATGAAAGTGCGAATCTCGCGACCTTTCTCCTGCGCGAACTGTGGCATCTTACGACCCAATAATGAGACATCCGTATCAGGAAGATAGGGTGTTATTTCCTGTGTGATGAATAGTACTCTTCTGGACTTCATGTTGGCGTCAATATATTACTTTCCGAGTGCAAAGATATATAAAAAAATCGTGCTATTTGCAATTATTAGTGTAAGAAAGTGTATGAAAAGGGCATTTTTTGCATTTTATTTGCTTTTTTACTTCTTCATTTGGCATTTTATGTGTTATTTTGCACCCGAAATGAAAATCATACATCACATTCAAGAGCTCAAGGCCGAGATTGCCGCCGCAAGGACTGCTGGCAAGACGATTGGCCTTGTACCCACTATGGGTGCTCTCCACGAAGGGCACGCTTCGCTCGTGCGCCGTTCGGTGGCTGAGAACGACATCACCGTTGTCAGCATCTTCCTCAATCCAACACAGTTCAATGACCCTCGCGATTTGGAACGCTATCCCCGCACACTGGATGCCGACTGTGAGCTGCTCACAACCTGCGGTGCACAGATTGCATTTGCGCCCAGCGTGGCAGAGGTCTATCCTGAACCTGACACCCGCCACTTCTCCTATCCGCCCACAGACAGCGTCATGGAGGGAGCGATGCGTCCGGGACACTTCAATGGTGTCTGCCAGATTGTCTCTAAGCTGTTCTCCTACGTAGATCCCGACCGCGGTTACTTCGGCGAGAAGGACTTTCAGCAGATTGCCGTCATCCGCAGGATGGTGGCCGACCTTGGTTTCAAGCTGCAGATTGTACCCTGCCCCGTGGTGCGCGAAGCAAGTGGTTTGGCACTCTCCAGCCGCAACAGCCTCCTCACACCGGAAGAGCGTGCCATCGCACCACATATCTATGCTGCCCTCAAGGCTAGCCGAGAGTTTGCACGCACACACAGCGTACAGCTCACACGCGAATATGTGGAGGCACGTGTCAATGCCGTTCCGGGACTGCGCATCGAATACTATTCCATCGTGGATGCTGCATCACTGGCAGATGTCAACGATTGGAACGATGCCAAAGAGATTGTGGGTTGCATCACAGTCTATTGTGGCGCAAAGCCCATCCGACTCATCGACCATATACATTATTAGTTTAAAGTTTAAAGTTTAAGGTTTAAAGTATAAAGCTATGGTCATAGAGGTCATTAAGAGCAAGATACACTGCGCCACCGTCACGGAGGCCAACCTTCACTACATGGGTAGCATCACCATTGATGAAGCACTCATGGATGCCGCCGGTCTCATTGCAGGCGAGCGCGTATATATCGTCAACAACATGAACGGCGAGCGCTTCGACACCTATATTATCAAAGGTCCGCGCAACAGCGGCTGCATCTGCCTCAACGGCGCAGCAGCGCGCAAAGTGCAGGTGGGCGATGTGGTCATCATCATGTCCTACGCCCAAATGGATTTCGAGGAGGCGAAGACGTTCACGCCCAAAGTGATTTTCCCCGACGAGAAAAACAGAGTGACAGTCTGAGAGAAATAAAAGAGAAGGACGGACTTGCCTAACGCAAGCCCGTCCTTCCTTTTTTCATACCCTTCTTTCTTACTTGTTGGGATCTTCGCAGAGCTCTGTGAGGATGCCGACAGTGCTCTTCGGATGCAGGAAAGCGATATTCAGGCCGTCAGCGCCCTTACGGGGAGCCTCGTCGATAAGACGGATACCCTTCTCGTTCACCTCAGCGAGTGCATTAGCCACACCGTCCTCAATGCAGAATGCCATGTGGTGAATACCCTTGTTACCTTTGTCGAGCCACTTCTGGATGGTGCTCTCGGGGCAGGTAGGCTCCAGCAGTTCCAGCTTCACCTCGCCAACCTTCAGGAAGGCTGTCTTCACCTTCTGGTCTTCGACGACCTCGGTCTTGTAGCACTTCAGACCCAACACATTCTCGAAATAAGGCAGTACCTCGTCGATGCTCTGCACGGCGATGCCCAAATGTTCAATTTTTGAGATTTTCATAATGTTTAGTTTTATAAGGGTTATAAAATAGGTTTTGCTTGATTACGCTTCCTCGCCATACATCTTCGCCTTGAGCTCCTTGATGCGATCATCGCTGATGTAGTCATCGTAGTCCATCAGCTTGTCGATGATGCCAGTGGGCGTGAGCTCGATGATGCGGTCAGCCACGGTCTGGATGAACTCATGGTCGTGGGAAGCGAAGAGGATGTTGCCCTTGTAGAGCTTCAGGTTGTTATTGAAGGCCTGAATGCTCTCCAGATCGAGGTGGTTAGTAGGGGTGTCAAGGATGAGGCAGTTGGCGTTCTTCAGCTGCATACGGGCTATCATACATCGCATACGCTCGCCACCCGAGAGCACATTAACCTTCTTCAGCACTTCTTCACCGGAGAAGAGCATACGGCCAAGGTAGCCTTTCATGAACACTTCGTTGCCCTCGCCATACTGCATCAGCCAATCGACCAGATTCTTGTCGCTCTGGAAGAAGGCGGTGTTGTCCAACGGCAGGTAGGCCGTGGTGATGGTGAGGCCCCATTTGTAGGTGCCGATCTCGGGCTCACGATTGCCGTTGATAATCTCAAAGAGGGCTGTCATGGCACGCGGGTCGTGGCTCAAGAACACCGTCTTTTGGCCCTTCTCGATGTTGAACGAGACATTGTCGAAGAGAACGGTGCCGTCCTCTGCAGTAGCCTTCAGTCCTTCCACCTCGAGAATTTGGTTGCCAGGCTCACGATCCATCTGGAAGATGATTCCTGGGTATTTACGCGTGGATGGCTGTATCTCATCAACATTCAGTTTCTCCAACATCTTCTTGCGCGAAGTGGTCTGTTTCGACTTGGCCACATTGGCACTGAAGCGACGGATGAACTCCTCCAGCTCCTTGCGTTTCTCCTCGGCCTTCGCCTTCTGGTTCTGTGCCTGGCGCAGCGCCAGCTGGCTGGACTCGTACCAGAACGAGTAGTTACCGGCAAACATCGTCACCTTGCCGAAGTCAATATCCACCGTGTGTGTACAAACGGCATCGAGGAAGTGACGGTCGTGGCTGACGACGAGCACGGTGTGCTCGAACTCAGAGAGATACTGCTCCAGCCATTGCACGGTGTCGAGGTCGAGGTCGTTGGTGGGCTCATCGAGCAGCAGGTTGTCGGGCTCGCCAAACAACGCCTTGGCGAGCATCACGCGCACCTTCTCCTTACCCGAGAGCTCGCCCATGAGCATCTGATGTTTCTTTTCCTTGATACCAAGACCACTCAGCAGGGTAGCAGCATCGCTCTCTGCCGTGTAGCCGCCCAGCTCTGCGAATTTCTCTTCCAACTCTGCCACACGGATGCCATCGGCATCGCTGAAGTCTTCCTTCATATAGAGAGCATCGCGCTCATGCATGATGTCCCACAGCACAGTGTGGCCCATCAGCACGGTGTTCAGCACAGTTTCATCATCGTACTGGAAGTGGTCCTGCGACAGCACGCTCAGGCGCTCGCCAGGACCCATCTCTATGGTGCCCTTGTTGGCTTCCAGCTCACCGCTGATGGCCTTCAGCAATGTAGATTTACCGGCACCATTGGCTCCGATAACGCCATAGATGTTGCCGTTAGTGAACTTCATGTTGACGTCCTTGTACAGGACACGTTTGCCGAACTGAATGGCAAGGTTGGAGACAGTGATCATATCTTAATTGGACAATTGACTATTGTACGATGTAACCTTTGATGATTTGCGGCTGCAAAGGTACAATAAAATCCTGACATAATCACTCTCCCACCCCTCTAAATTCTTATTTCTCGCCTACTTCTTCCGAATTAAGGTTCACACCGCGCGTTGCCTTCGGTTGAGCGTTGAGGGTGTCAGACATAGCGTCATGAGTACTGGGCGCAGCAATGGTGCGAGTATAGTAGTAGGTGTCGTAGTAGCGTCTGTCGTAGTCATAGTCATAGTTGCTATAGCCATATTTGTCCCAGTAGCGATCATAGTTGCGGAGTGTGAAGTCGGTGCTTGAGTAGCGCCCGTCGATGCGCCCCCAGAAGTTCTCGCTGTTAAGGCCGTAGCGGCTGATTGTGCAGTCCAGGTCGGGCTCATCGTAGAAGGTAAGATAGATAATCTCATTGGTAACATGATAGCGGAAATCATGACGCACTTGCGTGTAGCCGTAGCGACCATAGTAGTCGATCTGCGTGCCCGTACCCTGACGATAGCCCCATCCTTCGGGATAGAATATGATGTCGGAACCGCGTGCGGGGATGCCGTCGTAGTACATGTTCAAGTCGCCGAACCAATGGCCCTGCAGTTGGTAGCCCACATGATTGTCTTCGTCGTAATTGCAGCTTGTGAAGCCGAAGCTCGCGATGAGCATCACACTCATGAGAGCAATATTCGAGTAGAAATTCTTCATTGTTGTCATCGTT
The DNA here is from genome assembly GCA_900316355.1 of uncultured Prevotellaceae bacterium. Lineage (GTDB taxonomy): Bacteria > Bacteroidota > Bacteroidia > Bacteroidales > Bacteroidaceae > Physcousia. The sequence continues at coordinate 18,863 of ONCQ01000015.1, read as the reverse complement.
TTAACTGTTTTGATGCTGCAAAAGTACACCATTTCCTCCATGCCAGCAAAGGAAAAAGCCTAAAGCTGATAGGGATTCCCCACAAACTACAAGTTACGAAAGAAAGGGCTGTGCCATTACTTGAACGACACAGCCCTTGAAGTAGATTTTTTATATGTTTCCTATAATAGGTTGTTTAGAGGAACCACTTGACGTAGCAGAAATCCTGGCGGTGAGGCAGCAGGTCGTTCTTGGGGAAGATGCGATAGGCAATCTTGAAGGAACCTGCATTGTTGATGCTGTGGGTCACGTGGAAGGTGTAGAGGTTGCCTTCACGCTTGATGACCTCCAGGGGTTCTACGTTGTAGATGTGGTCCTCGCCCTTCTTGTCGATGGTCAACGTGACGAGTTCTACGCCGATGGCGTTATCGAGACCAGCCTCATCCACGACGATGTTAATGTCGTACTTCTGTCCGGACTCGATGGAGCCTTTCTGCAGAGGTTCGCCCTTCTCGGCACTGACAACACGGATGCTATCCCAACGCTCTGCCACAGCTTCCTTCCACAGGGCAATCTCCTTGGCCAGTGCGTTGTTGTGGGCCTGCAGTTTCTTGGAGCGTGCTGCAAGGGGATTGTAGAACTTGGTGTAGTAGTCGTCGAGCTGACGCTTCATAGTGTAGTGAGGCGCAATGCGAGCGATGGAGTTCTTGATGACCTGAATCCATGAGGGGCTGTATCCCTTGGCGTTACGAGCGTAGTAGGTAGGCATGATCTCGTTCTCCAGGAGGCCGTAGATCGTGGCAGCATCGAGCTGGTCTTGATAAGCCTGATTCTCATAGGTACGCTTCTCGGTGAGCGCCCATCCGGCACCTTCGCGATAGCCTTCGAGCCACCAGCCGTCGAGGACGCTGAGGTTGACAACGCCATTCATGAGAGCCTTTTCACCAGAGGTGCCGCTGGCCTCGAGGGGACGTGTCGGGGTGTTCATCCAGATGTCAACACCGGAGATGAGGCGGCGTGCGAGCTGCATGTCGTAGTTCTCGAGGAAGATAATCTTGCCGAGGAACTCGGGACGCTGCGAGATCTCATAGATTTTCTTGATGAGACCTTGGCCTGCGCCGTCTGCGGGGTGTGCCTTACCTGTGTAGAGGAACTGCACGGGATAGTTGGGATTGTTGACAATCTTGGAGAGACGCTCCAAATCGGTAAAGAGGAGGTGCGCACGCTTGTAGGTGGCGAAACGACGACCGAAGCCGATGAGGAGAGCATTGGGGTTAATCTTATCCATGAGGCTGACAACACGGCTGGGGTCGCCCTGATTCTTGAGCCAGCTCTCGCGGAACTTCTGACGGATATACTCAACGAGCTTCGTCTTCAGAGCCATGCGTGTCTTCCAGATCTCAGCATCGGGGACATCATAGATGGCATGCCAAATCTGTTCGTTACTCTGGTCTGAAAGATGCGAAGCATCGAAGTGCTTGGCATAGAGCTGACGCCATTCGTGAGCGCACCATGTGGGGAAGTGTACACCGTTGGTAACGTAGCCCACGTGGCTCTCCTCGGGGAAGTAGCCTTTCCAGATATTGGCGAACATCTTCTTGGAGACCTCGCCGTGAAGCCAGCTGACGCCGTTGACCTCCTGGCAGGTGTTGCAGGCGAAGGTGCTCATGCAGAAGCGCTCGCCATGATCGTCAGGATTCTGGCGGCCCATGCCGATGAACTCGTCCCATGTGATGCCGAGCATCTGTGCATAGCCGCTCATATACTTGCCGAAGAGGCCTTCATCGAAGTAGTCGTGACCGGCGGGCACGGGGGTGTGCACCGTATATAAAGAGGACACGCGCACGAGCTCAAGAGCCTGGTTGAAGGTGAGACCGCTCTGCACATAGTCCACAAGACGCTGCACATTGCAGAGGGCTGCGTGACCCTCGTTGCAATGATAGACATCCTTCTTGATGCCGAGTTTCTTGAGCAACAACACGCCGCCAATGCCGAGCAGGATTTCCTGCTTCAGGCGGTTCTCCCAGTCGCCACCATAGAGGGCGTGCGTGATGGGGCGGTCGTACTCGCTATTGAGATCGTTGTCAGTGTCGAGCAGGTAGAGCTTCACACGACCAACGTTGACGCGCCATACATAAGCGTGAACCTGATAGTTCATGTAAGGTACATCTATCACCATGGGCTTGCCGTCCTTGTCCATCTGCTGTTCGATGGGGAGGCTGCCAAAGTTCTGTGCTTCGTAGTTGGCAATCTGCTGACCGTCCATGGAGAGGGTCTGAGTGAAGTAGCCGAAGCGATAGAGGAAACCGACAGCACACATATCAACATTGGAGTCGGAAGCCTCCTTGATGTAGTCACCGGCGAGGATACCGAGACCGCCGGAGTAGATCTTCAAAGACTGGTTCAGGCCATACTCCATGCAGAGGTATGCTACGCTGGCACGGTCTGTGCGGGGCTTGACATCCATGTAAGCACGGAACTCATCATAGACGTCATTCATCTTCTTGATGATGGACTTGTCCTTAGCGAGCTCGGAGAGCTTCTCGTAGTTCAGGCGTTCGAGCATGAGCACAGGATTCTGTCCACACTCCTCATAGAGGACGGGGTCGAGATGTGTGAAAAGACTACGGGCGCTGTGATTCCAAGCCCACCACATATTGTGGGCTAATTCCTCCAACTTGTTCAGCTCGGCGGGAATGTTACTCTTGACAGTGACCGGTTTCCACTGAGCTTCGTTGGCATTACTTGCTTTGATTTTCATAAATAATTATTGGGTAAACAGTGTATTTGAAATGTTGTTAGAGGCTGGCGACACGCTGCTCTGCACGGCGCAAGGCGATGTCGTAAGCCTTATAATAATAGGATATAAAATACTTCCATTGAGCTTTCTCTGCCAACTTGGCAGCAGCCTTGCGGGCGGTATCCACCTCCATGTCATCAAGCATGGAGAAGCCGATAATCTCATCGCGAATGCGATCGGCGACCTCGTCAAAGTTGTAGTCGGAACGTTGGATTACCTCAACACCGTCCTTATCAAGATAGCAGGGTTTGAGGGCAGCCGGTTTGGCATGGCGTGTGGCGGACTTGCCGGCAGTGTTCTTCACATCGAGCGCCCAGAGGCCAAAGCCTGCGAGGGACGTGGTGATGCAGGGCACCTTGAAGGCGACACTCTCCAGCGGCGTATAGCCCCATGGCTCATAGTACGATGGATAGACGGTGAGGTCGAGACCCAGCAACAGGTCGTAGTAGTGCATATTGAAGATGCCGTCGGCACCATCGAGATAGCATGGCACAAACATGATTTTCAGGCGGTTGCTCTCGCGGTTGGTGATGCCGCAGCGCAACAGCATCTGAGTGACCATGTCGCTACCGGGCTGATGAAGGTTATGGGTGATAAAAGGATTGGGAAGAGGAGAGTCATTCTTCTGGCCCAATCTATCTTTCAAGTCCTCACGAGGACCGGCCTGCCAAGCGGGCACCTCAACAAGAGCGAGGACGGGACGTTGGAGACGGTCGTCATGAAGCGTACGCACGAGGGCTTCGAGATACACGTCAATGCCCTTATTCTTCCACTCATAGCGGCCACTGGTAGAGATTATCAAAGTGTCGTCACCAAGGGATGATCCCATTAATGCGTTGGCTACATCGAGGATGCGCTGGCGCGCCTTGCGGCGACGGTTGACAAAGGTGACACCCTTCGGCACGAAGTCCATCTCGAAGCCATTGGGGAGCACCACATCGGGTTGCTTGTCCAAGAGCTCGAAACACTCACGGGCGGTGACGTCACTGACCGTAGTGAAGCAGTCCACATAGTGAGCCGTCTGACGCTCAATACTATGCTTGGACTGCACATTGAGCTCATCGGCCATTTGGTTACCGTTGTAAGCAAAAAGGTAATCGTAGAGAGGTTTGCCATTGCCGGCAATACTACGACCGATTGTGGTAGCATGGGTAGTGAAAATAGTGGCAATCGCAGGAACGTGTATTGTGATGTACAGGGCACCGAGACCCGTCATCCATTCGTGTGCTTGATAAACGACACGCTTGCTATCGGAGAGAAAGCGGTGGTAGAAACTTTCCACCACGCGACCTGCGGCATAGGAGAACATCGAAGCCTCATCGTAGTCGCCATAAGCATGAAGGGAGTCAACCTGATACTCCGTCCAAAGGCGACCATAGATGTCATTCTTCTGGGCAAAGAAGGGCTTGAAATCCACCAGTACCACGATGGGACGGCCCGGAATCTGCCAGCGCCCCACACGCAGATGGAGTGTTTCCTTCGCCGATGCGCGGCGCCAATCGGCCCACAGCTTCTTGTCTTCCACAAAAAGGGGATTTTCCTTGTCAATCCAGAAGTCCGGACCAATGAAAACGACGTGATCCGGCATCGCATCCTGAAGGGTTTTAGCACGAGTTGAGAGGACGGTATAAATGCCACCGACCTTGTTACAGACTTCCCAACTGGACTCAAAAATAAAGTCGGGAAGGAGGAGCTCTCTATTCATCTACCTTAAACGGATTTACCTTATAGTAATCTTAAATCGGCTGCAAAAGTACAATATTTCCAACAAACTGACAACTATTCAGGTGCTAAATCTACACACATAAAATAGTTTCTTGATTTAGAGCATGAGTAGCATCATCAAATAAGCTACATAACACGCGACCAGCACAGCGCCCTCCCATCGTGCAACACGATGTTTGGTGCGTGCAAAAAACCAGAAGAGTACCATGCTTCCCAGCAGGACAGCGAAGTCAGTCCATTGGATGCCTTGCACCGACAGAGGAGTCACCGTGGAGCATACGCCCAATATCCAGAAGATGTTGAAGAGATTGCTGCCAACGACATTTCCTATAGCGATGTCACTCTTACCCTTGCGGGCTGCCACGACACTCGTGGCTAATTCAGGGAGTGATGTGCCGCCAGCCACCAATGTAAGACCGATGACCGCCTCGCTGACACCCAGTTGACGGGCAATGCCTGTGGCACCATCGACAAACAGCTCACCACCGCCTATCAGACCCGCTATACCGAGGATGATGAACAAGGTGATACGCCATGCGGAGAGCTGCGGGACAGGGTTCTGCGGCACCTCTCCTACCCCATCAACGTGGCCCGATCTGGCCATCGAGAAGGTGTAGGCCATAAAGATGGCAAAGAAACAGAGCAGGACGATGCCATCGCCACGTGAAAGGATATTAGCATCCGTATGGCCATTCCAGAGCGTGTCAAGCGCCAAGGCAGGCAAGGCGATACTGGCAAGCAGTGAGAGCGGGATATCCTTGGATACCGTAGAACGGGATATGACAATGGGGCACACAACGGCAGACACGCCAACAATCATCAGTGTGTTGAAGAGATTGCTGCCCACGATATTACCGACACTCATGGCTGGAGCGCCGTCAATGCTGGCAAAGAGACTGACGATGAACTCGGGCAACGAGGTGCCGAAGGCTACGATGGTAAGACCGATGACCATTTCGGGGATACTGAAGCGACGAGCCAAAGCAACTGAACCGTCGGTGAGTTTGTCGGCACCCACAAGTACCAACGCTGCACCCACGACGACCATGATGATATGAAGAAACATAACCTAAAGATATCTATCGACGCGCGAACGCGTGATTATTTGATGAAATAATTGCCCGTTTCAGGATTTTTACCTACTTTCGCCACCGAAATCAAGAAAAAGACTCACTATGGCCTCCAACAATAAACGCGGTGTCGAAGAATTCGTTCAGTGCATCCACTGCCAAAAAGCCTCCGCTTATTATCAATGGTTTGAGAATCCCGTGATAGCACAATGCGGGTTAAATGACGAACGACAGGTTGCACAGACGAAACGTATCTGCAAGACTTTTGTGGAGCGACACGATGAACCTGTGATTCAGCACTTTGACCACTACGAAGACGACATCAACGAGTAGATAACACTGGGCACCTTGCGCTTCAGGACATCAACCTTGAAATCCACCCCGGGGACAATGCCGTAGCTGCGCAATACGCTGTCGATGGTCTTGCTGACCAGCACAGGATGATTGTTTTCCTCACTGAGATGGCATAGCCATACATGGCGCAGGGCAGGACTGGAGCTGTTGGCCAACAGTTCTGCAGCCTCACTGTTGCTGAGGTGTCCGTTCTCACTTGAGATACGTCCTTTCAGATGGGCAGGGTACGGGCCTGACATCAGCATCTCGTGGTCATGATTGCTTTCCAGCACGAGATAGTTGGCTTGAGACACCTCTTCCTTGATGCGCTCAGTCACATGACCGACATCCGTGATGAGCGTGAAGCGCACACCTTCGGATTCCAGACGATAGCCCACACAATCATTACTGTCGTGGGGCACACCGAAGGCCGTGACACAGAAGGAGCCAATCTGCACAGGCACATCCTTCTCAAGGAAGGCCTTCTGCTCTGCCTGCAATTTCGGCGATACACAATAGTTACGGGCTATCCCCTCATGCACGAGTGCCGTGCTGTAGATGGGGAGCCCTAATTCTGTGGCCAGTTTACCAACAGACTTGATATGGTCAGCATGATCATGGGTCACCAGCACGGCGCGAAAACGGCGAATATCAACCCCATAGAAGGTCAAATGCCGGCGCATCGTGCGGAATCCCAAGCCCGCGTCGATGATGATGCCATCATCATCATTCCACAGGCAATAACAGTTTCCGCTGCTGCCACTGCCAAGACATAAGAACTTGAGCATAATGCATTGTTTTTATTCTGCGGGCAAAGGTAGGCAAAAAATCGCAAAAAACCACCACATTTGGCCAATTATTTGATGAAATGCGTACAAGGTGCTTACATTTCAACCTTTTAATAAGGCAGACCAACAGCAAAATGTAATTGGAAATCGCGTTTAAATCTGGGATGTATGATGGGATAATGGTCGCGTCCCTCAAAGGCTGGGTTGATGGCCTTCATACCGGCATCCAGGCGCAGGATGAAATAGCTGAAGTTAAGGCGGACGCCAAGACCGTAGGCTACTGCAATCTGCTTCCAGAAGGTGTCGAACTTGAACTGTCCGCCTGGCTGTTCCTCATAATCGCGCAGAGTCCAGATATTACCTGCATCCAGGAATACGGCGCCATCGATTTTCCAAAAGAGATGTGTGCGATATTCTGCACTCAAGTCCAACTTCATGTCGCCCGTCTGGCGGATGAAATCCACCTTACCGTCAGATCCCGAGAAGGTGCCAGGTCCCAACCCACGCACGCCCCAGCCGCGCACGCTGTTGGCGCCGCCGCTGAAATAACGTTTTTCGTAAGGGAGCACCGTGGAGTTGCCATAGGGGAAGGCCAAGCCGAGCGCCGCGTGAATTGCCAAAGAATTGCGGTCATCGAAGCTGAAGCTTTTGACGAAATCGAAATCACCCTTCACATACTGCGCGTAGGCGATATTGAACAAGGTATAGGCATCCAAGCGCTGGGAATGGGGACCATCCGTGAGATGAGAGAGTCCGTAGAGGAGATTACCTGCAGTCTCTATGCTGAAGCGGGCACTCCACGCATTACGCCCATAGGTGGCATTCTGCATGTTGGGCGTGACGCTGGTGTATTGAAACGAATAGCCCGCCTTCATGATGAAGAGGTTCTCATAGTTGTAGCGCAGCAGGGCGTTGCGGTTGCCGTCATTGGAGAGGTATTCACGCTTGAACGTTTCAGAAATCCAGGGCATGAAGACATAGTTCAAATCGATGAGATCCACACGGTGCTGGCGCTTCAGATCGAAGCGGTTCCAGCGATAACGCCACGCAGCCGTGAGTACACGACGATGGAACTCGGGACGGTCCTGCGAGTCATACATCAGCGAAGCAATACTCTGTGCATTCACGGAGCGTCGGAAGTGGCGCGACAAGAAGGGGAAAATGAATTCGGGAAAATTCAGGTTAGCCTCAGCACTGTACTCGATATAGTTGGCATCTGTATAGCCCTCCAATCCCTTGATGGCCTCGAAGGCACCACGCACCTTCAAGGACAACATCGCCGAACGGCGGAAGAGATTACGGTTCTGATAGCCGACACTGACAGCCGCGCCGAAGTCGCCAGCGGAATTGGTACCCTCCAGCTCCGCAGAGACGCCATGACGCTTGGCGGTGAACACGCTCACATAGGCATTCAGCGTATCGGGAGCCGTAGGCGACGGTTCCAATGTGATATTGGTGCCCATCACGGCAGAGAGCGAGGACAGGTTACTGTAAGTGGAATGCACATGCCGTTCCTCATACAAGCGGCCGGGGCGTAAATCTGTCTTATTGACAAGGAAGAGCGGACTCAGTGGCATATCCTTACGCTGGTAGAAGTGCAACGAACGGGTCACCAGACTATCCAGTTCTTCCCGCTGTGTCTTGAGGACCTTAAAGTCCAAATCTGTCAGATAGTTCACTGTGCCGATGTGATAACACTGATGAGGGCGCAGAGAGTCCGTCGGTGTAGCGCGATAAAGCGGTATATTCAGGGTGAGGTCAACAAGGCGATGCCCAATGGTGGAATCCACCTCGAAGCGCACATAGCTCTTATTAAAACGATAGTAGCCGTAATTCTGCAGTAGCGATGAGAGGCGCGTGCGTTCCTGATTGAGGACATTGGCATCAAAAGGCATGCCTGGATACAGCAACGACTGCAGCGTGTCCTGCAGGACGATGTCTGCGATGGCAGGGTCATCTATGCGATAGGCAATGTTGTTCACGATATAGCGGGGGCCAGACTCCACTTGGAACATCAGCTGCACGCGGCGTTTGCGATGCCTCTCATGACGAGTGACCTTCGCCTGCAGGAAGCCCAGATTGCGGACGGCAGCCTCCATGTCTGCCCTACCCCGCTCAGCCTGCACGCTATCATAGACGACAGGCGCCTCACCTATACGCTGAAAGAAACGGTTGATACGTTTAGTGCTGTCCCTGCCGCTGATGCAGTACACAGACATCGGTACCTTGAAGAGGCTGAACCACTTAGAATTAGAGCGTTGGCGAACATAACCTGAGAGATTGGAGGTGGATATCTCGCTATCGTCGGTTCTCACAGAGACCTTGTCCAACATCCACTCATCCTCCGGGATGAAGCGCGTAGGAGCACACCCCGCCATCAACAACGCCAGCATACTGCACAAGAATAGATGCACAAGATGATGTCGGGGAAATAGGTCCATAAGAAAAAACATTATTGCAAAGACTGCTGCCGGCGGAACTCGGCTAACACGATACCCGTGGCCATCGCCACGTTCAAGCTCTCCGTGGTCTCACGCTCCGGAGGGTAGTTGGGGATGAGCAGACGCTGGCGGCAGAGTGCATTCACTGCGGCACTCACGCCATTGCCCTCATTGCCCATGACGATGATGCCATAGGGCTGCAGCGAAGACTGCCAGAGATTTTCACCTTGCAACGAAGTGCCATACACGGGTACATCTTCAGGCAACGACTCCAGCTGCTGCACTAAATTTATATAATGAACGCGCACACGCGCGAGGCCTCCCATCGTTGCCTGAACAGCTTTGGGGCTCCAGATATCAGCGGTACCGACGGAGCACCAGATATCCTGCACGCCGAACCAGTCAGCCAATCGGACAATGGTCCCCAGGTTACCTGGGTCCTGCACGCCGTCGAGGGCAATGACCAGCTGCCGGCCAAACATGTCAGCCTGGGGTTCTTCGTCATCAGGGATACGAAAGACAGCCAAAACCTGTTGTGGTGAAGGTTGCAGGCTCACGCGCTGCAGCTCATCGGCAGTCACCCAGTCGCAGACAACACCTGCCGGCGCCACACCGCCTGCGATACGCCACTCTTCGGTAGCCACGATATGCACACACGAGAAATGCCCCATCAACTCGCCGACCAATTTAGGCCCTTCAGCTACGAAGAGCCGCTCCTTGCGGCGTCCTTTGCGCGTGTCAAGGGAACGTATCAGTTTCTGAGTAGCCTTAGTCCACATGCGAGGAACGTACACGACTCAGTGTCTCGGGTGTCATTTGTAGGAACGACGCCACATGCACCATCGGTGCACGAAGTATGATTTCCGGTTTGCTCTTCAAAAGGCGCACATAACGTTCGGTGGCATTCTCAAAGCGCTGGCTGTCGGCATGCTCTTGAGAAGAAATCAGCGCATGTTCCAGAATCTTGCGATAGAGCTTGGCCATCTCCTTGTCGGTCTCCACCAGCTCCAGGAACGCATCATGAGGAATGCCGTAGAGGACAGTGCTCTCCAGCGCTTCTACCATCAGGCGCGAGGGATTCTGTTTGAGGAAGCTCTCAATGCAGATAACAATGCGTCCCTCATACGAGAAATGTTCTGTCACGTCACGACCTCCCTTGTAATAGAATTGTCGTACCATGCCTTTCTCCACATAGTACATGAATTTGCACACATCGCCCTCCTGCAACATATTCTCACCCTTCTGCACTTTGAAGGGGATGAGGATGCTTGCCAGAGTGGTGATGCCCTGTGTGGAGAGGGTACAATAGCCACGTGCAATCTCACGGGCGACGTCTCTTAGCTTGTCCATAGTGTTCTTTTCTTTTGGGGCGTTATTGATAGGGCGTTATTGATAGGGCGTTATTATATTCTTACGGGGGAGCGTCAATCCAGTTTGAGCACCGCCAGGAAGGCTTTCTGCGGCACTTGCACATTGCCAATCTGCTTCATGCGCTTCTTACCTTTCTTCTGTTTTTCCAGCAGTTTACGTTTACGGCTGATGTCACCGCCATAGCACTTCGCTGTCACATCCTTGCGCACCTGCTTCACCGTCTCGCGAGCAATGATCTTGGCTCCGATGGCTGCCTGGATGGCGATGTCAAACTGCTGACGTGGCAACAGTTCCTTCAGTTTCTCACACATCCGACGGCCAAAATCCACAGAATTGTCAACATGGGTGAGCGTAGAGAGGGCGTCCACAGGTTCACCATTGAGAAGGATGTCGAGTTTCACGAGTTTCGAGGGGCGGAAGCCATCTTGATGGTAGTCGAAGGAGGCGTAGCCCTTGGAGATGCTCTTCAGTTTATCATAGAAGTCGATGACGATTTCACCCAAAGGCATTGCGAACTGAATCTCTACACGATTACCGCTGATGAAGTCCTGACGGATGAGCTCGCCACGCTTGCCTAAGCACAGCGTCATGATGGGACCGATGAAGTTGCTGGTGGTGATGACAGAGGCGTGGATGTAGGGTTCCTCGATGCGCTCAATGACCGTGGGGTCTGGCATTCCTGCGGGGTTATGCACCTCTTTCACCTCGCCATGCTTGTCATAGACCATATAACTGACGTTGGGCACCGTCGTGATGACGTCCATATTAAATTCTCGGTCGAGGCGCTCCTGCACAATCTCCATGTGCAACAGGCCCAGAAAGCCGCAACGGAAGCCGAAGCCGAGTGCCACCGACGACTCGGGTTGGAACGTGAGTGAAGCATCATTCAGCTGCAGCTTCTCCAGCGAGGCACGCAAGTTCTCGTAGTCCTCCGTCTCTATGGGATAGACACCGGCAAAGACCATCGGCTTCACCTCCTCGAAGCCTGCGATAGCATCCACTTTTCCGAGGCTATCGACATGGGTGATGGTGTCGCCCACTTTCACCTCGGTGGCTGTCTTGATGCCGCTGACGATATAGCCTACATCGCCGCAGTGCAGCTCCTTGCGGGGCACCATATCCATGCGCAGCGTTCCTATCTCATCAGCCTTATATTCCTTGCCGGTGTTGATGAATGCCACTTCGTCGCCGGCCTTGATGTTGCCGTTGACAATCTTGAAGTAGGCGATGATACCTCTGAAGGAATTGAACACCGAGTCGAAGATGAGAGCCTGCAACGGCGCGTTCTCGTCGCCCTTGGGAGATGGTATGCGGTCCACGACAGCATCAAGGATATCCTCAACGCCCTCGCCGGTCTTGCCGCTGGCACGGATAATCTCCTCGCGCTTGCAGCCCAGTAAGTCGATAATCTCATCCTCCACTTCCTCCGGCATCGCATTAGGCATATCACATTTGTTTACCACAGGAATAATCTCCAAATCATGGTCGATGGCCATGTAGAGGTTGGAAATGGTCTGAGCCTGTACGCCCTGCGTGGCATCCACCACCAGCAGTGCTCCCTCGCAGGCAGCAATGCTGCGGCTGACTTCATAGCTGAAATCCACGTGGCCCGGGGTGTCAATAAGATTAAGGATGTATTTCTCGCCATCGCGCACATACCCCATCTGGATGGCGTGGCTCTTAATGGTGATACCGCGTTCGCGCTCCAAATCCATGTCGTCGAGCATCTGTCCCTCCGTCACCTGAATTGTGTTGGTTCGTTCAAGCAGACGGTCAGCCAGTGTGCTCTTACCATGGTCGATATGAGCAATGATACAGAAGTTGCGGATGTGTTTCATGGGCGCAAAGGTAGTAAAAACTTACGAAATACCACTACACCTGAGCTGTTTTTCATCGTCAAGATCATAAAAAAATCCCATGTAAGGCTCGGCCTTGCATGGGAAATAGGTGTTGGATAAGATTTTCGTTTCTTACTTGAGGCTGAAGAGGGGGTCCTTCTCGTCACCTGCAACAGTGACCTTGTCCTCACGGAGCAACCAACCGAGAGCGAGATACAGCTCCTTATCGGTCTTCACTTTAGCAGCCTTCTTCAAATCCTTGGCGTTCTGTGCGCCGTTCTCGTTCAGGGCTGTCCAAATAGCACCTGCGAGAGATCCTGCATTTTCAAACATGATTCTTTTTACCTTATTGTGTTAATGATTCTAGCAATCCCTTTTGAATTGCGGCGCAAAATTACATCTTTTCGCGCACGCGAGCAAATATTTTGTGCAAAAAAGATACATTTATTAATAAAAAAGAGCCTTTCATAACAAATTACGGGCTTTTTTAGCTCACATTCTTGCATGATAAACATAAAACGAACAGACCCCATCGTTGCCGATGGAGTCTGCTTCTGTACGCCCTCAGGGGCTCGAACCCTGGACCCATTGATTAAGAGTCAATTGCTCTACCAACTGAGCTAAGGACGCATCCTTGTTGTTTGTCTTTTGTACGCCCTCAGGGGCTCGAACCCTGGACCCATTGATTAAGAGTCAATTGCTCTACCAACTGAGCTAAGGACGCAACAAAATTTTCAAGCCTGCGAGAGTGCTCTGCAGCTTCCCTCTCGGCTTTTGCGGGTGCAAAGGTACGGCGTTTTCACGAAACGGCCAAACTTTTTCCCCGAAATTTTACTATTTAATGATGTCAAGGCTCTTGAAGACACCCGTGAGAGCTTCTACAGCCTCGTCCACCTGTTCCTTGGTGTGGGTAGCCATGAGGGCGACACGCACGAGGGTATCCTGCGGAGCGCAGGCGGGCGGAATGACGGGATTGATGAACACGCCGGCGTCGAAGGCAAGCTTCGTCACCGCAAACGTCTTGTCCACATCACGCACATACAGGGGGATGATGGGGCTCTCCGTCTCACCAATCTCGAAGCCTGCGTCGCGGAAGCGCTTCAGGGCGTAATTGGTGACATCCCACAGCTTCTGGATGCGCTCGGGTTCCTCCTGCAGGATGTGCAGGGCCTCGCGGGCGGCTGCCGTAGCGGCAGGCGTGCAGGATGCAGAGAAAATGTAGGTGCGAGTGTGATGACGCAGATAGTTGATGATGCTGCTGTCAGCGGCGATGAAGCCGCCGATGCTGGCCAGGCTCTTGGAGAAGGTACCCATGATGAGATCCACATCGTCGGTCAGGCCGAAGTGGTCGCACACGCCACGTCCGTTACGTCCGAAGACGCCCAAGCCGTGAGCCTCGTCCACCATAATGGCGGTGCCGGGGTATTTCTTCTTCAGCTCCACAATCTTCGGCAGGGGAGCCAGGTCGCCTTCCATGGAGAAGACACCATCGACCACGATGAGTTTCACGACATCCTCGGGGCAGCGCTGCAGGAGTTTCTCCAGCTCCTCCATGTCGTTGTGCTTGTACTTCAGGCAGCGTGAGAAACTGCTGCGAACGCCATCCACAATGCTGGCGTGGTCGCGGTCATCGCAGATGATGTAGTCGTGGCGGTCGGTGAGCACGCCCAGCACGCCGCTGTTCACAGTGAAACCGGTGGCGAAGCACATGGCCTCATCCTTGCCCACGAACTCGGCCAGCTCTTTCTCAAGCTGCACATGCAGGTCCAGTGTACCATTGAGGAAACGGGAGCCGGCACAGCCGCTGCCGTACTGCTCCATAGCCTTGATACCGGCCTGGATGACACGCTCGTCACCCGTCAGACCCGTATAGGCATTCGAGCCGAACATCAATACTCGGTGGCCATCCATGATAACCTCCGTACCCTGTTTTCCTTCAATCTCGCGGAAATAGGGATAGATTCCTAACGCTTTATACTTCTGAGGGCGGTCATATTTGGCCAGTCTGTCTTGTAAAAGTCCCATATATAAATAAGGTGTATTTTCAAAAGTGCGGCAAAGGTAAGCATTTTTTCTGTACTAATTGCATAAAATGCATGAAAATGTGTAGGAAACGACATTTTTCATATTCTATTAGAGGTCACAACAGGATTTTTTTGCTACTTTTGCACGATGTAATGATAATCTTGTACAAGATGAGTAAGACCAGACTTCTGTTTATCGCTAACCCCATCTCGGGCACACATGACAAAAAGCCCATCATCGACTCCCTACCCCGCTTCCTCGACGGTAACAGGTTTGAGTGGGAAGTGGCGTGGACGGATCATCGCGGCCATGCCGAGGAGTTGGCCGGCAATGCCTCACGCGCAGACATCGATGTCTGTGTGGCTGTCGGCGGCGACGGCACCGTCAACGAGGTGGCACGTGCTCTGCGGCACAGCGAGACGGCCCTCGCCATCATCCCCATGGGCAGCGGCAACGGCCTCGCACGCCACCTGCAGATTCCGCTGGACCCGGACCGCGCCCTGCGCGTGCTCTCGCGCTGCGACATCAAGGCGCTGGACTATGGCATGATTAATGACATCCCCTTCTTCTGCACCTGCGGCATGGGCTTCGACGCCTTCATCAGTGAGAAATTCGCAGGCAGCGGCAAACGCGGCATCCAGACCTACATCGAGAACGTCTTCCGTGGCGGACTCTCCTATGAGCCGGAGACCTATGAGATAGACATCGAAGGACAGAAGGAGCACTACACGGCATTCCTCATCGCCTGCGGCAACGCCTCGCAGTATGGCAACAACTTTTACATCGCCCCGCAGGCTTCCATGAGCGACGGCCTGCTCGATGTCACCATCATCGAGCCTCTCAACATGCTGGATGCCCCGCAGCTGGTCATGCAAGCCATGAACAAGACGCTGGATGCCAACTCACATGTCCGCACCTTCAAGTGCAAATCGCTCCACGTGCACCGGTCGCAACCGGGTGTCATCCACTACGACGGCGAACCGGCCGTGGCCGGCGAGGACATCGACATTCACCTTGTGGAGAAAGGGTTGCGCGTGGTGGTCAACGAGGAGGCCGACAAGACCACTGCCCCCATCATACACAACATCCAAGACATCTTCGACCAGATTACGGGCGACATCAAAGCACAACAGCGCAAGATTCTCTCCATCAACAAAGCGCTCTTGGACCGCATCCTCCAGCGCAGCCACTAATGCTCACCGACTTTCTACCTACGACCCGCAAGGAGATGGCGCTGCGCGGCTGGGAACAGGCCGATGTCATCCTCCTCTCTGCTGATGCCTATGTCGATCATCCTTCGTTCGGCGCAGCGGTGATAGGTCGTTTGTTGGAAGCCGAGGGCCTGCGCGTGGCCATCATCCCACAGCCCGACTGGCACGGCGACTTCCGCGACTTCAAGAAGCTGGGACGTCCGCGCCTTTGGTTTGGTGTAGCCCCCGGCTGCATGGATTCGATGGTGAACAAATATACTGCTGCGCGCCGCCTGCGCTCCGAGGATGCCTACAGCCCCGACGGGCGCCATGACCTGCGTCCCGAATACCCCACCATTGTCTATACGAAGATTGTGCGCCAGCTCTTCCCCGACTGCCCCGTCATCCTCGGCGGCATCGAGGCCTCGCTGCGACGCCTGACGCACTACGACTACTGGCAGGAGCGCCTGCGACCCAGCATCCTCCTCGACAGCGGTGCCGACGCCATCCTCTATGGCATGGGCGAGCAGCCAACCCTGGAACTCGCGGAGCGCGCTCTCGCCCTGCTCGACAGCGGACATCCTGACCTCGCCTATGACGAGGCAGGTAATGCGCTACTCACCAGCGAGGCGTTGCGCGAAGCGCTCGCCACCCTGCCACAGTCCGTGGTTGCCTACCCTGCACGCACGGACATCCCCGGCGGCGTCACCCCCGACGATATCGTTCTCCATTCCTTCGAAGACTGCCTGAGCAACCCCATCCACCATGCCGAGAACTTCCATCATATCGAGGAGGAGAGCAATCGCCTCCACGCCCAGCGCCTCATCCAGCAGACAGGGGCGCAATGGGTGGTGGTCAATCCGCCCTACCCGCCCATGACCACCGCCGAGCTCGACCACTCCTTCGACCTGCCCTACACGCGTCTTCCGCATCCCAAATATGCCGGCAAGCGCATCCCGGCCTTCGAGATGATCCGCTTCTCCGTGAACATGCATCGTGGCTGCTTCGGCGGCTGCGCCTTCTGCACCATCTCAGCTCATCAAGGCAAGTTCGTGGTCACACGCTCCAAGGAGAGCATCCTGCGCGAGGTGGAAGCCATCACACACATGCCCGACTTCCGCGGCAACCTCTCCGACCTCGGCGGCCCCTCGGCAAACATGTATGCCATGCGGGGTAAGAACGCCAAGGCAT
This sequence comes from uncultured Prevotellaceae bacterium, assembly GCA_900316355.1. GTDB lineage: Bacteria > Bacteroidota > Bacteroidia > Bacteroidales > Bacteroidaceae > Physcousia. Next base: position 2,112 of record ONCQ01000015.1, on the reverse strand, counting down.
GCGAGGCGTGCCGGCGGCCCTCCTGCATACATCCCGCCATCTGTCCCAACCTCAACGGCGACCACCGTCCGCTCCTCGACATCTATCGCGCCGTGGATGCGATGCCGGGTATCAAACACAGCTACATCGGCAGCGGCGTGCGCTACGACCTGCTCCTGCACGACTGGCGCGATGAAACGCTGAACCGTGCCGCCCGGGACTACACGCAGGAGCTCATCACACGCCATGTCAGCGGCCGCCTAAAGGTAGCTCCCGAACACACCAGCGACCGTGTGCTCGCCCTCATGCGCAAGCCCTCGTTCCGCCTGTTCTATGATTTCAAGCGGCAGTTCGACCGCATCAACCGCGATGGCGGCCTGCGCCAACAAATCATCCCCTACTTCATCAGCTCACACCCCGGCTGCCGCGAGCAGGACATGGCCCAGCTGGCCGACGAGACTCGCCATCTGGGCTTCCGACTGGAACAGGTGCAGGACTTCACCCCCACACCCATGACCACAGCCACCACAATGTACGCCACCGGCTACGACCCGGACACCCTCCAGCCTGTCTTCGTGGCGCGCACGCCAGCCGAGAAAGAAGCGCAACGCCGCTATTTCTTCTGGTACAAGGACGAATCCCGCCCACCCCAAAATAAACCTTTTCACCCCAAACCTGTCAAAAAGAGGAAGTATTGAACTTTTGGAGCAGCGAACGCCATAAGAGCTTGCTCTTGAATGGCTGAGTCGCGACAAAAGTCAGCGAAGCTAAAAATTGAATAATTGAACTCTTGAACTCTTGAACTCTTAAACTCTTTATAAAACAATGAAAAAGATTGCTATTCTGCTGCTGGCCGCATTCCTCGTAGGCATCGTGCCGGCCTCCGCCCAGAAGAAACTGGAGAAGCGTTATGCGTACACGCTGAAGAAACTGAAGCTCAACAAAGAGACCGAAGCGCAGTTCGCTCCGGTGTTGCGCGCCTATCTCACCGAGAAGAAGGCTGCCAACGAGAAATACGACGACCTCAAGGACAAGTACAAAGCTGCCGAAAAGGCGGGCACGCTCACCGACAGCCAGGCCACACAGTTGCTCGACGCCAAGTTCGAGTGCGATGCTGCGGAGTTGGTCGTCAAGAAAAAGTACTATGAGGAGTTCAAGAAGATCCTGAAGCCCAAGAAAATCTTCTACGCCTTCGACTACGCCAGCGAGAAGCTGTCCGTCATCGAGGGTAAGGACTGAAGCCGCTGACAAAGACAAAGACTAACCCCCTCCCCTCTTCCCATCAAAACGAAACCGCCCCGCGCTTCACTGCGCAGGGCGGCTTTTTAACAGATGGCGGCGTGTGCGCCGAGGGTGGTGAGCAGGGCGGTGAGGATCGTAATCACAATCTCCGCCACCTTCTTCAGTGTTTTCTTTGTGGATTCTTTCATGGTTTCAAGAGTTCAAGGGTTCAAAGGTTCAAGAGTTCAAAGATTCTTCAGACTAGCTGTCGCTCGAGGAAACGGCAAAGCCGAGGGTAAGGGAACCTCCGCTACAGATTAAACGGATTGCACGGATTTATGATCTATTGATGCTCCATTCATGATGCTCATTATGGAAATTCGTGGTTCGAAAAAATCTGTGTAATCTGTGTAATCTGTAGAGAAAAATACGCAGCCTTCGTCATTCTTCCCCCTGCCCGCAGGCCCCCCTCCCTCACGGGAGGGGTGCCCTTTGGGCGGGGTGGGTCTGTTACGCTCCCCTTTAGGGGGCTCGGGGGCTTTACTCCTCGCTCCAGTCGGCGCTGGACTGACCCTTCTTCTGGGCCTTCTTCGCAGCCGCCTGCGCCTTGCGCGTGGTGGTGAACTCGAAGTTGAAGTCCTCGCGCTTGAAGTCGAGGCCTGCGCCCAGCTCGTAGTTCACGTTGACGTCCTTGATGTTCGCCTCCGTGAAGGCCTCCATGGCGGTGATGGGCTTGCCCTCTTCGTCCACGCCGGGGAGGGTGCCTTCGCTGGTGATGGAGGGCGTGAAGCGACCCAGCTCGCCCAGCTCGATGGCGTTGCCTTCGGTGATGGCCTCCTTGATGCAGTGGCACATGTCGGTGATGACGCCTACGATGGTGCCCTTGGAGTAGATGCTGTTGTGGTTGGACAT
>ONCQ01000047.1 GCA_900316355.1 uncultured Prevotellaceae bacterium | reverse complement strand
TCTGGGACATGACAAAGCCCTGGCTTGGGAAAGTCGGGGCTTTGTTTCTTAAAAAAACTAAAAGAGGCCGTGTCTGTTACTTTTGACACGACCTCTTCTATTTTTGCGGTCCTACTTCACCAGGACTTTCTGTCCGTTGATGATGTATATTCCTTTGTGCAGGGTACCTTTGTCCAGGCGTCGGCCGCTCAGGTCGAAGATGTCTGTGCGACGCTGCGGCGAGGTGGTGTCGTGAATCTGTCCGATGCCGTCGTAGTCGGGATCGGTGCTGATGATGATATATCCGACATCCTCGGTGGCAGAGCGTGTGGCGTTGAGCACCTTGTCAGGATCTGTGGGATCTACTTGCATTCGCACGCCTACGCTTGTGGCTGATGCTGAGGGTACACGCATGATGGCGGCAGCCTGATAGTTGTACGTCTGCAGCTGTGCCAGTGCGATGGGATTCTCCAGCGTGGTGCCGTATTCGATGTTGACTTGTGTGGCCTTGAAGGTCTCGGTGGCAGAACCTACGGTGTAGAGGGAGCCCTGACCATCATGTCCACTACCTTTCTCGATGGCGAAATATCCTACCTTGCGGGCGGTGAAAGTCTTGGTTTCGCCCTTCTGGTGCAGGAGTAATAGTTTGAAGCCGTCCTTCGTGACATCATAGATGCGCCACGTCACCACAGGGAGGTTCGCATTGTTATGGATGGGGGTCACCATCACCACGGGAGCCTCAGTAAACGACTGCGTGAAGGTCACTTCAACAACCGTATTCTTGACATTTTCGATATTACCGGCCTCGTATTTCAACTCGCCGATCTGTCCGGTGCCGGAGGCTGCAACGATGAAGTTGGTTGTCTCCTCATTTGGGGCTGCAATCTTGGTGTAAACGTTGTCAGCAAGGTAGTTCCAGGGCATCTCCTGATAGGAGAAGTATTCGTAGTTTGAGCTGGCACCCTTACTGAGAAGCAACGGGTTGTTGACAACACCCCTGGGCAATGCCGTAGTAGCGGCATTCTTATAGGTGGCGCTGCCGCACACGATGACGGGAGCCTCTGCGAAGTATGGTTCTGCCAGATAGACATAAGCCTGCTGACCGGGAATGCTGGAGATGGAACCATGTTGCACGTTGGCCGTGCCTGTGGCGTTGGCACTAGAGAAGACATACGTGTTGGAGTTCTTGATGGCCTTGGTGTAAAGCGTGTCCAAGATGCGGTAAGAGTATTTTGTGCCGGGTGTCAGCTTATCCTGATAGGTGAGGGAGGCTTTGTCCTCCATCTCGCGACCCTTATAGTTGTAGATTGTTGTCCATGCCCCGGAATCGTCTTTGCGCTGCAGGGCAGCCCCCTCGGTGAACTCGCCGTTGACATTGGACCACTTCAGCGTCAGGGCGCCGGTGCGGGCGTTGTAGGATGCGAATGTCAGATCAGAGATGGCGCCTGTGGGAGGGGTCTTGGGGACATAGTTGCCGTAGCCGGTATAGCCCGGGCCGTTGGTCTTCATGGTAGCGAAGTACTCACCGGCAGGTGTGAGATTGCCGTCGCGCAGAATCTTCGAGCAGTTTCGCTCGCCATTCCAGTAGAAATAGCGTTCGCAAGCATTATTGCCATTCAGGTTATCCAAAATGCGGCTTACGACGTTCTTGTTCTCTTGTAAATCAGCACTGGAAGGACTGTCCCATCTGCTATCTGGTACTTGTTTGAAGATACCTTTGATGGGAGTCCATGATGACCCCCAGACCCATTCCGTAATCCACACCGGTCGTCCGAACTTCTGTGCCCAATTGTTGACGTTAGTGCTGAAAGAGCCTTCATCCCAGTATCCGTGCAGGTCGATGATGTCGCATCGCCAGCCGCGCTTGTCGATTTCGTTAATGAAGTCGGCGAGGAAGCCCGTGGCATTCCAGTAGTCGCTGCCATCCCATGAGGATGGGCTGCACAGGCGCATACCCGTGGCCATCATGGCTTCCCAGTTGGCGAGGATCTGTTCCATCGTCCAGGTTCCATGATCAGATTCGTTGCGCGGCTCGTTGTTTGTCTTCATGTGGGGAGAGTAGTCCGTGGCACCGCAACCTGCCGGCGTGGGCCAGCTCTCATCGATGCGGTGGGGAACACACTCTGCGTCGGGGAGCATGCTGCTGCCGGGCCCCCATGTAAAGGTGGTCTGGGCATTGAGCTGTGAAAGCATCGAGGCGTTGACATCTGAAACGCCGACCTTGCTGGTGTTCTGCCATTTGAAAATACGGTAAGATGAGATACGTTCGCTCATCAGCGTGGGTAGCGTCATCTCCAGATCCGCATCGGCGGCGATGAAGCAGCGGCTGTAGCCCTTACCTGCTTTCTTCAGGGCGAAGGTGACCATATAGCCTCGCTTGAGCTTAAAGCTCTTGACGCGGTTGTTCCAGGCTGTGGGCATATTCTTCATGAAGCCGTTGCTGTGGCCTTCGGTGAGCTGTGTGTTGAAGCTCTCACCGGTGAAGTTGTCACCGTCGAAGACCGTGAGCGGACGGAACGTTGTGCCACCGTAGGGTAGGAGGATGGCACCGCGGTCCCAAATCCTCAGCTGGCAGTTGGTGCCGTCCTTCGCAGCAGCACCGTTGATCTTGATGTAGCCCAGAAAGGTCTTTGCTTTCGAGGGCTTCAGCGCATCGAAGATGACCACGGCATGGTCGCTGTTGACGATGTCGATGGAGCCCGTCGTGGTGAACGGCGTGGCACTCGTGATGTGGTAGTCCACATCTGCTGTCAGGCTTACGGCCGTTGTGACCTGCGTCACCGTCTGTTTTGTGTTTGCGGCCGGCGCGATGGCATATCCTACCATCATAAGTAGCGCGGCAGTGAACAGTCGTTTCATATTGTTAGTTTTTGGTGAATGATTTTTCATTTTTCACTTTTCACTTTTCATAGTCTTCCGGCCCGATGGCAGCCTCGGTGAAGATGTTGCCTGTGGAGGCTGAGATGTAGCGATAGGTGAAGGTGAAACCGCGGTCTTTGCAGCGCTTCAGGCTGATGTCGTTGCTGATTTGCTGCACCAGTTTGTCGCGGAACTGGCTGAGAGCCTCGGGTGTGAGCAGTGAGTCGTTGTCCAACTCGCCCGTCACGGTGTGGTGATAGACAAAGCCCTGTGGTGCTTCCTCGTAGGTCATGCTGTCCAGGCAGATATTCTTATCCACCAGCCGTGGGCATTGTCGTTCGGTGTATTCACGTGCTTCGCGCCGACACCGATCCTCGAAGGACTCGGTGCAGGCAACGAGAGTGAACAATGAAAGAGTGAAAAGTGAAAAATACAGATTACTTTTCACTGCTTTACGCCCAATCTGATGGGCTCGTGTATTTCGATGCTGAAGTGTCATACTTTCACTTTTCATTTTCCATTTTTCACTTCGTTGACTTTTGTCACGACTTGGCAATTCAAGCGTGCTTGATTGCTCTCGCTGCTCCAAAAGTTCACTTTTCATTCTTCACACCCTACGCTCCCCTTCAGGGGGCTCGGGGGCTCTAACGCTCCCCTTTAGGGGGCTCGTGGGCTTTCAACGCTCCCCTTTAGGGGGCTCGTGGGCCTTTCACCCTTCAACCGGCACGAGTGAGAGATACAGCTCATCCAGCTGTTTCTGTTCCAGGCGGGCAGGAGCATCGAGCATGACATCGCGGCCACTGTTGTTCTTCGGGAAGGCGATGCAGTCGCGGATGCTGTCGAGACCTGCGAAGAGGCTGACCCAACGGTCCAGACCGTAGGCGAGACCGCCGTGAGGGGGTGCGCCGTACTTGAAGGCGTTCATCAGGAAGCCGAACTGCTCCTGTGCGCGTTCTTCTGTGAAGCCCAGGATGCGGAACATCTTGTCCTGCAGTTCCGGGTCGTGGATACGGATGCTGCCGCCGCCTACTTCCACGCCGTTGCACACCATGTCGTAGGCATCAGCACGCACGGCAGCGGGGTCGGTGTCGAGCAAGGGGATATCCTCGTCCTTGGGGTGTGTGAAGGGGTGGTGGGTAGCCATCAGTCGGCCTTCCTCCTCGCTCCACTCGAACATCGGGAAGTCGATGACCCACAGGAGAGAGAACTTATTCTTGTCGCGCAGTCCCATGCGGGCGCCCATTTCCAGGCGCAGTTCGCATAGCTGCTTGCGCGTCTTCATGGCGTCGTCGCCGCTGAGGATGAGGATGAGGTCGCCCGGCTCGGCATTCATGGCTGCCTTCAGCTCGTTGAGCACGTCCTCGCCGTAGAACTTATCTACGCTGGACTTCACGCTGCCGTCCTCGTTGACGCGGGCATAGACGAGGCCCTTGGCACCAATCTGCGGACGCTTCACGAAGTCGGTGAGCTGGTCAATCTGCTTGCGCGTATAGACGGCCTGTCCCTTGGCGCAGATGCCGCCGATGTACTTGGCCTCGTCGAAGACACTGAAGCCGGGAGCCTTGGCAAAGACATCCTTCAGCTCCACGAACTTCATCTCGAAGCGCGTGTCGGGCTTGTCGCTGCCGTAGTATTTCATGGCATCGGCCCATGTCATGCGGGGGAATGCCTCCTTGATGTCTATGCCGCGCAGCTCGCGGAACAGGTGCTTGGCCATGCCCTCGAAGGTTTGCAGGATATCCTCCTGCGTGACAAACGACATCTCGCAGTCGATCTGCGTGAACTCCGGCTGGCGGTCGGCGCGCAGGTCCTCGTCGCGGAAGCATTTCACAATCTGGAAGTAGCGGTCCATGCCCGAGACCATCAACAGCTGCTTCAGCGTCTGCGGGCTCTGGGGTAGGGCATAGAACTGTCCGGGGTTCATGCGCGAAGGCACCACGAAGTCGCGGGCGCCCTCCGGCGTAGAGCCGATGAGCATGGGCGTCTCAATCTCCAGGAAGCCGAGGCTGTCCAGATAGCGGCGCACCTCCATTGTCATCTTGTGGCGCAGCTCCAGATTGCGGCGCACAGGCGTGCGGCGCAGATCCAGATAGCGGTATTTCATGCGCAGGTCGTCGCCACCGTCGCTCTGGTCCTCGATGGTGAAGGGTGGTGTGACGCTCTCGTTGAGCACGCGCAGCTCGGTGGCGATGATCTCGATGTCGCCCGTGGGCATATTCGGGTTCTTATTGGAACGCTCGTTGACGCTGCCCGTCACCTGCACGACCCATTCGCGCCCTAGCTTGTTGGCCTGCTCGCAGAGGGCTGTATTCGCAGCCTCCTCAAAGACAATCTGTGTGATACCATAGCGGTCACGCACATCCACAAAAGTCATTCCTCCCATCTTACGGGTGCGCTGCACCCAACCTGCCAGCGTCACCGTCTGGCCTGCATTTGCGAGTCTCAGCTCGCCACAAGTGTGTGTTCTGTACATTCTATAGTAAAGAATTAATGAATATTCGTGTGCAAAGATAGGAAAAATCTTTGTGACGAGACGGCAGAATGCCTAAGAATTATAGATTATTGTGCTGAAAATCTATTTTTCTGGTTCTTTTTATGGTCTGAAGAGCAGGAAATGTGTACATTTGTGCCCAAATAGATTCATTTTATTTATTAACTTAATCAAAAGAACAATGAAAAAGTCAATTTATGTTTGTGGCCTGTTGATGGCTTTGCTGATGGGTGCATCTACTATGGTGTCATGTAACAAAGAGGATGATACCGTCATTTCTAATGGCACAAGTGGTGGTAGCGATGGTGAAACACTGAAGGTTATCAAGGAGACCGTGACCTGGAACTTCCAAGTGGAGGACATGCAGCTGGCTCGTGATATGGGCCTGATGATAGCATACTACGACGGCGACGGCTCCATCAAGAAAGCCGATGTGAACGCTCTGAGCCAGGACGGCAAGTTCTCCGTTAAGGTGGTTGCCGATGCCTCGAAGGATTTCAAGATGGGTTTTGTTGCTGTGTGGTTCCTGAACAAACCTGCCGACCAGTACACTGCTGAAAGTTATAACTGTGCATCCACCATTTCCCCCACCATCGTGAGGACATTCAACACCGGCGACCAGACGGTTAAAATCGGCACCTCACCCTTTACTCAGACTGGCATCCTTAAGGCTCAATCGTTGAACAGTGTGCAAAAACGCATCAATGCAGGCTATAACTATATGGAAACATTCTTTGGATATGAATTTAGTGACGGCAGTTTTACTTCTCTTCTAAAGAATGACCTGCTGCAGGCATTGGGCGCTGTGAGAAATAACAATAATTAAACGTTATGAAGAAAAGACTTTCTGTTATCCTCCTTCTCGCTCTCGCTTGCTGCCTGGCAACTCCCCTGAGCGCTGCCAACAAGCCCGGTTCGTTCCGCGTGGGCGACAAGACCTTCCTGCTCAACGACAAGCCCTTCGTCGTGAAGGCTGCCGAGGTGCACTATCCCCGCATCCCTCGCGAGTACTGGGAACAACGCATACAGATGTGCAAGGCCCTCGGTATGAACACGCTGTGCATCTACGTCTTCTGGAACTTCCACGAGCCGCAGATGGACAACTTCCTCTTCACCGGTCAAAATGACGTGGCTGCTTTCTGCCGACTGGCTCAGAAGAATGGCATGTACGTCATCGTGCGCCCCGGTCCTTACGCCTGTGCCGAATGGGAGATGGGCGGTCTGCCCTGGTGGCTGCTCAAGAAAAAGGACATACGCCTTCGCGAGCAGGATCCGTTCTTCATGGAGCGCGCCGAGAAGTTCGAGACGAAGCTGGCAGAGCAGCTGCGTGACCTCACCATCCAGAAAGGCGGTCCCATCATCATGGTGCAGGTGGAGAACGAATATGGCTCCTATGGCGAGGACAAGCCTTACATGAGCGCCATGCGCGACATTATTCGCAAAGCATGGCAAGCCCCTGACCTCACGCTCTTCCAGTGCGACTGGAGTTCCAATTTCACCAAGAACGGCCTTGATGACCTCACATGGACGATGAATTTCGGTACCGGTGCCAACATCGACAACGAGTTCAAGAAGCTGGGTCAGCTGCGTCCGAACTCTCCCAAGATGTGCTCTGAGTTCTGGAGCGGATGGTTCGACAAATGGGGCGGTCGCCACGAGACACGTGGTGCCGAAGCAATGGTCGATGGCATCTCGCAGATGCTGGACCGCGGCATCAGCTTCTCGCTCTACATGACCCACGGAGGCACCAGTTGGGGCCATTGGGCAGGCGCCAACAGCCCCGGCTTCGCGCCCGACGTGACCTCTTATGACTACGATGCACCCATCAACGAGGCTGGTCAGACAACACCCAAGTTCTGGAAGCTGCGCGAAGCGATGGCTAAGTACAGCGGCGACTGGGATCCTGTGGCTCAGAAGTGGGTAGGCAGCAAGAAATTGCCCGCTGTGCCGAAGGAATATCCGACTATCGCTGTGCCGAAGTTCGAACTGAAGGAGTTCGCTCCGCTGGCAGCTGGCACAGACAGCATTGCCAAGATGGGCGGTCTGATGACCTTTGAGGAGATGGACTTCGGTTGGGGCTCCATGATTTATATCACGAGCCTGCCCGAGATTCCCGTACAGAGCATTCTGAAACTGGATGCCCATGACTACGCTCAGGTGTTTATCGACAATCAGTTTATCGGCAAGGTGGACCGTGTCAAGCACGAGCAGACGCTGAAGCTCCCTGCCACGAAGAAGGGGCAGCAGCTCATCATCCTCGTAGAGGGCATGGGCCGCATCAACTTCGGACGTGCCATCAAGGACTTCAAGGGCATTGTCTCTGCTCCGGTCATCACAGCCGAGGTGGATGGTATCGCGACATCGTGGACACCCCGTCAGTGGACCAAGTGCCGCATACAGGATGACTATGCCTCAGCTGTCAAAGCTTTGAAGAATCCCTCTGCCGCTTTCCTGCATCTTACTCCCCTCTCTACAAGAGAGGGGCAGGGGGGGGAGTCTGGCTACTACCGCGGCTACTTCGACCTGAAGAAGGTCGGCGACACGTTCCTCAACCTCGAGAATTGGGGTAAGGGACAGGTCTATGTCAACGGCCATGCCGTGGGTCGTCACTGGTATATCGGTCCGCAGCAGACGCTCTACGTCCCCGGCTGCTGGCTGAAGAAGGGACAGAACGAGGTCATCGTCCTCGATGTCATGGGACCGCGTGGCGAGCGTACCATCGAAGGCCTGCAGAAGCCCATCATCGACAAACTCAACCTCGACCGCCCGCAGACCCACCGTCTCGAAGGACAGGCCATCGACCTCAGCGGCGAGACACCCGTCCTCGAGGGCGAGTTCGCAGCCGGCAATGGCTGGCAGGAAGTCAAGTTCCCGCAGCCTGTCAGCGGTCGTTATGTCTGCATCGAAGCCCTCAACAGCCACATGAACCGCGAATACTGCTGCATCGCCGAGTGGTATATGCTCGGAGCCGACGGCACACGCCTCTCGCGTGAGCCCTGGCAGGTGGCTTACTGCGACGACGAGGACATCGAGAGCGGCAACAAGACCGCCGACAAGATCTTCGACCTGCAGGAATCCACCTACTGGAGCACCAACCGTGGTGTCCAGTACCCCCACCACCTCGTCATCGACCTCGGCCAGGACCAGACCTTCACCGGCCTGCAGTACCTGCCGCGCGTCGAAGCCGGCGCTCCTGAGAGCATCCGTCAGTACCGCATCTACGTCAAGAGCACCCTCTTCAAGGGCCTTTGATAGAGCATAACAAAGACAGAAGACCTAAGCCTTCCCTCAGCAGGGGACTTAGGTCTTCTCTTTTTTTGTACAGCTATTTGTGCTTTCGGCCAGTGAAAAGCTCTTGTGTGCAGCTGTCTGCTGCCGTCACAGGATGCTTTCCATGCCCGTCTTCTGCACGCTCATGCCCATGTTCTTGTAGAAGCTCAGCGCCGAATCATTACCCTCCCACACGTTGAGGGTGATGTTGTAGCAGCCTATGGAGCGGGCATAGTCGCGGACATATTCATACAGCGCTTTGCCGATGTGCTGGCCGCGCGCCGAGGCATCCACGCAGATGTCATCGATGTACATCGTCTTGATGTCCTGCAGCAGCCGGTGATCCCGCACCTCGCTGATCTGGCAGAAGGCGTGCCCCTTCACCCGACCGTCGTCGAAGACGAAGATGGGCTTGCTCGCATCGTCGAGAACCGCCTCCAGTTCGGCCTCGTCGTATTTCGTGGTGTGGGGCTTGAACAGGTCTGGGCGAATCTCATAGTGCACCATGTTCACCTGATGCAGCAGTGCCATCAGCGCCTGGATGTCTCTTTTCTCGGCTTTCCTAACGCTGGCAATCGTTGTGTCTGTCATTGTGAGTTTTCTGAAAGGTCTTGCTGGTGAGGCGTATGATTCTTGGGGCTGTTATTCGCAGTAGTTGTGATCGACCACGATGACGACTTGCAGGTCGGGAGCCATCGTCTGCACCTCGGCGGTGAGCTGGGCGATGAGGGCAGCATCGTCGTGGACGGTGACGTCGGGTACGACATCTAAGGAGAGCATGCCTTCCTTCTCGGAATACAGGAAGCCGTGCACCTGGACAATCTCCTTGTGGGCTGAGAGAGCCTGCATGACGCTCGACTGCAGCTCGGCACGGCGGTTGCTGCCAGTGGCGATGGCATAGACGCCGACGGTCATGATGATGCCGTGGCGCTCGAAGATGGTGGTGGAGATTTTGCGCGTCAGGAGGTGTATGTCATTGGCGGGCATGGTGTCATAGACACTGATGTGCAGCGAGCCTATCCTGACATCGGGGCCGTAGTTGTGGAGTATCAGGTCATACACGCCGTGCACGCCTTCGAAGTCGGACACCTCCCGGATAATCTGTCGTGAGAGGTCGGCGGGGATGCTGGTGCCCAGCAACTCGTTGATGGGGGAGGAGAGCATCTCGATGCCGGCCTTGATGATGACGAGGGAGATGAGGGCGCCCAGGATGCCGTCGAGCGAGACGCCCCACAGCAGCATGACGCCTGCGGAGATGAGCGTCGCCAGCGTGATGATGGCATCAAAGAGGGCATCGGAGCCTGAGGCCACCAGTGCATCGCTCTTCAGCTGCTCGCCCTTGTGTTTCACATACTGTCCCAGCGCGAACTTCACCACGATGGCTACGGCCACCACGATGAGCGTCGTGGTCGTGTAGGCCGGCTCCGTAGGGGCGAAAATCTTCTTCACCGACTCGATGAGCGAGGTGATGCCTGCCGACAGCACGATGACGGCGATGATGATGGCGCTGAAATATTCCACGCGGCCGAAGCCGAAGGGGTGCTTGCGGTCGGCAGGGCGCTGCGAGAGCTTGGTGCCCACGATGGTGATGACGCTCGACAGCGCATCGCTCAGGTTGTTGACAGCGTCCATCACGATGGCCACCGAGCTGGACACAACACCCACAAAAGCCTTGAAACCAGCCAGAAGCACATTGGTGACAATGCCTATCCAGCTGGTTCTGATGATTTCCTGACTGCGATCCATCTTACAGCCTCCCTGCCAGTGCGATGACTTCCTGCTTGGTCGCCTCGGTCTTCTGCTCGTCCAGTTTGGCGGTGACAACGCCCATGTTCTCTGCGCTCCAGTAGTTGCAGATGTCGCGGAACTCAGCCGTGGCGCCGTCATAGACGCCCGGTGAATAGGACGACACGAGCAGCGCCATCTTCTGCACCTTGGCGGGTTTGTTCACGCAGTACATGCGCTGGATGGGAGCCTGTATCTGAGCGCAGAGTGTGAAGTAGTAGATGGGAGCTGCCAGCACCAGAGCCTCAGCCTCCGCCATCAGCGGGTAGAGCTCCTGCATGTCATCCTTCTGGATGCAGGCGCCGTTGCCCTTGCCGTGGCAGTATTCGCAGGCCAGACAGCCCGCAATCTTCTTCTTCGACACGTTCACCAGCGTGACCTCATGACCTGCTGCCTCAGCAGCCTTCTTGTACTCTTCCGCCATCCAGGCAGTGTTGCCGTTCGCGCGTGGCGAAGCTTGTAGAATCAGCACTTTCATCGTTGTTAGTATTGAATAGAATGAATGGTATGTTTGTTTTCGACTGCAAAGATAGGTAGAAAACGCGAGCGCGTGAAAAAAAGGACGTTAAAAACTCTTATTCAGCAGCAGAATCTATATATTTTTCGTACATTTGCCGCCACAAAAAACGCATACCATGTACGAAATAATATCTGAGCGGCAGCAGCGCGTGCTGCACTATCTCGAGGAGCACGGCATCCCCTTCACCACCTACAACCACCCGGAGGGCAAGACCATCGAGGAGGCCAAGCGGTGGTGGCGGGCCGACGGCAGCGTGCACTGCAAGAACATCTTCCTGCGCAACCACAAGGGCAACCAGCACTATCTCGTCTGCTTCCCGTGCGACGACAACCTGGCCATCCACGACATCGAGCACTGGCTGAAAGAGGTGCTGGTGGCACAGGGGCTCAATGCGCCCGGCAAGCTGTCCTTTGCCTCGCCCGAGCGCATGATGCGCTACCTCGGCCTGGAGCCGGGCAGCGTCAGTCCTTTCGGGCTCATCAACGATGTGGACCACCATGTCATCCTGTTCTTAGACAGCCGTCTGCGCGAGGCCGAGGCGCTGAGCTTCCATCCCAACGACTGCCGCGGCACGGTGGTCGTCAGTCAGGAAGCTTTCCAGCGCTATCTGGCCTGTGTGGGGAATAGGGTAGAGTATATCTCTGTCACATAGTCATGGCAATAGAGGTGACATATAGGAGGACGCGGAGGATGTCGATGCGCATTGTCAGGAACGGCGACGTGCATGTGTCGGTGCCCATCGGTGTGCCACGCAGCGAGGTGGAGCGCTTCATCGACGCTCACCGCGACTGGATAGCGGCGGCGCAGAAGAAGACGCTGGCCAACCAGCAGCAAAGGGCTGCGTTCTACGACCAGCTGCCGCTGCAGACACGGGCGCAGTGCGACGAGGCAGTGCGGCGGCTGAAAGGCCTTGTGGAGCCGATGCTGGAGCATCATGCCGCGCTGATGGGCGTGATGCCGACGGCTGTCACGTACAAGGCGATGGTCTCACGTTGGGGCGTCTGCAACGTCAGGAACAAGGGCGTCTGCTTCTCCCTCTATCTGCTGCTGTTGCCGGAATGGTGTGTGGAGCATGTGGTGGTTCACGAGCTGTGTCATCTGCTGGAACCCAGCCACAATGCCCGCTTCCATGCGCTGATGGACAGATACTATCCCCGCTGGCGGGAGGCACGGCGGGAGGCTCGCAGGCTGGTTGGTGATAAAGCGTGAGTGAGGCGGGCGTCGGGCTGCCATTTACTTCAGGTTCTTCTGGAAGAAGTCTGCCAGCGTGTCCCAGGGACGTGAGCAGGCTCGACCAAAGGTCAATGACGAATAAAAGCGAGCTTAGTCAATGACGTTGAAGTGACGTAGCGCATTCAGGATGCCGTCGTCATCGACAGAGGTTGTGACGTAGTCCGCTTGCTGCTTTAGCGCGTCAATGGCGTTCCCCATAGCAATGCCGATGCCCGCCTGGAGAATCATGGATGTGTCGTTGCCGCCGTCGCCAAAGGCGATGGTGTGGCTGGGATCGAAGCCCTCATGGCGTGCCATCGCAAGAATGCCCTTACCTTTGTCAGCACCATTAGCCGTGATATCCGTAAACTCAGGATGCCATCGTCCCGACACACAGTTGGGCAGACGTGCCAGCAGTTGTTTCTCGTAGTCGGGAGAGAAGAACGGTGTCATCTGAAGGACATCCTGCTGGAGCACGATGTCCAGCGGCGCAGCTCGGTTGAACTCCTTGACGGCGAGCATCTGTCGGAAGATGCGATCCACATCGCCCGTAGGGTCAAGGACGGCAACATCCTTACGTCCCACCACAATCAGGCTGTAGCCATTGGTCTGCGCGTCCGCCACACATGTCATCACGTCCTCCTTGGGGATGGGCTGACAGCACACCATCTCATCGCCGACGTAGCACAGAGCGCCGTTCGTAGTGATATAGCCATCGACAAGATGCTTGATGGCATCAAGGTTGGTGATGATTACCGGCGGCCGCCCTGTTGCAATGTACACGCGCGAACCATTGGCCTTAGCCTGGGTCAAGGCCTGAACTGTGGACGACGGAATTTCATGTGTGCGGAAACTGACGAGCGTCCCGTCAATGTCAAAGAACAAGGCATATTTGTTTTTCATGCCTTTGTCGAAGCAGCGCTTGAATTCATTCTCGAAGTTAGGGGTCAGAACCTCCTGTTCCATAGCGTCGTATATCTCTTGCAATGTCCAAAAGCGGCCACCGTCCAGCTCCGAAGCAGAAGGCTGGAGAGGTCCGTCGTAGGTGCAGCGGTGGACATACACCAATTCCCTCTCGCGACTGCTCTCGAAGACATACTTTGCCACGAACTCAGGCGTGAAGTCTGTGATGCCAAGCTCCTCGCGCACTTCGCGCAGGAGAGCATCCTCGGGTGTCTCGCCATAGTCGATATGTCCGCCTACGGCCGTGTCCCACTTGCCCGGCTGGATGTCCTTCCACGCGGGCCGCTTCTGCAGATACAACTCGCCGGCACTATTGAACACATGCAGGTGCACGACAGGGTGCAGCAGCATTGAACCGCTATGGCACTCGCCACGCGTGGCAGAGCCCACCACGCGGCCATCCTCATCCACGACAGGGAATATCTCGTTCTGATTATCTTTCATGAGAGCCTTTTATTTCAGGTTCTTCTGGAAGAAGTCTGCCAGCGTGTCCCAGGGTATCATGTTCTTGGGCTGACCCTTGCCGGCTTTCTCTTCGTAGCCGCCGTCGTAGAGGTCGCAGTGGGTGGCGTCGGGGATGATGAGCAGCTGCTTGTTCTCGGGGTTGGGATTGGGCTGGCCTACGAACCTGTAGCCCTCGGCCTGCCCCTCCACCATGTAGTGATAGGCGGCCTCGCCGAAGTAGCGTGAGTGAGCGTCGGCACCGTGCATCACGAGGACGGCAGAGCGGATCTCGTTGATGTAGTAGAGGAAGCGGCTGTTGGCGTAGGCTTGTGTGCCGATGACGCGCCAGCCGTCGTTGGAGTTGCCCGAGCGCTTGTGATAGCCGCGTGCGGTCTTGTAGTAGTCATAGTAGTCGTGCACGAAGTTGGGCGCCTGCGGCGGCACGGTGTCCAGCACGCCGCCAGCCATCGCGTCGGGGTCTTCTAAGCGCTGTTTCGAGAGGTTCTCGCGGTTGCGGTGGCGCCACTGCTCATCGTCGAAGGCATCGTTGTAGTCGTTGCCGCTGACGCGCGTCATGTCGTACATCGTGGAGGCCACGGTAGCCTTGATGCGGGTGTCGGCAGCGGCAGCGTTCAGGGCGATGCCGCCCCAGCCGCAGATGCCGATGATGCCTATGCGCTCAGGGTCAACACCCTCCAGCTGCGACAGGAAATCCACGGCCGCCATGAAGTCCTCGGTGTTGATGTCGGGCGAGGCCGTGCGACGCGGTTCACCGCTACTCTCGCCAGTGTAGGAGGGGTCGAAGGCCAGTGCCACGAAACCGCGCTCTGCCATCTTCATGGCATAGAGTCCGCTGCATTGTTCCTTGACAGCTCCGAAAGGACCGCTGACGGCAATGGCGGGCAAGGGGAGACTTGCGTTTCCGCTTGCCTTCGGAGAAGCAATAGTGTCCCCCTCGGGGGACGAAAGGGGGGCCTCTGTCTTCGGCATATACAGGTCTGCCGCCAGCGTCAATCCATACTGTGTCTGAAACGTGACCTTCCTGTGGGCCACCTTATCGCTCAGCGGGAACACCTTGTCCCACTCCTGCGTCAATTCCAATGCAGTCTTCATTTCTTTATCGTTATGGTTATCGTTATGGTTATCGTTAGAGTTACCACTCTTCTGTGTGCAGCCTGCGAGCATCGTGCCCAGCAAGGCAGCGGTTAAAAGCATCTTTTTCATTTTGTTATTTTTTTGTCTTCGATATCTATTATGAATTGCCGCTAATGCGGGTTCCCTCATCTGCAAAGGCCAGCATCTCACGGTCACCTCGGCTGTCGCCTTAGGCAATGAGGCGATAGGTCTCGCGGTGGGGTTCTACCCTCAGCAGCCGATTCACTTTCTCCTGACCATAGCAGTTGCGCGAGGAGAACCTCCCCGTCAGCCTGCCATGGGCGTCTTGCTGCGGCCTCATCAGCTGCAAGGCATATTTGATTCCTTGGAGTGTCATCGCTTTTACCTGCTTTTGTTCTGTTTCAATATCTATGGGCATTCAAGTTACGTGCGACAAAGGTACGATAATATTACGAAAGCCAAAAAGAAAACGAGAACAAAAAGATGAGCGAAACACAACTTTTTCCTCTCTTCCATGGACTATAAGGCAAAACAGCCCATCATCAAATGGCGCAGTATGCCTTGGTAGCACACTGCGCCATTATTCCTGTGTGTCAGCTATTTCAGTTGATTGTAATATTCGTCATCTACAGGCTCGCACCACTCGTTTGAGGCTCCTTCCTGCACATCCTTGTGATAGGTCAAGTGCTGAAACCACGAGCCTTTCTGGGCTCCGTGCCAGTGCTTCACCTCGGCTGGGATGGCGATGACGGTGCCGGGAGTCAACTCCTGCGGCTCCTTGCCCCATTCCTGATACCAGCCGCGACCGGCAACGCAAATCAACACCTGCACCTGCTTGTGGTGAATGTGCCAGTTGTTGCGGCAGCGAGGCTCGAAGGTGACGTTCATGATTCCTCCTCCCACATCTGCCAGATAGCTCTGACCGATGAAATACTTGCCGTAGGGATTAGGCTCACCCTTAGGCCACTTGGTGCTCAGGGTGTAGCCTTCGTTAATGAGCCAAGTGCATAGCTCATCGACGAGCTGTTGACTATTTCCCATATTCACGGCCCCCTGCTTGTGGGCTGCCAGTTGTGGAGCAACACCTTCGAGACCGCTCAGAGCAGCAACGGTCACTATCTCGCGGTCGGCAGCAGAGAGTTGGTCGCCGGCGAAGATGTCGCCAAAGAGGTGCGACTTCAGGTAGTAGTCGTCCTGCGGGCAGAACTCATAGTTGAAGGGCTTTCCTGAGAGCTGCGTCTGGTTCTTTGTACCCAGCTCGTAGGCCTTGCGGGCATCGTCCCACTCGGCAGGACGCTTCCAAGGTTTGCCTTCCTGCCAGGTAGGCTGTTTGTTTTCCAACACCTTGCTCAGCACGCCAAGTGCATTGAGCGAACGTGGGAATCCCGTGTAGGCATAGAGCTGCGAGAAAGCCTCCTTCAGTTCGTTGATGGTCACGCCGTTATCGAGAGCCTTGCGCACGGCAGGCTCCAAACGTTCCATATCCCCCTGTGCCATCAGGCAGGCACATGCTGCCAATCTCTGCTGACGCTCGGTCAGCGTCTGTGCATCTATTTTAGACATAGTCATTATTGCGATTAAAAAGTAAAACGAATCGTTGCATTATAATATTACCTTTTTACCATTTTTTATATACCTAAAATCCGCAACTATCATCCAATACACGATTAAGGGTAGATTTATGAGTCGTTAGTAGCAGCTTTCAGTAAAAAGCAACAGCACAACATC
>ONCQ01000039.1 GCA_900316355.1 uncultured Prevotellaceae bacterium | reverse complement strand
AAGATAAGTGAAAAATCTGACATGGCAAAATCCTGAGCAACTTTTTGTTGCTCAGGAACTTATAAATAAAGTTAAATCAAAGTGTTGCGGAATTAAGGTATATTAAAGTAATTTGAAGCGAATGGTGGCGAGGATGTTCCGTGGGCGTAACTGTGATGTATTGGTGTAGATGTCAAGGCCGGAATAGGTGACGCGGGTGTAGTGGCGCTGGTCGAATAGGTTGTTGAGTTGAAGTTCCAGGTCACAACGCCCCAGCTTGTACTTAGCTTTGATGTCGCCAAACCAAGCATGGCGGTTCTCTGCAGTAAGATTCGTGTAGTTATCCTCGACGGCTGCGGAGAGGGTCATCTGTTTGGTGACATAGACATTCATCGAGAGACGCTGGGTGGCGGTACGCACAGTACGCGAGAGGTCACTTCCGCCACTGTCGGTGTAGCTGCTGTTCCAAGAGTAGCCACTGCTCAGTACAAAGTTAAGCCATGGCAGGGGTGTTATAGTACCACCAGCTCCAATGCTGATGGTCCGTGTATTGAATGGATAGAGCTGATCGGATATCAGTTGTTCGCTGTGTGAATGGCCGTAGCCGCCGAAAGCTCGAATCGTGGTCTGTAGCCAGTCGAAGCCTTTGCTGAAATCGAAACTGAGGTTGTATGAGTCTGCGGTAGTAGCCTGATCCACGGCCTGTACAACGCTGGTGGCCCCTTGATAGGAGTAGCCGTAAATCTGATTGTCGCGGGTGTGGTTGTAACTGGCATTCAGACGGAAGAAGGTGGCGTTCAAGGCACTGCGATAGCCGATGCTGGCGCTGGTGCCGATACGATCAGTTTCGGAGAGCTGTTCTACATACGACCTCTGGAACGAGCGGTAGTTGTTCATAATGTAGCCGCTGTAGATGCCGCCCGGGTCGCCAACGTTTCTGTAGTACGAGGCTCCGATGTTGCCGCTCCAATCGCGCCACTCATAGCTGGTGGAGAACGTAGGCGAGACAAGCAAGTGGACGTAGCTGTGCTTGTCATCGCGGACGCGGTCATCAAGGGTCTGCGTGTAAAGGTTCAGCGGACAGCCGAGGCTGATGCGCCAGCCGCCGCGCTCCCATTTATAATGCTGACCAAGGGTAAGCTCGTAGGTGTTATACCAAAGGTCGTTGCGTAGAGAGGGGGTGTCGCTGGGAGAACTGCCGACCTCACTGCCAGAAGCGGCAGGAGGCGTGAATCCATCCAAGTCGGTGGTAATACCATGCAAGCTGGCATTGGCTATAATCCCGTATGACAGGGTAAAGTAACCGAAATGGAAATTATAGTTTGTGTGGAAATTAGCGTTGATATGACGCGAGTTAATGTCTTGCTGATAGTATTGAGAATTGAAAACCGTCTGCTGAGCATTAAGTGAGTCTATTCCCACGGTGAGCGTATTTGGCCGTTGAGCATAGCCTGCCGAGAAATGCAGGTCGAGCGTATGCGAACGAATATTCTTGATGAGATTCGTGGTGT
Source organism: uncultured Prevotellaceae bacterium (assembly GCA_900316355.1). Lineage (GTDB taxonomy): Bacteria > Bacteroidota > Bacteroidia > Bacteroidales > Bacteroidaceae > Physcousia. The sequence continues at coordinate 23,140 of ONCQ01000039.1, read as the reverse complement.
TGCTTACAGCTAAAGATGGGCGGTCGAAGTGCTGATGCGTTCTTTCGCTGCCATAATTAATAGGCTGTGGGCCATCCAACTGTGATGCCAGTAATCCCTCCACCTTGTCGTTGTTCCAACTACCGTCGAACTTGATAACATTTGCCAGAAAGCCGTCCTTGGCATTCCACATATAGCGCAGATTGCCACTGAGGTCATTCAAGTGCGTCTGCGATGTCAGCGTCTCGGTAGTCAGCAGACGACTGTCATCGGTGATGAAACGGTCGCTTTCCGATGTACCCTCGCGGCGAATGTCATCGTGGTGATAGGCTACATTCATCGTTATCTCCGAGTCCTCACCCACTTTCTCCAAATGGTTCATTGTGGCGATGTGGCTGTGATTGTCGAAGGTGCGTTTTTGCGGCAGGCCTGAGCCGTTGGGCAGTACTGCATTCATTGGGCAGAACGGGTACAGTCCCACACTGTTGATGTTGGAATAATGTTCGGTCAGTTCGCGACTCACGTCATCGCCCGTGTTATTACCTTTATATAAGGTCATGTTCTGCCGCTTTTTAGCGAAGTACATGCCTACGACCTCTGCTGTCCAAAGCGGGTTTGATCCGATGACCGTCTGTCCGTCCGTAAGCGGTCGGCTACCGATGCGCCACGGGCCGGACTGTTGCCATCCACCACCCACCATCGTGTTTATTGCCACCGTCCCTTTTGCTGCGTTCTTCAGCTTCAGGTTGATGGCCACATCATCCGTCAGGCTCTTGTCCTGTAGTGCCTTGATGGGCTGATGGTGTTCCAAAACCTGCACTGTGGCTACGTCCGAGGCGTTTATGTTGTTCGTCGCTAGCCCGTAGCGTCCTTGTAGCAGATCCATGTCCTCCACGTAGAATTTCTTGATGGCCTTGCCGTTGAACTTGATGGCGCCGCTCTCCGATACCTCAATGCCCGGCATCCGTTTCAGGACGTCACCAATGACGCGGTCGCCCTGCTGCTGGTAGGCACCAACGGTGTAGTTCAACGTGTCGCCGTGTTGGCGTATCTTATCCGCTTTCACCGAAACCTCCTTCAGTTCTATCGCTTTCTGTCGCGCGCGGATGTCAACCCTCTGCGACTTGTTCGCCACCACCCGCGCCACATTGCCGATGGCCATGCCCGCCGCTGTCACTATCACGGAGTCTGTCGCGCTTTTGAATTGCAACTTATAATATCCCTTCGCGTCCGTGTCCGCAAAGCCGATAATGCTCCCCGTCCCTTTCGGCGATACCGTGACGTAAGCATCTACCGCCTGCCCGAGCGAGTCCGTCACAACGCCCTCGATAATAGTTTGAGCATGTGCCGAACTCAATCCTAATCCAGCCACTATTGCAGTCATGATGAATATGACCCTAAAGATTCTTCTATTCATGATGCTGTTTGCGTTTTCTCTTTACCTTGTTCAATGATACCTATTATTTCCCTAACTTCTTTATCAGAGAGATTTTCTTTAGGTGCAAAAGGACCATTGACGATACTCGAATATGAGTCAAAGGACATTACTTTGTCTCGTATGTATTTCCAAATACGTTTCATATTTTCTGATTTATTCCAGTTCCAACGGATTGTAAGGTGTGTAGATGGACATAGCTTCGCCTATTGTCGTAGTTCCATCGGGATTTATCGTGGCTTTATGGAAGTCGGTGGCCTTGAACCAGTTCTCATGGTATGAGCGTTGCATCTTCCATACCTTCTCGCGGGAGTAGCTCGTGTATTCCTTGTACTGTTTGAAGCGTGTGATGGGATGCGGGCGAGTCTCGATGCCGATGGCCTCGAAGGTGTAAAGTCCATCCTTGTCCTGTACCTTTAGGATAAGTCCAGGCAAACCGCCGAACTTCCACGGCCCGCGCTTTACTGGGATGGAGGGAGCGAACCAAGCGATGAAGTCACGTCCACGGAAACGGCATGTCGCCTTTTGACATTTATAATCGATGATGGTCTGTGTCTCGTTGGTCAACTTCCACTCTTGCTTCGGCACTGCCTCCGTATATTTCGAGTTGTAGCGATGCAGATACAATGGCATCTGGCAGTATTCCGTCAGTTGTCCGTTTTCAATGAAGTAGTCGCTCCACTCGTATTCGCTCCATTGGTCGTTCTCACGGCATTGCACGCCCATCCAACTCGGAGCGGATTGTGCACCGGGATGCTCCTTGGCATACTTAGATCGCAGCGAGTCACTCTGATAGACAAACTGGCTGTAGTACTTCGTCACGCGCGTGCCCACATCGAGTCGCTGTAGGTCGATGTACGTCAGATGGTCGTTAATCTTCTCGGCACAGAAAGCGTAACGGACTCGCAACCGCGTGGTATCGACCACTTCCATCTTCGAGAAGTCTCTGGCATAAATGGGAGCTGGGCAATGCCCGCCCTTTTTGGGTTGTGCACTTGCCCCACCGCATACGGCGGCGAGGACGAGGATAATGGTGATGATTCTCTTGTTCATACGTTTATTCTTTCTCTAACTGTTCAAACGGCTTATCGGGAAATTCATTTGACTGTGCTGTGGCTTTCCAGAAATTCACTTGCAGCACGCGCTGCAACTTCCGAACTCTTTGCCTTGTGGACTTCATGTAATTGAATTCGTAAAGCATCATCGGCTCGTTCACGTTTTTCAGACTGACGGCCTCGAAGGTGTAGAAACGGTCTGTGTCATACAGCTTGAGAATCAGTCCCGGCAAGCCGTTGAAACGCCACGGGCCTCGCTTTATGGGAATATCAGGGGCGAACCATGCCACATAGTCACGCCCACGCCAGTGGCAAGTGGCCTTCTGGCAGCGGTGTTCCAGTATGGTCTTTGTTTCATTATGCAGTTTCCATTGTTGGGGCGGGCATGGTTCGGTAAACTGGCTATTATTGCCTTCGTGGCGCATTGGCATGTCGGCATACTCTGTAACCTGACCATCTTTGAAAAAGAGGTCGGTAAATTGAATGTCGTTCCAAAAGCTATTATTTTTACCCGGCTTGCCTCCTCGCATAATGGCTTGCCCGTCTCTGGTCGGACGTGTGCTGCCGACAAACTGTTTCAAAAACAGGCTGCTGTACTTCGCACAGTCCCGTCCTATTTCCAGACGCTGCTTGTCGATGTAGGTCTGTTCCTGACCAATGGAGTCTGCATTCATGGCATAGTCCACATACATGATGGCTGTGCCTACCTGTTTCTCTTTTAGCCCACGACGCGTTTTTGTGGAGGGAATAGCCTCCCCTTGGTTTTGCTGGGCGTTTGCATCGCCGAATACAGCAGCAAGGGCCAGTAAGATGCTGATGATTCTCTTGTTCATATTGATGTCTGTTTATTCTAACTCCAATGGTTCATACGCATAGGTCTTCATGATGAGGTTGCCCTCCATGTCCCTTGTACCTAAGATTTTGCCAGGGCACTCGTTGACCTTCCGCTCAAACTTCAGTACGGTTTTGCGTTTGATAGGGCGACGGCTGGCGTATTTGCTCCTGACCATAGGCCGGTGGACGCGCTCCACGTTGGTACACTCGAAGGTGTAGAGGTGGTCGGTGTCATAGACCTTGACGATGAGTCCGGGTAAGCCACCAAACTTCCAAGGGCCATACTTGACAGGAACCTCGGGCGTGAACCACGCCTCGAAGTTGCGTCCGTGGAAGTGGCACGTGGCTTTCTGACAATGGTAGCCGCTGACGGTGGCCGTGTCCTGTGTCAGCGTCCACCGCTGGTCGGGATAAGACTCGTCGTAATAGCCTTCATATTCCCGCAGACGTTCGCGGTTGTATGTCCGCATCTTTCCATTCTCCACTATTAGCACATGGTATTGCAGTTCGTTCCAGTTGCCATGTCCATTGCGTCCGCGAGGCAACAGCCTGCTTGAAAAGCGGCCAGAGCGGTTGGTCCTGTAATCGACCGTTTGGAGCGAATCTGACTCCCACACGAAATAACTGTAATACTTGTTGCAGTGACTGCCTACCTCCAGTATTTGCCAGTCGATGTAGGAGTTCTCGTCGTTGATGTCGAGGGCATTCAGGGCATACCACACGCGGACGGTGGCTGTGTCGATGGTGATGTACTTGTCGATGTTCGAGAAAGCGATGTAGGCAATCTTGCTTTGCTTCTGCTGTGCAATTGCTGTCATGGCGGCGAGGACAAGGAAGATGCTGATGATTCTCTTATTCATGTTGATGTCTGCTTATTCTAACTCCAATGGGCTATAGGGATGATCGGGAAAAGTGTTTCCTTCGAGTGAAGTGACCTTGCCCCCATAAAGCACGGTAAGCCAGTTGATGTTGATTTTCTTCTGAAGCTTCAGCATGTTCTCACGCTTTACTTTCTTAAACCGCGAGAAGTTCCATTGCATAATGGGACGTTTCACCCGTTCCAATTTCACCAGTTCGAAGTTGTACTCCTTCTTGGCATCATAAATCTTCACGATGAGCCCCGGCAGACTGCCGAACTTCCACGGGCCGCGCGGGATGGGAATTTCAGATGTGAACCACGCCTCGTAGTCACGGCCACGCCATCGGCAGGTGGCCTTCTGGCAGTGGTAGCCGTGGATGGTCTGCTGCTCGTCCTTCAGCGTCCATTGCTGCTTCGGCACAGGCTCAGTGTACTGGCAACATTCGCGGTCGAGATTCATCGGCATGATAGCATACTCCGTCAGCTGACCATCCTTGATGTAGATCTCGTCGAACTGGTATTCCGACCATCGACTGGGGAACTTGCCGCCGTAAGTCCGTAGGGCAATGCCGCTTTCTCCTCTACTGTTTTTGATCATCTTTGGTTTGTAGGTCGAATCGCTGTGTGCCACGAAATAGCTGGCATACTTTGAGTACTGCCTGCCCACCTGCAGCCAGCCGAGGTCGATGTAGGTATTCTCGTCCTTGATGTCGTCGGCATTAAAGGCGTAGTACACGGTCACCAGCGCCGTATCTATCACCGACGGCGTGCTACCGCCCCGTCTGAAAGACGGTGGCACATCACCCTGTTTCCACTGAGCATTTGCCCCGTTGCATATGGCAAGAGCCAAAATAGAGGTGAAGAAACTCTTGTTCATTATATGATCTGTTTACTCTAACTCCAATGGGTCATACGGATGCGGATTCGACTTCGGTTGTCCCGTTGTTCTGTCAATGGCGCCACCTGCTTTCAGATGGTCGCGATTGGCGGCTACCTGTAGTTTATAGACGTGGGAACGGCTGTCCTTGCGGAAGCCCTCGTATTTGCGCTTGGTGATGGGAAACGTGCCTGAGCGCAGGCCGACGGCCTCCCATGTGTAGAGCCGCTGCGTGTCGTAGAGCTTCAATATCAGTCCGGGCAGACCACCAAACGACCACGGGCCGAGGCGCACGGGGATGTCGGACGCAAACCATGCCTCGAAGTCGCGGCCCCGCCAGTGGCATGTCGCTTTCTGGCATTCGTGGCCGAGGATGGTCTTTCGCTCGTTGGCCAGCGTCCATTTCTGCTGTGCGGCAGGCTCCGTGTAATAGGCGTTGTAGCGTTCCATGGCCCACGGCATCCAGGCGTAGAAGGTCTGCTGGCCCTGTTCGGTGAATATCTCTGTGGACTGGTATTCGCTCCAATACTGCCCCTCGCGACCTATGGTATAGAACGTACTGGGCACTCCCTCGACGTTCGGGTTGGCTTTCAAATAAGCATCGTAGAGCGAGTCGCCCCGCTCCAGGAAGCGGCTATAGTGCTTGCTCAGCTGCTTGCCCGCCCGCAGAATGTGGAGGTCGAGGTACGTGTCAGGGTTGCGCAGGTCCGTAGCATTCAGCGCATACTCCACTTCGAGCTGTGCCTGTCCCACTACGGTGGACTTTCCCACGCCTCTCGGCTTCGGCCTCATGACGTGTCCCTGCTTCTGCTGCGCCAATACCTCACCACATATCGTGGCGAAACCGAGGGCTATCAGTACAAACCTTTTCATTACCTTATTTATATCTGTACTGAACGGCAGTGTTTGCGCTTTGACGGACAGTCTTGCCCTTCAGTTTGGCGGGCTTCCATTTAGGCATTTTCTTGACGAACTCCACGGCAGCAGCATCAAGAGCGGGATGGATTTTGAGGCTGTCGGGAACCTTGATATTGCTGATGCTGCCGTCGGCTTCAATGACAAAATGGACGACGACTGTCCCCTGTGCCTTGTCCTTCTCAGCTTCAGCGGGGTACTTCATGTTTCGCATCATGAAGCTCATCATGCCCTCCTGACCACCGGGGAACATAGCGCGCTGGTCCACCTGCTCGGCTGAATAAATGGGATTTGCTGTCTGTGCCGAACTCTCGGCTGTGCCTGCCACCAGCATCATGGCTGCGGCAAAGGCGATCATCATGTACTTTTTCATGTTGTTAATGTTTTTAAGTTGTTTATAAAAATGGGTTATTCAAGCTCTAAAGGGTCATACGGATGTGGTTCGGACAGCAGGTCGCCAATGGTGCCGTCTGGGTTCATGCGTCGTCGCCCTGAGGTCTTCTTGAAGTTACGGTTGTAGGCGACTTGCAGCTTCCATGTATGGGCGCGGCTGGACTTCATGAATTCCTCCTTGGGATATTGCCAGAGAGGGAACTCGCCCTTCTCGATGGCCACAGCCTCGAAGACGTAGAGGCTATCGACATCGTGAATCTTCATGATCAATCCTGGCAGTCCGCCGAACTTCCACGGGCCACGTCGGATGGGGATGTCGGGCGCAAACCAGGCAATGTAGTCACGACCGCGCCAGTGACAGGTGGCCCGCTGGCAAGGATAGCCGAGGAACGTGGCTGTGTCAGACTGTAATGTCCATTCCTGCCCCGTCCATTTCTCTTCATACCGCTGCGGCCATTCCGGCCCCATCGGCATAATGGCCCACTCGCTGAGGGTGTCGCCGTGGATATAGATGCTGGAGTACTGGTATTCGCTCCAGATGCCGGGCTGTTTGCCCCGCATCCACCACGTGCCGTTGGGGACATTCTGGGCGTGCGGGTTCTGCTTGCCCCATTCCACCCGCTGACTGTCGGCCACCTCAATGAACCAACTGCTGTACTTCGTCATGCGCTGCCCGATGAGCAACTGCCCGCAGTCCAAATACGTACTGTCCTGGGTGATGTCCAAAGCTCCCCAAGCATACCTGATGCGCAGGTTTGCCGTATCGATTGCCTTGCGTGCCAGAACGGTGTTATGACTTCCATTGGCGTATGCTCCGCTCTGTTTCTGTTGTGCCTCAGCCGTCATGCCACAAGCCATGAGCGCTGCAACAAGGAATATAGTCTTTCTTTTCATTCGTTCTTTTTATGAGTGATTTTTGTTTTCTGTCCTTATAACGCTTTTACCCCCGAATCTTTACCCATAAAAGATGTTAAAAATGAAGGCCCCGCCTCGTCATCACAACGAAGCAGGACCAATGTGCCTATAGGTCTTACATTTACTAACTACTTTATGAAATCAATGTTTATGGATTGAGTTTATTCATCCTTTTCATAAACTCATCTGCCTCTCTCTTCAAAACGGCAGCACAAGAGTCAGACGTAGAGCGATAAAGGGTGTAATATTGATTGGCTATAGAGGTTTCGCCCAATACTGTGTACTTTTCAAGAGAATCTCTGTAGGCTTTCTCTTGGCGTTCCAACTTTAACAACTGTTCGCTTGCTGGAAGCTCGTAGATAATCTTTTCGGTCTTCTTTTGCTTACAACTCCATATTAAGGCAATTCCAACAATAGCGATGAAGATTATTATTTTATTCATAACTCATAATTGTTTGATGTGATACAGCTATTTACATACTTTCTCTATTTCTTGAAAGATGGTGCCAATGGTGGCGTCATCGAAGCCTGTTTGCTGCCAGGAACAGCGTCCTTCAGAGTCATAGAGGAAGTACTGTGGAATTGAACTGACGTCAGGAATCTTCGACCATAGGGCGTTGGGAATTCGGTAGTGTTGGCCAGGTATGCGAAGTACTTGCTCGCTCCATTCATTTAAGGGGCTGCTCTCGTTTGTAAGATAGACGAAATAAACATCTTTTCCTTTAAGTTCTTCCTTCATAGGTTCCATAGCATGGATACCCTTCATACATGGACCGCACCAAGTAGCCCATAGATCAAAGAAGACAGCCTTGCCAGGGTATTGTGCGGCTATCGTTTGTAGGAGCTGGTCGGCTGGTACATCGGGCGTGGGCTTCATGCGTTCCTTGGCTTCACGCTGCAAGCGTTCCACGAGCATTCGCGTGCTATCGTTGAAGGCGCGTAGTACGGGTTGGAAGTAAGGATGTATGCGGGCGATGGCGCTGTCTGTCTGCACCTCGGCTTCCTTCATCTTCTGCCCGAGGGCGATGGCTTCGTCAAAGGCAGCGAGGAAGTCATACACCTCGCCGTGGTCGAGACCGTTGGCGCGGAGATATGGCAAATAACTTGTGTTAGTCGTGGCGTAGTAGGTAGTTCCATCTCGAAAGAGATGCAGGTCTCGGGCGTGCGGGTCTTCGAGGGTGTATGTGGTCTTCAGCCGGGAAACAGCGCTGTCGGCATTGAGTCTTAGCGTCCACATCTTATATCGGAGCGCAGGTTCATAGTTCTGGCGGATATTCAGGTAGGCGCGGTCGGCCAGCAATTGTGCGTAGTCGCGTTGACGACGGGTGTAGTCTGGGCGTTGCAGCATACGCTGCCTGATTGAGTCGATACTTTGCCACAGGCGTTCGCTCCACTGCGTGAATGTCTCGCCGTCATGATACTCCGGCACCTCCTTAATCTGCGTATGCGCTAATGTTTGGTTCTCCAATAATACTTGGTTCAGATCGGCCAGTGTTCCACCCAGCCTGTAGCAGTCTTGCGGGGTGATGGTGCTTTTACATCCAAGGCTACGTTCTGCGCAAGTAAAGGCATCCACATCAAGCGTTAACGTCTCACCTGGCACATGTAACAGGGGGAAATCTCCGTTGTAGCCTGTTGGATCAATATCAAACCCAATCCATACCATTCGCATAGGTAGGTATGCAGGGTGGCAGAAAATAGTGGTGGAGTCAAGATATTGCGTCTCGGATTCATATTGGCCCGTGATAGGGTCGCAAGCAGGTTGACCATAATAAGAAAAGCACTTTCCGCCATGCACTGTCACCGTTGCTGTTGCCTTGCCGTAAGTTGGCGTGATCGGCTTTAACGGCTGGCCGTCATCCACATGTGGTTGATAGGCGGGGAATATGGATGAGTATTTTTTTCCGTCAAGCCGGATACCGCGAATCTGCCATGCACCCTCGGCATTTCCCTCTATGTAATCGAACGCCTTAACGTCCTTGGGCAATGCCTCGAAGGTGAGGATAAGCGAATCCTGCTGCGCGTTCCGCGTATATCTCCTGCCTAATTCAAAAACGTCATCGGCCAGCACCTGACCGCTGTCGTGCGTAATAATGCGCCCCGTCTTGAAGGCAATCTTTTGACCGCAGCATTCCAACCGCGCGCCGTCCATGCTCCACTCACGCCAATGGCTACAATCAATATGAAAGTGAACGACCGTCTCTTTCTTCCTCAATTCTACCTTGACAGGAGAAAGGCTATTGCTTGTTGTGCGGAAAGCGGGTCGCTCAACGACAATGTCTTTTGCCAAAGCCGATAACGACAGCACAAAGACAAACATTGCAAAAAGAATCTTTTTCATGAGTTGTGTAAAATGTGTTTGGGGATTAAATCAAGTAGTACGCCTCTGGCGGATGAATAAGATGATTAGGAGAAAGACAACAGCGGCGAGGGCGTATGGCAGGGATTTCCAGCCTTTGCGTGTATCGACGGCGGGGATTTCGAGGTAGGTGCCTTCGGCGATGAGCTGGAGGGTGCGGTCGAGGATGTAGTCGCCGTCGTAGTGGAACTCAGCCTCAGACATGGGGATGTCGCAGTCGGGGATGACGCCGCGGAGGGCGGGCAGACGGTCAGTGACGGTCTCGTCGATGACCACGCGCACCATGGGTATGGTGGCGGTGAACTGGCTGTTCGGGAGGCTGATGTTGGCGAACTTGATGCAGGTCTCGGTGTGGTAGGCGCTCATGGTTTCGCGGCCGACGACGTAGCCGCGGTCATTGCGCTTGATGGCTCCTGCCAGGAAGGCAGATGCTGAGGCAGAGCGGCTGTCGATGAGTACGTAGAGACGGCCGTTGTAGCCCAGGGAGTCGATGGTAGAAATTTTGGCATTGTCCTCTTCTTCCTCCATCAGATACAGCCCTTTGCGGCCTTCAATGGGTTTGAAGCCCGCGAAGATGGTGTCGCCCGGAATCAAGTTCATGGTGGGGCTTTGAAAGAGGGCGGCGTTGACCTTCTGATAACTTGTGTGCGGGCGGTCGGCAATGCGGCCGAGCAGGGCACGGGTGATGCGAGCCTGCACACCCGCATCGCCGCCGTAGTTGTTGCGGACGTCGAAGATGAGGAACGGCACGCTGTCGCGCTCGGCCTGGTGAATGGCATCGACAACGCTGTCGCAGTCCAGCTGACTGAGGCTGAAGGTGCTGATGCCGATATACATGACGCTATCGTTTTCCATGCGCACTTCGAAGGGCCCGCGCTTGCGGCGGTTGATGTACTGGTTACGCGCCCATTTCTCCGTGGGGTATATTTTATTTGAATAGCTTGAAACCATGGGAAGTTCCATTCGCTCGCCGTCCTCGAACTCATAGACGATGGTCCTGCCCTCGGGCTGTGGGCCGAGTTCGAGGCCGTAGTCGATGGCGTTCCAATAGCAAGCGAAGTAGTCGCCCACGGAGTGGACGCGAGCATCGTAGTTTGTAGAGTTGCGGCGGGTGATGGCGATGAGGTCAGCGGCGGGCTTTCCGTCGATGCGGGCGATGCGGCGTCCCACATAGGCGGCATGTGCACTGTCGGCCATCAGCACTACGCACTCCATCGTTCCTAATGAATCGCTGTTAACCACATGGCCGAAGAACAGCGACGGCAATCCGTAGCGAAGGCTTCGTCCCTGTTCCTTCGGGTCGGCTGGTACGCGGCAGTTGATGTTGAGATGTGAGTCGTGGATGACGGCGTTGTAGTCTTTTATGAGAGCCGCAAAGTCCTTCAACGCTATGCCGTCGGCAGGGATGCGCGCCAGCTGCTCCTTGACAAAGGTATCATACGCTGCCTCACTCATCAGGTCATCCAATGAGGGATATATTTCCTTCACGCTACTAGCCAGCTGGCGGTAGTCGGCCACTGCCTCGTCGTGTGTCAGATGGAATTTGGTCGGGCGCGCTTCGGGCTTGCGGAAGGTGGTGCGTAGGCCGAAGGGTGTCATGGGGTCGTCTGCCACGGAATGCCTGGAAACAGAGAGGTCGATGTGCGGCTGGCTGATGGCGTGGTAGGCATAGCCCACCGTACCAAGCACGTCGCCCCGCTTCAGACGAGTGCCTGTGGGGATGGAACCACCATCTCCGAGTGGCCGAAGTCCATTCATCCATAGTGTCTTGTCACCAATCTTCAGACCGATGGACAACATGAGATAGCGGATGTCCCAGCCCTTGCTGCGGAAGTAGTCCTTCTGTTCGGTTACAAGCGCATCATAGCCTTGGTCGCCTCCTCCCCATGTGGTTGAGTTGGTGAGTGACATGTTGTAGGTGTAGTTGTAGCTCGTCACCACGGCATCGGCGGGACACACCACCCGCGTCCCCTCCGGCGCGCCGATGAAGAGATTCCCGAAGTTGAATTCCTTCTCGATGTTGTCCTGCGGACGGTAGAGGATACCCTCGCCCGTGTTCTGTCCCTCAATGGGCCAAAGCCAAACCTCTTCGGCTGCGAGCGATAAGCTGACGGACATGAACAGCTCCGCAAAAAAGAAGAGGAAAAAGATTTTTGTTTTCATAATTGTAAGTAATGTGTTATATACCTTGCAGTTTTATAACGCAAAAGTGTCCGAATCTTTACCCATAAAAGATGTTAAAAATGAAAGCCCCGTCACGTCATCACGACGCAGCGGAAGCTATGTGCCTATAGGACTTTGCTTTGCTAACAATTTTACTACTTTATGAAATCAAGTAATCAACATTTTACTACTTCTTTTTCGGGTTTTTGTTGAAGTGCCAGACGGCGTGGAGCATTAGGTAGTGGGGGAGGGAGCGGTAGGTGGTGATGGTGCGGCCTTGAGCATTGATGACGTAGTCGGTAGGTGAAAGTTGGTGCAGGAGGTCGAAGCCATCGAGGCGGAGGATAAGCTTGCCGCTGAGGAATGACTGGCTGAGGGAGGCGTTGACAACGAAGTCGTCGCGATTGAGTGTGGCGGTTCCGTAGCCACGACGGCTGTACATGCAGGCATCGGCGGCGATGGTCAGGCCTCCTATCTTCTTGCCAGCGAGGGCGGGGGTGGTGTAGCTGGCTTCGAGACCATAGCTGAAGTCGAGGGCATTGAGGGTGGAGAAATCGTACATCCGGCCTTCGCTGTGCCGCCACTCAATACTGCCCACGGCGCGGACGTAGAGGGTCTTGCAGTTGTAACGGATGTTTGCACCGCTGTTGAGGGTGAGAGTATTCACGGTATTCACTTGACTTTCTGTCTGCCCCTCTAACAAGGCATGATCTTTGGAATGGTTCCAGTCGGCTCCGGCATTGACGTGCCACGACCAATAGCGTTTCTCGCCGATATTGTGATAGGTGCTGAAGTCGGCGTGGGCTTGGTAGGCACCGCCAATGTTCATGGGCTTGTAGGTATAGACTCCGGTAGAGGGGTTGTAGGCGACTGACTGGGAGATGTCGCGGTGGTGGTAGTCGAAGGAGGCGGAGAGGTTATACATGCCCTGATTGCGCCCTGTTCCATCGTAATAACGGGCGTTGAGATGCGTGACAGCGGTCGATTTCAGGTCGGAGTTGCCGAGCTTGACAACGAGCGGACGGCTGTCGTCGCGGAAGTTGATGCGGTCGAGGAGAAGAGGCGTGTGTTGACTGAAACTGACGTGGGCTTGGAAGTCGCGCAGCGCGCCTCTCCACGAGTGGCGGAACCAGAACTTGGGCTCGGGCAAGAACATGGTCTGACGGGCGAGAGTGTCGAGCCTTCCGCGCTGATAGTGCAGCTTGTTGCTATAGACGGGGAGCTTCAGTTCCAAGCGCCAGCGGTCGTAGTTCACCCTCATGTGTACTTGTGGGTGCATGTAGTAGGAACTCTTGCTCAGGTGGATGGTGAAGTCGTTCTGCCAGTTGTCGGTGCGGCTCTCGTAGGAGTTGGAGTAGTCGGTGATGGCTTCGAGGGCATCGAGCTGGGAAGGAAGCACAAGGGTGTCGGGATGATACAGATAATCGCGTGTGTGGACATGGCCGTTCCAAAGCATATTGGAGAAACCCAGGTGGATGTCTTTTGCGATCTCGTGGCCGTAGCCAAAGTTCACTGCGCCCCATGTGTTGCGATTGAAGAGGGAAGAGGAGTTGTGTGACTCTTTTCTCGACGGGGAAACCGTCGAGCACACTGCCGTATGCTGGGTTTGGAAGTGGGTGGCACTTTCGCCCTCATCGCTGTCGTGAGCCACCGAAACGTAATAGTCGATGTGGCTCTTCTGTTTACCGGGCCTCACGGTGCCTTGGACATCGATTTTGGCATTCCACTTCGTGCCCTCGCTGATGCCCACGGTGCGCTGAGAGATGCTGAGGCTGTCGGATTGCTCATCGAAGGCAGAATGGAAAGAGCCGTCGCGGCGAGTGTGCTCGAAAGTGGCATAAATGTCCATCCATGCAGGTAGCCTCAACACCAGATGGTTGTTGAGCGTCCAACGGCGGTTGCCGGCGCGGTTGAAGGACTCGGTGACGGACGTTGGCGAATAGCCTTCAATAAAGCGCTCAGTACGTTGGGTGATGGTCTGATCGTCGGTGGTGGAGGTGTACTCGGCACGGAAGGTTTCTTTGATTTCCTTGTTCTTCCCGTTCTTGGCCTCATAGTTCAGTTCCCCGGCTACGCTACGGGTGGTGAGGAGTGAACGGGGCTGACGTGCAGGGCTCCACTGGTCGGACTGTCCGATGTGGCGGCTTTCATTGACGTTGTTGGCGTTGGCGAGAAGCGTAAACCTCAACTTGTCGGTGAAGCCCAACAAGAATCCGCGCCCCAGCCATCGCTCGTCTGTTCCTCCTGCCGCTTCCACATTACCGATATATCCTTGATTGTATTCATCTTTGAGAATCACGTCCATGACGTAGCGACGGGGATCTACGTCGTAGCCAAGAGCCTCGCTGCGGTCGGTCTGCTTCTCATAGACCTTCAGGTGCCTGACGGTGTAGTATGGCAGGTTCTCAAGCAGCACTTTCTTGTTGCCGCCGAAGAAGGAGCGTGAGCCGAGAAGCAACTCATCGACCTTGCGGCCGTTGACAAAGATCTCGCCGTCGGCGTTCATCGTCACTCCCGGCAGCTGGCGGATGAGGTCGTCGAGCATGGAGCCGTCGGGCATCTTGAAGGCCGTGGCGTCGTAGATGAGCGTGTCGCCGCGGTAGTACATCTTAATCTTCGTGGCCGTGATGGTCACTTCGCGCATGGTCTTGGTGGTACTCTTGCGCATCTTCAGCGCAGGCACATCCACTTCATCCTGTGAGGGGTCGTTGATGGCGACGCGCTGCCACACGTCATCGTAGCCTTCCATCTGCGCACGCACCAGATATTCGCGTTCGGCAGCGCTCACCTCTAAGTTGAACACAGCCTTGTCAATTCGCATATCACCCCTGTAGAAGACAACCATCCGCAGGGAATCAGCCACCATCGTGCTGTCGGCCTTGAACACGGAGATTCTTGCATGAGGCAGCGGCATATCCAAGAAACCATCCCTCACCTCACCCGAGAGATGAATCTTCTTGTCCGAGAAATCCTTTTCTGGTTTATACTGCACGAAGATATTCTTTCCCTTTGTCTTTACCTTCACAGGTTGTCCTTTGCACAGCCGTTCCACCGCCTTATTAGCCTTGAGTTTCTTGATACGAGCTGAAACGCGCAGGTGTTCTATGTCATTCTTGATAAAGTGGATGTCATATTCTGTTTGCGAGTCGCGGATGGCGGCTAAGGCTGCGGAGAGAGAATCGTCCTTGAAGACGAAATCCTGCGCCGAAACCTGTACGCCCGCACACATATATATAATAATGTATAGGATTATTCGTTTCATCACTCTTCCTCCCCATCAACAGAATCTACAAACACGGTATCTCTCTCGTCTGTAAGATGCAAGCCGTCGAATACATTCAGGGTGCCGATGTACTCCGCCAGCGACTCATTGCGGTTCCACGACGTGAAAAGCCGCATTTCACGTAGCGTCGTATCAACGAAGCAAAGTTCACGTCCGTAGTAGCTGCACACGATGGTTAAGATGCTGTCTAAGCGTGTGTCGGGAAAGCAGACGACGGAGTCGGACATAGAAGACCCTCCTCCCGCTTTCCCTGTCAAGGAAGGAGTAGTTGCCTCAGTCAATTGCGGGGCTTTGATGGGCGAAAGGACGCGATATGCGGCATAAGCCAGTCCGCTGATGAGAACTGCCGCAATAAACATGGCTGCAATCTTGCGAAGTGAGGTGTTAAGGACAATCATTCTAGTATTGCGTGTCTCTGCCATTTGTATCTTGGAAGATTCAGGCAATATACTTTCTCCTGTTTCCTTAGCGAACGCTTCACGCAACAGTACCATCACCTCGTAATGCTTACGCACGTCATCATCGGACAGCAGCTCATGAACTTCCTGTTCCGTGTAGTTTTCGGGATGCTCAATCATGTTGAGCAAGAGTTCCAATTTGTCCATATCAGTCAGGGATTAAGGATTGAATCGTTCTTTGAGTCGGCTGATGGCCTGAACGAGATGCTTGTACACTGCCACCTCGCTGATACCGAGGCGCGTGGAAATCTCGCGGTAGCTCATCTGTTCCTGAAAGCGCAACCGCACCACCTCACGTGTCTGAGGTGTCAGTTCCGTATCAACGAACTGCAACATAGCGTCCAGCACGTCCTCCGTCTCATCAATCTGCGGTTCCTCTACCATGTCTTCACCGATAGGAAGTAGTTTGTGTACACGTTCGGACAACCGCTTATGACGCAACAGGTTTAGGCAACGGTTGCGCACGGAAGACAGCATATATGACGCTGCATTGTCTCGGATGGCGGCAGGGGTTTCTACGATGTGTGCAAACACGTCACTCACCACATCATTTGCCTCCTCACTGTCGCCTAACAATCGCAGTGCCAGCCGCATCATCGGCTCGCGATGCTGCTCATAGACACGGTATATGTCGGATGTCACTTCCATTAGCTTTACCTTTTACTTATATGACACTCGAACGCTCGTTTTCCTAACCCTTTTCTTCATTTTTTACTCAAAAAAGCTAATTTTGTTCAAAATGAAAGCCCCGTCACGTCATCACGACGCAGCGGAGCCTATGTGCCTATAGGACTTTCATCTTCTTGCTCAGCTGTGCCGCTTGGCTCGGCCAAGACATGTTTTTATGAAACACAATTATTTATCTTAATCTGAACGTGATGGGCATACAGAAATGGCTACGGACGGGGCGACCTTCGTTTTGTGCGGGAATCCATGGCTCCGTCTGGTGTAAAACACGGAGGGCTTCCTTACTTAGAAGATCATCAGGTGATTTCAGCACCTCGAAGTTGGTCAAGCGACCGTCTTTCTCCACCACGAAACGGATGATGACGCGCCCTTCTATGCCTTTTTCTATGGCTGAATCAGGATAGTGCATTTCGAAGGCGATGTGGCGGTAGAGGGCATCGACATCCCCACGATAACTGGGCAGACACTCCGGAGTCTCATAAATAGTAGTGTCCTCTGGCAAGTTGAAAACCTTTTCTATGACGCCGCGAACCCGGCCCGCAGGGCTGATGATAACCGCAATAGCAATACCTGTTGACAAAGCCAATAGAGCAAACAATAGAAGATGGCGAAGCCCTATGAAATGACGGCGCAGCTCGGTACGCAGACGGCTACGTACATGCGATATGGTTTTGCGGACGGTGGCAACAGAAACACCACGTACTTCAGCTATCTCCTCAACGGTCAGGCCTTGATCGTAGAATAATTGCCAGACTTCGCGCTCAGCTTTTGGCAGACGTTGGAGTCGCGATTGCAACCATTCAGAATTCTCGCGTTCCTCCATCTCTTCCTCTGGTGTGACCTCAGAAACAACAGAACCCTCCTCGTCTGTCAATTCCACCTGCGTCCGATGGCCGCGCCACATCGATACGCAGCAGTTTCGGGCGATACGCAGGACGTAGGCATCTGTTAGCATCACTTTTTCACGTACATTCCATGCCCTGAGCCATGTTTCCTGCACCACCTCCTCAGCCTCGGTGTCGGAGCCGAAGAACTCACGTCCCATCTGCATTAGCCTTGGTCGCATTCTTTCGACCATTTGCTCAAACTCGAGCTCATTTGTATGTTCCTTGTTCATAAAACTTCACTTTTGGTCGTTCTGCCTATATAACACAAAACACCCCGAAAGTTTACCCATAAAAAATGTTAATTGTTTTTTATTCCTTTCCCTCCTTTCTGCTGGTAACGTGCTATGATGCGTGATTTGACTTGCTCTAAGCGGTAGGCCATGTAGTCGCGGCCCATTCGCTCCGCTTCCTGACTCTGGCGGTAGTGCTCATCGAGGTCTGCACCATCGACGACATAGACGGTGGCGGGCTTGTCGGCACGGATCGTGACAGGAGCGGCGTCGCCATCGAGACAGTAGGGATAGCAGCCCACAAGGTCGCCCGCAGCAACGGTCTCGACGGTACTCTCGCCACCTTTGTAATTTCGGACAAGGTAACGGAAACTTCCGTTCTCAATGTAACCAAACAAGCGGGCAGCGGTTCCTTCGGTCTCAAAAATGTCGTCCACCGAAAATAGCATGAGCCTACCATGGCGCAGACAATAGTCGCGCAGATAGGCCAGGGCCTCAGAATAATGTTCTTTTTGTTTCATACGCTCATTATTTTGCATAGTTGTTGCGATTTGCGACTACAAAATAACAAAAAAAGGCGTAAAAAACAACTCGGCGAAGCCCGAGAACAGGTCGCCGAGGGTGCAACTCTAAAACTAGTTTTAGAAATTCAAGGAATTTTTGGCTCAGTTGAGCGTCTTTTGAGCCAAAAGTATGATGGGAAGACTGTTTGGCTTTATGTCTTTCCGAATGTAATCTCCTTGCGCAGTTTGCTCAGGTAGATGGGCGTGATGTTGAGGAACGAGGCGATGTCCTTCAGCGAGAGCATCTGCACCACCTGCGGACAGCGGTCGATGAGCCGACGGTAGCGACTGCGGGCGGTGTAGCGGTAATGGTCGAGGTCGCGGGCATAGACCATCTTGAACAGGTTCTTCAGGATCTTCACGTCCATCTTCGCCATCTTCGGGTCGTTGTCGAACAGCGCCTGCAGCTCCTGTCCGCTGATGACGCGCACCTCGCACGGCATGTCCGCCTCGATGCTCACCTCCGACACGTCGCCGTCGAGGCAATAGGGGAAGTCGGACACGAACTCGCCCTCGAAGGCGAAGCCCGTGCAGTAGTCCTTGCCCTCCTCGTCGTTGTGAACCATGTACTTGAAGCAGCCGCGCTCCACGAAGGCCACCCACTGCGCCGGCTCGCCCGCCTCCTCCAGCGTCTCGCCCCGCTCCATCACGCGCCGTTCCCCGTGCTCCATGCAGTACTCCCGCAGGAACTCCAGATCCAGCCCCTCCTTGTAGGTGTTGAATTGCTTGTTTGGTGTCATAATTGGAACTATTGCCACAGTGGTTCACTTTCCCATCCACGGGGGAAGCCCATCATGGAAGGTTGCACACTTGGATATTTTGTCAGAAGAGATTTGAAGTCCTGAACAAATGTGTTCTGGGGATTGATGCTATTGAGACAGTAGGCGATGCAGCAGAGACTTGGATAGAGCTTGTCTGAAGAAAAATGGCGGTTTGCAATCCAGTTGCCTCTCATCCGCTCATTCGTCCTTGGAACCATCGAGAAATGAGCATTCCAAAGTCTTGCGTGATGGGCACAGGTGTTGCGCACGATGGTCAACGTAGCGAGCCAACTTTGAAGACATTTGTGCTGTGGGATATTGAAACTACGAGCAACCTGCTTCTTCACAGCGTTGTCATTCATGTTCTTGTAGAGCTTTGACAATGTTCCGAACGAAGCTACTTCAAGCGTTTTCCAAGCAGGAGGCATGTCTGGCTCATCATATTTCCTGAAATGTTCTGCTATGAATTCGTCGTGAGAACGGCTAAGTTCTGTGCGCAGATATCTAAGATTCTCATTGAACAAATCTTCATCTTCCGCTAACGTGTCATCAAGGAACCAGAATGCCCCATGGACCAAGGAGAAAAAATGAATGATCCTTGTTCTGACGGATATTTCTATTTGCTGAATGGCGGCAAAGATGAGCGTTTTCAGTTCTGAATCAAAATTGTAGCGAGCCACGACATCCTCAAAACGACTGCCGGGACGGAACAAGTGGGTTGAACTGTTTTGTTCCATAGTACGCCAATATCCAGCAAGACGGAAATAGCTTATATTCTCCAGAACTGTCTGGGCTTTTTGCTCATCGGTAAAGATGAGTCCACGACCTTTCAGAATAGCAATTTGGTCGTTGATAGAAATGGGATGCTTGTTATATCTCATTGCCCTATATAAAAAAACGCCCCGCCCTGGTTCGCTGGTCTTCGGGAAGCGTGGCGGGTTCTATTGGTGCAAATGTACGGCTTTTATTCGGAATGACAAAACATTTTGAAGGAAAATGCGGAAAAGAGGCACATTTTTACGTCTTTTTTGCAGTTTTTTCTATAACTAGTTTTAGAGTTGCATACTCAAAGGGGTGTTTTTGGTGTTCATCGGCGTCCTTTTGGCGTTCGCAATTGTAACTTTGTGCATTTTTTGATGGGAATAGTCCCAAATAACCATCAAATCAATTATCACAATGAAGAATTTATCATTGTTTGCGTCGGCTCTGGCAGTGCTGGGGCTTACGGCGTGTGAAAAAACGCTCATGGATGACATTGAGGACGCTGGGAACGGGCAAGTGAAGAATTCGATGCTGCAGGTAAGGACGCGCACCTTCCGCCTCACCGCCGATCCCGATTGGGACAGCGTGAACGGCTATAAGTTCTAAGTAAACTTTGAGAGTACGAGGAGGTAGATACTATCTCCTCGTTTTTATCTTGATTTTAACTACATAACCCCTCCACCACTGACAGAATACATATCGTGTTGCGGGAACTTTTCACACCCGATATAGAGGGTGTCAAAAGCATCCGTTCCGTCAGTGCGGTGTTCGAGTAGATCCTCTTCCGTCTCGGGGTTCTTCTCGTCGTTCTTGTTCTTGCGGAAACCAAGCCGTCCACGATACACCTGTGCCGTCTGCACCGCAAGAATCAGGTCATCGTTGTTCTGACGGTTGAACATCGGCATGAGGCGTTGTTTACCGGCAAAGCCCCGGTTGATGAGCAGGTACTTCTCATCATGCTTCATCGGATTGCCGAGATACACATCAATGACTTCCCATCCCCGGCGTTCAAACTCATGCATAATGACCCAGTGGAAGTCCTGTTCATTCACGGCATAGTTTGAACCGAGGGCGGTGGCATCATAGTAATAGATGACCGTCTTGTTCTCATGGTAGGCGTAGTAGTTGCAGAAGTCCTCGACAAGTGCAGACAGCTTGCGCTCGAACTTCACGAAGAAGGACTTCAGCACATTCAGCCTGCGTCCTGAAGGCTGTCCTGCTACAAGCCAGTTGATATTGGCATTGTAGTCCATGCCGATGCAGATAGGAGCCTGGCGGTTCAGGTCCTTGTCGGCGCGGCAGTCCATGGCTGCATCGTCAAACTCATATCCGAGGCTGTCCAGTGATTCAAAATCCGAAGCGTTGTATTTGTGACCCTCCCGCATGGACGAGTAGAACCCATCCTTGCGAATCCCAATCCGCTGACAGAGAATCGACGTCTGGAATGTCAGCGGTGTCAGGTCACGTTTCATCTGCCGGATGTAGTTCTCACCAAGCAGCTCAATGTTCTCGATGCTGGAGTATTCCTTGTAATACACCGCTACCGAGCGCATTTTGTTCAGCTGCGCGTCCAGCTTACGCAGATACCCCTTCAAGTAAGCAGGCACCTTCTCTTTCTTCTTGCGCATCTCGCGTATGCGCTCCTTCGTGTGCCATATCTCATAGAGCGTAGCCTTGATACCCTCGATAAGTTCCTTGTCCATCTTCTCCCGGTAGTGCAGGAACCAGCTGCCCTTCTGAGTCTGCGGCATATCCGAGAGAATCATCAGCGAGTGGTTGAAGGAATGATGCCCGAAGTACGTCTTGATGCCGCCGTTGGCAGGCAGCGTCTCGTCCTTCAGCTTCTGGTAGTCAATGAACTTCGCTTCATCGACAAGCACCCAAGACAGCGTGAGGGAGTTCGACGTACCCGGTCGGTCCTGGCTGATGATAATCGCCACGGAACCATTGTAGAACGTGATGACATGCTCGTAGTCCGACGGCTCTATCAATGGCCGCTTGAACGCTTTTGGCGGCTTGCGACCCGCTACATAATGCACATCCTTCTCGTACCCCCAGCGTCGCCAAGCCGTGAACAGTCCCGGCAGCGTGTTCGTCAGACCGTGCTTGAACGTCGGTACCACGATGCCCCCTGTGCTGCCCTCCATGCGCTGCATGTTACGGAGCACGAAAGGCGCGGCGATGGAGTCCGTCTTACCCGTTCGTCGCCCAGCCACAATGACCGTTGTATTGGCACCGATGAGCTGTGTCAACCGCTGCGGGTCATTGAAGTAAATCCTCTTTGCCTCCTTCTCTTTATGAACAACCTTCTCTTCACTCATGGCACATTCGTTTCTTCGTCATCCTTGATTTCCTCATAGTCAGCCCACAGCTCATCCTCTTCGAGGTCAGCTTCCTCATACTCAACATCATCAATATCCGCAGACTCAGCCCGATATTTCGCCAGCAAGTCCTCCACGAACTTCTGTCTGTTCGGGATGGGCTTGATGCCCAGTACAGACGGATCATCCGTCGGGATGAACGGCTGCACTACAATCAAATCGTATGGCAGTGCCGACTCATCCTCCACATCGACGCGGTTGTATTTGGCGTAGGACGACGCTGCCCGTTCCATCGTCTTGGTGTCCTTGCGTTTCTTGGCCATCTGGTACGTTTCGAGAATCATCTCGTTGTAACGCCACCGATGGAAGTCACGGGCAGCACTGGACAGCATCGGCACCAATGCCTTGATGATGGCCAGGTCCGTGTATGCCTGCGACTTGTGTACGGCATAGCCCCTTGAAATCTCCTCCTCGATGAACTGCCTGTCCTTGGCATCCGGATTCGCCAGCACCCATAGATACATATCACGCAAGCGAAGTACACGGGAGATTTGGTCCTCTGTGTACTTTTGCAAGCGCATCTCCTCTTCCGAAGTGAAGAGGTGAGCCTTGCACAGATCTATGGTTGCGATGTTGGCCATTACTATTCATCATCCTCCATGTCGAGCAGATTCTTGGCTGCATTCTCCAGCGCCAGCGGCGACCCCACCTGCGCCAGCATCATCTCCTGCGTATGCAGTTTCACCTTCGAGGCCAGCTTGCCCCGTAGGTACGCATTGGAAGCCTTGTTCTGCCTGTCCTTGATGTCCTCCCGCAGTATTTCAGCGGGAATATCAAGGATGACAGCCATATCCGAAATAGGGAGGAAGATAGAAGCATACTTTTCAATCTCCTCCAATTGCTCTTTTGTATAGTTCATGCAGCGGTACGGATTTGTTGTGAATGAGTGAAGTCATGGAGTCATGCAGCGTAGCAAATATGGCCTTATCATTGGTGACCAGAGCCGATTCCACACGATTGCCTCGTGTCAGGTTCTGCGATGTCAGCACCGTGACCGTGTCCCCTTTCTCAGAGCGGACCAGCAGCACCTTGGAATGGTTGTCTGCGAGGTACACATGCTGCATCGTCTGACAGATGAACGGCCATAGCCGCAATGTCTTCTGCGTGGCCTTGAAGTCCAGGATCAGATTAAACTGCGACACCTGTCCTTCCTGCTCGATGAAGAACAGGCGGCGCAGGAACTCCTCGGATATAGAGAACGACGTCTGCCACACCTCGGAGCGTCCTACCTGCGAGAGGATCCACTCCAGCACATCCGCCACCTGCAGCTCATTGGTGAGATAGACCTGATGTGACTTCTCCTCCAATGGCCGCAGATAGTCAGATATGGACGTGCCGCGTTTC
>ONCQ01000016.1 GCA_900316355.1 uncultured Prevotellaceae bacterium | reverse complement strand
GCATTTATAGAACCGCAGCCTAAAAATGTACCATTACTATGGAAGAGGATGTATTAAGACAAAAAGAGGCCGTGTCTGGTACTTTTGACACGACCTCTTATAATCTATAGTCTTATTCGTTGCCTTGCTCCGCGCCACTGGGTAAGGTGCGGCTCAGCATCAGGGAACCGACGAGGGCGGAGGCGAGGGTGCCACAGAGGATGCCGAGCTTGGCTTCGTTGAGCATCTCAGCGGCCTCGGCGCCGAGGTGGGCGGGATAGCTCAGGGCGGCGATGAACATGGAGACGGTGAAGCCGATGCCGCAAATCATGCAGACGCTGGCAAAGGACTTCCAGTTGCCACCTGCCGGCATCTGACAGATGCCGAGCTTGATGCTGAGCCATGAGAAGCTGAGAACGCCAGCAAACTTACCTACCAGCAAGCCGAGGAAGACGCCGAGGGCGACGCCATGGAAAAGGCTCATGAAGCTCATGCCATCGAAGTTGACACCAGCATTGGCAAAGGCAAAGACGGGGATGACCATGCGGTTGATGGGCAGGGTGAGATAGTCCTCGATATCCTGCAGCGGCGAGATGAGATAGTCGGATGCTTTCTCAATGCGGCGCAGCAACTGGATGTCCTGCTTATCGACAACCATAGGCTTGGTGCGGTCAGCCTCGCTGAATTCAATGTCAGGATAATGCTTCAGCTCCTCGCGGATGTATTCCATGTAGTAGCGTGTGCCACGCGTCAGGTTGGCAGGCACACAGAATGCCAGCACCACGCCGGCGATGGTGGCGTGGATGCCTGAGTTCAGCACCATATACCACAGGATGAAGCCGAAGAACATGTAGAACTGCTTCAGACGCATGTCGCGACGGTTGCCCCACAGCAGGATGCAGACGACGACGGCTGCACCTAAGAGGTACTTCCACGCGAGGCCTTCGCTGTAGAACAGCGCGATGACAATGATACCACCGAGGTCGTCGGCCACAGCGAGGGCGGCCAGGAAGACTTTTAAGCCCAGCGGCACGCGCTTGCCGAACATCGAGAGCACGCCGAGCGAGAAGGCGATATCCGTGGCCATGGGGATGGCGCAGCCACGCTCCATCAGGGGATGGCCGAGGCAGACGCAGAAGAAGACGATGACAGGCATCAGCATACCACCGCAAGCGCCGATGATGGGCAGCATGGCTTTCTGGCGGCTGCTGAGTTCGCCGCAAAGGATCTCACGCTTGATTTCCAGACCTACGCTCAGGAAGAAGAAGAACATCAGGAAATCGTTGATGAAGTCCATCAGCGTCAAGGCATGACCGCCGTGGCTGAAGACATTGAAGCTGCCTATGCCCAAAGACACCGGAAGCTGCCACAGCGAGGCATACAGGTCCTTAGTAGCAGGAAGGTTGGCCATCACGAGAGCCAGAATGGTGGCTCCAATCAGCAAGGCACTAGCGCTGACATTGCGCCTAAAGACTCCTAAAATGGAAGTCTCATTCATTGGATTAGACATATATTTTTAGTTTATTGTATAAAGTGTATAGTTTAGAGTTTAGGCTTATAGTGAGGCTATAAACAAGCTACTTTGTAAATGCGGCTGCAAAGGTACGACTTTTTCTGATAAGGTGTTTATCATGAGGCAAGAAAAAGCGAGAAAGGCATACGCTTTTCCCGCTTTCAATGGTTGTTTTTTATCCTGACTGTTTACTGTTCCGCGATGAAACGGGCCATTTCATCCTTCAAGGCGTAGGCACTCTTGAAGAGGGTGAGCTGGTTCTTGACGCGGTCGAGGTTGTGCTCGGGGTACTTGCACTTCCAGTACTTGTCGCCCGAGATGTAGTCCCAGAGGAAGCGCACGGCCTGCATGTAGGGGAAGAGGGTGGCGGCGTAAGGCAGCATCTCTTTCTCCAGCGGCGTGAGGAAGCTCTTGGCAGAACGCAGGTAACCGCGCGTGAAGGCCTTGAAGATCTCCATGTTGAAGCCCACCTTGGAGAGGTCGGGATCGTCCTCGGCGGTGAAGTTGGCAGCGGTGCGGAGGAAGTCGCCGTAGTCCGAGAAGATGAAGTTCGGCATGACGGTGTCGAGGTCGATGACACAGAGCACACGGTCGTTCTTGTCGAACATCATGTTGTTGACCTTGGTGTCGCAGTGGCAGATGCGCTTGGGCAGCTTGCCCTCGCGACCCAGACGCTCGGCAGCAGTCATCTCGTCGGCATAGGAGAGCAGTTCATCAATGATGGGCTGCACGCTGGCGACACGGCCGGCAGGGTCAACAGCAATCACGTCCTTCAGCTGCTGCAGGCGGAACTCCATATTGTGGAAGTCCTTGATGGTCTCACCCAGTTGCACGGGGATGTCGGCCAGCATGGCCTGGAAGTCGCCAAAGGCCTCGCCGGCGGCCTCGCTGGACTCAGGGTTCACGGCTTGCTTAGTGATGGCATCATTGATGAAGATCATGAGGCGCCACGGCTCACCATCGACAATGGTGTAGAGCTTGCTTTGGTCATTCTTCAATGGTACGAAGGTGAGCACCTTGCGGTCGATGTCCGTCTCGCCGCGTGCTGCCAGCTTCTGGCGGATGTGTCCCGTGACGGCGCGGATGTTGTTCATGAGCATGTCCACATCGGGGAAGACGTTTGTGTTGATACGCTGGAGCACGTAGTTGGGTGCTTCACTCTGTGCTGTTTTCACCAGCAAGGTGTCGTTGATAAGTCCCTCGCCGAGGGGCTTGATTTCTGCGACCGTGCCACGCGTGGCGAACTGGTCAACAATGGTAAGAAGTTTTTCGTTCATAATAGCGGACCCCCTCCCCGCTCCCCCTTGCAGGGGGAGAGTAGTATGCATTTGAACGGCAGAGGTTTTAGGGTCATTTGTTAAAAGGTTATAAATAGTTTTCAAATCTTGTCAGGTAATCGCCCTCCCCCCTAAAGGGGGAGCGGGGAAGGGGTCCGAAGCAACGTCCCATCCCCAGCCTGACCGTTGGCATCCACGGTGATAGCTGTGGACTTGCAGCCCGTATAGAAGGAGATGTTAGCAACGCCGCTGGCGTCAAACTCCAGATTCGGGTTCCAGTAGAGCGTACGGCGGTAGTCCTTCGGAGCCGTTGCTGCAGGAGGCAACTGATAGTTGGGGTGATAGAAATCATCTGCCACATTGAACCCTTGCAGGATATAGCGGCGGTCACGGTAGGTGACGCGCTCCCCCTCGTCGGGCAGTTGTCGCAAGTCAATGGCCAGACGCTCCACGTCCTCTTCCTTAGCACGAGAATCGCCACCTGTACGTGGATTATAGTCTGTGTAAATATTGATACGGTTCAAGTGCATGAGCCTGTTATATCGATTCACCTGCTTGGGAACGAGGTTGCGCGATACATTCACACCATCATAACGCGGCTCCAGCAAGTAGGCATTGCTCGTCTGCATATCACCCGCATACAGGCGCGCGATACTATTAAGGAAATGGAAGCGCCCACGGTAGCACCCAGACATCAGTCCTGCATCGCACGCCTCGTTGAAAGCCTCATAGGCATCCACGCTCAGCGCCGGCTTCAGCAATGACAACTTGCGGATACCACTCTGGCGAGCACGCACAGTGACGGCGCTCATATTCGTCTCAAAAGTCTTGGGATTAAAGAAAGATAGCTGCGAGGCCTGCGGTGAATCAAGCGGCGGCTGTCGATAAGCCATTTGATAATAGCTGTACGGCTTTGTGAAACGGGGATAAGGCCATTGCAGTCGGACATAGAACTCAGCGTCCTTTGTCTCATCCATGTCCACCCATGTGTGCGGTTTCTTTGGTTTCCACTTGGTCGTGTCGCTGGCGGCGAGGAAGAAAACGCAGAAACCGGTGAAATGGGGTGAGGGAATGGTGAACTGGCCGTTGCGCGTTTCCATATCCCCGAGGATGCTCTCGCTGCCGGGCTGCGCGAACTCGGCATGTACGCGCACCTCTTTGTCCAACGCCGTCTCCTTAGCATTGAAACGTGCCGCAGCGATATTACCGCGCATGCGGTAGCTGCCGGGCGGGAAGTTGGATTCGCGGGCATAGCTTTGGGCGATGATGGTCTCAATGACCTCGCTTTGCCCCAAGCCTATATACTTGTCTTCTGTGGAGAGGCCTTCTGACGATGCTTTCCGCAGGCTGTCTCGGAAACTGGGAATTTCTGTATTGTGCTCCAAGCGCTTCTCCATGTCAAAAGGCAACAGGAACGAGGCATCGAGGGCAGCCACCTCATCCTGTAAGATGCTTGCCGAGTAGTTCAGCACTTCGCCGCGCAGGAATGGCGTCTGTGTCTCTGCAGGCTGCGTCAGTGCGAAGGCACCGGGGGCTGTCATCGTGTGCCAGTCGAAGCGGCGCCAGCCCTGTGTCATCATCAGCAGGTCTAATGCTGTGCGATGTTCCTGGTCGTCGGCCTCGAAGAAGTAGGCAGGATCGGGGATGAAGCCTTTCAACTCCGAGGATAAAAGCATCTCCGTGAGGATGTTGCTGGTATCGTAGGTGTAGTCCGATGTGGCTGCATCGCGGATGGCAAGACTCACCCCCGCCGACCTCACCCCTACCCCCTCTCCAAGGGGCGAGGGGGACTTTAGGGAGGGAGCGGCTATCTGAAGACTCACTTGGCTGTATGGGGCGTACTCGCTTTTTAATCCGCTGATGGTCAATGTGGGGTGAAGGAGTTCGGGTTGGGTAACGAAGAAGAGGCGGTCGGCCCACACGCGGCCGTCGGCATCGAAGACGGTAGCTTGATGGATGCCGGACTCTCTCCCCTGCCCCTCCCTATCAAGGAGGGGAGTATAATGTATTTGAGTTGAGGGGCCTCCTGTTAGTTCTTGGAATAGCATCGTCCTACCTTCATGCATGATGGTAAGGCCCAAAGGTTTCGTGGAGGCTTCGCCAACAGCATGGACTTGGATTTCCCATTCATCGCCCTGGCGCTCAACGCTCAGCGCCACGCCATCGGTCTCCACTTCCGGCAGTTTAGCCTTGGCCGTGCGCCCGTCATTGGCCGTGAAGGTGAACTCATACTCCTGCCCAGCCTCCGGTGTGAACGTGAACACGCCACGCCCACGGCTCACAGTCGCCACACCCTCATCGGGTATTTGCCCTCTCCCTAAAGTCCCCCTCGCCTCTTGGAGAGGGGTTAGGGGTGAGGTCGGCGGGGGAAGCGTCTTACCCTCCAGTGCCTCACCCGTCTCTGTGGCCGCCTCAAACGCCACTCGACACGGCACGCCGGCCACCAGATGGCCGCCCTCGGGGAAGAAGGTCAGCACAGGCTGCGGCTCAGAGGCTCCACTCTTGAAATAGCGACGCAGCGGACGTGTTGTCATATCGTGGTAGAAGTCGCCCGCCTGCTGAGGTTTGTCATAGACGGGAAAGACACGGGAATAGATTTTGTCGTAGTCGCGATAGAACTCCTTGGCCATCGTCTTGTTGAAGAACCATTCCTCCGCAAAGGGGGTATGCTCCTTCTCTGTGATGCCCCAGTTGAGCTGCCAGCGGGTGTAGGCCCGCAGTTCATAGAAGCCCGCATAGAGGGTATCGGGGAGGGCGAAGTTCCCATAGCCATGCCCATTCTTCATCTCCACCAGCTGACGCTCCACCAGGAAACCGTCCTGGTTCAGGAGTTCCACGTAGAGCACACGGCTGACATTGGAGGGCAAACCCTTGTCCGTGCGGTATGTGTAGGCACTATACCAGATTGTGTCGCCTAAGAAGTAGCAGGTATTGTCCAAATGCACAAAGACCTTCTCCTGCGGGATGCCTTTGCCAAAACGTGTCAAGCGGTCAGCCCACCCATCAACGGTCGTGGGTGAGGACATCGTTTGTGCAGCCAGTAGCAGAGGCGCACACAGACTTAAAATAATAGGAATAACGCGCACACGAAAAGAGGTCTGTAACATCTATGTTTCATTTTATTGGGACAAAGATAGTGATTTTTGGAGAAGAGTGACACTATTTACACGTTTTTTTCGTCTTTTTTTAATGTTTACCTCAAAATAATGCTTTTATTATGTGTCATCCGTACCTTTTTTACTTATCTTTGTCCCCGAAAACCATCCTTAAACTTTAAACCTTAAACTTTAAACTCTAAATAATATGACCCTCATCAAATCTATTTCCGGCATCCGTGGAACCATCGGAGGCCGTGCAGGTGACACGCTGAATCCTCTGGACATCGTAAAATTTGTCTCGGCCTACGCCACCCTCATTCGCAAGACCGATAAAATCGGCACGAACAAGATTGTCGTAGGGCGCGACGCCCGCATCTCCGGCGAGATGGTGAAGAATGTCGTCTGCGGCACACTCATGGGCATGGGCTTCGATGTCGTGAACATCGGCCTCGCCACGACACCCACCACCGAACTGGCCGTGACGATGGAGAAGGCGTGCGGCGGCATCATCCTCACCGCTTCCCACAACCCCCGCCAGTGGAACGCCCTGAAGCTGCTGAACAGCGACGGTGAGTTTCTGAATGCTGCCGAGGGCGCTGAGGTGCTACGCATCGCCGCTGCCGAGGACTTCGAGTATGCTGATGTCGATCATCTGGGCAAGTACCGCGAGGATGACAGCTACGACCAGAAGCACATCGACCTCGTGAAGAACCTCGCACTCGTGGACGTAGAGGCTATCAAGGCCCGCAAGTTCCGTGTGGCTCTCGACACTGTGAACTCCGTTGGCGGCGTCATCCTGCCGAAGCTGCTGGAACAGCTGGGCGTGGAGACTGTCACCTGCCTCTATGGCGAACCCACCGGCGACTTCCAGCATAACCCCGAGCCGCTGGAGAAGAACCTCGGCGACATCAAGGCGCTGATGCAGAAGGGCGGCTACGACATCGCCTTCGTCGTTGATCCCGATGTCGATCGTCTGGCCCTGTTCTGCGAAGACGGCACCATGTACGGCGAGGAATACACGCTGGTCACCGTGGCCGACTACATCCTGCAGCACACGCCCGGTAACACCGTCTCGAACCTCTCTTCAACACGTGCCCTGCGCGATGTCACCCGTAAGTACGGCTGCGAGTACAACGCTGCCGCCGTGGGCGAAGTGAATGTGGTCACGAAGATGAAGGCCACCAACGCCGTCATCGGCGGCGAAGGCAACGGCGGCGTCATCTATCCCGCCGCACACTATGGCCGCGATGCCCTCGTAGGCATCGCCCTCATCCTCACCTATCTGGCCAAGAAGGGCATGAAGACCAGCGAGCTGCGCGCCACCTATCCTCCCTACTGCATCGCCAAGAACCGCATCGACCTCACACCCGACACCGACGTGGATGCCATCCTGGCCAAGGTGAAGGAGCTCTACAAGAACGAGGAGGTCAACGACATCGACGGCGTGAAGATCGACTTCCCCGACAAGTGGGTACATCTGCGCAAGTCGAACACCGAACCCATCATCCGCGTCTATTCCGAGGCTGCCACCATGGAGGCTGCCGACGCCATCGGCAAAGAGATTATGGACGTAGTGTATTCGATGGTATAAGTAAATGAGAAGAGAACTCGCTCTTATCCCTGCGTCGTTGGCCGCGCTGGCGGCCAACGCGCAGGGATTACGTCCCAACATCGTCTATATCATGACGGATGACCACACGGCGCAGATGATGTCGTGCTATGACACCCGTTATGTGGAGACACCCAATCTGGACCGCATCGCGAGGGATGGCGTGCGCTTCACGCACAGCTACGTGGCCAACTCCCTGAGCGGACCTTCCCGAGCATGCATGCTGACGGGCAAGCATTCACATAAGAACGGGTTCACAAACAACGAGCACGGCATCTTCGACGGTTCCCAGCAGACGATGCCGAAGCTGCTGCAGGCTGCCGGCTACGAGACCTGCCTCATCGGCAAATGGCACCTCGTGAGTACACCCACAGGGTTCGACCATTGGGAGATACTGCCGGCACAGGGCGACTACTACAACCCCACATTCATCCACATGGACGGCACACGCTCTGCCGACAGCGGCTACGTCACACGCATCATCACCGACAAGGCCATCGAGTGGATGGAGAATAGAAGACCCACCCCCTTCGCCCTCTTCATCCACCACAAAGCCTGCCACCGCGCCTGGCTGCCAGCACTGGAGGACCTGCGCTTGTATGAGGACAAGACCTTTTCCCTGCCGCCCGAGTTCCACGACGACTACGCCACTCGCGAAGCCGCCGGCAAGACAGAGATGGAGATTGGCAAGGACATGGACATCGTCTATGACACCAAGATGTTCGTGAGCGACGAGGAGACACCTCGCACCCGCCTGTCGCGCTCCTACCAGAGCATGATCGGGCGCCTCTCGCCCGCCGAGCGCGAGCAGTATGATGCTTTTTATGTACCCCTCTCACGCGACTTCTACGAGAGGTGGGGCAAGGACTACAACTTCCTGCCCCGCCAGGCGCAGAGCAGTGTCGAGGGCAGTCGCGATGCAGAGCTACTAGAATGGAAGTATCAGCGCTATATGCGTGACTACGCCAAGGTGGTACACTCGCTGGATCAGGAAGTGGGGCGCATGCTCGACTACCTTGAGGAGAAAGGGCTGCTGGACAACACGCTCGTGGTTTATACCTCCGACCAAGGCTTCTACATGGGTGAACATGGCTGGTTCGACAAGCGCTTCATGTACGAGGAGAGTCTCTCCACACCGCTCGTGATGCGTCTGCCGAAAGGCTATGAGCGCCGTGGTGACATCGATGAAATGGTGCAAAATATCGATTATGCCCCCACCTTCCTCGACATCGCCGGAGCACCCATTCCCGATGACATCCAAGGCGTGTCGCTGCTGCCCCTGCTGAAAGGCAAAGCGGCCACGAAGGAGGACAAAGCCGCCATCAAGAAATGGCGCGACGCCATCTACTACCACTACTACGAATACCCCGCCGAGCACAACGTGCGCCGCCACTACGGCATCCGCACCGACCGCTACAAGCTCATCCATTTCTATGGCCACGACGTCAATGCATGGGAACTCTTCGACCTGCAGAACGACCCGCATGAGATGCACAATCTCTATGGTCAGCCGGGAATGGAAAAACTGCAGCAACAGCTGCATCATAAGCTCGAAGAATTGCAGATTCAGTACGACGACCCGCAGCGATAGCTGTTTTTAACGCCTCTTATGCCATAAAAAGAGGCGTTTTTCTTTGCGGGCTCACTAAAATAACTTACTTTTGCAGCATCTTTTCATCATTCAAATATCTAAAACATTACTTTTTATGTGGTTAATTGATTCTTCTATCGGAAGAAAAGTAGTGATGTCCGTGACAGGACTCGCACTGATTCTCTTCCTGACGTTCCATGCCAGCATGAACGTCGTAGCGCTCTTCAGCGCTGAGGGCTACAACATGATTTGTGAGTTCCTCGGCGCGAACTGGTACGCTGTCGTGGCTACCCTTGGTCTGGCTGCATTGATGGCCCTGCACTTTGTCTTTGCCATCATCCTGACCATCCAGAACAAGAAGGCCCGCGGCACAGATGCCTATGCCGTGACCGACAAGCCTGAAAAGGTGGAGTGGTACAGCCAGAACATGTTCCTGCTGGGCTGCATCATCTGCTTGGGCCTGTGCCTCCACCTCTGGCACTTCTGGTACAACATGATGTGGGCAGAGCTCTCAGACCCCGTGGCTGCCATGAGCAACCCCATCTCTCCCGCCGACGGCTACGCATGGATTGTATGGACATTCCACGATCAGCCTGGTGCTCCCATCTTCTCCCTGCTGTATCTGATTTGGTTCTGTGCCATCTGGTTCCACATGAACCATGGTTTCTGGAGCGCTATCCAGACACTGGGCTGGAGCGGCAAGATCTGGCACAACCGCTGGCAGTGCATCGGCTTCATCTGGTCCACCATCGTCATCCTGATGTTTGCTGTGGTGGTCCTCAAGTTCGCCATTTTTGGTTGACCCTCCCCTCACCCTCCCTTGTAGGGAGGGAGTGGTCACCTTTTCAAGAATAGGTTTTATTATTAACATTAAAGAATAGCCCTAATGACCCCCTGATGAGTCAGATACATTCTACTCCCCTCCCTACAAGGGAGGGGCAGGGAGGTGGGTCTTATAAATTATGAAGAAAATAGATTCCAAGATTCCTGAGGGACCCGTTGCTGAGAAATGGACCAACTACAAGGCACATCAGCGCTTGGTGAACCCGAAGAACAAACTGAAGCTCGACGTCATCGTCGTGGGTACGGGTCTGGCCGGTGCCAGCGCTGCAGCCTCCCTCGGTGAGATGGGCTTCAATGTGCTCAACTTCTGCATCCAGGACAGCCCCCGTCGCGCGCACTCTATCGCCGCACAGGGCGGTATCAATGCAGCCAAGAACTACCAGAACGACGGCGACTCGGTCTATCGTCTGTTCTACGACACCGTGAAGGGCGGCGACTACCGCGCTCGCGAGGCCAACGTGTATCGTCTGGCCGAGGTGTCCAACAATATCATCGACCAGTGCGTGGCACAGGGCGTTCCCTTCGCTCGCGAATACGGCGGTATGTTGGCCAACCGCTCCTTCGGCGGCGCTCAGGTCAGCCGTACTTTCTATGCCAAGGGTCAGACCGGTCAGCAGCTGCTGCTCGGCGCTTACTCTTCGTTGAGCGCTCAGGTGCAGGCCGGCAAGGTGAAGCTCTTCACCCGCTACGAGATGGAAGATGTGGTCATCGTCGATGGCCGTGCTCGCGGTATCATCGCCAAGAACCTCGTGACCGGTAAGCTGGAGCGCTTCAGCGCCAACGCTGTCGTCATCGCCACCGGCGGCTACGGCAACGCTTACTTCCTCTCCACCAACGCCATGGGTTGCAACTGCACGGCTGCCGTTCAGTGCTACCGCAAGGGTGCTTACATGGCCAACCCCTCCTATGTGCAGATTCACCCCACCTGCATCCCCGTGCATGGCGACAAGCAGTCCAAGCTGACGCTGATGTCCGAGTCCCTGCGTAACGACGGCCGCATCTGGGTGCCCAAGAAGCTCGAAGATGCCAAGAAGCTGCAGGCAGGCACGCTGCAGGGCTGGGAGATTCCCGAGGAGGACCGCGACTACTACCTGGAGCGTCGCTATCCCGCCTTCGGTAACCTCGTGCCGCGCGACGTCGCCAGCCGCGCTGCCAAGGAGCGTTGCGACAAGGGCTTCGGCGTGAACAACACCGGTCTGGCCGTGTTCCTCGACTTCTCCGAGTCCATCAACCGCCTCGGCCTCGATGCCATGAAGCAGCGCTACGGCAACCTCTTCGACATGTACGAGGAGATCACCGATGTCTATCCCGGCGACCTCGCCAACGAGATCAACGGTGTGAAGTACTACAAGCCCATGATGATCTACCCCGCCATCCACTACACGATGGGCGGCGTGTGGGTTGACTACGAGCTGCAGACCTCTATCCCCGGCCTCTTCGCCATCGGCGAGTGCAACTTCTCCGACCACGGCGCCAACCGCCTCGGTGCCAGCGCTCTGATGCAGGGTTTGGCCGACGGTTACTTCGTGCTGCCTTACACCATCCAGAACTACCTCGCCGACCAGGCTATCTGGCCGCGCATCAGCACCGACCTGCCCGAGTTCGCTGAGGCAGAGAAGGCTGTCGATGCCGAACTCACGCGCCTCCTCAACATCAAGGGTAAGCGCTCCGTAGATAGCATCCACAAGGAGCTCGGCCACATCATGTGGGAGTACGTCGGCATGGGCCGCACCGCTGAGGGTCTGAAGACCGGCATCCAGAAGATGAAGGAACTGCAGAAGGAGTTCGACACCAACCTCTTCGTGCCCGGCTCTAAGGAAGGCCTCAACGTGGAGCTCGACAAGGCTATCCACCTCCGCGACTTCTTCACGATGGGCGAGCTGGTGGCTCACGACGCTCTCAGCCGTAACGAATCCTGCGGCGGCCACTTCCGTGAGGAATACCAGACCGAGGAGGGCGAAGCCAAGCGCGACGACGAGAACTTCTTCTACGTAGGCTGCTGGGAGTATCAGGGTGCCGACAAGGATCCCGAACTCATCAAGGAGCCCCTGGAGTACGAAGCAATCAAGGTACAAACCCGTAACTATAAGAATTAGGACCCTCCCCTCACCCTCCCTTGTAGGGAGGGAGTGGTCACCTTTCAAAAATAGGTTTTAGTATTAACATTTAAGAATTACCCTAATGACCCCCTAATGAGTCAGATACATTCTACTCCCCTCCCTACAAGGGAGGGGCAGGGGGGGTGGGTCTCTAACAATTATGGCAAAAAACATTAGTGTTACAATAAAGTTCTGGAAACAGAACGGCCCGAAGGAGAAGGGCCACTTCGACACACATGAGTTGAAGAATATTCCCGACGACACCTCCTTCCTCGAGGCCCTCGACATCATGAACGAGGAGCTCATCGAGGCCGGCAAGGAGCCTTTCGTCTTCGACCACGACTGCCGCGAGGGCATCTGCGGCATGTGCTCGCTCTACATCAACGGCACGCCCCACGGCAAGACCGAGCGCGGCGCCACCACCTGCCAGCTCTACATGCGTCGCTTCCACGACGGCGAGACCATCACCGTGGAGCCTTGGCGCTCCGCCGGCTTCCCCGTCATCAAGGACTGCATGGTCGATCGTTCCGCTTTCGACAAGATTATCCAGGCCGGCGGCTACACCACCATCCGCACCGGTCAGGCTCAGGACGCCAACGCCATCCTCATCCCCAAGCAGGATGCCGACGAGGCTATGGACTGCGCCAGCTGCATCGGCTGCGGTGCCTGCGTGGCAGCTTGTAAGAACGGCTCCGCCATGCTCTTCGTCTCCAGCAAGGTCTCCCAGCTCGCTCTCCTGCCCCAGGGCCGTCCTGAGGCTGCCAAGCGCGCCAAGGCCATGGTGGCCAAGATGGACGAGCTCGGCTTCGGCAACTGCACCAACACCCGCGCCTGCGAGGCTGTGTGCCCGAAGAACGAGACCATCGCCAACATTGCACGCCTGAACCGCGAGTTCATCAAGGCCAAGCTGGCAGACTAATGCCGTAAGGTCAATAAGGTTGTGAGGTCATGAGGTCTTCTAGCCTCAGACTCACAACCTTTTTTCCTCACACTACTTCTATACCTATATATAATATACAAAGACAGATGACTATGCAAGCAACCTCAGAAAGAGTGCAGATCACTCTGCCGAATACGGATTTAAGCCTCCTGCGCACTATCTCCCGACGAATGGGATGGTCTGTGCATGTGCCACGCAAGAGTGGTATCGAAAAGGGATTGGAGGATATTCGCAAAGGTAATGTGTTTCATGCCAAGGACTCAGAAGACCTAATCAAGCAAATTCTGGGCTGAAGCTATGTATGAAGTCATCTATACCGGGCAGTTCAGGAAATCCCTGAAGGTGTGTGTGCGTCGCGGATTGGATGTGCGCGCATTCACTACCGTCCTTGATATTCTTCAAGAGAAAGGCGAATTGCCACTCCAATACCATCCTCATAAGCTTCAAGGGAAATACCGAGGCTGTTGGGAGTGCCATATTCAACCAGATTGGCTGCTAATCTGGCAACAAGACGATTATCAACTCCGGTTGATTCTCGTAGATACAGGTACACATTCGGATTTATTTTAATGTATAACATTTCTCCTTTTAGCCCATGAATTAAAGACAGAAGTCCCCTTCCCAACCACGCAGCGGCTCAGAGCCGTCTCGGTCACAGCATCATCACACACTACTTAAATCATTCAATTATTAACTCATGGAATGATTTCTTTCTAAAATGATATAGAGCTTTCGCTCTTGTTCTTAAATCTCGAAACCGCCAAAACTTCGATTGGTAAGAACAAGCAGATTGAAAGTTCACGTCGTAGGGCGTGAACTATTCGTGCTTGTTACCAAAACGGCTACTTGGCGGTGCCAGAGATTTGATAAGCAAAGAATAGTTCCGCCTTTTTTTATCACCTTATGAAAAAATCGTTATTATGGAGTCTGCTCTCCATGGCTTTAATTGCATCTTCGCTATCTTTCTCATCTTGCAGCAAAGACGAAGAAGATAGCAATAGTTCGGAATTTGAAAACGGCCCAATTGGTAACACAACAGAGAAAATCAAGAATCGCGAGTTATTCGGATATTGGCAAACAGATGATACAAAGAGTAAACGCTTCTGTCTATATTCAGACGGAACAGGCTTCATCGAGTCATGGAAATATTACTCCTATCCAGTTCCTGGCTCACCAAGTGGATACCATTGGGAACATGATGTCGATATAAACTGGGCCTACGATACTGAGACCAAGGTGTTAGCTCTCTCCAACGGCATGGCTCTAAACGTAAAGTTACTCACCTCGGATATGTTGTCTGCTGAATGGACTTCGTCTGACAGAACACGTACCGATACATGGACTAAAGGAGCATCGTATGTAATAGATCCCGCGTGGAAAGAAATGATAAACGGCACATGGAAAGACAAGTATCAAGAGATTACCTTCAATAATGGAAAATTCTCATATAAATGTAAAGGAAATAACCTAGAATTCGCATTCTCCGGACGGTATTCCAAAGTTGGCGATTGCATTGTCCTGCAATCAGATGAGCCTTACGACACTTATTATTATGATTCCAATCATCATGATGAACCATCAAAAAGAAAGATAGAAATTAAGATTCAAGGCTTGAACGGGACTTATCTAGTTATGGAACGGCCTGATTGTTTATACTACACCGTTATTGGCACCAATACAAATGGCACCGATACATACGATATATGGTATATGTATATCTTTGGATATGACACTGATTATGACAGTGATTATGACCACCTCTGCTTAAAATATCAAAACTAACTTCTTTTTCTCTCCCTCTTCTCCCCGCCAAAGGCCCCGTGCATTTTGGCGGGGAGACTTATATATTGTATTGCTCGGAAGATGAGGGTCTGTTGGTTGAGCCGGCATGATGGATGCATTGAATTATCATGATGATGCAATTGAACCATCATGATGGATTAATCAATCCATCGTGATGGAACAATCGACTTACTACGGTGTGTTGACCTAACACATACGCTTTAACAGCGGCAGTGCTACTACTTTCTGCTGCACACTCCATAGCGGCGGCAGCGCTATTGTACGCTTATGCTGTTGATAAGGAATGAACCTCTTTTGCCGGAAACGCGCACGACCAAATTATGATAGTCGTGGAAAGAGACTTGCACCTTATTTTCGTCTATAGAGGAGAAAGCAAGCTCAGCAAACCACAGAGCATCAAAGTCGTAATCGTTGATGATGACGTCAAAACCATCAATGCCGTCTTCATTGCCATGGTTGACGCTTGCCTGTTCTATATTATCGCATAGCTCTTGTGTGCAGAACTGTTTGCATGACTCCTTCCTATCGGAATCCAATGTGGAAGAATTTGTTACGTAGGGATATACATACCTTTTATAAAATGTGGAGACAAACGTCAGGGCATCTTTGCCTCTCTCGACCTCTACCTTCGGAACATCAAACATGGCATCTCCCCATTGGCGGCCTCCCCACTCGGGAACGATGTAATCAATACGCGGATGACTCACACCAGACTCAACCCGCAAAGGGATGAATACGGGCTCTTCATTCGAAGCGAATTGGTATGACACTTCATACCAATTCGCTCCCAGATGACGGCATTTCACCGTATTTTTACCATCGTTGGAATAGTCTTGCGCGCGCAAAATCTGATTACAGTCTGTAGCCCGTGTCGCCCTCTTCACTTTCTCATAAGCTTCCGGTGTCAGCATCTGCCTTGTCAGCGAATCCTGCTCTTCCCAAGATAGTGAATCTGACATATATGCCTTGTAAAAGGATACGATACGGGACTGGATTCCGACAGTGTCAAGCCCTTTGTCCTGCTCAGACATCACATCGCAGGCGTCCGACAAATCCGTTGGAATGCTGTCTGCATTTACATCCTTTTGGCCATGCTGGGAACCGGCGTGGCAAGCAACCAGAAAGAGTGAAGTCAGGAGCTGAATGATAAAAGATTTATTCATGATTATTCAATCATATATGTAAATACGGCCCTCAAAAGTATGATTTTTTGCTTGAACAGCCAAACTTTCTTGCGGCTTTATCGTTAAATGGGAACTTTTCACTACCTTTGCGCCCGCAAATTACACATTATATATTCTTATGGCATTAAAAGCGGGTATCGTAGGCCTGCCCAACGTGGGCAAATCGACACTTTTCAACTGCCTGTCGAGCGCCAAGGCGCAGGCAGCCAATTTCCCCTTCTGCACCATCGACGCACAGATGGGACAGATCACCGTCCCCGATGAGCGGCTGAATAAGCTGGCCGAACTGGTGCACCCGGGGCGCATCGTGCCGGCAACCTGCGAGATAGTAGATATCGCCGGCCTCGTGAAAGGAGCCTCGAAGGGTGAGGGCCTCGGCAACCAGTTCCTCGGCAATATCCGCGAGTGCGACGCCATCATCCATGTGCTGCGTTGCTTCGATGACCCTAATATCGTGCATGTCGATGGCAGCGTAGATCCCGTCCGCGACAAGGAGATCATCGACACGGAGCTGCAGCTGAAGGATCTGGAGACGATCGAGGGCCGCATGCAAAAGGTGGAGAAGCAGGCACGCGTGGGCGGCGACAAGCAAGCCAAGATAGAGCTCAGCGTGCTAGAGGCCTACAAGGCGGCCCTCGTGGAAGGGCGCAGTGCCCGCACCGTAAGCTTCGAGACGGAGGACGAGACGGCTGCCGCCCGCAACCTGTTCCTGCTGACGACGAAGCCTGTGCTCTATGTCTGCAATGTCGATGACGCCTCCGCCGCAGGCGGCAACGCCTATGTGGATGCCGTGCGCGAGGCCACGAAGGACGAGGAGGCTGCCCTGCTCATCATCAGCGCA
This sequence comes from uncultured Prevotellaceae bacterium, assembly GCA_900316355.1. GTDB lineage: Bacteria > Bacteroidota > Bacteroidia > Bacteroidales > Bacteroidaceae > Physcousia. The sequence goes on along the minus strand of ONCQ01000016.1, from coordinate 42,597 downwards.
CAGACAGAAGCAGACATCGCCGAGCTGGAGAGCTACGAGGAGAAGCAGATGTTCCTGGAGGACATGGGCCTCACGGAGAGCGGCTGCGACCGCCTCATCAAGGCTATCTACTCGCTGCTGGGCCTGCAGACATTCATCACCGCCGGCGAGATGGAGGTGAAAGCGTGGACGTTCCGCCGCGGATGGAAGGCTCCGCAGTGCGCGGGTGTCATCCACACGGACTTCGAGAAGGGCTTCATCCGCGCCGAGGTCATCAAGTACGACGACTACATCCGCTACGGCTCCGAGGCCGCGGTCCGCGAGGCCGGGAAGATGGGCGTAGAGGGCAAGGACTACATCGTGCAGGACGGCGACATCATGCACTTCAGATTCAACGTGTAAGATATGGAAAGTCTATTCATCCACTGGAACCCTGACGTGATGGCCTTCACCATCGGGTCGTTCGGCGTGCGCTGGTACTCGCTGTGCTGGTGCATCGGTCTGCTGTCTGTCTTCCTGCTGGAGCAGAGGCTGTTCAAGGAGCAGGGAATCCCCGACGAGAAGTTCGAGCCACTCTTCATCTACTCGTTCCTGGGCATCCTCATCGGTGCCCGCCTGGGACACTGCCTGTTCTATGAGCCCGAATATTTCCTCTCCTCGCCCACCCACATGCTGGAGATGATTATCCCGGCCAAGCTGGGGGCTGACGGTTCCTGGCACTTCACCGGCTACACGGGCCTCGCCAGCCACGGCGGCACCATCGCCTTCATCTTCGCGCTATGGCTGTACAGCCGCCGCATGAAGGTGCCGTTCCTGACGGTCATCGACAACATCGGCATCGTGACGCCCCTCTGTGCTGCTGCCATCCGCATGGGCAACCTCATGAACAGCGAGATTATCGGCAAGCCCACCGATGTGCCCTGGGCTTTCATCTTTGAGCAGGTGGACAATGTACCCCGCCACCCGGGGCAGCTGTACGAGGCCCTCGCCTATGTCGTGTTCTTCCTCGTGGGATGGTGGTTGTATCACCGTCGTCCGGAGCGCGTGGGCACAGGTTATTACTTCGGCTACTGCCTCTTCACCATCTTCACCTTCCGCTTCTTCATCGAATACACCAAGGAGGTGCAGGTGTCCTTCGAGAATGGTATGCTCTTCAACATGGGGCAGCTGCTGTCGGTGCCCTTCATCCTGGTAGGCGGCTACTGGATGTGGAAAGGAAGGAGAGGGAAGGTTGAGGCTTGAGGGTTGAGGGTTTATGGTTGAGTGTTTATGGATAAAAAGAGAGCGGTCATAGCAATGCTGGGGGTGATGGCGGCAATGCCGCTGTCGGCGCAGAGCATCGGCGAGCAGCTGAAGCAGAACACCACCTTCGGCGGCTATGTCATTGGTCGCGTCAATGCCACCACGAACGAGGATGCCGATGTGAAGGCTGACATGGGGGTGCGCATCGCACGCGTCCATGTAGATACGAAAATCGGCGACTTCGCCATGAAGTTGCAGATGCACCTGTCGGGAAGCCCGCTGAACAGAAAGGAGAACTCCGTGCGGCTGGTGGATGCCTGGGTGGAGTGGCAACACTGGAAAGAGTTCCGCGTGAAGTTCGGGCAGTTCAAGCGTTGCTTCACCTTCGAGAACCCCATGCATCCCTGGAACCTCGGCAGAGGCGCCTATTCCCAACTGACCGACCGATTGGCAGGCTACAACGACCGCACGGGCGAACACGCCTCCAACGGCCGCGATTTCGGTTTGCAGTTCCAGGGCGACCTCTTCAAATCACATCATGACGGCCACCGCTGGTTGCACTACATGGCAGGCGTCTATACAGGTCAGGGCATAAATCATGCAGACAAGAACACGCAGAAGGATTTCATCGGCGGCCTCTGGCTGATGCCCATACAGAACCTTCAGATTGGAACTTTCGGCTGGTGGGGCAGCTATGTCAGGGATGATGGCACCACCATCAACAGGCGGCGCTACAGCTTTGGAATTAACTACAGCGGCGACTGGACGGTTCGTGCGGAATATGCCGCAGACCATGCCAATGGCGGCGCAGATGGCTGGTACTGCATCGTGGGCACTCCCGCCTGGCACCATGCCAAGCTCTTTGCACAATATGATGTCTATCGCGAGCAGCGCACCTTCGACAATGCACACAGCATCTACGGCCTCTCCGCGCAATATTCTTTCCACCCCAACCTCATGCTGCAGCTCAACTATGGTTTCCACACAAACAAGACCGCAGCGGATGACAAGTACCACACCATAGACATGCAGTGCTATTGGCGATTCTGAAATCATGGCAGGCAAATTCTCACAGATTGAGGCGCAAGTGCAAACACAGGCACAGACGCTGACTCCCCAACAGCTACTGGTGAGCCAGCTGACGGAGATGCCTGTGGAGGCGCTTTATGAGCGTGTCGATCAGGAGCTGAAGGAGAATATCGCGCTGGAACGCGACACCGACCACGGCGATGAAGGAGAAGAACCCGGTAGCACTGAGCAGCAGGACTATGCCGAAACTAGCGAAGCCACCGACTATTCAGACTATGCCGACTTATCGGGACTCTCCGACGACGTAGCGCCAAGCCACGGTGCCGACAAAGACATTCCGGAGACTGTCGTTGGCGAGACACTCTCCTTCTACGACCAACTTGAGGAACAAATAGGTTTCTTCCACCTCGACGACCATGAGCAAGAGCTCATCCGCTACCTCATCGGTTCCCTCGATGATGACGGTCTGTTGCACACCTCATTGCAACAGATACAGGATGAATTGGAGGTTTATCACAACATCAACACCTCGATGGAGGAGCTGGAACAGGTGCTTTCCATCCTGCAGCAATTCGACCCTCCAGGCATCGGCGCCCGCACATTACAGGAATGCCTGTTATTGCAGGTGCGCCGCTCACCGGACCACGACTCACCCATCAAGCAGAAACTGGAGCGCCTGCTCACAGACTACTTCGACAGCCTGATGCTGAAACATTGGGACCGCATCCAACGAGGCCTCCGGCTGACGGACGCCGAGGTAAGCCGCCTGCAGCATGAGGTGCGACGCCTGAACCCGCGGCCTGGAAGTTCCATGGGCGAAGCCCTCGGCAAGAACCTTCAGCAGATAACACCCGATTTCATCGTAGATACCAACCCCTACGGCCAGCTCACGCTGACCCTCAACCAAGGGCAGGTGCCGCCCCTGCGTGTCAGCGATGACGACCTCACCTTCCTGCACGGCTACGAAGGCCGCGACCTGAAGAGTCTGTCCCGCTCCGAGCGCGACGGCGTCCTCTACCTGCGTGAGCGCGTGGAGAAAGCGCGCGGTTTCATCGAGGCACTGCAGCAGCGACGCCGCACGCTGACAGATACCATGCACGCCATCATCCGCATGCAACGTCCATTCTTCGAGAGCGGCGACGACACCCTGCTGCGACCAATGACCCTTGAGGATGTGGCTTCACAGACAGGCTTGCATCTCTCCACCATCTCACGCGTAAGCAACAGCAAATGGGTGCAGACGCCCTACGGCATCTATCCCCTGCGCTGGTTCTTCACCTCTGCCGCCCGTCTGCAGGACGGTGATGCTGTTAGCATTCGCAACATCAAAGCTGCCCTGCAGGAGATTATCGAGGCAGAAGATAAGAAGAACCCGCTGGCAGACGAAGCGCTGGCACGCGAACTGCAGCGACGGGGCTACGACGTGGCACGCCGCACAGTGTCCAAATATCGCGAAGCCATGGGCTTTCCCGTGGCACGTCTCCGAAGATAATAAAAACAGACATACCACATGAATAGGCACCTTCCACAGACCGCGGGACAACGCATCGATGCTTTCTTGCTGAAGGCAGCGCGCTGGCTCTCCACGATATTCCGCCCGGAGTTCTTTCCGCTCCTGGGCTTCGTGTGCCTGTTCTTATTCACCTATCTCAACCTCCTGCCATGGGCCTTCAAGGGAGCCATCCTGTCATTGGTGCTACTGGGCACCGTGCTGCTCCCACGCTGGACAATCATCTTCTGGCGCAAGTCGCGCGGCTGGGAGCCACACCTCCTGCGCTGGCGCGAGAACCGCTTTTTCCCATACCTTATATATATACTCTACTACGCGTTCACGCTACACACCCTGAACCGATTCCATCTGCCGCTCTATATGTCAGGCATTTTGATCAGTTCACTGCTGATACAAGGCTGTTGTCTTTTCATCAACCTACGCTGGAAAATCTCCATGCACTGTGCGGGTGCAGGCGGTGTTATCGGCGCCCTCGCAGGTTACAGCATTCTCTTCTCCTTCAACCCGCTGGGCTGGATGTGCGTGTGCATCTTCATCTCCGGGCTGGTAGGCAGTAGCCGCATGATGCTACGCCAACATAACCTGTGGCAGGTCCTCGCCGGCACCTTCCTTGGCATCGTCGGCGGCTTCGTAGGAATCGTCTTTTACTGAAAAACTGCCTTTGAGAATACTTTTTCCACAAAAAGCATAGACAGCTCACGACTTTTTTGTACCTTTGCGCCCGAATTTCAATGTGGATAGATTTGGGCTGCTTGCAACCACAGAAAAAAATGCTAAAAGGACAACCGACAAGGTTGATGCATTCTCATCCCAATGACATCCCATTCATGATTTAATGTTTAACACTTAAATTACTATTAAGAATGGGTTATTTATTTACCTCTGAATCTGTTAGTGAAGGGCACCCCGACAAGGTGGCCGATCAAATCAGCGATGCTGTCCTTGACAACCTGCTGGCATTCGACCCGCAGTCCAAGGTGGCATGTGAGACCCTCGTCACCACAGGCCAAGTCGTTCTAGCAGGCGAAGTGAAGTCTGAAGCCTATGTGGACCTCCCCGAAATTGCCCGCAACACCATCCGGCGCATTGGCTACACCAAGGGCGAATATATGTTTGAGGCAAACTCATGCGGCGTATTCTCTGCCATCCATGAGCAGAGCCCCGATATCAACCGCGGCGTGGAACGTGAAGACCCCATGAATCAGGGGGCTGGCGACCAGGGCATGATGTTCGGCTACGCCACCAATGAAACCGAAAATTATATGCCCTTGGCCCTCGACCTGAGCCATCGCATCCTGCGCATCCTCGCCGACATCCGCAGAGAGGGACTTGAGATGACTTACCTGCGCCCCGATGCCAAGAGCCAGGTGACCATCGAATACGACGACAATGGGCGTCCCGTACGCGTTGACACCATCGTCGTTTCCACGCAGCACGATGAATTCATCATCCCCATCGACGGCGATCAGGCAAAAGCCGACCGTGAGATGCTGGAGCAAATCCGCAGCGATGTGCGCAATATCCTCATGCCCCGCGTCATCGACAGCATTCAAGCGCCGGAAGTACGTACTCTCTTCGACGAACATATCACCTACCATGTCAACCCCACAGGCAAATTCGTCATCGGTGGCCCGCACGGCGACACAGGTCTCACGGGGCGCAAAATCATCGTTGATACCTATGGTGGCAAGGGTGCCCACGGCGGCGGCGCGTTCTCTGGCAAGGACCCTTCCAAGGTGGACCGTTCCGCAGCCTATGCCGCCCGCCACATCGCGAAAAACATGGTGGCTGCTGGCGTGGCAGATGAGATGCTCGTGCAACTCAGCTATGCCATCGGCGTGGCAGAGCCCGTCAGCATCTTCGTGGACACCTACGGCAAGAGTCATGTCAAGGTCTCCGACGGCGAGATTGCTCGCTGCATCAAGAAACTCTTCGACCTCCGTCCGCGCGCTATTGAGGACCGCCTAAAGCTCCGCGCCCCAATCTACGAGGAGACGGCGGCTTATGGGCACATGGGCCGCGAGCCACAGAGAGTCAACAAGACATTCTACAGCCACTACGGCCAGCCCGTCTCCAAGGAGGTGGAACTCTTCACCTGGGAGAAGCTGGACTATGTGGAACGCATCCGCGAGGCATTCCATCTTTAGGCCCTCAACCATCAACCCTCAAACTTTATGAAGATAGCTGTTTATTGCGCCTCAAGCACCAAGATTCACCCTGACTTCTTCGAGGCTGCCAGCCAACTCGGACGGGAGTTGGCACACCGCGACCTCGAACTCGTCAACGGCGCAGGACGAATGGGGCTAATGGCCGCCACGAGCGACGCCTGCCTAGCCGCAGGCGGTCGCGTGACAGGCGTCATTCCATCGTTCATGGTCGAGCAAGGTTGGCACCACACCGGCCTCACCCATCTCATTGAGACCAAAGACATGCATCAGCGCAAACAGACCATCGCCAACATCAGCGATGGCTGTATCGCTCTTCCCGGCGGCTGCGGCACCCTCGAAGAACTGCTGGAAGTGATTACCTGGAAGCAGCTGGGACTCTATCTCAAGCCCATCGTCATCCTCAACATCCGAGATTACTATGCTCCCCTGCTGGAACAGCTGCAGCGCGGTATCGACGAGCATTTCATGGGTGCACGTCACGCTGAGATTTGGCGCGTAGCCACCACTCCCGAGGAAGCTGTTGACCTTGTCCTATCAACACCGCTATGGGATGCCAGCGTACGCAAGTTCGCCGCCATCTGAACCAACTCTCTTCACTTATTTCATCGTGGATTTCCCCTATTCCTTCTTTGACTTCCAGACCCCTGACGGAACCTTGTCCGGGAAACCCATAGCAGACGTCTTAAGCCGCTCCGATGTGTTCGTTGCCACGCTCCTCGTCTGTTTCTTGCTCTTCATGGTCCTATGGCGTCTCCTCGGGCCTCACTGGCGCGACACGCTCTCCGACTTCTTCTACCCGACTCCCCATCTTACCGATGCAGTCAAAGCCAAACGTCGTGAGGGGCGTCGCATGCTCGTCGCCATCCTCTTCTGCCTTGAAAGTGCCCTGCTCACCTTTATCGTAGCAGGGCTGGTAGGCCTGACAAACTACACAGCGCCCCAAAGCCTACTACTAACGATTTATGCCCTTGTCTTTGGAGGATATATCGCCTTCAAGCAGCTTCTCTACCACGTGGTACACGGCATCTTCTTCAGGTCAGACCGGAACACCATTTGGCGCAATCACTTCTCCTTTCTGTTCTTTGTAGAAACTGTTGTCATGTATCTGCTTCTGCTGACTGCAGTATTTCTGCATTTTGAGACACAATGGGTCCTCTTTGCTGGGCTCCTCGCGCTACTTTTCCTCAAAACTGTTCTGCTTTTTAAGTGCTTTTCAACATTTTTTTGGAAAAGTCATGGCATTTTGCAACTTTTTGTGTACTTTTGCACGCTCGAAGGCACACCTGCCCTGCTACTTGTAGCCTCCTTGATAGAAATAACACGCAATTTGACACTTTTATAGAAGATACACGATGATCAAGAAGATTCTGGTTTCACAACCTAAACCCTCTTCCGAAAAATCCCCATATTTTGATATCGCTGAGCGATACGGGGTTGACATCGTCTTTCACCCTTTCATCAAGGTGGAAGGGATTTCGGCACGTGAGTTCCGCCAGGAGAAGATCTCGCTCTCCGAGCATACGGCAGTAGTCTTCACATCAAGACATGCTATCGATCATTTCTTCCAGCTGGCCAAGGAGCTGCGCTTCGCTGTCCCCGACGACATGAAGTATTTCTGCATCACAGAGCAGGTGGCACTATATATCCAGAAGTACGTGCAGTACCGCAAGCGCAAGATTTTCTTCGGTGAAACGGGACGTTTTGCAGACCTTCTGCCCCTCATGGTGAAGCATAAGAATGAACGTTATTTCATTCCCATGAGCGATGTCCACAACGATGAAATCAAGGATCTCCTGGATAGCAAGAAGCTGCATCACACAGAGGGTGTAATGTATCGCACCGTGGCCAACGACCTGAACACCGACGAGCCCTTCGATTTCGATCTCGTGGTCTTCTTCAGCCCAAGCGGTGTACATAGTCTTCTCAAGAACTACCCCGACTTCAAGCAGGGCGAAATGTCTATCGCCACTTTCGGCCCCACCACGGCTAAAGCCGTCAAGGAAGCAGGGTTGCGCCTCGACCTGGAAGCGCCAACGCCCCAATATCCCAGCATAACCTCAGCCCTTAAGGCATTCATCGAGGAACGCAACAAGAAGCGCTAAATGGCGCTTCACCCCTGTGATGAGCGCTCCCAACACCTTCCCCAAGTCCAGCCGCCTCTGTAGCCGCAAAGCCATAGAGTCGCTTTTCAGTGGGAATAGCCGTTCCTTCGCAGCCTACCCGTTGCGCGTTATCTATCAGCCGGCGGCAGACACCACCCAGGTGTTGTTCTCTGTCTCTAAGCGTCACTTCAAACACGCCGTGGACCGGAACCGCGCCAAACGTCAGTTGCGTGAGGCCTGGCGCCTCCACCGCGACATCCTCATAGGCAGCTCCGAGCCATCAGCCCCTTGCTCCCACAGCCGTCCGCTCCACATCGCATTCCTCTGGATGGCCGATGAGCCTCAACCCTCTGAGCTCATCCAGCGCAAGGTCAAGAACCTCCTCCACCGCATCGCTGAGGACCTCTGAATCCTTCACCTCAGTTCCACATTTCCCTAATTCTAAGCTAACCCTATCTTTGCCTTGTTTTCCCGTCTTCTCATCCTTCCCATCCGCTTCTATCAGCGCTTCATCAGCCCGCTGACGCCTCCCTCGTGCCGCTATACGCCCACCTGTTCACAGTACGCCGTGGAAGCTATCCAGAAGCATGGACCGCTGAAAGGACTCTATCTCGCCGTGCGTCGCATCCTCCGCTGTCATCCCTGGGGAGGCTATGGCTACGACCCCGTTCCCGACAAATTTCACTTCTAACACAATAACGCCTCCCATGAAACAACGATTCCTGCTCTCACTCACCTTCATTCTTTTCATCTCGTTCGCCTGCGCCCAACAGCGCCAAGCCCTTTCCACGGGCTACCCCATCACTCCCGTAGCCTTCACCAGCGTGAAGGTGACCGACGGTTTCTGGGGACAACGCCTGCAGGCCAGCCGCGAAGTGACCGTGCCTTTAGCCTTCTCCAAGTGTGAGGCCACAGGGCGCTACAAGAACTTTGAGAACGCTGCTGCTCACCTGAAGGACACCACGCAGGTGTTCCCCATCGCCGAAGGGACTTTCAGCTTCGACGATACCGACCCTTACAAGACCATCGAGGGTGCCAGCTACCTGCTGCAAACATACCCTGACAAGCATCTTCGACACTACATCGACTCTGTCATCGACATCATCGGCGCAGCCCAGGAACCCGACGGCTATCTCTACACGGCACGCATCCAGAACCCACGGAACCCGCATCCATGGGCTGGTACCCGCCGCTGGGAGAAGGAAGAAGACCTCAGCCATGAGCTTTACAACCTTGGGCACATGGTGGAGAGCGCCATCGCGCACTATCAAGCGACAGGCTCACGTAAGTTCCTCGACATTGCCATTCGCTATGCAGACTGCGTCTGCCGTGAAGTTGGTCCCGCACCCGGTCAGGCCTGTGTCGTGCCCGGCCATCAGATTGCAGAGATGGCACTCGCCAAGCTCTACTTGGTCACCGGCGACAAACGTTACCTCGATGAGGCCAAGTTCCTGCTTGACTACCGTGGCAAAACCACCATCGTGCATGATTATTCACAGGCACACCGTCCCGTCATCGAACAGGACGAGGCCGTAGGTCACGCCGTACGCGCTGCATATATGTATGCTGGCATGGCTGACGTGGCAGCCCTCACTGGTGACAGTGCTTACATCCGCGCCATCGATGCCATCTGGGAGAATATCGTCAGCAAAAAGCTATACATCACCGGAGGCATCGGTGCCACCTCCGCGGGCGAGGCATTCGGCCGCAACTACCAGCTGCCCAACATGACCTCCTATTGTGAGACCTGTGCCGCCATCGGCAATGTCTATGTCAACCACCGTCTCTTCCTGCTTCACGGTGAATCTAAATACTACGATGTCCTCGAGCGCACCCTCTACAATGGCCTCATCAGCGGTGTAAGCCTCGACGGCGGCAGCTTCTTCTATCCCAACCCTTTGGCTTCCAACGGCCAGCACCGCCGTCAACCTTGGTTTGGTTGCGCCTGCTGCCCATCCAATATCTGTCGTTTTATTCCCTCGATACCGGGCTATGTCTATGCCGTTCGCGATGCCAATGTGTATGTCAATCTCTTCCTTGCCAACCAAGCCGACCTTAAGATTGCAGGCCGCCGCGTGCGCCTCTCACAGCAGACCGCCTACCCCTGGCAGGGCGACATCACTATCACCATCGACGAGAACCGCGCCGGTGCCTTTGCGCTCAAGGTTCGTATCCCTGGTTGGGCACGCAATCAAGTGGTGCCCTCCGACCTCTATCGCTTCAGCGATGACAGCCAGCCGAACTATCAGGTAGAAGTACGCGCCAAGGACGGAAGCATCTGCAAGGATGCCTCCACAGCCCTAACCGCAGACGGCTACCTCACCATCGACCGCCGCTGGAAGCGTGGTGACCAGGTGGTCCTCCACCTCGACATGCAGCCACGCACCATACGCGCCAATGAGCATGTCCGCGATGATTACGGCCGTATCTGCGTGCAGCGCGGACCGCTAATCTACTGCGCCGAACGCCCCCTGAAGCAGACTGCCGACACTGATCCGTTAGCCAACGACTTCGACCTCACCCGTGTGCTCCTCAACCAACGGCCCACATTCACGCTCGAACAGGGCACCATCGCTAACACCCCCATCACCGCCCTGACTACTGACGCGCAATTATTAGACTTTGACTCACAAGGCCGCCTCACCACCACAGACATCCGCCTCACCCTCATCCCCTACTACGCCTGGTGTCACCGTGGCAGTAGCGCTATGCAGGTATGGCTGCCCCAATCCCTTTCAGCTATGCAGTAGTCACTCGCACACGCTGCTGCATCGCTTGATACAGCTAAGTGTATCACGTTTTGCCATGAGTGGCAAAAGCAATTAGACCGTGGTCCTCTGACAGGAAGACCACGGTCTTTTGATGTTCAGAGCAAGGCCTTCCGTGAGAAGGATGCTCTTGTAAGATTGTTCAACGACGGTTGCCTACGATTACCTTGCGGCCATCGATGATGTAAAGGCCACGCTGCGGCGTCTGAACGCGCTGTCCGCTGAGGTTGAAGATAACAGGGGTTCCTCTCTTGGTGCCCGTCTGTACGCTGCTGATGCCATCACGTATGATTTCATACCAGGCAATCTCTGTAGCGTTCTTATCTGCACCGCCATAGTAGATGGACTGCACGCCGATGTATTTCCACGACGCCAGTTCTTCCTCATTCTGGTTCAGATAGACCATATCACCACCGGCATAAATGTCATAGTCGTCATCAAAGTCATAGGGAATCTCTGTCATGTCATTGTCAATCTCCTCATAGGACTCTGTGGTAAGCATCAGCTCATGAGGAACACCATCTGCCTTCTTGATCCAGATGACATAATATAGTTTCTCCGTGAGTAGCGGATTTCCGTCCACATCGGTCATAGGGACATCGAGGCTGACAAAAGAAACGCTGCTGTCAATCATGCACTTCACAACCGCAGGCGCAGCCGGCATCACAGCCTCATCGGGGATAAATGCCAGCTTGTTTTCGGTCACACACAGCCAGCATGAGTTATCTATATCTTCGGGATCTTCGACAACAAAGATGTACTGGTCTGTTGTCAGCGTCTTCGCCTCGACATTGTAGTTGAATACAAGGTCTTCACTGACAAGGCCATTGTCGCCATTGGCAGCTGCTGTGATGTAGAGATAATTCGTATAGACTTCATAAGCCTCCCAATCGATGTACTCGTAGATGCCGCAGAAAGAGGCAGCAGGAATGGTCACCTTGCCATCAGCCACGGTGCCCTTCACCCATGCAGTAGGAACGAAAGGATTGAGGCCTTGGATATACACCTCGGTGTTATCGCTGTAGAAGCCAACCTTTACATTGCCCATAAAAGGCTGGGGTGTAGCACCGGTTTCGCCGTAGGCTACCTCCTGACCCCACCAGCTCCAAGCCTCTGTCTGCAGGTCTGCGGGTGCCTCCAGTTCTACAGGCTCACCCAAGTACACCTTGATGCTGTTGAACTGTGAATTTCCTGCGATGGTCAACAAGACGGTTTGTGCACCACCTTCCCAAGTAATCATCTTACTCTGGGTATCCTGATCAAAATTGCCGCTGTCGAAATCATTACCTGCGTTCCACTTGCCGTTGTTGTAATCAAATTCCAGTCCGGTGATGAACCAGCCAGCCGGTGCCGTGAAGGTCAATGTTCCGCCATATACACGCAGCTGGGGTCCATTGGCTGTGCCCCAAAAACGGTTGGCAGTATCCACCCCGCTGGGCGTTATTGTCAGCTTACCCTTGGATGATTCCAGTGTCAGGTTCTTCGTGATATCACCAGCCTTACTTGTACTGCTACTGGTTTCCACCTTCATCTTGTTGAAATTGAAACCTGGAAACTCTGTTGAGAACCAATTGATTTCAGACGTGACATCACCATTGTCACCCCTGTATATGCTCTGGATGCCGACAGCATCCCAGTCATCAGACCACAAGCCATTGAAATAGATACAATCCACATAGAAGTCATAGTCCTCAGTGAAACCATAAGGGAGATAGGTCATGGGTTCCACCAACATCGTATGTGTCTCTGGGGTGAACTCCAGCGCACGCACCTCATCCCCCTTCATGACATAGACGACATAGTATAGTTTCTCTGATGAAATGGGTCGATTCTCGGTGTCAAAGATTGGGATGTTGAAATCGACATACCAGCCATATTCACTATGCTCCGCAAGCTCCAATATCTTCGGAGCCTGAGGAGTCCCCGCCTCATCCGGCACCTGCATCAATGACAAAGCGCTATAGGCATAATAATACTGCCCATAGCCGTGAGTCATCTCATCGTTGATCAGGAGCACCTCATTGACGAGCTCAATATTTGTGTCTCCCACAAACTGGAATACGACATCCTCCTCACCATAGTTCAGGAACAAATCATACACGGTCGCATCATACGTGAACGGACCGCAGTATGCGCCGGCAGGAATGGTCACTTTACCATCAGCCAGTGTACCCTTCACCCAGGCGGCAGGCAAGAATGGACAGAGGCCCTGGATATACACATCTGAGCCGCTGATGCCCACCTGCATATATCCATAGAGCGGGGTATCCTCATCATCACTGCCGATATAAGCATACTCCACCATCTCTAAGTCCTCAGGAGGTGTAACAGGCGTCAGCTCTGGTGCACGGCGCACGTGGTTGAAGGGTGTTGAGGGCGCAGAGGACAGCGCCTTTGCTGTGCGTGAGTGTGGGTGCAACGTCAGCGTCTGCATCCGCCGTTGGGCAAACGCTGTCACGCTGAGCAGCGCGACGAACAGTGCAAATAGAGTAAATCTTTTCATACGCAATTCAATTTTAACGTCAATTATTTTGATAATCCTTTATGATTATTCAGTTTCAGTGTTCTTTGTCGCTGCAAAAGTAGTGAAGATTGGCAGGTCGTCAAAAAGATTCGCAAACTTTTTGTCTTTATTGCCATAATTATGATGGCATACAAAATATTTGCCTTACCTTTGCCGCGCAAAAAAACGTCTTCATCAACATCATCATGATTACATTCGCTTTAAGCGTCGTTGCCCTCTTCGTAGGCTATCTCATCTATGGCCGTGTAGCAGAACGCATCTTCGGTCCCGACGACCGTCTCACCCCCGCCCTCCGTAAAGCCGACGGCGTTGACTATATCGTGCTGCCCTCATGGCGCATCTTCATGATTCAGTTCCTGAACATTGCCGGCACCGGTCCCATCTTCGGTGCCATCATGGGCATGTGGTTCGGTCCTGCAGCCTACCTGTGGATTGTGTTTGGCTGCATCTTCGGCGGTGCTGTCCATGACTACATCAGCGGTATGCTCTCCTTGCGCCACGACGGCTGCGGTCAGGCGGAGCTCACAGGCCTCTACTTGGGTGCTATGGCGCGCAAGGGCATGATACTATTTACCATGATGATGATGGTGCTCGTGGGTGCCTTCTTCGTGTATTGCCCCGCCATCATCCTCAGCGGCATCTGGGGCGACAAGATGATGTGGGTGGTCATCATCTTCATCTACTACGTCGCGACGACCATGATGCCCATTGACAAGATTATCGGTAAGATCTATCCTGCCTTTGCGCTCTCTATGCTCTTCATGGTCGTGGCCATCGGTATTGTGCTGTTTATCAAGCATCCCGTGCTGCCGGAGGTCTGGGATGGTCTTTCCGGCTGGGGTAACAAGCGTCTGGGCTTGCAGCAGCCCCTCTTCCCGGCCCTCTTTGTGACCATTGCTTGCGGCGCTGTCAGCGGGTTCCATGCCACACAGTCACCGATGATGGCTCGCTGTATGAAAAGCGAACGTCAGGGCCGCCCCATCTTCTACGGTGCCATGGTCACCGAGGGCCTCGTAGCCCTTGTGTGGGCTTCTGTCTCCAGCTATTTCTTCTTTTCCGATGGTTGGCGCGATGTATGTTCGCCCGAAGTCGTGGCACAGTTCCAGACCGGTGCCGACGGGCTCCTTCGCCATGCCGATGGCCGTACGCTCATCCAATTCTTCGATGCCCCCACCGTCGTTACTACCATCTGCTCCAGCTGGTTGGGGCTCGCGGGCAGCATCCTTGCCCTTTTGGGTGTCGTGGCCGCTCCCATCACCACGGGTGGCAGCAGTTTCCGCTCTGCGCGCCTCATTCTCACCGAAGCTCTTGGTCTGCAGCAGACCACAGCACGCTCGCGCCTGTTGCTGAGTCTCCCCATTTTCGCCGTGGGCATCGCCTTGTTAGCATGGCAGATCGGCAACCCCTCAGGCTTCAGCACCGTGTGGCAGTACGTCGCATGGGGCACACAACTCATGGCTGCCGTAACGCTATGGGTGTGTACGGTTTATCTTGCGCGTGAACATAAATTCTATTGGCTGACATTGCTGCCCGCCATCTTCATGACGATGGTTGTCTCCGACTTTTTCCTCGTCTCCCCCACCATCCTCGGACTTGACCAGACGCTCGGCCTCATCCTTTCCGCCTGCTTCACCGTGGTCTGCATCGTTTGCTTCGCACTCTCACAGAGGAACAAGAAATAACATAGCCATGTCCCACACGTGTGGAACATGGCTATGCCGGTAATTATCGGTAATCTTCTGTAGGCTGTTTCAGATGACCTCGATGCCCTGCTCCTCGCATAGCTTGAGGCTGAGTTCCTTGAGCTTGAACTTCTGTATCTTGCCAGAACCTGTAAGTGGGAAGCCATCAACGAAAAAGACGTACTTGGGAATCTTGTATCGCGCAATCTTGCCGCGGCAGAACTCGCGCACATCCTCGGCCGTCACCTTGGCATCTTCGTAGAGGATGATGAAGGCGCCGACTTCCTCGCCGTATTTCTTGGAGGGCACGGCAGCCACCTGCACGTCCTTGACGCCGGGCATGTGGTAGAGGAACTCCTCGATTTCACGGGGGTAGATGTTCTCGCCGCCGCGGATGATCATATCCTTGATGCGGCCGGTGATCTTGTAGAAGCCCTGTTCGTCCTTGATACCCAGGTCGCCAGAGTGGAGGAAACCGTTCTTGTCGATGACCTCGGCGGTGGCGGTGGGGTTCTTGTAGTAGCCTTTCATGACGTTGAAGCCTCGGCAGCACATCTCGCCCTGCACACCGACGGGGCATTCCTCGCCCGTCTCTGGATCGAGGACCTTCACTTCCACGAAGGGGAAGTCGCGGCCCACGGTAGTGCAGCGCTGCTCGAAGGTGTCGTTGAGGCAGGTCTGTGTCATGCCGGGCGATGACTCGGTGAGTCCATAGACCGAGGTGATGGTCATATACATCTTCTCGCTGACCTGCTTCATCAGCTCCACGGGGCAGAGGCTGCCGGCCATGATGCCAGTGCGGAGGCAGGTGAGGTCGAACATCGAGAACATCGGGTGGTTGAGCTCGGCGATGAACATCGTGGGCACGCCATAGACGGCGGTGCAGCGCTCCTTATGGATGGAAGCGAGCACGAGGAGCGGGTCGAACTTCTCGACCATCACCTCCGTGCAGCCGTGCGTGAGGCAGTTCATGGTGGCGAGTACCACGCCGAAGCAATGGAAGAGGGGCACACAGACGCAGAGCTTGTCGTCGGCCGTAAAGCCCATGTTCTCGCCGGTGAAGTAGCCGTCGTTGGAGATGTTGTAGTGGGTGAGCATGACGCCCTTGGGGAAGCCCGTGGTGCCGCTGGTGTACTGCATGTTGCAGACGTCGTGGCAGCTGACACTCTTCTTGACCTCGTCGAGTTGCTCGTCCTCGATGTTCTGTCCCAGGAGCAGCAGCTCGGCGGTGTTGAACATACCGCGATATTTCTCCATACCTATATATACTACGTTCTTGAGGTAGGGGAAGCGCTCGCTGTTGAGATGTCCGCGTTCGCAGGTCTTCAGCTCCGGCAGCATCGTGTAGGTCATATCCACGTAGTTGCAGTCCCAGGTGCCGTCGGTGATGCAGAGCGTGTGCATGTCGGAGTCCTTGCACAGGTACTCCAGCTCGTTCTGCTTGTAGTTGGTGTTCACGGTGACGAGCACGGCACCGATCTTGGCGGTGGCATAGAGGAACGTGAGCCAGTCGGGCACGTTGGTGGCCCAGATGCCAACGTTCGACCCCTTCTTCACGCCGATGGCGAGGAGGCCCTTGGCCAGATTATCGACACGCTCGTTGAACTGCTTCCAGGTGAAGCGCAGGTCGCGGTCGGAATAGACGATGTATTCCTTGTCGGGCGTGGTCTCAGCCCAGTGCTCCAGCCACTGCCCGAGCGTGCGCTCGTAGAGCGTATAACCTTCGCCACCCGTCTCTGCAGGATATGATCTGTCAGGCAGCGGCCTGCCTGCCATATCGTATTTCACATTCTTGTTTTCCATTGTCTTCGTCTTAGAAGGGGATGTAAACGACAGCAAGTATCTTGGCTGCATGACCAGCGACACCATGCACATGGTGTTTCACGATGGAGTCATAGAAAATACTGTCGCCAGCACGCAGGGTGTAGATTTCCTTGCCATAGGCAATCTCCACTTCACCCTCCATCACATAAATAAACTCCTCGCCTTCATGTGCCGAGAGTTTGAACTCCTTCTCCTCAGAGGGGTGGATGTCGATGATGAAAGGCTCCATGTGGCGACCCGCCTTCTGCTTGGCCAGCGAGTGGTACTCCATGTTCTTGCGCGCCTCGGTGGCATCGTTGGAGAAGCTGATGCTGTTGTCCTCACGCTCGGCTGCGCGGCACACCACGGGACCCAGCGCATCGTTGTCGTCGAGGAAGGTGCCCAGGCGCACGCCCAGTGCACGGGCAATCTTGATCAGCGGACCCAGCGAGGGCAGGAACTGGTCATTCTCGATGGAAACAATCTGTTCAATGGACAGGCCACTGCGCTCTGCCATCTCTTCGAGGGCAATGTTCTTGGATTCCCGAATCCCTTTGATCTTGGAACCCACTAAAGTGTTACCTTTCGACATACGGACTAATAGCTAAATGATGACTGAATAAAATATGTCTGTGTTTTTAAGTTAGAGAGGCCTGCACCGCTATGGTACAAGCCTCACATGCTTGTGTCGACACTTGGACTCGAACCAAGGACCCCCACCATGTCAAGGTGATACTCTAACCAGCTGAGCTATGCCGACAATCTGTCAAAGATGTTCCAAGAAATGCACCGTTGCGCATTGTACGCCTGATAGGACTCGAACCTACACGCCTCGCGGCACCAGATCCTAAGTCTGGCGTGTCTACCAATTCCACCACAAGCGCATTCTTGGTTAAGACGGCGCAAAGGTAGTGCTTTTCCGCGAACTGGCCAAGGAAAAGCGCTAAAAAGTTAACGGACGGCCATTTTTTGTCCGGCCTTCACATAGATTCCCGGCCTCTTAGCCTCAGCAACGCGACGGCCGCTGAGGTCATAGATGGTAGGGTTTGCCTTAGCGGCTGTGCCGGTGGTTATTTCGCCGATGGCATCAGGAATCTTCACAGGTGTCAGCTCGATGACGTCGCCCGGGGCGGAGGTGGGAATGGTGAAGCTGCCATCCTCGTTGATGGTCACCTGCACCTCAATGCCATTCACCGTGGCGGCCACCATCATACCCGACGGCAGCAGTCCTGCCGTGAGCGTGAGGGGCTGGCCCTGATGATTGATGATGCGTGCGCTGACAAACTTGCTGGCGGCCCACTCCTGATCCACGGTGAAATCGCCGATAGCCTTGAGACCCTTGATGCTTCCGCTCTTCCATGCGGTGGGCAGAGCTGGAAGCAGATGAATGTTGCCGTCGTAGCTCTGCAGGAGCATCTCGGCCACACCCGACGTAAAGCCGAAGTTACCGTCTATCTGGAAGGGTGAATGGGCATCCCAGAGATTGTAGTAACAGCCACCCTGTCCGGACATGGCGATGACGTAGCTCTTGCTGTGCTTTAGCATGAGGGCGAACACGCTGCGGGCATCGTTGCCTTTGAGGGCACGGGCGAAGAGGTTGACCTTCCATCCGCCCGACCAGCCGGTGACGTCAGTGGCGTTGCGCACGAGCAGGGAGTTGACGGCAGCCTGATAGAGTTTCTTGCCCTCGGTGTCGGTGGCGTAGGCAGATACCTGGCTATAAGGATAGAGGGCCATCAGATGACTCAGGTGGCGGTGGCCAGCGGCATCACCCTGTGAGTTGAGGGCGAGGTCTGCCCACTCCTTGAGGCATGTCTTGCCGTTGTAGGTCTCCGTGTGCAAGCCCTTGTCCAGCACATTCCAGAAGTTACGCATTTCCGTGAGGTTTGCCGATGAAATGGGGGAATCGTCGCCCAATATCTCCGCTGCCTCAATAACGCTGCGCACCACCTCGGCGGTGTTCTGCTGTGCAAAGGCTGTGGAGTGTCCGCTGGGTCCGTGCTCGGGTGAGTACTCGTCAGCCACGAAGTAAGTGCCGTCGGTGGCCCTGGTGCTGATATCCTTCAGGAACTGGGCGGCCTTGAGCATGGCGGGCAGCGCACGGCGCAGGAAGGTACGGTCGAGCGTGTAGCGATAGTGCTGCCAGAGATGAGAGCTGTTCCAGGCTGCCAGCGTCTTTATCTGGAAGGCCATCCACTGCGAGGTGCCGCCGAAGATGTTCGTTTCGGTGGGCACCATCCATCCGCGCGCACCTCTCTTGTAGCGCTGTGCAACGGTGTGGAAGTTATAGTTGTCGCCTGCCAGTGAGATGATGTTGTTCAGGAAGGGCAGATGCATCGTGCTGAGGTTGGTGACCTCGGCAGGCCAGTAGTTCATCTGCACGTTGACATCCGTGTGGATATCGCAGTGCCAGAAGCTGGTGTTGGAGTCGTTGTTCCAAATGCCCTGCAGGTTGGCGGGTGCATTGATGAGCACGTTGTTGCAGCTGATTTCCAGGTAGCGGCCATACTGGAAGTAGAGCTGTTCCAGGAACAGTCCGTCGGCCTTCGTGCGGTTGGTTGACGTGGCGTAGTAATCCACCAATTTGTTGGTCATGAGCGTGCTGGCGGCATCGCCGAGTTGGAGGCTCACGCGTCCCATGAGCTCTGAGAACTGGGCCACATGGTCGGCATATACCTTTTCCCACCCGTCGGCGACGGCAGCGTCGAGGATGGCAGCATTGGCCTCAGCCACCTGTGCGCGCGTTCCTTTTGTCAATGACGGTGTGGTGACGTTGAAGGTCGTGGCAGCTGTCATGTAGAGTGTCACCTCGCTGGCACCCTCCACTTCCAGGCCCTTCGCCGTGGCTGTCACGGTGCCGCCCGTGGCCACCACACGCATCTCAGTGCTGTAGTACACGGTCTTCAACTTGCCGCCAAAGGTGGCACTGTTATCTTTATAGGTGACGCTCGAAGCGTTGATAAACTCATCCGGAGCGTAGCTGAAGCGCAAGTGGAGCTTCTCATCGCCCTCGGCTTTGTAGTGAGCGGCCAGCACCTTATGGGGTGCCGATGCTAAATACTGACGGGTGAAGTGTGTGCCGGCAGCATTACTGAAGCGCACCCCAGCCACACCTTGCTCGATATCCAGATAGCGGACATAGTCGCTGATGGGTTTTGAGTCATCCTTCACAGAAGCCATCTCGCTGAGGTCGTCAACGAGAATCTTGCCCAAGCAGGCATATTTGCCATGCTCGCCCCAGTCGGTGGGCGACCCGTTGTACAGCGTCTTCTCATTGAGCACCATCTCATCCTGCAACACGCCGCCGAGGAGCGTGGCACCCACCTGACCATTGCCGATGGGAAGGCCGTATTCCATCCAGGGATTGCCCACGCCGGAGAGTGTGGCGGGGAAGTCATACCATAGGCTCAGGGGGCTGATGTCCGCGGGACGCTGGCCGCCAGTGACAGTGTTATAGTCGAGCACGGGCAGGTCAGCCTCGTTAATGAGCATCAGCTTGTTATTGTTGTCGCCCGCACTCCAGAACCCGATGTTCCTGTCGGCGGACATGCCTCCCCACGGATTGAAGGTGGTACCCGTCTGGCCCTTACGCGCAATCTCAAAAGAGCCGTCGGCATTGCTGATCAGCGTGAAGTTCGTGGCAGCACTCGCCGAGGACACCGTGTAGCAGAAGTCGTTGGTCGTTGTCTTCACGCCGACATAGTGTCCTTGTTTGCTCATGAGCTTGAAGCTCTCGGCATTGCCGATGAGTGCCCACAGGGCGTCGATGCCGCTCTTGGTGATGAGCAGGTCGCCCACCTTAGTTCCTTCGGAGATGTACACGGAGCCGGCCTTGAACTTGATGACATGGAAGACCGCATTGTCAGCCGACTCCGAGAACACGCTGAGTTCAGGTTCTTCGGGGTCCTCGGGGGCATCGCCCACGAGTTCAAACGTAAAGGTGGAGTTGTTGTCGCCCATCGCGCCGCTGCTGTTCCAGTGGGCCAGATAGCCGCCCTGCTGGTTCCAGTAGTTGTTGCCCGAGGTGCCGTCCTTGATGAACCAACCGCTCACGCCGGCGGCGTTGCTGCCCTGTGCAAACGTGAAGTTAGTGGCTGTTGCCGTGCCCTCAGCCACCATCGCGCCCTTGGAGGCGTTCGCGGTGGAGAGCACGTAGCCTGTGCCAAGACCTTTATTATAGAAGCGGTAGCCGCCGTCGTCGTCTGCGGTGATGCACCACAGGCCTGCATCGGTGGCGTCCTTCGTCTGATTCGACAGCTTGAGCACATACGGCGACTCCACATAGCCGCTGGCCGTGCTGAGATAGCAGTAGGTACCGCCGGACTTGTAGTTGGAGATTCTGTACCACACGGTGCTCGCATCAAAGTCGTTGCCTGGTGCGGGTGATATCCATAAGCCGTTCACCTTGTCAGCGGCAAAGACACCTGCCATGCTCACCACGCTCAGCAGCAAACACAGCACTATACGAAAAGTCTGTTTCATAAGTCGGTTAGTTTTAAAGGAAGTGCCCGGAACGGGAATCGAACCCGTACGGCCATCACTGGCCAAGGGATTTTAAGTCCCTCGTGTCTACCAATTCCACCATCTGGGCGTGGATTGCGGGGCAAAGGTAGTAAAAAGTTGAGAGTTTAAAGTTTAAAGTTGAGAGTTTTTTTCTTCTCACCATGAATTTTTCACTTTTCATTCTTTCATTTTTCACTTTTTCCGTACTTTTGCACCCGCAATGCGTGTACTTATCGTCAATACCTCTGAACTCACTGGCGGCGCGGCCATTGCTGCCAGTCGTCTCACCGACGCCCTGAACCGCCACGGCGTAGATGCCAAGATGCTGGTGCGCGACAAACAGACATCCCGCACCACCACGCTGCGCTTGCCACAACGCCTGCGCCTCCGTGCCGCATTTCTCTCGGAGCGTCTGGGCATTTGGGCCGTCAATGGCTTCCGGCGTGCCGGTCTCTGGGCTGTGGACAGTGCCAGCTCGGGTGTTGACATCACACGCCTCCCCGCCTTTCGCGAAGCTGACATCATCCATCTGCATTGGGTGAACCAGGGTCTGCTGTCACTGGACCAGATTGGCAAGATTCTCGACAGTGGCAAACCTGTCGTGTGGACGATGCACGATATGTGGCCGTGCACAGCCATCTGCCACCATGCCCGCGACTGCCAGCATTTCCACACCCATTGCCACGACTGCCCGCAGCTCCAACGTCCTGCTGCCAATGACCTCTCATGGTTGGTATTTGAGCGGAAGATGCACACGTATGCCCATGCCAGAATGACCTTCGTGGCTTGCAGCCAGTGGCTCGCCGGCGAGGCCCGCAAGAGCGCATTGCTGCGCGAGCATGATATCTGTTCCATCCCCAACACCTACGACAGCGCCCTCTTCCACCCCACCTCTCAGGCCGAGGCACGACGCCGCTTCGGACTTCCGGCACAGGGCAAGTTACTGCTCTTCGCCTGCCAGAAAGTGACCAACAGCCGCAAGGGCCTTGACATTCTCTTCGACGCTCTGCAGTCCTCGCAATTATCACAGCTGACAGAAGACCTGCGCCTTGTGGTTGTGGGACAGATGGCCGAGGGCGTGCAGCACCGGCTCCCCTTCCCCGTGCACACCATCGGCTACCTCTCTGCGCCCGCCGACATGGCAGCGCTCTACCAGGCCGTGGATGTGTTCGTAACCCCGTCATTGGAGGAGAACCTGCCGAACACTATCATGGAAGCCATGGCTTGTGGCACGCCGTGTGTAGGCTTCCACATCGGCGGCATCCCTGAGATGATCAGCCATCTGCAGAATGGCTACGTGGCACGCTACCGCGATGCTGACGACCTGGCCTGCGGCATCCGCCACTGCCTGGAACGCCAACAGTCTTTCGCGCAGCAGGCTGCAGCCCACGCTGCCGCCACCTGGAACGAGGAGGTCGTCGCCCATCAGCACATTGCCCTGTATGAGAGATTAAACCATTAAACTCTTGAACTCTTAAACCTCCCAAATGATACGCTTCTCCGTTGCTACCGTCACCTATAACGCAGCCACCACCATCCGCCGCACGCTGAACAGTGTCGCGGAGCAGACCTACGCCTCCGTTGAGCACCTCATCGTGGACGGTTGCTCCAAGGACGGCACCATGACCGAAATCCAGCACTATGTGGAACGCAACACCGACGAGCGCCACCCGCATCAGATTGTGCTGGTGCGCGAACCTGACAATGGCCTCTATGACGCCATGAACAAAGCCATCCTGCAGGCCAAGGGGGACTATATCATCTTCCTGAATGCAGGCGATAAGTTCCATTCCACCGCGACATTGAGCGAGGTGGCCGCCCAGCTGGAGGCACGCTACAATCCCTCGCGCCGTCCGGCGGTAGTCTATGGCGAGACAGATTTGGTGGACGATGAGGGCCGGTTCCTGCGACATCGTCGCCTGAAGGCACCGAAGCAGCTGACATCCAACAGCTTCCTGCAAGGCATGTTGGTGTGCCACCAAAGTTTCTATGTGCGCACCGACATCGCTCGCGCCAACCTCTACGACCTGCGCTTCCGCTTCTCCGCCGACTACGACTGGTGCATCCGCGTGATGCGACGTGCCGAACGCCGCCAGCTGACGCTCCACAATACGGGTCTCATCCTTACCGACTATCTGGCTGAGGGCATGACCACGCGCAACCATCGTCGTTCGCTCATGGAGCGTCTGCGGCTCATGGCCCGTCACTACGGCTGGGGCCTTGCAATAGCAGCGCACGGCTGGTTTGCCGTGCGCGCTATCTTCAAACGATAAGTTTTTTAAGTTTCAAGTTTCAGGTTTCAAGTCTAAGCTTGATTCTTCACTCTTCACTTTTCACTCCCTACGCTCCCCTTTAGGGGGCTCGGGGGCCTTTCACACCTCGCGCTCAAGCCATGCGATGGCCTGGCCCTTGATGACCTTCTTGCCCTGGAAGGCAGTGACATCCACGAGTCTTCCTGTGAAGGGGGCAGTGAGAGGCACGAACTGGCCGTACTGCGTCTGCAAGAAGCATACGGTGTCACCCTCCTTATACTTGGTGCCAATGGCGGGTTCTATGCAGCGTGTCACGCCGGCATCGCCGCTGACCTCGAAGAGCACCTGTCCGTTCTCGGGAGCCGCGATGGCGTCGGCCTTGGCGTGCTTGAAGGCGCTGAGCTCCTCCAGGGACACCTTGGGACCTGCCGTCGTCTGCGCCTTGGCCACTTTGGCCTTCTCGAGGTCGGCGAGGAAGTTCTTCTTGGCCTGACCGCTCTTGTAGTTGCGGTACTGTTCGGGGTGCATGGCCAGCTCGTAGAGTTCTTCGTCGTCCTGTCCGCGGTCCCATCCGTTCTCCTCCATCTCCTTGATGAAGTCGGGGAGTGCATTCTTCAGCAGCGTGTGCGGGTCGGCGTCGGTGAATTCGCGGCCTTGCTTCTTGGCCAGCTCCACGAGTTCGGGGTCGATGGTGCCGGGGATCTTGCCGCTCTTGCCCAGGATCATGCCCCACATCGAGTCGTCCATCATCACGAAGCGGCCCTTGCCCTGCGCCATGGTGAGCAGGTTCATGAGGGCGATGTTCTTGACATACTGCGAGAAGGGCGTCACGAGTGGTGGATAACCCACGCGCGGCCACACGTAAGCCACCTCGTCGAAGAGCTTCACGAGGATGTCATCCTGCGAGAGCTCGGGCTCGCCCTTGGCTTTTAGCGTCTGGTTGATGACGCCGTGGATGCCGGCGAGGTCGGCCATCATAGAGCCCATCATGCCGCCTGGGAGACCGCAGCCCAGCAGCAACGAACTCATGAGCTTGTTGCCCGGGTTGATGAAGTAGCCGAGCCAGTCGTCGATGAACTCCTGCGTGAGGGCGCGGGCCTTCATGTAGGCGTTCATGTTTATTTCTTTCACCTCAAAGCCCTCGTTCTTCAGCATGGACTGCACGCTGATGATGTCCGGGTGCACCTTACCCCAGCTGAGGGGCTCGATGGCGGTGTCGATGACGTCGGCGCCATTGTTGCAGACCTCCAGGATGCTGGCCATGGAGAGTCCGGGGCCGCTGTGGCCGTGGTACTGTATGATGATGTCGGGGTGCTTGGTCTTGATGGCCTTGGTGAGTGCTCCCAGCAGAGCGGGCTGTCCGATGCCGGCCATGTCCTTGAGGCAGATTTCCTCAGCGCCGGCGGCGATGACCTGGTCGGCGATGTTCAGGTAATACTCGACAGTGTGCACGGGGGATGTGGTGATGCAGAGCGTAGCCTGGGGCGTCATGCCTGCCGCTTTTGCCCATTTCACCGAGGGGATGATGTTGCGCACGTCGTTGAGTCCGCAGAAGATGCGGGGGATGTCCACGCCCTGGGCGTGTTTCACCTTATATTGTAGTTCGCGCACGTCGTCGGGCACGGGGTACATGCGCAGTGCGTTGAGGCCTCGGTCGAGCATGTGTGTCTTGATGCCCACCTCGTTGAAGGGTTTACAGAAGGCGCGCACGGCAGCGTTGGGGTTCTCGCCCGCCAGCAGGTTCACCTGCTCGAAGGCACCACCATTGGTTTCTACGCGGTCGAAGACGCCCATGTCGATGATTGCGGGCGCGATGCGCTCCAGCTGGTCCTTGCGGGGCTGGAACTTGCCTGAGCTCTGCCACATATCGCGATAGACCAGGCTGAATTGGATTCTTTTCTTCATGAGAAAGTGTTTTTGTTGCGTTTTTGTGCTGCAAATATACGGAAAAAACCGCGTTCGGGCTGCAAGAAACGGCAAATAAATCAGCCCGAGCCGTCACTTTTTACTTTTTTTGCGGTAGGGAGCGCAAAATGGCACATTTTAGAAATGACTGATGTCAATTCGGCGCGAGTGACCGACGCAGACCTCTTCTGCAGCGGGCGGGGGACGGCGGAACGCTGTGAGAAAAGCGGTGAGCATGGGAGGCAAAATTCGGGGAACGCCGCTGTGCGCAGCAAGGATGTTAATTGTCAAAAGGTCCATACTCAAACCATTTCACGCTATGAATTACGATAAATTACCTGAAAGACAATATTGTATCACTCGAAAGATTGCATCCTTATGATGAATCCATCATGATGGCTTAATGAATCCATCATGATGGCACAATCAATCCATCATGATGGATTCATCTATACAATGCATTACTTTTAGTTCCAGAATATAAAGATTCTTGCTTAACGGGCTGGATGTTGTGGCTTTACAATCAGAATGGTTTGCAATAACGATTGTCTGTCGGGAACGGACAGAAAACCGTACGGAAAGTCACAGGTCACAGTAGCACGGCTGCTACGAGTGTGCTTTACCGTTAACCACTTATTGGCCATCGCCTCTTTGCTTAGGTCCTTGCCTGGTTATGCTTATGCCGAATCCCTTCTAAGGTATTTGGATTTGCCATGGCAAGGAGCGATGAGAATGCCTTTTTATATTGCGATAAGATTGCAGTCTTCCAACTATCGGGTTGCAAAATATCCTATATTTTATTAAATTCTTTATGAAAAATAGATGATAATTGGATAGCTTTTACTACTTTTGCCCACGAAACAGGTGAAACATGCTATCGCAAGTTCTCACCATTTCCCGATTTGAGTACCTGCTATACATATCTGTAATACAAAAAATAAATGGCATGAAAAAAGTATTTGTTTTTATCGCTTTATTCTCATTCTGCTCGTTGACTCAGGCACAGCGGAAAGTGGAAATAGTAGAGCCTGTGAAGCAAGATTTGGCTGACGCGGGCAAGCGGGTGATTAAGCGCAAAGTCGCTATTGGGCGCTTTAGTAATGAAACACAGTATGCTAAAGGCATCTTCTACGACAAAGAAAATGACCCGATGGGCAAACAGGCACTTGACATTTTGTCAGCAAAGCTGGCTGCGTCAGGGAAGTTTCTTCTACTGGAAAGGAGCGACATCGCATCTCTCTTGGAGGAAGCCAAGAAGAGTGAGAACGGGCTGGCCGAGATTGGCGCAGATTACATGATTATCGGTTCCATCACAGAATTTGGCCGCAAGAACACAGGCAAGAACGGTGTGTTCACGTCTGTCAAGACACAAACGGTGGAGGCGGCTGTTGCCATCCGACTTGTTGATGTGTCCACAGGTCTCATCATCTATTCAGACGAAGGAAAAGGGTCGGCCGAAATAACGTCAAGGACCACTATGGGAGTCGGCGGTCAGGCTGGCTACGATGCCACGCTGAGTGACAAGGCTATTTCAGAGGCCATAGGCCAGTTGGTTGAGAATATCATCAACAAGTGCACCGACAAGCCGTGGCGGACCTTCTTCCTCTCATACGACAGTGATGCCCAACTGATAGCCGGTGGCGCCAGTCAGGGCATCAAGGCCGGAGACACCTTTGCAGTGAAGACGAAGGGCAAGAAGGTGAAGAATCCTCAGACCGGCGTTATGATCGAGCTTCCCGGCAAACAGATTGGCACAGTCACGGTTTCTGCCACTGCAGGAGACACCCCCGAGACAGAATACTCATTTGTTGAGTTTACAGGAGAAGGGGGCACCATCGATGCCGAACATCTCACAGATTACTACATAGAGGAAATAAAATAAAAACGTCATGAAAGGAAAGTTATTGCTTATATTGATTGCTGCAGCAAGCATTCTCGTTGGATGCAAGGTGAATTATCCGGTCACCCAGCAGAGCGGCAAAGAGGATATGGCTTTTTTGGTTTTTGTGGGTCCATTGAAGACTTATGGTAACGGCTCCAAGCTTGTGCAGGTCGATGTGGATGGCACAAAGTTCGATGCGAAAGTTGTCAAGCCCAAGACCGCCAACAGAAAGGGTACACAATATGGCGTAGCAACCGGTAGCAGAAATATAAAGGTCACATTCGAGGGACAGACCATCTACCAGAAACAGCTGTTCCTGTCCAGTCAGGAGACTAAAATCATCCAACTGCCATGAAAAAGTTTGTCATTTCAGCCCTTTGCGTGGTGGCAATGACGTCCTGCCAGACGCAGAATTCGCTCTATTCCTGGTACGACTCTGAGGATGCTGCCTATAAATACACCAAACGTAGCTCTGAAGAAACGCTCACGAAAGCCATGGCCCAATATGAAATGGTCATCAAGAAGCAGAAAGGGGTGCGCGGTATGGTTCCGCCAGGTGTTAATGCCGAGTATGGCTATATGCTCTTCAAGGCGGGCAAGAAAGAGGAGGGCCTTGCCCTTCTTCGGGCAGAGATAGCAGCATACCCCGAATCAGAGAAATTCATATCACGAATCATCAAGCAGTTGGAAAAATGAAAAAGTATTTCATTCTTGGCTTAGTGACATTCATGATGTCCTCTTGCGCTGAGAAAATCACACGCCTCGCACAATATCCTAAGATGTACGAGGAGAAGCCCCTTACGATTGCTGTAATGCCTCCCATCAACCAGACGAATTTCGTAGAGGCCAAAGACTATTTCTATACAACTCTTTACGCTCCCCTGTGTGAAAAGGGATATTATGTCTATTCCCCTATGATGACCATGGAGATGTTCCAATCGGAGAGTGCGTATGATGCAGAAATGTTTATAGAGGCTGACCTTTCCCAATTTCGCAATGTTCTGGGAGCCGACGCTGCCATGTTCACCATCATCAAGTCCTGGAGCAGAAATAAAGTCTTGGGCACACTGACAGCCGGGGTAGAATATATCCTGCGCTCAACGAAAACGGGTGAAACCCTCTATAAGCGCGAAGGACTGATTAGCGTTGACACGAGTATCAGTTCAGGTAGTAGCGGAGGATTTGGAGCATTAGCTTCACTTGTGGCAACGGCTATTAACACCGCAGCAACAGACAAAGTTGTAGCTGGTCGAAAATGTACGGTCTTCGTGCTGAGCGACCTGCCAGAGGGCCGGTATGGAGTTAACTATGACAAAGACCAAGGCTTTCCTGCTGGAAAAAGCTATGTGAAGGCTACGGTCAAATAACGACAGTATGCGTTCTCCTAGATACTACAAGAAGGAGAATATGTAAGAGCATTGGCCAACCCATAACAGGTTGGCCAATATTCTTTTTAGAGAGGTGTAACCTTGGAGAGAAGACTCAACTGACGGGTATCTGCAGGCGGATGATGCCTTTGTATTCCTTGTCACCGACGGTGCAGATGAAGGCGACGGCGGCGTGGTAGGTCGTGCCAATGTTAAGTCGTGCGCGCACGCCTGTCACGTTGAGGCTACCAGCTGAATAGGCGACGGTGAGGACGTAGTCGGTGCTGGCGATATTACCCGTGATGACATTGGCATCGGCATCGAAGCCCCAATAGTACATATTGGTGATGAGGTGGCTGTCACTCTCGCTGCCGTCGGCATTAAGGGCACGGAGGCGGAGGTTGGGAGGCTCGTTGCCGGCTCGCAGCGCCTTCACGTCGGCTGACGACATGCCGAGGGCTTCGTAGAGTTCCACCATTGGAAGTTCCAGCTTCACCTGGATGTTTGTGGTGGTGGCTTTGGTTTTGTCGATGGGCACCTCAATGGGAATGTCTATGTCGTGGCGCTCGTAGTCGGCCGGATAGTAGTACTCACCAGGCAGGTTTGTGCCCGTGAAGAAGACCTGATAGGGCCACTGCTCGTCGTTAGCAAGGCTGGCAGGAGTGTGGACATCGTTGCCGTTGGCGTCTGTGACCATGTCCCAGGGGTGATGCCAGTGCTCGGTAGGTGCGCCGCAGACCACAAACCACAGGTTCGTGGTGCCTTCGGGAACGGTGAACGTGGCTGTGCCTTCGGGCGCAGCGGACATCGGGCCATAGACACGCTCGCCGGATGCTGTCAGCGCCACGAAGCCGTAGCGCCAACCCGCCTTATCGATGTTGTAGGCTCTGTAGCCTTGGGCACCTGCTATGCCGCGGAAGTCAGCCTTGACGGTGCGCCCGGCCTCAGGCACACGCAGACGGATGACGTTGAAGCCGTAGTTCTGGGGGCAGTTGACGGAATCAACTTGCCACCATCCTTGACCGGCATCCTTGAGCTTCGTGGTGAAGCCGTCGATGCGGCGGCGTCCGTTGTCGCGCAGCGCGTCAATATCCCAGGTGATGGCGCGACAGGCGTAGTCGTACATATCGCGGCAGAAATCCTCGTGGGAGGTGTTGGTGAGGCGGCGATAGGTTTCCACCGGGTCCTCGGGTCTCACGCTCTCCATCCACAGGCGACCGATGAAGTCCTGCCCATGGAGCTGGCACCAGTAGTCCTGCACGTAGAAGTTGTCGTAGCGCATCTCCTCATGCAACAGATTGAGGTGTGATACGCCATAGATGTTGTTAGCCCAGGTGCTGGTGAACTGCTGCTCGGGATAGACCTTGAAGGCCTGCCACTGCGCACAACTCTCCCACCAGCCGCACAAGCCCGTGGTGCTCTCTTCGAAGCCCCACTGCCATCCGTGGTTGCGAGGATCGGAGAAGTCGCAGGCGACGATGTACTGGAAGGTGTGACCTATCTCGTGCGCCGAGGCGATGTCGGCCTTGACGGCATCGGGGCACACGTCGAGCGTGCCACACTTGAAGTCAACGCCAGAACCTGTGGCACGCCACTCTGTCTGGTAGTGCACAAACATGATAATCTTATAGGTGTCCTGCGTCCATGAGCTGCCAGGTTTGGGGAAGCCCAACTGGTTGGTGTAAACGCTATAGACCCGCTCTGCGCGCTGCAGGAACTCGTCGGGGTCGAAGGCATAGGCTACATCGGCCTGTGTAGGATCGAGGCCGAAGTTCGGTTCCCAGAAGACAATGAAATGGTCGGACTGCCGTGAGCGTGCGAAGCAGTAGCGGCTGTTCTCGCTGTTGAAGTCGTTGTTGCGCAGGTAGTTGGGGCGGTGTACACCTGCAGCGGGTTCGCTGAGGAAGAAGTGGTCGGCCTTGGTGAAGAGATAGCGTTCTTCCGACTCGTCGGCGTGGACGACATAGAAGCGCATCGCATCGAAGCGCAGAGCATCACCAGCAGCGAGTTGCAGCTGTATCTTGCTGGTGAGGAAACCATTGCTGGTCACCATGCCCCAGAGGGTGACGGCTGAGGCCCCTGAGCCCCCTAAAGGGGAGCGGGATGCCCCCGAGCCCCCTAAAGGGGAGCGTGAGGCCCCCGAGCCCCCTAAAGGGGAGCGTAGGGGTTGAGGGGTGAGGGGTGAGGGTTGGCCGCTCATATCCCACATGCGGCCGTCAGCATCGAGAATCAGCACCCGACCGCCGTAGAGGAACTTGCGGGGCTGAGGGTTCTCCAAGTGTGGAGCGTCCCGTTGGGCCGAGCGGAGGGGTGAGGGCTGAGGGCTGAGGGTGTTGATGCCATCGGGAGCATCAGTGGCTGAGATGTAGAACGTGGCGACCTCAGAGGGGTCGTAGGTGTCATCGTTCACGCTCATCCCCGACGCGGTGAAACGCACAAAAGTAGGGGTCTCATTGCCCAGAAGATAAAAAATCTCCCTGCCATCGGTCAGGGCCACCACCAAGCTGCGTGCTTGCATGCTGATGATGGCGCTGACTGACAGCAGGAGAGAAAGGATGAGGTGTCTCATAGAGAATGAATGGCCCCCGAGCCCCCTAAAGGGGAGCGTAGGGAATGAGGGGTGGGGGGTTATTTCATCTGGAGCTTGCGCACGGTGTTGCCCTGACGCACGATGAAGGTGCCATGCTTGGCATTGGAGGCCGGCACGCGAACGCCGTCGAGGGAATAGAACTCAGCGGGCGCATTGGCGGCAGTCTTGATGTCGCTGATGCCGACAGCCGATATGATGGCCTCGGTCTGCTCCAGGGTATAGGAGACAACATTTGCGGGCTCTACTTCGCCGGTAGCATAGATGGCGACGACACGAATCTCGAAGGGGTAAGTGACCACACCCTGCCCCTGGATGTAGTAGGTTGTGTTTATGGCGGGGATAGTGTAGCTACGGAGAGTGCCGTCCTCGACATCAACATAATTGCGGTTGCCGCTGTTGTAGTAGATGCGGTAGCTCTGGGGCTGTGCGCCTTCGGGGAGAGTCCAGCTGACGGGAATCATATAGGCGAGGACTTCCTTCTCTTCTCCATAATAGTCGGTGATGGTTGTCATCTCGCCATAGATGTTGCCTGTCACCTGCACATTGCTGACACCCACCTTGGTGTTGTCGAAGACATCGACGGGATCGGAGACGGTGGCATTACCGTTGTTGACGACATAGAACGTGTACTCGCCATCAGGCAGCACAGCAGTGGTGTAGCTGCTGCCGGTAACCGGGATCCATTCGCCGTTGCAGACGATGGCGTTGGCGGTGCCCTGCCATGTGATGGTCACGGTGTTGCCCTCGTTGGCCACAACGTTCGCAATCACAGGAGCATAAAAGCCGTCAATCTCTGCATAGGAGTAGCTGGTGACAGAGACGGGGTTATCCTCAGCATCGAAATGTGTCTCTGTGATGCAATTGTCGTTGTCATCGTAAGCATAAGTGATGTAGCTTGTCAGTTCTCCACCCGAGAGCGAGGATGCCTTGACGAGGAGGTCACCGGTGTACTCGTAGGTAGTAGTGCCCATGTCTCTTCCCATGAAAGTGACAGAGGTCTTTATGAGATTATCACCATCGTATTCATTGTTGTAGGTGATGGGCATGGGGAGCGCACTTGGTGTTCTCGTTGCGATGTTGCCGTGAGCGTCGTAAGTGTAGGTATCGGTGCCCAGTGAGCGCTCACCTGCCAGTTCCTCCACGGTCTCGATCCGTCCATCGTTGTTGTAAGTGTACTTGTACGTGCGGTCCTGGTTAGGATTCAGGAAATTGGTGAAGTCCTCCTGGGTGCAGTGTCCGAGCTCGTCGTAGGTATAGACGGTTTGCGAAGTGCCCTCGGTGAGGCTGAGGATCATGTTGCCCTCAGCGTTATACAGCTTGTGGGTCACTGTTGTGGAGAGGTCGGCGACAGAGGCTGTAACCTCCAAGAAGACCTTATCCTCTGCAAAAACGTTTGCGGCCAGTGCAAAGGCTGCCGCCAAAGAAAGTACAATCTTTTTCATAAGCTTTCTTCCTTAAACATGAAACAATCTTTTTATTAACGCAAAATAGTCGCTGCTTGTGTTGTGGCGGGTTTAGTGCCTTGCGGATTCTGGGCGGGTGCATTGGGCATCTTGCCGTCCATGGCGTTGATAATCATCTCCAGGAGCTGGTCGGTGGGACGTGAGAGGCGCATATTGCCCACGGTGTTCTGGGCCTGACGCTTGCCGGAGCGGATGTCATCGAGGCGCTGCTGCAGGATGGCTTTCATCTGCTGCTTCAGTTCGGGGTCTGCATTGGGGCCCTGGAACGGACGTGTCCAGCGTGCCAGTTGCATGTCATCGGCATCGAGATTGGGGTTGGCCAGATACTGGCGGATGTAGTCGAGGTAGGCAGCATAGTTCTTCTGCTTCTCGGAGAGTGTAATCATCGTCTGCAGACGATAGTGGTCAGCATTCTGCACGCCGAGCTCATCGAGCAGCTGGCTGAACTTGTCGTACTGCGCCTGGTCGAGCGTAGCGGTGCCGTCGGCCTCGTTGATGATTTGGCGTTGGTAATTGCCCAGCACGTTCTGGATCTTCATCTTGACGGGCATCTCGCCAGTGGCAGCCGTCAGTGCCTGCGGGTTCTTGGCAGTGTAGATAAAGCTCTTGGCAAAGGGGTTGGTGATGTTGCGGAAGAAGATGCTGCGGAGGGTGCTGTCGGCAGCGAACGTTTCCTCCTTGCCTTCGAGGATAGCCTCAGCGACATCATTGGCCTCGTTGGCCTTGTAGGCAGCGGTGAGTGTCTGCAGATACTGCTGCAGGAACTGCGGGTCACGGTCGCCGGCCTTCCAGCGTGTTTCCAGGGCAGAGGAGCCTGTGTCGCGGCTTTTCTCCTCAATCACCTCCAGGAAAGCATCGACGGCATGGTAACCCAGGAAACGGCTGATCTCCTGAGCGTCGGCGTTGAAGATGATGAAAGTGGGGTAAGCCGTGATCTGCAACTTCTTGGCCAGCGGAGCACCATAGGCACTCTCCATGTCAATCTTGAGGCTCACGAACTTGGGGTTCATGGCAGCACCCACCTTCTCCTGGGGGAATACCTCACGAGACATCTTCTTGCAGGGACCGCACCACTGCGTGAAGCAGTCGAGGAAGATGAGTTTGTTCTCGGCTTTCGCCTTGGCGGAAGCCTGTTCCAGTGTGGTGCCTTCGGGCTCGAAGACGACGCCCTGTGCCAGACTCACCCCCGACCCCTCTCTAAGCAGAGAGGGGAGTAGATACAAGAGGGAGAGAAGAAGAATGTTCTTTGATAATGTTTTCATTGTCGTAATGGATTTATTGAATGTTATATGTTTGATAATATTTCTTTTCTAAAGTTCATTAACGTTTGGTAACCACTCCCCTCCCTGCTTAGGGAGGGGCGGGGGGAGAGTCCTAGTTCATCGAATACTTCCACGCCATATCCTTCACACGCCCGGGAATCGGGTAGTCGTAGGAGGTGGTGGTGTCGATGTCACCGCTGGCAGCATTGATGATGTACTGATAGAGGTGTCCCTGCTTCGTTTTCTCATTCCATGTGGCGATGTGGACGAGGTTGTCGGCATTGATCATCATCCCGCCGCTGTAGATGGTGTTGTAGTACTTCTGGATGCGCACACAGGTGATGACCTCATCGCCCGAGGGTGCTGTCCACGCCTCCTCAGCCGGCAGTCCACTCTCATAGGCGAAGTTGTAGAGTGTGTTCCCGGCAGCATAGTAGATGTAACCGCCCACATTGCTGGCCGCCATCGAGGTGGCCGCGGCGATGTTGGGGCATAGGGTTGTCATGTCATAGAGCCCTACGCCGATGGCCTCATCGTCGGGCGACGAAGTGGAGAAATTGGCGACGGCCAGCTTGCGCGAGGTGCCATCGGCCATGATGAGGTAGTCGAAAGCCTGCATGCGTGAAGCGCCCGTGCCCCAGTCGCCCATGACGAGGGTCATACCCGTGTTGTTGACATCGAAGGCGGCAATCTCCATGTTCTGCTCGCCGAAAGCCTCGAAGCGTGCGCTCTCAAAGGCGGTGTAGCGGAAGCATTTGTTGGTCTGGTCATAGACAATCACGCCGTAGTTCAGTGTGGCCGGCAGCTCGGCATTCCATGCTGCCAACTCGCCCATGCCGTCGGCGAACTTGGCAACGCCGAACTGGCTCTCGCGGTCAGCCGAGGCGCTGTTGTAGTAGAGGTTTGTATATACCTTATTATTATTGATGAGGACTTCAGAGTTCTGCCCCGACATGCCGCCATTGCCATGGTGTCCGTACCAGCTGGGAGCCATCGTAGTGGGGGGCTCGGTGAAGAAGTTCTCGAAGGACATCGCCTTCTCGATACCCGTGTCGGTGACGCCCACGAGGGTGTAGTCGGTGCACAGCCCCACGTAGTTATGCGACATCAGCGACATGGCGACGACGAAGCAGCGGATAGGTTTTCCGCGCAGGGGTTCCAGATTGGTGACCTCGTAGAGGTTGGTGTGGCAGCGGTTGTCGGTGAAGTTGCTCTTCGTCCACGGGTTGAGGACGAGTGCCAGGTCCGAGTAGCCGGGGCGGTCGGCACGTTCGTAGAAGACCATCCATCCCCCATCGAGTGCTTCGCTGACGGTCACGTGGACGCGGAAGAACTGGCGCAGGCCGTCGTTGGTGTTGGTCACAGTGAGTTGTGCCAGATAGTTGCCGCCGATGCGGTTGATGGGTGCCACGAGATGGCGCTCGTTCGACAAGGTGTCAATCTGGTTGCTGCCTCCAGCGCCCGACACAGCGCTAAAGAGCGTCCACTGGTAGGTGAGCGGCGCGGCACTGTTGTCTGTCACCTTCTCGCCGTTGAAGAACACGTTGGGCTCGATGTCGAGGACATCAAACCGCGTGAGGGTGTAGGAGGCACGGATGCCCGTCCCCGTGGTGTCGATGCTCACCCGATCCACCTCGTGGTAGTCGTAGTTGCCCTTGTCGGCGTAGCAGCTGGTGAGCAATAAAGACCCACCCCCGACCCCTCCCATGAGGGAGGGGAGGAAAGTTACTATTGCCAATAGTTTCCTATATATTCTTTTCATACTATCTTTTCCGAACAGTCTTTTGATGATATCTCTTGCCCTACTCCCCTCCTCACGGGAGGGGTCGGGGGTGGGTCTTCTTAGAATGTCACCGCATACCCGTACTCATCCGTGAGCGGTGTGTCGTGCGTGGCGTTGTATTCGGCGAGCGCCTGCTGCATCTTCTGCACCAGCTGATTGGCGTAGGTTGTGGAGACCGTGTTCGTCTCTTCGACATAGGCAGGCAGCGAGGCCATGCTGGCCTGGATCTGGAAATCGATAAGGCCCAACACCTGAATCATGAACTGGTATTTCACGCGGCTGTAGTCGCCGAAGAAGTCCTTCAGGGGTTTGAATATCAGCATGTCATTGCGCGTTGGCACGCGGTCCCAGTTGTCGGGCTTCGAGAGGAAGTTCTTGACGATGATGGTGAACTCCTGATGCTTCTCGGTGCCCAGCAGGAACTCGTCGTTGGGGACCATGCGGAACCGCACCGTGTCCTCCTTCTCGGTGAAGAGCGAGGGGTCGGGCAGCAGCTGCGTGTTCAGATGCAACTGGAAGGTGCCACCGTAGGGGCCACCTGTGCCGCCGCCGGGCCAAAGGGTTCGAGGCGGAAGGTGCGGTCGTGGTCGGCCGGCACACCGGTGATCTGTGCGTAGAAGGGAACGGAAAAACGGCCTCGTTTCACAACGAAGCCGTAACAAAAACAAAATCGCAACTTACTCGATAAACTAACTCTTAATAAAAATCAACTGATTCCTCGGTTGATTTGACCGGCTGATGTGCAGCCATCGCGGGTTTCCTTTGCTATCGCATTTCTCTGCGATAATTTGGTCAAAGCCTAACTCTTCCGCGTGCTGCAACACCAGTCCTAAAAGTTTTCTGTTCTTCTGCGGGCTGCCCGCAGTAATATCCACAGCATCGCCCGTAACATGTTGGCTATTTCTCGCGCCACCTACGGCGGCGTTCACGGCGCGTGAGCGGTAGCCGCTGTTGACATACAGCGGTGAACCCCAAAATACCCTCATAGGGTCGAGAATTTGGCTCACAAGGGCTTTTAGGTGTTCGATGGTCGTTTGGTCGGGAGTATTGTCTAAATGCCGCTGTAGGGCAGTTTTCGACCTCGTCAGTTCCTCCAAAGAAAAATAACGAGAAGATATTGTTTCCATAATGGTAATTTGTTGCCGTTTCAAGAGAGTCCTCTCCCAGCCCGCAGGCTAGGAGAAGACCAAAAAGTATCGCGTATAGACGCATGGGTTTCATTTAGTTTACGATATTGGCGGCATGTGCGCCAAGGGTTGTCAATAGTGCGGTGAGAATCGTCACCACAATCTCAATGGTGCGCTTCAGCACCTTACGGGTTCCTTCATTCATAGTTGTAAGTGAAAGCAGGCGGACGCTCTAATTGGCTCGTGTTGAGCGCACGTTAAAGCCACCCGCCTGCCGTGGACTAGAAGGTGTAATCTGTGCCGCGAACGCGCATAGTACCGCCGGTGATAACCACCTTGTCAATAACCTGTTCGTTCTCAGGTAGCTTGACATAGCACCAAACATTATTCGTCTCGTTGGTGACTTCATCATACGTGAAACCTTGATAGTTTGCACCGTAGAAGATGGAAGTGCCAGTGGCAGCGCCAGCCAATTCTCTGCTTGTCAAGCCACGAACCACAACGCCGCTCTGCAAATAGACGTCACCCTTGAGACGCAGGCTTTCGAGGTCGGCTGTTTTAGGAAGATAAACTCCTTCAACATGCAGACCCGGAGTTTCTTCGCTCCTGTTGATGGTAACCGGCGCACCTGCCAAAGAAGGAGTTGCAGCCTCCGCGTCGGTGCTGTTGTTCAGATACACCTCGCTAGGTACGTCCACGCGAACACCTACACCAGTGTAGGTAGGCCAGGCCTCTTCGGCAGAGTAGAAGGGCGGAACAGCTGCATCAAGGGCGAGATAGGTGGTGGAGCGCTTCTTGTCGATTTCGTTAGAAACGATAAGCGCTCCGGCCGCGAAGTCGTAGGGAGATAGTTCATCTACAGTAATCTGCGAGCTCTGAACATCAAAAACCAGCGAACGCCAATCACCTTCGGCCTTGTTGAGGTCGATAGCATCGGGGTTGAGGTGTAAGTCACTTCCGCTGATAATGGCATTTACTTGGTCAGTCTTGAAGGCAAAGCGGCAGTACTTAACCTCGGGGTAGCCCGTGTCATCGTTGATAAATACACCTACAAATGTAATTTGGTCACCAAGGCGAATGTTGGGTAAAAGCTGAGAGGGTGTTACAGTAGCATAATTACCCATTCCTTCAACAATCATTGCAGCGTTGCTAGTGTCGATAGTCACCTTCGGGGAAACCAGCGTGCCCTTACTCAGCAGATAGGGATTGATTGCAAAGTACTTGTCACCCTTCTTTAAGAACGATTTGTCGCTGGTCAGAATGTCAGAGGTGCGAAGCATTCTCATCCACTCACCACGCAAGTAGGCGAGAGTGTCGGCGCCGTTGGACTTACCTTCCACGCTGTTGTTGCAGATGGCTTTGAGGTAAGCAATGCTTGAACCCACGGTGGCGAGAATCATGCGCTGGATGCACTGAGCCTGACTACGGGGATTCTTTACTTCATTGGTGCGCTGGCGCATAAAGTTACGGCCATTGCGGCCTTTCATACCGACAACCTGTCCGAGCTTGCCGGTGAATTGGATTACTCCATTAATTTTTGCCATAATTGATAGATTTTTTAGTTAAACATTGGTTAATGTCCTTGCGCTTAGACGGCCGCAAATATACACCTATATATGAATATATGCAAGTTTTATGCAAAAAAACTGCATAAAACCTGCATATTTTCATTATTTTGTGGCTACAGTGTATTATAAAGCGCCGCTTTTTCCACCTGCACTAGGTTAGTGTACTTAGAAATATAGCCCGCCTTTATAGCACCTTTTAGTTCACGTTTTGTTACGGCTTGTGGCTGACCATTGATTTCAACAACAAGGCATTTCATGCCCGTTGACATCTTAATACGATTAGCCTGCTTAATGGCCTTTTTCAATTGGCGTGCATATACCTTTTTATGCCACCACTCTTTGATTTTTTTGATAATTGTTTTCATAATGTTTATTTGTTTTAGATGATGCATTTGTCTCCTAGTATCTCCCTAATCTGTTCGGGGGTCGCTGCATTCTTTGCTCGCTCGTTACGTTCTCTGCGAACTCGCTCACGTTCCTGCTCTATCTCCTCACGAACAGATTCAGAGATTGTTGATTTACCCTTTCGCACTCGTTTCCTTTCATCCCATTCTGTACGCCGCCATTTGGAAAGCCGGACTCCCACGTTCCACGTCTTTTGCAATTCAAAACGCATAAGCAATCCGTCTTGCGTAGGCTCTGTCCAATGTCCGAAAAATTCATTGCAAAGGTCTGCACCATATTTTTCGACATAGGGTTTTATACTTTCCATGAAACGTTGTTTTCGTACTTCAAAAGACTCAGAAAGCGAAGCGAAATTTGTGTGTGTGCTTTCCTCTTTTCCCACACCCTTTTCTTCTTTTTCTTTTTCTTCTTTTATAGGGAAAGGGGGTGCGGGGGAAAGGGATTTTCTTCTTTGTTTTTCTTCTTTTGATTCTGAATGCGACATTTTTGTAGTATTTTCTTTATATGCCTTTGGTGTAGAGCACATTATATATATGCTTTTCTCATTTTGCTGAATTTTAATATACTTCATGCGCTCCAGCTCTTCGAGCGTCCTGCGCACCTTGCGCCAATCTATCTTACAGACGCGCGACAGCTCTGAATAGCTAGTGTGGCAGACGGCAAGGGGATTCACTATTTCATCGTATGATGACTGACACTTCCGAACAACGGCTACCATCACCTCACATTCAATGCCGCCATGGTCGCGTGCAAAGAACTGCTCGAAGAAGGACGCTATGATGGTGTCTGCTTCAAATTTACGTATCGGAGATTTCTTGCCTTTGTTTCGCATGGTCTTCTCAGTTTATATTTGATAGTTATACCTAATTCGTCATCGTGATAGCAAGTGTGTTTCCGTAAATGTTCAAATATCATTGCGCGATGGTGTTGAAGACCCAGCGTCCTTATGCACTCGTTTGTGCTATAAAATTCTTGGTGGAATTCTTCCAAGCCATCTGGAATAACCCTCACGCTATCACAATCAAAACAACCTGCTCTCGCCGCCCTCTTGATATTCTCGGAATGTGTTACCAAATCGAGATTGCAGGGCCGATTGTCTGATTTATCGCCATTGATATGGTCAATTTCATATCCTTCCTGAATAGGGCCCTTCCATGCTTCATATACCAAGCGATGAGCGCGTACGGTGAAATAGCGGCCTTGGCGAATGATTTTCACAAGGCGGTAGCCGTAATTATCGCATCCTTGAAGCTGCAAATAGCCTCTCCTTGATTTCTTATATATACGACCATCATCGCCCGCGAAATAGTTCTCAATGCCAGGGATTGGTCTTATCGATACATTTTCCATTTAATTCTGAGTTTAAGTTCTACTCTATAAAACCGCCAAAGTTCTCAATGACCATGCCGCGCCAAGCCATTTTGTCAAGGTCGTAGAATGATAGCGCAGTCTCCGATGGGGCCCTAAGCCCCTTCGGATGATCTGCGGCGGGAATGTGCGAAACGCAGCGTGTTCCGTGTGCGATGCGGAAACTGCCATCTTTCTTCAAAAACACAAACTCAACATCTGAGTTTGACATGCGCTCCTTGAACGCATCAAAATCTTTATTCAATGCCATAGTGTCAATCTTCTTTCATAAATATATCATTGGGTGAAAAATTAGTCATCATACTATAACAACCTTCGCTTGTCCAGCTCGCTATTCGGGGAGCCGAACCAATTATAATTCCTCTAAGCGGGTATAGCTCGCCAATTTCGAAGTTTGTTAAGATTACTTCTTCGCCGTTTCTAGTGATTATATTTTCACCTGCAAGGGCTTCTAATAGATTAAATGGTCTCATAATGCTTAAAGTTTAATTGATTCTCCGAAAGACAACGGACAATAGGTAAACTGCTGTGGATTCCTGTCAACTAACAAAGAATCACGTTTTAGATGTTCAAACGTTATTACCTTTCCGATTCTCCACAGATAAACATATTCGCCATTGGCATACTTTTCTATGTATTCTTCCGATACACAAAGTCGAGAAGCAAAACATTTTGCGTTAAGATGGTCCATGTATACTGCCCTAACATAATCAACCCTACACCAACAACGAACATCATCTGTGCCTTTTTCCACAACAAAAAAGCCATCATCGCCTATCCCCATGTAAATAGGCAGGCACTTTCTCATTTCGTACAACTTCTCTCCGGAAATAATCTTATCCAGTATGTTTTTTGGTAGTGTTATCATTATATTCATAATTCTATCAGTTTAGAATTTTACCCAATAAAGTACGCAAGCAATTACCCAGAGCACCAAAATAGCTCCTAGCATGTAATCGATTTCTTTAGATTCCATAAAGCAATGAATTATCAGTTAGTAAATCATCATCATCTTCATAATCATCAAAATCTAAATTCTCGTTGTATTCTTCGTCAAGCTTACATTCACCCTTCAAGCACAATCTGCTATTGTAGAAAGCGCAGGAGCTGCAAGGGGGTTCATCAATATTTCTTGACATGAAATCGCTAGCATTTAGTTCCATGGGTCTTCTTCTTTACAGGTTAGAAATATATTTTCCGTTGACGCCTTGTGCTTTTCCAGCCAACCTGCAAGCTCA
Organism: uncultured Prevotellaceae bacterium; assembly: GCA_900316355.1. Taxonomy (GTDB): domain Bacteria; phylum Bacteroidota; class Bacteroidia; order Bacteroidales; family Bacteroidaceae; genus Physcousia. Next base: position 1,077 of record ONCQ01000016.1, on the reverse strand, counting down.
GATTGCGCCTTTGTTTCAATGATGGTTGAGATATCGGTGTAGGCAAATAGTACATACAACAAAATCTTATAGTGCTTAATATACGATAGGAGTATTGTTGCATTACCGTCGCAATTTGCAGGCTTCGTATATTCTTTCTCACCTACCTCAGCCATTTCTTGAAATTCTTGAAGCAATGATTCGTAATAATCAATAACAGCAGGTCTGCTGTCACATAGCTGGTCAGCCTTAGCCATGAGATTAATAAGTTCTTGTCTAGTCATAGTGTAATTGTTTAAGAGTTAGTAATCTGTTGAGAATTGCAATTCCGCTGCAAATGTACGCAGAATCTTAACAATAATTTACCCCCCCGTTAAACAATGTTAATCGTGCAAATTTTGTTCATCAAAATGGCAAAAATATGCTCTCCAGCATATATTTTTGCGGCAAAAATACTACATAATACTACAAAATCATGGCAGATACTACAATTTTGTCGCAATCACCACGGGTGAATCCTACAATTTTGTCGGCAAATGTCGGCAAAATGCTGCAAAAATTGTCGCATTCATTACCTTTAATATTAGCGACAATTACCCTAATTTTGTCTAGCTGCAACAAGGAAGAAATGCAGCCGACAACAAGAAATATAGTAAATAAAAATGCAAAAGAAATGAATATTTCAGTGGATACTACATGGGCAGGTAGCATAAATATTCATTATTGAGCGACAATTTCTCTATACTTGCTCTATACTAACGCCGTACTTTTAACCGATAATTTGTCATTATTTTTCACTGCGCCTGCGGCAGTCTTTCAGACAGCCTCAGCGAATGGTGGCATTACGCACAATCAAGCCGCAAATTGCCGCTTGATTTTATTCCCCGCCTTTTCACAGCGTTCCGCTGTCCCCCGTCCGCCGCAGAAGAGGTCTGCGTCGGCCACTCGCGCCGAATTGACATTCAGTCAATTCTAAAATGTTCCATTTTGCGCTCCTTACCAATCATCTTTTTGTCGAGTATTGTTGTTTGTGCCGACAAAGGTATGTTTTATCAGCGAAACGACATTGCAGAAAAACTTAAAAAATGCCTCTGAACA
>ONCQ01000019.1 GCA_900316355.1 uncultured Prevotellaceae bacterium | reverse complement strand
GCACATCTGCAACTTTTAACGGCTGTTTATTTGTTGAATATCAAATAATTATACGATCATTCCAAGAGACTAATTACCACCCAAATTGACGCAGAACCACAATTATTTTAATATGCGCGCAATAAAAACACGGAAAAATGAGGCTTTTATTTGCAGATTCAAAGGGAATATGTACTTTTGCAGCAAAATTAAGACGAAAGGGAAAAACGTGTAAGTCTTTTTATGCCCTCTTCAGCTTTGACTTCTTGAACAATTTACGGGTGCGGTGTGCGCATGAATTTTGTTAAAAATATTTTCTTGAGCATCCCTTGTGGCTTTTATCCATCCTCTCCGTCTTACCCTCTAGAGGGTAATCATGTCGAAGAAGATCAAATAGGCGAAAAAGTAATAATCCTTTCCGCTCGACCTCTCGACAAGAACCTCCCCGAGGGGAGGCAGTAACCACTCCCGCCGCATAGTGCCATCAATGCACCGTGCGGCGGGATTTATTTTAGTGGTTACAGGGAAGCTATTCACAATGTCATATCCTTAAATATACTTAAAAACGGGGTTGCCGGTAATGCAGCAATTGTTTTTTCCCCATAAAAATGTGTATCTTTGCACGGAAAAAGTTGTAAAATACGTGACCATACTCCCGATTTTCACATAAAATTTAGGAGTACACACTCAAGTTTCATGGATTTATGTATAAGAGAATATTTGATGTAGAGAGCAAGTTGGATGAGGGAATGTTCCTGTTTGGTGCACGCCAGACGGGCAAATCCACTCTTTTGAAAGAACGGTTCAAAGGAGCAATTTACTATGATTTACTTAATCCAAGAGTCAGAAAAGCCCTCAAGCTGAATCCAAATTCCCTTTGGGAGGCCCTTCAGGACAAACCTGCCGGTACGCTGGTCATCGTTGATGAAATACAGAAAGTGCCGGAACTGTTGGACGTGGTGCACTCCTTGATGGTGGACAGGGGATTGTTCTTCATCCTCAGTGGTTCTAGCGCTCGGAAGCTCAAGCGTTCAGGCGCCAATACGCTTGGAGGTCGTGCGATACCCGAAACGCTTTATCCTCTGGTATGGCCTGAAGTAACGGACTTCCAAATCGATCGTGCCGTTCAGAATGGTATGATTCCACGTCACTATATGGTAGAGGATGCCACCAAACGTTTGTCGGGTTACGTGAAAGTGTATCTGGACGAAGAAATTAGGGAAGAGGGCGAAGTCAGGGAACTCGATGCATTCGAGCGGTTTATGGAGGTCGCAGCCATTTCTGACGGAGAAATACTGAACTATTCCAACATTGCTTCAGACTGTGGTGTTTCAGCCAAGACCGTCAAGTCGTATTTTCAGATTCTGTATGATACGCTTATCGGATATGAGATTCCGGCATTCCGGAAAGAAATCAAGCGGAAGATTATTCAGGCTCCACGGTTCTACTATTTTGATGTTGGACTTGCCAACTACCTGATGGGGCGCACTTCCCTGAAGCGGGGCACCGATGATTACGGTCACGCTTTTGAGCACCTTGTGATGCAGGAAATCATTGCCTTCAAAGGATACAACGACAAGCGAGACACGATATCCTATTGGCACACTTATGACCAGAAAGAAGTGGATGCTGTTATCGGAGATGCAAAAGTTGCTATTGAGATCAAGTCCTCAGAGCGTGTGGAGACGAAACACAAGAAAGGACTCAAAGCCTTCAAAGAGGAGCACCCTGATTGCCGACTGATCCTCGTGTCACTAGACCCAATCACCCGCAAATCCGGTGACGAAGAATTGATTTACGTTCTGGACTTCCTGAAGATGCTTTGGAACGGTGACATATTCTAGATACATCGCGAGGTTTTTATTTAGTTAGTCATAGAATCCACCGTCATACTCGCAGACGACCTTGCCGGTGGGGTGTCTCCGAACCCTTTAGGGTTTCTGCGAAAAGCCTAAAGGGTTTTGGCCAAAACCCTCTGCCCTTTAGCCAACACACCCTACACCCTATGCACTTTCGCCGTGTACCATTAGTGGGACACGGCGAAAGACCATGCTCTTCCGGCTCTTGCCATCAGTGACAAATCGTTTTCTCACACGTGACAAGCACTTTTACCATGCGTGGGAAAAGCAAGAAGGACACGTCCTCAGACAAAAAATGCTGAAACATACAAAAACCTTACACCTCGCGCAAAACCATTATAACCTCAATGAAAAACAATTCGTTATCTCTGTGCAACCCTTACGCAACCCCTACGCAACCTCGCGCATCCCTACACGCTGCCAGCACAAGGATTTCGCAGACATGGCGCGCAGAATCTCGCTGCCAGCACAAGGATCTCACAGATTTTGCGCGCAGGGTTGCGCAGGGTTGCGTAGGGGTTGCGTAGGGGCTTGCGCACTGCAATCCGTTGTAAAGCAACTACTTGCAGCCATTCTGCGCGGGGTGTAGGCTTTTAAGCCATTTCGTGATTTTTTTATCAAACTGTCTCTATCCCACATGGGTGGTATTTTTGCCAACAGGATTAACGTGAGAATTTCTTTTCCACAGTGCCATCGCTGTACTTAATGATGTAGAACCCACGGATGGGGGCGCTGAGACGGCGACCGTCGATGCCGTAGTAGGCGACAGGGTGGGAGGGAGCCGCAGGCGATGCGGAGGGCGCCTCGATGACAGTCTTGTCGCCATGAGGGAGCAGCATGTCGGCGGTGGTGATGCCATAGCAGAAGTTGAGTGTGCCGCTGAAGTCAGCTGTTGACTGGCATATATATACATCAGCGTTGACACAGCCTTCGCTTTGGTTATCCGGCCGGGTCAGCATGAAGGGAATGGTCGTGGTGACGGTGCCGTTGGCAGGCAAGGTTATGGTCTTGTAAACATTGGCATCGCCATACAAGTAACCATTATCACGACTTTTGTATGGGTTTACCCTGACGGCCGTCGTGACGGGCATATTCTCGTTGTTGACGAGGGTGACATGAACGGGGATGTCCGTATCGAAGTTGATGTAGCGTTCGTCTTCAATCCATGCCCGCTGTACTCGGACGTTGAGTGACTTCTCAGCCATCACCAAGGGGTAACAGACAGGCGTATGTGTTATGCCGTCCTTGTCTGTCAGCACGCACTGCATGATATATGAGCCTACGGCGATGTCCTTGGCTTCCTCTGCCGTTGGCATCATATGTGATGTTGCATATTTGCCGTTAGTGGTCAGGGTCGGCAGGGTCATTACCTTCTTGCCGCCTTGCCATAGTGTGCGCTGGACTGTTCCTTCCGATGTAAAGCCTGATGAAGACGTTGATTTCGGCTGGTCTTTAGAATAGAATTTCGTAGTGGTGTAGACCGTCATGTAATTCTCAGGTTTCTGCGTGAAGGTCGTGGTGATGGTTCCCTCGACGGGTATTCGTAGCGTGCGCACATCGTTTTTGACCGACACGTACATCGTCGCAGTCTCTTCGCCGCCGTTGTCATAGTCTCTATAGCAGTCAATGCTTGGGAATATCACCCCCGACTCTCCTTTCCTTATGCGGAACGGATCGCTCATGGAGATGTTTATGTGTCCGGCTCCAGCTCTTTTGAGTGCTTCGGATTCGTAGGCCGTGAAATCGGTGGTACCGAAATTCTCCAGTTCCAGTTCAAGGTAGTTGTAGTATGTGCCGTAGTAGAAAGGCTGGTTCTGTGCATAGCTCTTGATGCGCAGACGCGGTAAGCTGATGCCAGGGTCGAAGAGCGTGAGTATGTTCTCCGTCACTTTATCCTCATTCAGGTATTTACCCCCGATGACCTTGGGGCTGGGAATCATGATGACATCGTTGCCTTGGCGAGCCATAGGTACAATGCGATAGACGCCAATGGGGATATCGAAAGTATAAAGGTTTGAATAATAGGTTTCATACGTTGTTCCCAGGTGAAACCGCTCATCTCCAATCAGCAGCGGCTTACCGCCATCTACCGGCACCAGCCACGTCTCCATGTCTATGTCAGTTTGCATGTTGTCATAAGCATTGTAACTCATGATAGCACTGAACAGTTCGCCTTTGTAAAGGCTGTCATTCACGCAGTAGCGTCCGTCAATATATTCTGAGGCTATGTAGTATGAATAGCTAGCTGTCACTTGACAGGCTTCTGCGTCGTGTGGCAACACTTCAAACTCAGAGCCTTCGAGGGTTGCTTTCGTGATACTCCGGCGCTCTCCGGATGGCAGCTGTCTCCACACCTCGGCCTGTGTGATGCGGTAGTGGCCTGTTGCATCGAGGGATGTCGTGAGTGGCATGTAACTGCTCTCGCCGGCTATGAGATGCAAGTCGAAGTCGAGGGCTCGCACGTCGGCGCTGTTGGCGACGTTGGTCAGCGACAGGGTCAGCTTACCATTGAAATCATCTGTGCTGCGATTGGCAATCCGCTGACAGAACACGGCCTTGCCGCCAACATGATATTTTGTTGCTGCTACTACGCTGCCCAAGTCCACTTTCACTGTTTCTATCTTCTTTTCGCTGAAAGTGAAGAGGCCGTCCTCGTAGGTGAAGGGTATGACCTCGTCGAAGGTGCCGTCGGCATACTGTAAGAACGGATGATACTTAAAGTTCTCGGGGTCACAGTATGTGGGTACCAAGAGGTATTTGCCATTCATGCTCAGCGTGCCAAGGGTGATAGTCATGCTGAAGTCCTTGCCATCCTGCAATATCGTCCACGGCGATTCGTCGTTAGCGTGTAACTGCCCATTGAAAAGCACTTCTTCACCATAGTAGCCTTTGGCCCGGAAAGATGAATATTGTTCTTGGGGTGCCTGATACACAGCATAACGCAGGTTCGTCTCAGCTGTGGCTCCCGACTGCATCACTACACGGTGTAAGGTCATCGTCAGTTTATCGCCTACGCGAGCCGTCTGCTTATCAACCGTAACGCCCTCTTGTGCCGCCAATGCAAGGATTTGTGCCTCTCGGTCGGGCCGCATCTGATATGCAGTCCGCAGAGCATTGTAAGTATTCTTGTTGCCATACGGCACAGACATATCTGAAAGCACGTAGTAGCCATCCTGACTGCCACCCCAGCCCCAGTTGATATGGACATATCCGTTGCTGTCATAGCCGTCGGCCACCACCTGATGGGCCAAATCGCCCTCGATGCTGACGTTCACAGGTCCCTTTGCCAAAGCTCCTTTAACATCCGATGTCACGTCCGATGTCACATACCCCGGCACCAATGACATGGCATTGCTTATCGTGCTGGTGCCATCAGGCTTGTATGTAGAACCCATGATGGCTCCAAGGTCGCGCATCAACGTTGCTACCGCCATGCCCTGGGCGTAGTTGTAGTTATCAGTGCGGTAAGTCGGCAACATGTAATCCCAGTTGTAGATGCGCGAGTGAGAGTTTGCAGGCCAGCGATGGTAATACATCACCTGTGCTACAGCCGTAGGAACACATCCTGTGACCATGTGCTGTCCTTGCATGTCGTTTGGAGTAAGCCAGTTGTAGGGCTCTCTCTGGTTCCAGGAAGTCGTAAGCATAGGGCCCAAGATGGGCGTTCCCGGCTCCAACGGTCCTATTTTACGCTGAGCAACTACTGTCTTTGAACGCTGAGCGGCAACGAAGTCTTCGAGCCCCTTGAGGTAGGCTTGCAGAGCATCGGGAATACTGTTTCCGTCAAAGGTGTTGTCCAGAGAGTAACCGATGACGGCAGGCAGCGATTCGTCGCCTGCAATGATGGCAAACCCAGACTGCCCCTCACGGTTATAGATGTAATACGCAGGTGCCGCCACGGCGCTGTCTGCCAGCTTTTTAGGCATCACGCGTTTCAGCTGTGCTTTGTTTGCCGCTTTCACGAGGCGGCGCGATGAACCTTCTACGTTGAATGTCAGAAACTGTTCTGCATAGCAGCGTGCAGAATCTTCAGTAATAACTTGAGCATAAGCGTAGCCAACAATCATCAGCCACAGTATTGTCAACAGACTTTTTTTCATAATCGTGAATGTATTATAAGAGTGCCTATGTCATTTCCGAACTATTACAGATTCCTGTCGAGCACCTCGCTGACATCGGCGGTGTGGGGCTGCGGCTGCCAACGGCTCATGAGCTCGCAGACGACAACGCCCTCGGCGTTGGTGAGGGTGTGCAGGTAGCTGCCATCCTCGGTGTGCGACATGTTGCATGTGAGGAGGTCGTCGAGATAGGTCTCGTGGAGCCAGTGGACGGTGAGGGAGGAGAGGGCCTGCGAGGCAAGGACATCCTCGGGCATGGTCAGCAGGGCGATGCTGACGTAGCTGCGGTTGCTGACGTGGAAGTTGAAGTCGAGGTCGAGGCGCGTGGCACGGTGTTCCATCTGCAGATCTACGGTCTGTGGCTTTGGGAACCGCACCTTCTTGTGGCTGGCGGTCATCAGCTCTGGCACTACCGTCAGACGGTCGGCCATGAAGTCTGTCGTCTCCAACCGCTTGGTGTCGAGGTTGAGGATGTTCCACTGGCTGGTGCCGGAGGCTATCAACGCTCCGTTGTCGGCGCGCACGATGCGGAAATCGCAGTAGATGCGCAGCGATGTCAGCTCGCTGACCCACAGCTCCACGGTGAAGTCCTCCGACCAGAAGGTGACGGTGGGCTGCACGTCCATCTGCACTTCTGTGATGACCCACATGCGGCGTTGCTTGACGATGTCGAAGGCGGCAAGGCCGTGTATGGTCATCAGGCGTGCGAAGCTGTCCTGGAAGTACATCAGCAACGCGTTGGGTGTCAGACGATACAGCGGCGTGATGTCCGACGCCGTAGAGGTGTAGGTGTGTTGGAATTTTCCTTGTTCTATCATAGTCTTTGAGGGATATTTGTATGAATACAGCTTAAAAGCGAGTGCAAAAGTAGCAAAAAAACTTCAGAGATAGCGCCAGAAGCTCATTATTTTCACTCGAATCCTGCCATTATCTGTTACAATGCTGTTACAAAGGAGGGCTGTAATGGAATTGTAATGGGATTCATGTTGTAGCTTTTGCGTTTGCACCGTATCTTTGCCGCACAAACTAAAAAGTTACAACAATGACACAAGATTATGTGATGACAGGATTACAGTTGCTCGGCGCTCTGGGGCTGCTAATCTATGGTATGCGCATGATGAGCGAGGCGCTGCAGAAGATGGCGGGCCCGCAGTTGAGGCACATACTGGCCAAGATGACCATGAACCGCTTGACGGGCATGCTCACGGGCACGCTGGTGACGTGTGCTGTGCAGTCGTCCTCGGCAACGACGGTGATGACCGTCTCGTTTGTGTCGGCAGGACTGCTGACGTTGGCGCAGGCCATCTCGGTTATCATGGGTGCCAACATCGGCACGACGCTGACGGCGTGGATCATGTCGCTGGGCTACAATGTCAACCTGACGAATGTCGTCTATCCGTCGTTCCTGCTCGGCATTATTCTTATCTATAAGAAGCGCCACCGCTATGTCGGCGACTTCCTGTTCGGCGTAGCCTTCATGTTCCTGTCCCTGGTGATGCTGAGTGCTACGGGCAAGTCCATGGACCTGGAGCATAACGAAGCTGTCATCCAATTCTTTGCCTCGTTCGACACGTCGAGCCACCTCACCATTCTGGCTTTCCTGGCCATAGGCACACTGATAACCTGTGTCGTGCAGTCGTCGGCAGCGGTCATGGCTATCACCATCCTGCTGTGTTCCACGGGCGTGCTGCCTATATATTTAGGTATAGCGCTGGTGATGGGTGAGAACATCGGGACCACCGCTACTGCCAACCTAGTGGCACTCGGTTCCAACACGCAGGCACGGCGAGCGGCGCTGGCCCATCTGCTTTTCAACGTCTTCGGCGTGATTTGGGTGCTGGCGGTGTTCTATCCGTTTGTCGATATCGTGTGCTCTCTGGTGGGTTACGACCCGGCAGCAGGTGGGCAGACGGAGCGGCTGCCCGTGGTGTTGGCGATGTTCCACACGTGCTTCAACGTTCTCAACACAGCCATCCTAATAGGGCTGGTGCCGCAGATGGAGCGTGTCGTGTGCTGGCTGCTGCCCATGAAGGAGAATGCTCCGGAGAAAGAGCAGTTCCACCTGCAGTATATCCAGTCGAACCTCGTGCAGACACCTGAGATTGCCGTGCTGCAGGCGCAGAAGGAGACGGCGGCCTTCGGTGAGCGTATCTACGAGATGTTCGGGATGGTGCGCACGCTGTTCTATGAGACAGACAGCAAGGATTTCACAGAGCTGTTCAGGCAGATAGAGCATGAAGAGGATAACACCGACCAGATGGAAATAGAGATTGCACGCTATCTGGAGCAGGTGAGCGACGACCACCTGAGCGACGAGACGAAGCAGAAGATCCGGCAGATGATGCGCGAGATCAGCGAGCTGGAGTCTATAGGCGATGCCTGCTACAAGCTGGCACGTACGCTGGACCGCAAGCGCGACGGAGGGATAGCGTTCACGCAGCACCAGACGGACCAGATGCAGGCACTCATCCTTCTGTGCGACAAGGCGCTGACGCAGATGAACATCACCATGAGGGGCCATCGCAGCGACCATGATATCCGGGAGAGCTATCGCATAGAGAACGACATCAATGAGCTGCGCCAGCGCATGAAGACAGAGAACATACAGGCTGTCAACAACCGCGAATATGAGTATGCCGTGGGCACCATCTATGTGGATATGGCTAACGACTTAGAGAAGATGGGTGATTATATTATTAACGTTGTTCAGGCTCGATTTGGAAAATAATTTGTACCTTTGCGCCCAGAATGGAAGCAAAACGGATTTTAGTCGTTGACGACGAGCGGGATTTGTGCGATATCTTGCTCTTCAACCTGCGTGCTGCAGGCTATGAAGCTGAAGCGGCATACTCGGCAGAAGAGGCACTGGATTTAATGACGAATGATGAATTACAAATGACGAATGATGAATTACGAATGACGAATAAAAGTAACCTTCTTGGTTCATCGGACAGTAAATCTTATTCGTCATTTTTCATTCGTCATTCGTCATTTGACCTCCTGCTGCTGGATGTGATGATGCCCGGCATGTCGGGCTTTGAGCTGGCCCGGCTGCTGAAGGCCGACGAGCGCACGGCATCAATGCCAATCATCTTTCTGACAGCCAAGGATTCCGAGGAGGATGTGCTGCGTGGCTTTGGACTGGGAGCCGATGACTACGTCTCGAAACCTTTCTCCCTGCGCGAAGTGCTGGCACGCGTGAAGGCTGTACTGAACAGGAAACCGAGCTCCGCACCCGCACCGAAGGCGGAACTGCAGTTTGAGGGGCTCGTTGTCAATGTCGTCAATAAAACAATCTGCATCGATGCCCATCCCGTCGCCGTCACCCGTACGGAGTTTGAACTGCTGAAGCTGCTATTGGAATACCGCGGACAAGTGTTCAGCCGGCAGCAGCTGCTCGACAGCGTATGGCCGCAGGATGTCATCGTCACGGAACGCACCGTTGATGTAAATATTGCACGCCTGCGCAAGAAGCTGGGGCGCTACGGAGCCTGTCTCGTATCGCGGACAGGTTTCGGCTATGTGTTTGAAATATCTAAAGACTTTGAAACTTGAAACCTGAAAAGAATAACAAGCTTACCGAGGGCCATAAGATGTGGCTGACCGTGATGTCTGTGTTTGCGGTCTATGCCACCATCTTCATCCTCTTCGAGGACTACGACCGCAAGTTCCTCATACCATTCGATGAGGTCAGCGACTGGCACTTGCTGCTCTTCTCGCTGGCGGTGATGGCAGTCCTCGCCTTCCTGTTGTTTCGCTATGCCAGACGGATGGACGAGCGCATCAGTCGCGAACAGACCGAGAAGGAGAATCGCATGCGCCGTGAGCTGACCCAGAATATTGCGCATGAGCTGAAGACGCCCGTGGCCAGTATCCTCGGATATACGGAGACGATTCTCGACAATCCCGCCATCAGTGATGACATGAGTCGCCAGTTCATCGTACGCACTCATTCGCAAGCGCAACGCCTGACGGCGCTACTGCAGGATATCTCCACGCTCAACAAGATGGACTACGCCCCAGACTTGCTGAAGATGGAGCGGGTGGATGTGTCGGTTCTCTTCGCCGACATCGTTCAGGAGACAGCACTCGCCATCGATGCACGGCAGATGACTTTGCGTAACTACCTGCCGCAGGACATCATCGTACAGGGCAACCCCTCGCTGCTATACAGCATATTCCGTAACCTCGTGGATAACGCCGTCAGCTATGCAGGGCTGGGCTCTGTCGTTGAGGTCAGCGCCGTAGAGCAGCCCAGTCATTGGCGGTTCACCTTCAAGGACAACGGCATAGGCATACCCGCTGAACACCTGCCCCGCATCTTCGAACGCTTCTATCGCATAGACAAAGGCCGCAGCCGCGATATGGGCGGCACCGGCCTCGGACTGGCCATCGTGAAGAATGCCGTGCTGCTACACGGTGGCAATATCACTATCAGCAATGCTGAACCAAGCGGTCTTAAGTTCGAATTTACGCTCAGTAAGAAAAGTCAGGCGCACGCCTTGTAATAACATGCTCGTTGGGTACTATTGTCTGTATTCTCGGATAATAGCTTGCCCGACGTTGAAGATGCAGATGCTGCCGATGCGGGGTAATTGTATTAATGGCGGCGACGATGTTTATGCTTCTTGCCATCATTGCCATCGGCATTGTTGCCGCTGTTCTCAGCCTTCGGGGCATTACCTTGCCCGTTATCTTTGCTTTGTCCTTGTCCTTTACCTTGTTCTTTTCCTTTGCCGCGTCCGTTCCCTCGGCCATGACCGCCTCGGCCATGACCACCCCGTCCTCGGCCATGGCCACGCCCTTTGCTGCTGGTGCGCGATGCAGAGCCTCGACCGGTGTAGGCGGGTGCCTCGCCGAGTTCTGCCGGAACGGGCTCCTTGGGAACTTCTTTCTCGAGGAAGCGCTCGATGGCGGCGAAGAGGGGCTGGTCCTTCTCGCTGACGAGGGTGATGGCGCGACCGTCGCGGCCGGCACGGGCGGTGCGCCCGATGCGGTGGACGTAGTCTTCCTCGTCGTGGGGTACGTCGTAGTTGATGACGAGTTGTATGTCGTCGATGTCGATGCCGCGGGCCACGATGTCGGTGGCCACGAGGATATCTATCTGGCCGGTCTTAAAGCGGTACATGACATCGTCGCGCTGCTCCTGCAACAGGTCGCTGTGCATGGCTTCGGCGTTGTAGCCTTTGCGCTTGAGGGCGATGGCCACGTCCTTGGTGTGGACTTTCTTACCCACGAAGATGATGACGCGCTCGGGCTTGCGCTCGTGGAAGAGGTGCTCCACGATGCGGAGCTTCTGGGCTTCGTAGCAGACGTAGGCGCTCTGACGGATGCCCTCGGCGGGTTTGTTCAAGGCTATCTTGACTTCCACGGGGTCGGTGAGGATGGTCTTGGCCAGCTCCACAATCTTGTCGGGCATGGTGGCTGAGAACATGATGGTCTGTCGCTCCTTGGGCAGGAAGGAGACAATCTGCATGATGTCCTCGGAGAAGCCCATGTCGAGCATGCGGTCGGCCTCGTCGAGGATGAAGAAGCTGACGCGCGAGAGATCCACGTTGCCCAGCGAGAGGTGGCTGATGAGGCGGCCGGGGGTGGCGATGACCACGTCGGCACCAAGCTGCAGGGCGCGCTTCTCCTGTTCGTAGCGGATGCCGTCGTTGCCGCCATAGACGCTGACGCTGGAGATGTCGTCGAGGTAGTAGGCGAAACCCTGCATGGCCTGGTCAATCTGCTGGGCCAGCTCACGGGTGGGAGACATGATGATGCAGTTGATGACATCGCGCGGGAAACCGCCGTCGCGCAGCTGCGAGAGCACGGGCAGCAGGTAGGCGGCTGTCTTGCCGGTACCGGTCTGGGCTACGCCGATGAGGTCGCGGCCTTCGAGGAGAGGCGGGATGGCTTGTTCCTGAATGGGGGTACACTCTGTGAAGTTCATGTCGTCGAGGGCATCGAGGACATCGTAGTTAAGATCAAGTTCTTCGAATTGCATAGTTATTTGAGTGAACGACGATAGAGCCAGACGGCTATCAGCGTGAAAAGGATATTGGGCAGCCAGGCAGCCAGGATGGGCGGCCAGTTGCTGTTGATGGCAAAAGTGGAGCTGACGGTCTGCAGCATGATGTAGGTGGCCGAGAGGGCGATGCCGAGACCCAGGGCGGCGCCCATGCCGCCCTTACGCTTGCGGAAGGATAGTGACAGACCGATGGCTGAGAGGATGAAGGAGGCGAAGGGCGCTGCGAAGCGCTTGTGGTACTCCATCTCAAAGACCTTCACATTGCCCGAGCCGCGCAGGCGCTGACGCTCGATGTAGTCGAGCAGCTCGCTGTTGGTGAGCGTCTCCTGCTGGTTCTTGGTGGCCAGGAAGTCCTTGGGCTCCATGTAGATGACGCTATCGACAAAGTTCTTGCGCGTGATTTCCTCGCGGAGACCTTGCAGGGTGCGTATCTTCACATCGTAGAGCTTCCAGTGGTAGCGCTCGTCGGCAAGGGTGTCGTATTGTATGCGCTGGGCGGTGAGGTGGCTGACGAGGCTCTTGTTCTGGAACTTGTCGAGGGAGAAGCGGTAGCCGCTCTTGACCTGTCCATCGAAATGGTCGATGTAGGCGATGACGCCGGTATCGACCTGCAGCTGCACGTGCTCAGCCATCTGCGGCTTCTTGCGACTCTTGTACTGCATCTCAAACTCCAGACGCTTCACAGAGCCACGAGGGATGACCTCGGAACCCAGATAGAAGCTGAGGATTGCCAGCAGCACAGAGGACAGCATGTAGGGGCGCAGCAGGCGCCCGAAGCTGATGCCGGTGCTCATCATGGCGATAATCTCGGAGTTCTCTGCCAGCTTCGAGGTGAAGAAGATGACGGCGATGAACACGAAGAGCGCCGAGAAGAGGTTGCTGTAGAAGGGGATGAAGTTGAGGTAGTAGTAGAAGAGACCGTCCAGCGGAGCGTGGTTCATGGTGAACTTGTCCGAGTGCTCGGAGAAGTCGAAGACGACAGCGATGGAGATGATGAGGAGAATGGAGAAGAAGTAGGTCCCCAGGAACTTGGCTATGATATAGCGGTCGAACCTAGAGAAGAGATTGCGCTTAAAAGTAAAAAAGAAAGAACGGACCCTCCCCCCGCCCTCCCGTGTAGGGAGGGGAGCAGGATTGCGCGTAGGTTCTAGATCTTTAGTCATACTTCTCAGTAATAGAGTAGTCCAGAGGACCGAAACTCCCCTCCCTCCATGGGAGGGGTTGGGGGTGGGTCTGCTGGGTTTTGGTCTTTATAATCTCTGTGACAACCTCGGAATCATTTGGTCTTTCCATGTGCGGAAGTCGCCGGCGATGATGTGCTTGCGGGCTTCACGCACGAGCCACATGTAGAACGCCAGGTTGTGGATGGTGCCCAGCTGCAAGGCCAACAGCTCCTGCGACTTGTAGAGGTGATGGAGGTAGGCACGAGTGTATTGGCGGTCGATGGGGCTGGTGCCGTTGGGGTCGATGGGTGTGAAGTCGGTGGCCCATTTGGCATTGCGCATATTGAGGGTGCCTTCGCTGGTGAAGAGCATGGCGTTGCGCCCGTTGCGGCTGGGCATCACACAGTCAAACTGATCCACACCGAGGGCGATGGCCTCGAGGATGTTCTCAGGGGTGCCCACACCCATGAGATAGCGGGGACGGTCCTTGGGGAGGATGCCGTTGACGAGGTCTATCATCTCATACATCACCTCAGCGGGTTCGCCCACGGCCAGTCCGCCGATGGCGTTGCCCTCTGCACCCTTCGCCGCCACGAACTCGGCGCTCTCGGTGCGCAGGTCGCGGTAGGTGCAGCCCTGCACGATGGGGTAGAGGGCCTGGTGGTAGCCGTACTTAGGTTCGGTCTCATGAAAACGCTGTATGCAGCGGTCGAGCCAGTTATGTGTGAGTGCGAGGCTCTTCTTGGCGTAGTCGTAGGGGGCTGTGCCCGGAGGACATTCATCGAAGGCCATTATGATGTCGGCACCGATGCTACGCTCGATGTCGATGACCTTCTCGGGGGTGAAGAAATGTTTCGAGCCGTCGATATGGCTGCGGAACTCACATCCCTCCTCGCGCAGCTTGCGGATGCCGGTGAGCGAGAAGACCTGGAAGCCGCCGCTATCGGTGAGCATGGGACGGTCGAAGCCGTTGAACTTGTGCAGGCCGCCGGCAGCCTCCAGCACGCTGGTGCCGGGACGCAGGTAGAGGTGGTAGGTGTTGCCTAAAATAATCTCGGCATTGATGTCCTCCTTGAGGTCGCGCAACTGCACCCCCTTCACTGACCCCACGGTGCCTACGGGCATGAAGATGGGCGTGTGGATGTCGCCGTGGTCGGTGTGGATGATGCCGGCACGGGCAGAGGATTGAGGGTCAGTTTGATGTAATTCGAAAAAGGTGGGGTCTTTCATATGATTCATTTGCAGTACATTCTACTCCCCGCCCTGCAAGGGAGGGGCAGGGGGGAGGGTCGCCTCTTCCAGCTTGAATTGTATGGGATGATCCACCTTCTCCTTAAGGAGTGCGTAGTCGAGCACCTGCAGGACATTCTCCACATAGTGGAAGGTAAGGCCGGCCACATACATGGCATCAATGGCCTCGATGTCCTTGCGGTTGGCCTCGCACAACAAGATGTCTGTGATACCTGCGCGCTTGGCGGCAAGGATCTTCTCCTTGATGCCGCCCACGGGGAGCACCTTGCCGCGCAGGGTAATCTCGCCCGTCATGGCGATGCCTTTGCGCACCTTGCGCTGGGTGAGCGCCGAGGCGAGCGACGTGGCCATCGTGATGCCGGCGCTGGGGCCGTCCTTGGGCACGGCGCCTTCGGGGACATGTACGTGGATATCGTAGTTGTTGAAGATGCGTGTGTCCACGCCTATCTCTTCGGCATGAGCCTTGATGAACTCCAAGGCCAGGATGGCGGACTCCTTCATCACATCGCCCAGGTTGCCGGTGAGCGTGAGCTTCTGGCCCTTACCGCGGCTGAGGCTGGTCTCGATGAAGAGAATCTCACCGCCTACGCTGGTCCATGCAAGGCCGGTGACGACACCTGCAAAGCCGTTGCCCTGATAGGTGTCACGCTGGTATTTGGGCTTACCCAACAGCTGCTCGATATCGTCGGGCGTGACGTTGAGAACCGGCCATTCGCCCGTGCGTTCGTGGGCCAGCACCATCTTGCGGAAGAGGCGGTCCAGCTCCTTCTCCAAGCCGCGCACACCGCTCTCGCGGGTGTAGTTCTCGATGAGGAACTCTAGGGCGGGTTTGTTGAGTTTGATGTTTTTCTCGTCCTTGAGGCCGCAACCTTCCTTGACGCGCGGCACGAGGTGGCGCTTGGCAATCTGTATCTTCTCTTCGGTGATGTAGCCGTTCACCTCGATGAGCTCCATGCGGTCGAGCAAAGGACGGGGGATGGAGCCAATGGTGTTGGCGGTGGCGATGAACATCACGTCGGAGAGGTCCACATCCACTTCGAGGAAGTTGTCGTGGAAAGCTTTGTTCTGTTCGGGGTCGAGCACTTCGAGCAGGGCACTGGCGGGGTCGCCGTTGTGAGTGTTCTCCGTAATCTTGTCAATCTCATCGAGGACGAAGACAGGGTTGCTGGAATCGGCCTTGATGAGGCTCTTGATGATACGGCCGGGCATGGCACCGATGTAGGTGCGGCGGTGTCCGCGGATCTCGGCCTCGTCATGCAGACCGCCTAACGACGCACGCACATACTTGCGGCCCATGGCATCGGCGATGCTGCGGCAGAGCGAGGTCTTGCCCACGCCCGGAGGACCGTAGAGGCAGAGGATGGTGGGACGGGCCTTGTCGTGGCTGAAGTAGCGCACGGCGATATGTTCGAGGATGCGCTCCTTGACTTCCTTCATGCCGTAGTGGTTCTTCTCCAGAATGGTCTCGGCTTTGAGGAGATTGTAGTTGCACTTGGTGCGCTTGTTCCACGGCAACTGCACGAGGGTCTCCAAGTAGGTGAGCTGCACCTGATAGTCGGGGCTCTGGGGATTCATGCGCTCGAGCTTGGCAAGCTCGTCGTAGAAAGTCGTCTTGACTTCGTCGCTCCATGTCATCTTCTTGGCCTTCTTGCGCAACTTGTTGGCGTCGCCGCTGGCGTCATCGCCGAGTTCCTCCTGGATGTTCTGCAACTGACGCTGCAGGAAGTAGTTGCGCTGCTGCTTGTCGATGTCCACCTGTGTTTTCTGGCGTATGTCGCTGCGGATGCGGGAGTACTGCAACTCCAACGCCACCTCGCGCAACAGGGCCATGGCGCGTGCCAGCGGGCTCATCTCGCGCAGGAGCTCTATCTTGACACTCGTGTCCATGGGCATGTTGGAGCACACAAAGTTGACGAAGAAGCGCATCGACGAGGCGTTGTTGAGGGCCATCGACATCTCACTGCCGTATTGGTCGTTGAGCTGCACATATTCCTGCAGGCGGCTGAGGAGTGTCTCGTTGATGGCTTTGAAGTTCTTCGATGTCATCTCCTCATACTGCTCATGCAGGGGCTGGATGTGTGCGATGAGGGTGCCCGATGAGGCAAACACCTCCAACAGCCTCACGGGGCTGAAGCCCTGGATGATGGCGGTAGTGGTGTCGTTGGGGGTCTCGAAGATACGGATGACACGAGCTGCCACGGCGGTGTCATAGAGGTCGGTAGCCTTGGGATTGTCGATGTCTGGCTCACGCTGTGTGGCGCAGACAATGAACGAACCTTTCTCGTAGGCTTGCTTGCACACACGGATAGAGCCAACACGCCCCACCGTGATGGGCAACACCACTCCGGGGAAGAGGACGGTGTCGCGAAGGGGCATCAGCGGCAGCGTATCATCGAAGTTGGCCTGATAGATGGTTTTCTCATCGCCATCGTATTCAGCCACGAAAGAAAAGGGATTCTGGTTATCTGAAATCATATAATCGCGTTAAAAGAGCGCGCAAAGGTACGACTTTTTTCTGAGAATACCGCAAGAACGGCGCAGAATCTGATTAATACAGATAAAAGTCGCGCGTGAGAGCGACATAATCGGCGCTGCGCTGACCGTTGTCCATGAGCACGAGTTCCTCATCACGCCGTGCCACGTCCATGCTCTTGCGGAAGCAGGCCAGCGTACGCTTGGGAGCCTTGCTGGCGGTGGTCTTCACGTTGCAACGCACCTCCAGCGACAACCCCTCGGAAAAGCATTGCAGATGGAAGGCATCGAAGGCGGCTCTGGGCATGACGACGGCAAAACGGCCGTCGGGGAGCAGTAGCCTGGCGGCATCGCGGGCCAGCTCGTCGAAGGGGAGACTGACGGTGTGCCGCGCGTCGCGCCGACCGGCATCCGGTGGTAGCAGGGATTCCTCAAAGAAGGGTGGGTTGCAGACGATGGCATCGAAGCGGAGCTTGGCATCGCCAGTCTCGGATGCAGCATGCTGCATCAGTGATTGCAGCGAGGTGCATCGCGCGATGCAGCGTGCTGCGAAGGGTGACGCAGCGAGGTTCTCCTCAGCCTGCCTCACGGCATCCTCACTGATGTCGATGCCCAGCACTTGTGCCTCGGGATAGCGTTGGGCCAGCATCAGGGCTATCAGACCGCTGCCGGTGCCGATGTCCAGGAGGCGTGCCTCATGGGGTAACCCCTCGAACGGAGCCCAAGCGCCCAGCAGCACACCATCTGTGCCAACCTTCATGGCACAGTGCTCATGGTGGATGGTGAACTGCTTGAATTGAAAATAGCTATTGCTCATGCAATGAGCTTGTTATGGAATAAGGAAACGAAGGATACCACTGAGGATGCTGACACGCAGATAGCTGTCGGTGATGGACTCCAACGGGAAGCCCATCACGAAGCTGTGATAGTCGCTGCCCTGATAGGCGACGGCGGCGGATTCGCCGGAAGGGGCATAGACCATCGTGCAGAAACCCTCATCGACGGGGGCCAGACAGTCCACGGCGGGTACGCAGTAGCTGCGCTCGTTCAGGGTGCGGTAGATGTCGCATTGCGTGTTGAGACCGGAGATGCCTGAGATGTCATGTGCCGCCAGCGCGCTGGAGTATTCGTATTTCAACACCGTGCGGGTGAACAGACGGTCGCTCTCGCTGGTCATGTCGGAACCCACAAAGGCTCCGCTCACAAGCACGTTGCCGCCACCGCGTACGAACTCGGCCACGGCTTGCGTGAGGGCTGGGGCAAAGACTTTCGACTGTTGCGTGCTGTAGCTGTCAATCTTGTCGAGACCGAAGATGATGTCGAAGAGGTCTATCTCACGGGCATCGAAGTAGGCACGGCCCACGGCCTGATGGGTGCAGCTGCTGAGGGTGACATGGCCGTTGGTGGCGGCGATGATGTCACGGGCATGGCGGGTGGACCAGTCCATGGTGTTGCCGGCAATGATGAGGCCCTCTAACTCGCTGGTGCTGTGGCCCAAAGCCCCGGGACCTTCACCACCTGCCCTGGCGCGTTCGAAGCATTGCTGTTGTCCGCAGAAACCGGCCATGCGGGCCATCGGCACACCGGGGTCTGTCCAGAGGTCGAAGCCCTGAAGGCTGTCGTTGTTCACACATAAGGGCGCTGCCAGACGGTCGAACGCATCAATGAGGAGCACATGGCGCGAACCGCTCAGTGGAATATAGGCGCACACCTCTGCCGACGGCATGCTCTGCCCACCGCTGTTGCAGGCCGTGATGCGGAAACGATGGAGGGTGTTGGGCGCGGCCTTGGAGAAGACATAGTTGGCATCGGTCACGAGGGTGCCGTTGTCCCAGTCGCCGCCGTCCTGAGCGTGATAGACCACGAAACCGTTAGGCATGGCCGTGGGCTCCAAGGGGTCTTCATTGGCCAGCCAGCTGAGATGTATCTCACGTGTGTTAGGCACGACGTAGGCCGCAGGGGCTGACACAGGAAGGGGCTGCACCACGGGCTGCTTGCTGCCGTGCATGCGGTGGATGGCGCGCAGGATGCCTTTATAGGTGGCGCGAGCTACGGTGAACTTGAAATGCGGGTCATGGGCCAACTGCATGTCAGAGAAGTTCTGGTGAGACAGCATCTCCAGAATCATGGAGGGCACACCGGGCTCACGGGTCTCGCTGTAGTTGCGGTCCCACATCTGACGACGCGTCCACTGACCATAGGTGGCAGCGAGGTCGTTGGTGACCTGGGTGAGCACCTGATCGCAGATGTCGCGTGAGGTGAGTCGCGAGAGTCCTGTGGGCAGATGACCGTCGTTGAAGTCGGTCGTATAGATACCCAATGAACCGATGATGTCGTCGTCAAGACTGATGCCGGCATCGGTGTGGCAGGCGATGCTCATCTCGATGGGGACATGCAGACCCGTATCCGAGGGCAGGTAGGGGGAGCCGCCAGCGAGATAGTTGGTCATGAGCGAGCGCACATTGATGTCCTCGGCATAGTCGTTCTTGAAGTCTTTGTTGGCATATACCTCAGGGCCCATGCCAGCCCATTGTGCCGCATAGCGGGCGGCCTCCAGAAAGCGGGGAAGCCCGCTGGTGCGCTCGCCACCGGCAGGGCCGCGGGCGATGTTACCCATGCCGCCGCCGAAGCGTACGGCATCGGCGGTGACAACACCGTGGTGGCTGCTTTGGTTGGTGAGCAGTACGCAGTTGTCGAGGCTGTTGCCGGCAGCGAACTCGAAGGTTCCCAGATACACCCAGGTGCCGCCGCCCATCTGCTGGTTGACGCGGAAACGGGTGGTCTCGCCCTTATGGCGCACGGTGTAGAGGGCGTCGGGCACGCTGTTGGGCAGTGTAACGTAGGAGACATACACGGCATAGCTGCCATCGGCGGGAATCTCTGGTGTCCACTCAGCGGTGCTGAAACCCGTGGCACGGGGCTGTGCCGCCACCTGGCGTGCGGTGCCGTCGTGGAAGGGGTTCTCACCATTGCGGTAGGTGCTCTTGAGATGAGCGAAGCCGGTGCCGGCGGGGGACCATTCATTATTTCCGTTGGTCTCGGTATAAACGCCTTGTTGCTCGGGCGTGTCGTTATCGACGACAGCCTCGTGCTTTTGCCAGTCGCGCTCACGAGGGGTGAAGACGACGGCACCGGCATTCTCCAACATGGGGATAAGATAGGGTACCACGAAGGTCTGAGACAGCAAGTCTTCACAGGTGGAGTAGAGGCGCGGACGCTGCCAGCGCCAGACGTGCTCATTGATGGAATAGAAGATGCCATGGCTAGCCCACAGGCTGAGATGACGGTTCTGCAGACCGCGGTCGGGGGAGTAGGGGCGATCGACAGGGGTTACCCATGCCGGACCGCTGTAGTCATCCTTCCAGATGCGCAGCGGGGCCGTACCTTCCTTAATACCGCCAATGACAAGGTCATCCACGAGGATACCCTTGGCGTAGATGCGCAGGTTGTATTTCTTGTAGTTGGCAGGCAGGGCGCTGCGGACGCCGTTGTAGAGGTCTGCCACACGCTCCTGCGTGTAGGGCTGCACACCGATGGTCTCATCCATGAAGATGCGCACCTCTTTACCAGCTTCCAGCACCACCGCCTTCTCCACGCGGATGCGTTCGCCGCGCGCGTTGCAGCTGAGGGCGTATTCGTCAAAGAAGGGTGCCAGGGCGTTCAGCAACTCCTTATTGTTATTCTGTGCAAAACAAATGGCTTCTGCCATGAACAGAAGCCCTAAGAGTGTCGTAGTACGTAGTCTCACGTGTTTGTCGTTGTATCTATGTTAGATGGCGAAGTTCTGAGGGTACTTGCCTTGGAATGACTTGTAGTATTGTTTGATCTCCTGCATCTGGGCATCAGCATCGCCGTTGGGCACCAGCATTTTGGTGCACACGATGCGCTTGCTGCCGTAGTCGAGACCGAAGAGGAGGATGGGGATATTGGCCTTGAGGGCGATATAGTAGAAACCGCGCTTCCACTCGCTGGTGGGCTTGCGCGTGCCCTCCGGCGTGATGCACAGCCCGAACGCCTCACGACTCTGGGCGATGGATGCCAGCTGGTCGGTGAGGCTGGTGTGCTTCTTGCGCTCCACAGGGATGCCGCCCATGCTGCGGAAGATGGGTCCCAAGGGCCAGAAGAACCATTCTTTCTTCATCATAAACTCACAACGGAAACCCTCGGCGCGGCTGTAGAGCTGCCCCATCAGGAAATCCCAGTTGCTGGTGTGAGGCGCCAGCGCAATGATGTATTTGCGCGGCAACTCCACGGTGACCTCTTTCTTCCACCCCATAAGGTGGTAGAGTACATAACGATAGAAACGTTGCATCTTGATGCTTTTGAGGTTACAACAGGTGATAGATCTGATCGACGACCTCATTGGTGCACACCGTCAGGTCATCCTGCAGCTGTGTAAAGAAACGCTTCACCTGATGCTTATCGACATGACTCAGGCGGCAGATGAAATCATCCTGTAACTTGACAATGCTGAGCGCAATGTTCTCAACGTCTGCATCGTTGATGGTCGGGTGTGCCTGCTTGGCAGCAAGCAACTCCAGTAGCAGGTCGGCACTCATGTCATTGATTGCCTTCTTGAGAGTCCTTCTTTTTGCCATAATTGTTGAGCCTTTATGTTAATACGCCGCTAAAGTAGTGATTTCCTTTGAGTCGTGCAAATATAGTACAATTTATTCATAACTTTTAACGACATTTTTCATCTTAGCCACAAGTCCACAAGAAAATACACGCCCAAACCGACACCCCAGCCGAGCAGCACCTTCAGCATGATGTGGCGCATATACCAGGCGATGCTCACCTCCTCAACCTTCATCAGCGTGAAGCCGCTCACATTGCCGATGGGAAGCAGGCAACCGGCCACGCAACCGCTGTAGATAATCAGATGCCAGTACTGTCCATTTTGTAGGAAGGACGCGGCATACTCGGGACTTAGGGTGGGAGAGAGCGAGGTGATGCTCTCGGCAACAGGGTAGATGTTGATGGCCGTCAGCACCAGGGCGATATTGTCTAACAGTGCGCTGATGGCACCGATGGCCACACTCATGATGTAGATGTCGTGAATCCACTCATCACACCAACCGGAGATGGAGGCCATCACACCGGTCTCCACCAACAGCGCCACACACATGAAGACGCCTACGAAGTACATCACCGTCTGCAACGCTGCAAACTGGAACTGACGGTCTTCGGCATTGAACAGGGGCTGGTTAGTCTTGATGCGCCGGTGGTTCATCACCTCATGCATCACCCATAGCACACCCAGTACACACAGGGCGCCCAGGAAGGGGGGCAGCAACGTGATGCGGTGGAAGGTGGGGATGAACCACAGGCCGCCGAGACCTACCACCAGCATCGTAATCTTCTGCCATAGCGACAGCGTGCTTTGGTCGCCACGATAATGCGTGGTGGGACGCACGATGTCGATATGTTCGGGCAGGGCACGGGAGATGAGCATCGTGGGGATGATGGTGGCTACCAGCGTGGGCAGGATGAGCGCTGCCGTGAAGTCGGTGGGCGTCACGGCACCCTTCGTCCACACCACCAGCGATGTGGGGTCGCCAATCACCGACGTGGCACCGCCACAGTTGGCGGCGATCACGATGGCGGCGCCCATCCACATGCGCCACCGGCCCTGCTGCACGATGCGTCGCATGATCATCAGCATCAGCACCGTCGTCGTGAAGTTGTCAAGGTTCACAGACAGGAGCCATGTGAACCCCACCAACCCCCACAGCAGCACACGGCTGTCCTTCGTACGCACCACGTCAGTGATGAAATCAAAGCAGCCGTTGGCATTCAGCACACTCACAATATTCATCGTGGCTAGCAGGAACAGCACGATGCTGCACAAATCGGCACTGTAGCGCACAAAGACATGCGAAGCAATAAACGCCTTCGTCGTCTCTGCATCGAAAGGCCCGCCCTGCGTGAACGACATGAACTCCGGACCATGACTCTTCAGCACAAAGTCCGTACCCGTGCACATAAAGAGTATCCAACCCACGACGGCTGCAAACAACGCTATCGTGGCTTTGTTGATATGCGTGAGGTGCTCATAGGCAATGAGCACGTAGCCGAACAGAACGAGACAGAGAATGACAATGGTCATACGGCGACAAAGCTTGTGAATGGTTATATCGCGGCAAAGATAGCGAAAAACACCCGTTCAGAAAAATAAAAACGAGATAAAAAAACACTTGTGGCGCAAAAAAGCCTTAAAAACCTTGCGCGAATCGACAAAGGTTCGTACCTTTGCAGCCGCATTCAGAAAAACGCGATAGTAGCTCAGTTGGTAGAGCATTGGCTTCCCAAGCCGAGGGTCGCGGGTTCGAGTCCCGTCTATCGCTCCTTCCCCATGAGACCTTTAGCAGAACGCATGCGCCCCGTGACACTCGACGGGTATATAGGCCAACAGCATCTTGTTGGCCCCGACGGCGTTATTCGTCGGATGATAGAGAGCGGACGCGTGTCGAGCTTTATCCTCTGGGGACCGCCGGGCGTCGGCAAGACGACGCTGGCACAGATTATCGCACACACCTTGGAGACTCCTTTCTACACGCTGTCGGCTGTGACGAGCGGCGTGAAGGATGTGCGTGACGTGATTGACCGCGCCAAGAGTGGACGCTTCTTCAACGAACGCAGCCCCATCTTGTTCATCGACGAGATTCATCGCTTCTCCAAGTCGCAGCAGGACTCCCTGCTGGGGGCCGTGGAGCAGGGCGTGGTGACGCTCATCGGCGCCACCACCGAGAATCCTTCCTTTGAGGTGATACGACCACTGCTCTCGCGCTGTGCTGTGTATGTATTGAAGTCGCTGGGTAAAGAGGATCTCCTGAAGCTGGTGGACCGCGTACTGCATGAGGATGTGGAACTGAAGCAAAAGGAGATTACGGTGAAGGAGACGGATGCGCTGCTGCGCTATTCCGGCGGTGATGCCCGCAAGTTGTTGAACATCCTGGAACTGGTGACGGATACGGGGAGTGAACAACGCCCCGTGGAGATTACTGACCAACTGGTGGCGGAGCGCCTGCAACAGAACCCGCTGGCGTATGACAAGGGTGGCGAGATGCACTACGACATCATCTCGGCTTTCATCAAGAGCATACGTGGTAGCGACCCCGACGCAGCTATCTACTGGCTGGCACGCATGATAGAGGGTGGGGAAGACCCGGCCTTCATCGCCCGGCGGCTGGTGATCTCAGCTTCCGAGGATATAGGGCTGGCAAATCCCAACGCATTGCTGTTGGCGAATGCTGCCTTCGACACGGTGCAGAAGATAGGGTGGCCCGAAGGACGCATACCGCTCGCAGAGGCTACCGTCTATCTGGCCACATCACCCAAGAGTAATTCGGCGTATATGGCAATCAACGAGGCTCTTGCATTCGTGAAGCAGACGGGTAACCAGCCCGTACCGCTGCATCTGCGTAATGCGCCCACAGAACTGATGGAGGAACTGGGCTACGCGAAAGGGTATAAGTATGCCCATGACTATGAGGGACATTTCGTGAACCAGCAGTTCCTGCCCGATGGCATCACCCAACGTTTCTGGCATGCCCAGCAGAACCCGGCTGAGAATAAACTCCACGAACGGATGCTACTACTCTGGGGTGACCGCTTCAAAGACTAACCCAACCGCACGTAGTACCCCACCTTGTAGAACTGAAAAAGGGGTAGGAGAGGGTGACGGCTTAGCAGGTTGGCCCTCATGGCAGAACCGCACATCCTAAAGAACAGACGTACGATGGGAATGAGCCTCCAGCGACGGAGCTGATTCACAGCACCGATGATGCCGGAATCCTGAGGCATGAGATGGTGGATGCGGTGCAACGTGCGCATGGCCGTCTCGGTCTTCTCGAGAAAGACGGCGTTGTCGTCTATACCGCTGTGAATAAGTGCGTTGTCGATATGCACCACGGGAATGCCATGTTTGCCCAACTGGTAGCCGAAGAGGGCGTCTTCGTAACCGTATTCTTCACAGCGTTCATCGAAGCGGATGGACATGAAGACATCACGACGGACAAGCAGATTAAACGTTGAGAGCTTGCTATGGGGATGCTGGCTGCGCTGTGCGGCAGAGCGATGGCGGTCGGCATGGCGCTCGTACTTGTAGCGCAGTGTACCTGCGGGGTTGGGGTTGACAGCGGGATGGCGAAGGCCGCCGCAGATGACCGTGGCCTCGTGCCCTGATGCCAGATATCTCTTCAGTGAAAAGTCTGCGGGCACCACGGCGTCGGCATCAACAAAGAGCAACCACTCCCCGTTGGACTCACTGGCCAGCAGGTTGCGGATGCCTGCCCGCCCCAGCTGACGGGGAGCGTGTATGATGCGGATACCGGACTCCTGTTCCACCTCATCCATCCATGCCGTCTCCGCGGTGGAGGCATCATCGCCCACCAGCACCTCTGCCTCGACACCTTCGGCCTGTGATAGCTGATGCATGGAGACAACCAACGCGCGCGCGTTATAGTTATATGTGGGAATGAGAATGGAAACCATCATGTGTCCGTCATCATTCGATGATGATTTCATAGTTCGTGCTCCAGGTCTCTCCGGGGGCTACCTGCTCCACGAAGGCACGGGCAGCGAAGTCTCCTTCATAACCTTCTGGGTCACAGCAGCCGTGCCATGGCTCGATGCACACAAAGGGTGCCTGCCCGTTGCAGGGCGACCACAACGCTGTCACGGGCATGGTGTGCTGGATGGTGACGAATGGCTTGCCGTCTTTGTCGTGAAGCGTGATGCGGCGCAGACGGTCTGTGGTGTCTAACAGGGTGTCACACGCGAAGGTGTCATTGGTCAGGGGCAACAGACCGTCCTTGGGAAGCTCCACGTCAAAAGCCGTGCTGTCGGCAAAGCCGTTGGGGGTGATACGTGTGCTGTGGAGCACATCGACATTACATGACAGGAAACCGTGTACGGCATCGTCGGCATGGAAACGGGGATAGAGGAGGGCGGGATGTGCTCCTATCTGGAAGGGCATCACGCGGCTGTCATGGTTGGTGACGCTCCAACCCACAGTGAGGACATTGCGCAGCAACGTGTAGTCGATGCGTAACTCAAAGTCGAAAGGCCACACTTGACGGCTCTCCTCGGTGGCTCGTACGCTGAAGGCGAGATGGCGGTCTTCATCCACAACCTTTGTGAATGGCATGTCACGCACAAAACCATGCTTAGACAACGCATAAGCCTGTCCCTCGATGCGGGCGGTGTCGGCCCACACCTTGCCGGTGATGGGGAACAACACTGGGGCGCGACGGCTCCAGTAGGCGGGGTCGCCTTGCCATAGGTACTCTGTGGGCGATGTCACACGGCGGATGCTCTGCAACTCGGCGCCGACAGTGGACACCTCAATCTCTAAGATTCCATTAGACAAATATTCCATCGTTAATTATTTTTATATTTATTCATTCGTCATTTATTCATTCGTCATTCATCATTCGTCATTCGTCATTCATCATCGTTTCCTGCTGCAAAGATATAGATTTCTGACGTTAGCACAACGTTATTCTCCTGTTTTTTTCGTTAAAAAAGGTGCTTTCGTGGGTTACTTCGTCTTTTTTGTGTACTTTTGCAGCGTTTTATGCGTATCATGTCTCACCTAAGCAAGAAAGACGAGCTGTTGCATCGCATCCGACAGCACGAGAAACTATCTACCGCAGAGCAACTGCAACTGACGGTGGTGCTCTCCGTGCCTGCCATCCTGGCGCAACTCTCATCTACACTGATGTTCTACATCGATGATGCCATGGTGGGCTCCTTGGGCGCATTGGCCTCGGCGAGCATCGGCATCATCGCTACCACCACATGGCTCTTCTGGAGCATCGTGTCATGCGTGGCCACGGGCTTCTCCGTACAGGTGGCACACCTCGTGGGGGCCAACGACATCTCTCGGGCTCGCGACGTCTTCCGGCAAAGCCTCCTGGCAGCGATGGTCGTGGCAGCCATCACGATGATGGTGGGGCTGCTCATCGCGGAACCGCTACCACATTGGCTCGGAGGCGGTAAGGACATTGCTCCTGATGCTTCGCTCTATTTCTTTATCTTCATCCTGGGCACACCGATGGCCATGATCAATATGCTGGCGAGTGCCATGCTGCGCTGCGCCGGGAATATCAAGGTGCCGTCGTGGGCGAATGTGGTCATGTGCATCCTGGATGTGGTCTTCAACTTCTTCCTCATCTTTCCCACACGCACGCTCGTCTTTCAACTGTCCACCGTCAATAATCTCTTTTCCCCGGAGAACTTCCACCTGTCAACCATCAACTATCACCTCGTCATCCCTGGCGCAGGCTTGGGCGTGGCAGGGGCTGCCATCGGCACCCTCACGGCGGAAGCCCTCACGGCGGCCTTCCTCCTGTGGTATGCCGCGGTGCGCTGTCCTGAGTTACGGTTGAAGCATTCCAAGGGCTCCTTCATACCAGAACGCCCTATCTTGAGCAAGGCTGTGGACATCGCTGGCCCTGTCTTCCTACAACGTGTCCTGCTGAATGCAGCACAGATTGTCACCACCATCATCGTGGCACCCCTCGGTGCTGTCGCCATCGCTGCTAATGCGCTGGGCATCACGGCGGAGAGCCTTTGCTATATGCCAGGCTACGGCATCGGCGATGCTGCCACAACATTGGTTGGACAGAGCTATGGCGCCAGACGCTATCGCCTCACCGACCGCTTCGCATGGATGACAACCCTCTTGGGCATCTTCGTGATGACGTTCATGGGTGTCATCATGTATCTGGCAGCACCATTGATGATGTCCTCACTCACGCCCGACGAGGCGGTGCGACAGCTGGGTACGGAATGCTTGCGCATCGAAGCGTGGGCTGAACCGGGCTTCGCAGCCAGCATCGTGGCCATGAGCTGCTTCATAGGTGTCGGCGACACGAAGAAACCGGCCTTCATGAATCTCTTTTCGATGTGGTTCGTGCGCGTCACACTGGCTGCCCTTCTGGCACCCAAATACGGCCTTCATGGCGTGTGGCTCGGCATGGCCATCGAACTCACCTTCCGTGGCCTCATCTTCCTCGTCCGCTTGAAATGGGCCAACTGGATGAAACTCCCCAAACCCTAAACTCTTAAACTCTTAAACCTTTGAACTCTTGAACCCTTAAACTTGAACCCTTAAACTTGAAACCAGAAACTTAAACAGTAACCCAATATGACACAAACAATTAAGAATGCCTCTTTTGGCGGCGAACGTCCCCTGTTCGCAATCCATGACACTCGCCTCGAAAACGTCACCATCACCGAAGGTGAGAGTGGCATCAAATGCTGCCAACGCATCGAGGCAGACCACTGCCGTTTCATCGGCAAATATCCCTGGTGGCATGTCGATGGATCTCTCATCACCAACTGCTACTTCGAGGTGGGCTCACGCTCAGCCATCTGGTACAGCAACGACATGGTGATGCGCGACTGCATCATCGATGGCCCTAAGTTCTTCCGTGAGATGCGTGGACTGACGCTTGAGAATGTGAACATCACCGATGCCGACGAGACTTTCTGGCGTGTCACAGACCTGAAGATCCGTCAAGTCAAGCTCCATGAGGGCACCTATCCCTTCATGTTTTGTGAGAACGTGGATGTCGATGGCCTCGAGAGTGACTCCAAGTATGTCTTCCAATATGTGAAGAATGCCGTGGTGCGCAATGCGAAGATTGTCACGAAGGATGCCTTCTGGGAAACAGAGAATGTCACCATCTATGACTCCGTCCTCGACGGTGAGTACCTGGGGTGGCATAGCAAGAACCTACGTCTCGTGCGCTGCCATATCGCTGGCGAACAACCTCTTTGCTATATCGATGGCCTCACCCTTGAAGACTGCACCTTCGACGCTGCCTGCGACCGTGCGTTCGAGGATTCCTCGAACATCGATGCCCACATCCTTGGTGCCATCACCAACATCAAGAACCCCATCTCTGGTCGTATTATCGCCGATTCCATCGGCTCCATCACCCTCGATGAACACCTCAAACAACCCGCCTCCTGCCAAATCCTAACCTCTAACCCTTAACCCTTGAACCCATCCCGCCCTTCCCCAAGTCTCCCCTCGGGGAGATTTAGAGGGGGCCACCCCTCACCCTTAACCCTTGAACCCATCCCGCCCTTCCCCAAGTCTCCCCTCGGGGAGATTTAGAGGGGGCCACCCTCAACCCTCAACCCTCACCCCTAAACCCTTGAACCCATCCCCCTTCCCCAAGTCTCCCCTCGGGGAGATTTAGAGGGGGCCACCCTTAACCCTTAACCCTTGAACCCATCCCCCTTCCCCAAGTCTCCCCTCGGGGAGATTTAGAGGGGGCCACCCCTCACCCCTAACCCTTAACCCTTAACCCTTTGAATTACAATTTCGATACCCCCATCTCCCGTCGCCACACCGATTGTGTGAAGTGGGATGAAGCCGCCCCCGACGAGCTGCCCCTGTGGGTCGCCGACATGGATTTCGAAACCGCGCCCTGCGTGCGCGAGGCCATCATCCGCCGTGCCCAACATGGTGTCTATGGCTATGCCCTCGTACCCGAAGGCTTCTACGATTCCATCATCTGGTGGCAGCGCCAGCGCCATGGCTGGCAGGTACAGCGCGACTGGATCCTCTACACCAGCGGTGTCGTCCCCGCAGTCTCCGCTATCATCAAGGGCCTCTGTCATCCCGGCGACGGTGTCCTCACCTTCACACCCGCCTACAACTGTTTCTTTTCCAGCATCCGTAACAACGGTTGCCGCTTGGTGGATTTCCCCCTGTCATGGTCTCCTGCCGACGAACGCTATACCATCGATTTCGATGCCCTGGAACGTACCCTCGACCGCGAACACCCGCGCCTCTTCCTTCTCTGCAATCCGCATAACCCTTCCTGCCGCGTGTGGACTCAGGAAGAACTCAGCCATATTGCATCCCTCTGTGCTGCCCGTGACATCACCGTCCTCTCCGATGAGATCCATTGTGAGTTCGTGCATCCCCGGCTAGGGCGTCCCTTCCTGCCTTTCGCACCTGTCGCCGACGCTGTCGGCTGTCACTGGGTCATCGCCAATGCCCCCAATAAAGCTTTTAATATAGCTGGCTTGCAGACAGCATACATCATCTCTCCCGATGCCGACGTCCGTGCTCGTATCGACCGTGCCATTAATGACAACGAGGTCTGTGACATCAACTGCTTCAGCTTCGTAGCCTTACAGGCTGCCTATACCCCAGAGGGTGCCGAATGGCTCGACCAACTCAATGCCTATATCTACGAAGGCTACCACCAGTTCCGCACCGCCCTCAAATCAGCCTTCCCCTCCCTTCCCATTGCCCATCTCGAAGGCACCTACCTCGCCTGGCTCGACATTCACTCCCTTCCCTCTTCCTCCCTTTCCGCCTTCCTCCGTCATGACTATCGCCTCTGGATTAATCCCGGTGACCTCTACGGCCAGCCCGGTTTCCTGCGCGTCAATCTTGCCACCCAGCACGCCCTCCTCGCCACTGCCACCTCCCGCCTCATCCAAGGTCTCTCCGCCTATTTTAAGTAATCCATACTTTCCTATTTTTCATTCAAATAACCAACATCCCCTCAACCATCCCTTCACTCCTCTTCACCCTTAACTCTTCACCCTCACCCCTTCCCCAAGTCTCCCCTCGGGGAGATTTAGAGGGGGCCACCCCTAAACCCTCCTCCCTCCTCCCTCAACCCTCAACCCTTGAACCCATCCCACCCTTCCCCAAGTCTCCCCACGGGGAGATTTAGAGGGGGCCACCCCTCAACCCTCAACTCTCAACTCTTTTTTGCTCATAGCTCCACTTTTAATATTTATTAACTTCTTCCGCGTGCGTGAGCCCGAATATAATTCGTACATTTGTGCGCTTTAAGATGTGGACAGAGGGAACTTTTGCCAGTTTGCCTCAGGCGTCATACAAATTTTAGCACTTTTTGTCAGGCTGAAACCATCTTATTATCAGCTTTTTAGTCCGCGCAGAAAAGACTCGCAAGGACAAGGCCTTGTCGTACATGAACCCTTCTATCCCCAACAATATACATCCCGTTACACCTGCCGATGACTCCATTTCCAAGTGGCATGTCATGACACACCTCGAAGTGGACCAGTTCCGCAAGTGGTTTGACTATGCCAATGCCGAGCGCTTTCGCAACAACGAACCCCTCATACGTCCCTTCTATCCCTATGAGTTCCTCCGCGGACGTCTCGATGAAGAGAAAAAACAGGCCAATGCCCATCGCGTTTTCCGCCATTTCATCTTCTTGAAAGGCACCACGCGGGATATCAACGAGCTCATCTACTCCCCTGCTAACATGCAGTCCTATGTCCGTCTGCGCCGCTACCTCACCCCCTCTGGAGAACAAGCCTTTGTGCGCGACGACATGATGGAAGAGTTCCTGCAGGCCTGTGTCACCTACCGCGACCGCTTCGAACTCATCCCTTCCAACGATGACATCGCCGTCCAGGACAAGGTCAAGATAAAGAACGGCATCTATAAAGGCTATGAAGCCACCGTGCTCCGTGCCAAGCTGCACAAAGGACAGCTCATCCTCGACCTCGCCATCTCCATGGTCATCGGACAGATAGATATCCGCATGAATGGTGTCAGCGCCCGCGATGTCAAGCCTCTCAACCCGGCAGGCATCAATGCCCTGCGCGCTGATTTCATCCGCTACACACAGGATCAGGTCCTTGAGATTCTCTCACGACGCGCTGCACAGCTGGAGCATGCCGAACGCGAACACAAGCAGGCCGCTGCCGAACGCCGCTCTCTCGACGCCACCTTGACAGAGCGCCAGAAGTTGGAACTACAACCTTTCTTGGAGGACAGCGACATGCTGGAGCGCCTCCTGCGCTACCGCACCTATGAGATTACCACCCGCTCCGCCAACGCTCACTTCCAGGCCCTCATGCTCATCTGCGCCCACCTCTCCAAGGACACCCGCACCGAGCAGTCTCTTCTCACCACCGTCCACTCCCTCCTCAACTGCACCGCTCCCCAACGCCCAACACCCAATAGCCAACTCCCAATACCCAATAGCCAACTCCCAACCCCCACCCCCCAGCCCTCCCTCACCTCCGATACCGACGCATACCTCTGCATCGCCCTGAAGGTAGCTACCGACAACCCCGCCTATCGCGATGCCGTCAAGGAATACATCCGCGTCCGCCAACCCAAGTCCAAACGCCTCCTTGCCTTCGCCTCCCTGATACGCAAGAGCGTCCGATATTAACCCTTGAACCCTTGAACCTTTTGAACCATTGAACTTTTGAACCATTGAACTCTTGAACCTTTGAACCTTTGAACCTTTGAACCTTTGAACCCTTTGAACCCTTTGAACCCTTTGAACCCTTTGAACCCTTTGAACCTTTGAACCCTTTAAACTCTAAACTAGATAGAGCCCCCTTGAACCCTTTAACCCACAATCCAAATATGAACGATTTCAAAGATCTCAAGATTGCCGTTGCAGGCACAGGCTACGTAGGCCTCTCCATCGCTACGCTGCTGGCACAGCACCATCAGGTGACTGCCGTCGATGTTATCCCCGAGAAGGTGGAGAAGATCAACAACAAGATATCCCCCATTCAAGACGAGTATATCGAGAAATACCTCAAGGAGAAAGACCTGAACCTCGTCGCCACCCTCGATGGTGCCGCAGCCTATAAGGATGCCGATTTCATCGTCATCGCTGCCCCCACCAACTACGACTCCGTCAAGAATTTCTTCGACACCCATCATATCGAGGATGTCATCGACCTCGTTCTCAGCGTCAACCCCAACGCCGTCATGGTCATCAAGAGCACCATCCCCGTGGGTTATACCGTCTCCGTCCGCGAGAAATATTCCTATCGCGAACGCCTAGCCGACGGCACCTTCAAGGTCGTCACCCCCAACATCATCTTCGCCCCCGAGTTCCTGCGTGAGAGCAAGGCCCTCTACGACAACCTCTATCCCTCCCGCATCATCGTCGGCTATGATGACCCCTCCCTCGAAGCCCCCGCCCGCACTTTCGCCTCCCTCCTCCTCGAAGGTGCCATTGGTTCCCAATCCTCCGCTCCCAACTCCACGCAGTCCCAATCTCTCGCCCCCACGGGGAGAGCCGGAGAGGGGCCCGATTCGTCATTCGTCATTCGTCACTCGTCACTTGACAAAGGCATCCCTTGCCTCTTCATGGGCTCCACCGAAGCCGAGGCCGTCAAGCTCTTTGCTAACACCTACCTCGCCCTCCGCGTCTCCTACTTCAATGAACTCGACACCTATGCCGAGATGAAGGGCCTCGACACCCAAGCCATCATCAATGGCGTCTGCCTCGACCCCCGCATCGGCACCCATTATAACAACCCCTCCTTCGGCTATGGCGGCTACTGCCTCCCCAAGGATACCAAGCAGCTTCTGGCCAACTACGCCCAGGTTCCCCAGAACATGATGTCCGCCATCGTCGAGTCCAACCGCACCCGCAAGGACTTCATCGCCGATCAGGTCCTGAAGAAAGCCGGCTACTACGACTACTACAACCGTGGCGACTTCGACGCCTCCGCCGAGAAAGAATGCATCATCGGCGTCTATCGCCTCACCATGAAGTCCAACTCCGACAACTTCCGCCAGAGCAGTATCCAGGGCGTCATGAAACGCGTCAAGGCCAAGGGTGCCAAGGTCATCATCTACGAACCCACCCTTCCTGATGGCACCACCTTCTTCGGTTCCAAGGTCGTCAACGACCTCCCCACCTTCAAGGCCCTCTCCCATGCCATCATCGCCAACCGCTACGACTCCCTCCTCGATGATGTCGCCTCCAAAGTCTACACCCGCGACATCTTCAAACGCGACTAACCCTCACCCCTTCACCCTCAACCCTCAACCCTTAACCCTCACCCCTTCACCCTCAACCCTCAACCCCCTTCCCCAAGTCTCCCCACGGGGAGATTTAGAGGGGGCCACCCTCAACCCTCAACCCTTAACCTTTCACCCTCAACCCATCCCCCTTCCCCAAGTCTCCCCACGGGGAGATTTAGAGGGGCCCCCCCTCAACCCTCACCCCTCAACTCTCACCCCTTCACCCTTAACCCTCACCCCATCCCCCTTCCCCAAGTCTCCCCTCGGGGAGATTTAGAGGGGGCCACCCCTTAACCCTTAACCCTTAACCCCATCCCCCTTCCCCAAGTCTCCCCTCGGGGAGATTTAGAGGGGGCCACCCCTCACCCCTCAACCGTAAACCATGACCCTTGAACCTCTTGTCCGCCCCCTCTGGGCCCTCCTCCTCCTCCTTTCCCCTCTCCTCCTCACCTCCTGCGAGAAGCCCTATCTCGGTGACGAAGTCCCCTCCGGCACCACCACCACCTCTGGCAACCTCACCGTCTCCGTCTTCCAGTTGGAGCAGACCCCTTTCTCCGACTACACCCGCACAGCCCCCTCCGAAGCCTGCACCCACCTCAACTACGCCATCTATAACGGCGACGAACGCCTCAAGCAGATCAACCAAACCTCTGACATGGCCGATTTCGGACATGTCTCCTTCCAACTCGATGCCGGCACCTTCCAACTTGTCGTCGTGGCCCATAGCAGCAAGGGCAACCCCACCATGACAGCCCCCACTAAGATACAGTTCGACAACAGCGATGGCTATAGCGACACCTTCCTCTACAGCGAGGACGTCACCGTCGCCTCCGAACCCGTCAACCTCTCCATCGCCCTTAACCGCATCGTCGCCCTCTGCCGCTTCGTCATCAGCGATGACTATCCACAAGGCGTTGCCAAGATGCAGTTCAAATACACCGGCGGCAGCGGAGCCTTCAATGCCTCCACCGGCCTCGGCTGTGTGAAAAGCACCCAGACCGTGACCTATGATGTCACCTCTGGCCAGAAGCAGTTCGACCTCTACACCTTCCCCTACCAAGGCGAGGAGTGCACCATCCACCTCACCGCGATGGCGCTCGACGCTTCTGGCGTCGAGATCACCCAGCGCACCTTCGATATCCCCCTCGCCACCAATAAGGTCACCTGGTTCACCGGTGACTTCTTCAACGGCACCCCCATCCAACCCACCTCCCTCAACCTCACCATCGACACCCAATGGCTCCCCGAGTCCCACCTCACCTACTAACCCTTCACCCTTCACCTTCTCTTATGCGGGCGATTTCGTGAATGGTACACTATCGCTTTCCGACCTCTCTGAGGCTATGCGTTTAGGCAAGTTGGGGGAGCAAGTGGTATTGAAGTCTAAGAAGGCATTTGAGGCGCTGACTTTTGTTGAGTGAATAAAAGCTCCTCGTGAAGAATACTTTACTAAGTACAAACAGCGTGATGAGGAAGCTCGCAACAAATATCGTAAGATTGCAACCAAGCCCGTAGTTGAAGACGAAACCTATGTGATAGATATTATTAGAAATAATTGGAAAAATGGCCAGAGCATATAAGAAAACATACCTCAATGGTGCTATGCGTAACCTTGCCGTGATGATGGATTGCGGTGTACGTAAGTATGGCTACACGATTGGCGAATTCTATCAGAAGTTCCTGTCAAGCGGTGTGTCGCGCCAGTTTGGTCAGGGCAATCCCCGTTACTTGGTGGGCATGTCAGATGCAGAGTTGGCCGACATGGTAGTGAAGGAGTCAGGCGGGATCATTTCTGATAAGAATGACGGCACTTACACCGTTGGTCCTGAGTATTGGGCAGGGTGGGTGCTTGCTTACTACCAGTGGCTGTCATGCCGCAGCTTTGCCCACATTCAGCGCAAGGGCTTGGGCATCAACGAGGTCGTTGCCATGTATCATCCCCTTCACGAGGCCGACCTCTCCAAGTTTGCCGATGTGGCCAATGACATTACAAGGAAATAACCCATCAAACATCGGCCCTAGGTTCTCATACCTTAGAATAAACAAGAATCAGATTATATGTACGGAAAACACATGACAAGAGCTAAGCTCGAGAAACTCAAACAGGAGCAGAGGAGAATGCGTTATTTGGATACAAGAAAGATATGTGATGTATTTCCAAATATCGAGAAGATAGAGATTACATATCATCTCCATCACGGCTCAGTCTTTGGAAACCAAGATAAAGAAGGAACATGGAATGTTAATCTTCAAAGTCAGATGTGTTTTGTCCTTGATTGTCTCAACCGCGAGTGCTCCTCGGCAGGCTTTGATTTGAAGAACGAAATCTACGACATGCGTAGAGATAATTTGACGGAGAAATCTGATGAAATGCACTGTGACGGGCAAGAAGCTCCAGACCATCCAGAGCAAAGATGTAGTGGAACTCTGCATTATACGATAAAGATAACATATAGATAAACGTGAAATATTCTATCGCCAGATAATGAGAGAATACAACGAAATATACTCCCTTGAGGGGCGTACTCTGGAGACAGGGTGGAAAGTGTTGCATAAAATAGAACCAAAGAGTAATCGACAGAAAGGCAAGTATTCTGTCTGCTATATGGTAGAGAAGGACGGGCAGCAGCGTTTTATGAAAGTGATGGATATAAACGAACATATTCGTCATCTTGAACCTGGTGAGACTCGTGCAGATATATTTAAGAAAGTGTTGAATCAATACACTTATGAGCGTGATGTGTGTAATCTTTGTAAAGGGAAGCACCTGTCAAATGTGACGATTGTTTTGGATGCAGGAGAAGAAAGTCTTGATGACAATGTGTATGTACCTATGTACTACCTCATATTTGAGAAAGCCGATGGCGATGTTATTGACGCAATGGAGAATTCTGCTAAGTTGGATTTTGCATGGCGGTTACGTTCGTTACACTCCGTCGCTGTAGGATTGCAGCAACTTCATACAGCAGGTATTACCCACGAGGACATAAAACCATCCAATATCCTGACATTTGATAAAAAGAACATCACAAAGGTAGGAGACTTGGGCTGTTCTACATGTGAAACTATACGAAGTCCTTTCGAAGACGATCCTTTTCCTGGTGACCATAACTACGCTCCTCCCGAGCGTGCATATAGTGTAGTTGTTGAGGATATAAAGCTTTCAAAAAGACTTACGGACTGTTATCTGCTGGCAAGTTTAATAACCTACTATATAACAGGGATGAGTCTGAATGCTTTAATAATGGAAAATATGCCGGAGACTCATAAGCCTAATAATTATACTGGTTTATTTAAAGGCGTGAAAGACTATTTAGATGTTGCATTCAGCAAGGCACTAGAACAACTTCGTAAGGATATCCCTTTTCCGGAACTTGAAGACCAGATAATAGGAATTGTGAGACAACTTGGAGATCCAGACCCAGCCAGACGTTGTCGTGATATAGAGTCGGATGTTCAGTCCACTCGTTCGCAGATTGAAAAAGCTATTTCATCATTGAATTACGCTTGTAATCAAGCGAAGCTTCTCATTCACAAACAAATTATGCAAGATAAAGCATGAATCTGCCTTATAAGCCCAAAGAAAGAAGAGTAGTGCCAAATTGGCGCTATTACGAAAACACACTCGCAGCGGGAGAACTTGATGGATGGAAAGTTTCCAAACTAGTGCGAGATCCATATTCTATAGAAGACTATAAAGAATTATGGCAAGGTCATCATAGTCTTTATAGGGCTGGTGATTTGTTAAGTGCAGCAATAACAAACGGACGTGAAAATGATGAAAGTGTGAAGGATGCCGCAAATTATATATTAGACCAAGGAAATGCCCCCACTCAAACGATGCTTCATTCTGCCTTGCGCATTTTGGGTTCGGAGAACAAAGAAGCAACGTCTTCTAAGGTTGAGATAAATAGGCTTCGTGAATGCACGGCGGTAAATGATATCTATTCGTTCATCCATACCATCCGGATGAGGTTACATTTGATGCCTTATAATCCATTTTTATATGTGGACTTGTCTCGTGCATATCTTCTCTTAGGGCAGACAGGAAAGGCCGAAGATGCGATGAAAAAAGCGTTGCATTTTGGGGCGGATAATCGCTTTGTTGCGAGATCTGCAGCCCGATTTTATCTCCATATGAGTGATAGAGAACGAGCTCACGAACTGATTCGTGCTAAAGGTGCTGTGGCAGTTGATCCTTGGCTGATGGCGGCAGAGATTTCTATTAATATGCTGATGGGCAAAACTTCTAGTTATATTAAAAAAGGACGGGCCATTATAGATTCAGGAAACTGCAGCCCCTTTGGGTATACGGAACTGGCAAGTTCTATTGGTACGCAAGAATTATATGCAGGATCCAACCGTAATAGTAATAAACTATTTCGGAAAGCCATGATAGCCCCGAATGATAATTCTCTGGCTCAGATACAGTGGGTAAACAGTTTTGATCCTCTCAAGTTTGATTTAAATGTTCAGGTGAATAATGATTACGAGGTCAGGACATTTGACGCCTGGATTCAAGGACGCTATGACGAAGCCGCCCATGAGGCAGTTAGTTGGATTTGCGATATGCCTTTTTCTCACAAACCCATTAGTATAGGATATACTATATGTTCAAACTTTACGCATGATTTTGCATTAGCTTCTGCAATTCTAGATGTTGGTTTACGCACAGATGAAAGTAATCCCTTTTTGCTCAATAATAAAGCATATTGTGCAGCTAGGGACAACCAAATTGAAGTCGCAAAGGAAACCTTTGAAAAACTGCAAGCAATATCTTGCTTGGATAATTCTTTGAGTTGGAAAGTCTGTGTGCCGGCAACGGAAGGACTTATTCTTTATCGTGACGGAAAGCATCAAGAAGGTGCGGTAAAATACCAAGAAGCTATAACTATAGCACAACAGGCAGATACAGAAGAAGGTAAATTCTTATCCAGAAAAGCCAAGCTAAATTATTGTCGTGAACGCCTTATTGCAGGTGACGAAAGCCCGGTAAAAGTTATGGAGGAAGTGAGTGAGATAATTCCAGAGGAAAAAGAAGCAGAATTGAAGATTCTTTTGAATGAAATAAAAAGTGAATTTAAAAAACAAATGAAATGAGTGAAGTGAATCAAGAAAACAGAGACCGAAAGTACAACGAATGGGCACGTAGAAATCCTGCTATAGTTAGTATTGTTTTTCCTTTGCTTGCGGCAGTTTATTTCTTTCAGGAATATACCGCAGAGCTCAACAATGTTCGATATGTAGTGGGCGTTGTTTTATCTTTTGGCGCAATAATACCCGCACTTTTGTTCTTCTACCAGTCCTCTATTCGTGAGATATCTGTACTAATAATAGAAAAACCGATGTTCTTCATTCTAGGAAGACCCGCAGTTAAT
Organism: uncultured Prevotellaceae bacterium; assembly: GCA_900316355.1. GTDB lineage: Bacteria > Bacteroidota > Bacteroidia > Bacteroidales > Bacteroidaceae > Physcousia. The sequence goes on along the minus strand of ONCQ01000019.1, from coordinate 7,252 downwards.
TTGATGAAGAAAAGGTGTGGTATTTTGTCTGAACAGCGCAAGGAGAGAATTCTAAAGAAGGCTAAAGAAGCAAATATTGATGCGATTTATACAGACGGAGATAGTCCTAAGGGCTATTTTACAAGAAGAAAAGCTGCACGTGAGGCATTTGAAAAGATTCGCGAGACCTGCAGAGAAAATCCGGTGGTATTCGAGTTTAATTGTACGTATGGCTTCTTCCGGAATCTGTGTGGGGGACTAATTGTTGACTTGCTTATATGCTGGGGGCTGTGCATTCTGAATGATAAAGAACAGCTCGGAATTGAGCATTTGATAAACAGTAGTGTATGGGTTATTGGAACATTATTGGTGTTCTGTCTTGTATGCACATATTATTCTGCCATGAGATACGCAAAAAGAGTATATGTAGTCTATGATAATTAAGAGATAAGATAAATAGCGGCTTCTCGCTGCTGCCTTTAGCTTCTGCTGGCAGCAGCCAAACACACAAATATAATAAGCAGGGAAATGTGATAGGAAAGAATCATCTCTCGCCCCTCGCCCCTCGACTCTCGACTCTCGACTCTCGCCCCTCGCCTCTAGGCCCTCGACTCTCGACCCTTGACAAACAATAAATCACATGGAACGAAATTTTGAGAATTTGCGTGTATGGCAGGAGGCGAGATCCTTTGTCAATGATGTTTATGCTATGATGCAGAATTGTAGGGACTTCGGATTTCGGGATCAAATTCAGAGGGCAGCTGTAAGTATAATGAATTGACGCCAAGCCGAACGCAATGTGAGCTCGCTCAGACACTGCTGAGGCGCGAAGGAAATCGACAAGGTCAATAATATTGCTGAGGGTAATGAATCCGGATCTGATGCCAAGTATGTAAATTTCCTCTATATAGCAAAAGGCAGTTGTTCAGAAGTACGCTCTATGCTATTTCTCTGTGAGGACTTAGGTTTCTGTACGCCAGATAAACATAAAGAGCTACACGATAAGGCTCAATCCATATCAAGTGGTTTGAAAAAACTTATCACATATATAGAAAATAATAAGCGTTCTCGCCTCTAGCCCCTCGCCTCTAGCCCCTCGCCTCCAGACTCCCGACCCTCGCCCCTCGACTCCCGCCTCTCGCCCCTTGACCCTCGACTCTCGACTCTTAACCCTTGACCCTCGACAAACAATAAATCACATGGAACGAAATTTTGGTAATCTGCTTTGTCTGTCGAATAGAAGAAACTAAATAGAAAAAGTCAGGTATAAGCATTATAGTCTATAAAGAAACAATATGGAAGTGCAGAATAAATTGTCTTTTGATTTTATTCCTTTGGAGCAGATGCTGAGAAGAGCAAAAGCTTCGAAAGACGAATCCGATACCGCCTACTTCTATGACTTGATGACCATTGGCGAAATGGTAACCAAGTTTGCCACATTGTTTTTAGTTGCGAACATCGAAGATGATGTTGATAGAACTCGTTATAGATATGAGTATAGGCTTGTAAGAGCAGATGGAATAGGAGTGTATGCAGATATTATTACTGATATTGCAATAGGTAGTGCTGCAAACTACCTTCCAAGGTGTGTAAGAGATGTTGAGATAGTCGAGTTGAATTCAAAACTAAATGATGGGACTTGGCAATTAGATGCTGTGTGCAATCTTAACAGCTGCCTTGATACTTTGGGAATTGCTGGAAATGCATTATCAAAAAAATCATCATTGAAGATTTGGTTTAGTAATTTCAGCATACTTCGAAATAAGACAAAAGGACATGGCTCAATAACTCCCACACAGTGTTCTAACGTTATAGGAAAACTAGAAGATGCCTTATCCCCTATTATTGAAAACTTCAGTGTCTTTAAAAGAAATTGGGCGCACTTATATCAAAATATGAATGGCAAGTACCGTGTTTCATGCTTTGCAAATAGGACGGCGGAGTTTGACTATTTGAAAAGCTCTCGGGAATATAAATTTCAAAGTGGAGTCTATCTATATACGGACTCTCCTCGGTTTGTGCCTCTACTCAAATCTGATGCTGAATTGACAAAATTCTTGATTGTGAACGGGAATTTTGGCGGAGATCGCCAATTCGAATTACACGATTATTACCTTAATTTGAATGAGAAGTGCGATGGTAGCGCATATTTAGAGCCACCCCAGAGACTGCCGGATAGCATTACTGGTGGTTCTAAGTTATCAGTGGTTGGGAATAGTTTTACTAATTTACCGATAGGCCAAGAAGAGTATATTCAAAGAACAGAACTGGAAGATGAACTGAGAAAGGTCCTATTAGATGAGAATCGTTATCCAATAGTGACTCTGAAAGGGCGTGGTGGTATTGGAAAAACCTCACTTGCTCTCTATGTTATTAGCGACATCCTTCGACATAACTCAGATCGTTTTGACATTGTCATTTGGTTTAGTGCGCGTGATATTGATTTAACCCCTGACGGTCCCAAACAGGTTCAAGCCGTTGTTATCAATCAGCAAGATATCTCTGTGGAGTATTTCAAGCAGATAGGTAATGAGCGGAAGTCACAAAAAGAAGTGGTGGAAGACTTTTCCAAAGAACTTACTAATAATAGTTTAGGAAAAGCATTATATGTGTTCGACAACTTTGAGACATTGTCATATCCCGTGGAGGTATATGAATGGCTGAATACTTTCATACGTAACCCTAATAAGATATTAATAACTTCAAGACTAAACAGAAACTTTAAGGCTGATTACCCTTTGGATGTTAAGGGTATGACCGAGGAACAATGTCGGGAGTTAATAGATTCAACTGCAAAGAGATTGGAAATAGTGGATTTACTTTCAGAGGGCTATATCAATAATTTGATTGAAGAATCTGATGGTCATCCTTATGTCATAAAGATTATTCTTGGCGAGGTATTAAAGAATGGGAAGGCAACGGAAATTAAACGTATAGTGGCAGCAAAGGACAAGGTCCTTGATGCTCTTTTCAAACGGACATATGCTACACTCTCCATTGCTGCAAAACGGGTATTTCTTACCCTTAGTAGTTGGCACTCTTTAATACCGTACATAGCTTTAGAATCAGTTATTATGCGTTCAGAGAACGAAGACATGGATTTTGACGCAACCATTGATGAGTTGGAGAAGAGTTCATTAATAGAGATTGCTGAAAGAAAAGATGACCTCTTTATAAGTGTCCCGTTAGCTGCTGCCATATTCGGTTTACAAGAACTGGACGTATCCCCTATGAAAATTCAAATTATGAGTGATCGTCAGTTGTTGATGGAGTTTGGAGCAGGCAATGCAAGAGGGAAAGCCACGTTAGAAGCACATATAACCAAGAAGGTTAAAGCCCTTAAAGACCGTATTAAATCATACGATGATTTTGTACATGAGCTTCCTTCTATGGAATACCTATCTTCTAAATATCCGCAAATATGGAATGACATTGCTTTTTTTTATAACAAGTTCGGAATCGTTGAGAAAGAGAAAGAATGTTACCGTGAATTGTTGAAGGTAGAGAGAGTGCAAAAGAAGAGGTTGGATCTTTGGAAAAGACTGCGTGACATTTGCTATAATAATCAAGACTGGGATGGCGAAAGTAGTGCATTGTTAGAAATTGTAAATCTGCCCTCCGTCTCTTATGATGAGATTAGCTATGCTGCATATCGTGTAAACAAGTATTACTCCGATAATTCAGCGAATGATGACCTTTCGAAGAATTATTTGATAAAGGCCATTATAATTAAAATGGAGGGAAGAATTAAGGAAGCAAATGCACAAGACTGTTCAAGATTGGCATGGCTATTCCTCAATATGCAAGATGAACCCAATGCATTAAAATATGCTCGGATGGGTCTTGAAAGGGATCGTGATAACCAACATTGCCGAAAACTAGTAGACAAACTGTCAATGTAACAAGGGACTTTCGGTTGAGGAGGCCGGAACTATTTCATAGCATCTGTATTAACCGTTAATACAGTTGAACTACAACCATCCTAAACAGACCGCTAACCTCTAACCCCTCAACAAACCCACATGGACAATTTCTCCTTTTTTGATCTGAAGGTTTACAAGGAGTCGAAGGAACTTGTGAAGAGCGTGTATAAGATGCTCGATAGTTCTCCTAAGGTGGAGACTTATGCGCTAGGAGACCAATTGCGAAGGTCTGTCACTTCGATCCCGTCAAATATTGCCGAAGGCTCTGGAAGATACTCTGTCAAAGAGAAATCCATTTCATAGAAATCGTCTATGGCTCATTGACCGAAGTCCTGTGCCAACTTGACATCGCTCGTGATTTGAGATATATAACTGACGATGACTTTAACAACGAACAAGATAGAATAAGTATAATAGGTAAGCAGTTATCTGGGTTAAGAAGTTCTTTTCAAAAGCAGTTAGAATCCTCTAACCGCTAACCCCTAACCGCTCAACGAAAAATCAAAGAAATATGTTCAACTTAGATAAAATTATTTCTGACAGTGTGACGTTCCGTCCGGTCTGTATGTTCGTACCTGATATTGAGGATGATGTGCAAGCAATGATGAGGAAGGTATGAATGGTAGCATGAAGAACAAGTCAAGATATTTGTCAAAACAGATTGACCGTCTGCCTCAGAGTGTAATTGAGAAGTATTCCCACGGTCAAAGTGTGGCCGGAATGGGAATCTCCGTGATAAAGAGGAAGGATTGCATCTGGGTAAAGGATGTTACCCTCTCGGGCGATGCGCCAAAGGGTTTTGTCAGGATTTACGAGTACGACGGTAAAGTAAGACGCAACAATCCGAAGACATGGCCCAAGTATATTGCTAAGACCGGCCACAAATGGTATCCTGTTGAGTCAATTACAGAGCATCTGCTAAACAGGTTAGGCTGCGTGTTTGGTATCAGGATGGCCAACTCGCGATTGGGCATCATCAACGGTCAATTGCGTTTTTTGAGCCGCTATTTCCTTGACGTTGAGAAGGAAACCCTTGCACATGGTGCGGAAATATTTGCAGGATACCTCGAAGACCAGGCTTTCGTGAAAAGTGTGGAAGAGGCGAACCTTTCAAGGGAGATCTTCACCTTGCAGTTCGTTGAGCAGGCGGTGGCCAAAGCCTTCCCTGATGAAAAAGAAGCCATCATGGGCGACTTGGTGAAATTATTACTCTTTGATGCGATGGTTGGAAACAACGACCGTCACTACTACAACTGGGCGGTAATCCAGCCTTTCGACAAGCGGATGAAAGCCCGTCTATCGCCCATCTACGACACTGCCAGAGGATTGTTCTGGAACGCTTCCGACGAGCAGTTGGCGATGCGAATCAAACAAAAGGATATTGCACGCTATGTGAAGAAATACAGCGACAGTTCAAAGCCAAAGCTTGGTTGGAAGGATGCTGGCGACCTGAATCATTTCCGCATGGTGAAGGAGATTTACGACAGCCAGTTCTATATCACTCGCGATGAGATACGCCATCTTTTCAGTAGTGAAATGCTGGCAGGGATGAAAGAAACGATAAGAAAAGAGTTTGGCCGCTTGCTTTCAAAAGAGCGGACGTTAATGATAAACGAGTGCCTGGACTACAGGTACAAAACGATATGGGAGGTAATACAATGAGTATCATCGAAAAAATAAAGTTGTTCTGGCATGATAGTGACGAGACCAACCTGCAGGCAGTGAAGGGCAGCAAAGGACGTTTCGACCTTTACCTAAGATCGCTGTTGGTGGGCGTGCTGACGTATGAGGATGACGAGTGGCGATTCTCCTACTCTGACGAATACAAGACGCAGGACAAATACGAGCCTCTGGTCAATTTCCCCAATCTTGATCAGCAGTACAAGTCCGCCCAGCTTTGGCCGTTCTTCGCCTCACGCCTTCCTGGGGTGTCGGGGTTGAAGGAAAACGAGCAAGAGAGTACCGATGTCCTGACGCTCCTGAAGAAATACGGTCGTCATGTCATCACCAATCCCTACAAGCTCGTAGCATTGTAGAAATGTATACAGCCGGTAGAGTGGGCGAGCGCAGAGTGAACTTTGCTGACTACAGCCAAACATACAAATAGTATAGCGACATAAGCAGGGAAATGGGATAGGAGAGAATCATCTCTCGACTCCCGACTCTCGACCCTTGACCCTCGCCCCTTGACTCTCGCCCCTTGACTCTCGCCCCTTGACTCTCGCCCCTTGACTCCCGCCCCTCGACTCTTGCCTCTCGCCCCTCGACCCTTCGCCCTTAGACCTTCGACCTTTGTCTTCTTAAATACCCCTTCTCCAACATGTCCAGCCGGAAATTTGAATCATTAACAGTATGGCAGAATGCCAGGTCTTTTGTGAATGCCATCTACGATATGATGGAAGACAATAAAGACTGGGGCTTTCGCGATCAGATTCAACGCGCTGCAGTGAGCATTATGAACAATATAGCAGAGGGATTTGAATCAGGTTCCGATGCGAAATACATTAATTTCTTGAATATTTCAAAAGGCAGTTGTTCGGAAGTACGTAGCATGCTATACCTGTGTTTAGACAGAGGATTCTGTTCTCAGGAACAGTTCGAGCATTTAAGAATACAGGCGACAGAGATTTCTTCTCAATTATACAAATTAATAGAATATCTTAAAAAATAATATCGTCTTTCGTCCTTCGTTTCTCGTCCTTCGACTTTCGTCCTTCGTCTTTCGTCCTTAGTCCTTAGTCTTTCGTCTTTCGTCCTTCGACCTTCGTCCTTCGTCTTTCGTCCTTCGTCTTTCGTCCTTCGTCTTTCGTCCTTCGTCTTTCGTCCTTCGTCTTTCGTCCTTAGTCCTTAGACTTTCGTCCTCACGAATTTTCTCGGAAATTTTTAATTTCCTTCCACGATTCATCCACAGTTTCAATTTTTCTCCTTACCTTTGCGCCCTGCGATGAACTCATTGAGAGCTTCGAGTTGATGATTCTGATCATAAAGCAACTGGAAATCAGAGCGGCATGATAAGAATGGAACAAAATATCGACTGTTTAGGGCGCGACACAGAAGTGTGTGGTGACCCCCTCTTTTGGTTTCCGATGAGAGTGACATACTCACGCGAACTCAAGGTGAAGGCCGAGCTGGACCGCTTAGAGGTTGAGAGTTTCTTACCGATGAAGTCTAGGTTGCTGGATGCAGAATCCGAGAACCCTCGCCGTGAACTCGTGCCAGCCCTCAACAACCTCATCTTTGTCCACTCCTCCCAGTCTCGGATTACGAGTCTTAAAACGACCAATGCCGTGTTGCAGCCCTTGCGCTATATGATGGACCGTACCGCTCAGCGTGCACATACCATTATGACG
>ONCQ01000049.1 GCA_900316355.1 uncultured Prevotellaceae bacterium | reverse complement strand
GATGAGAATAAATAGAATGTCTTTTGCTTTGCAAAAGCTAGTAAATTCTCTAATTCTCTAATTCTTGATCAATAAAAAACACATCCGAAAGTTCAGTAACCTTAACCTTAACGATAACCTTAACTGGTCGTGAGGGCAATAAGGTCAGGTCGTGAGGGCGATAACGTCGGGTCGTGAGGGCGATAAGGTCGTGTCCTTACAGTCATAAGGTCAGGTCCTTATGTCGTGTCCCACATGTGGGACACGCCGTAAGACCATGCTCTTCACGGCTGAAGAGCATGGTCTGTTTTGGACTACATTTCCATCATTCCCTCATTTTGGAGTACATTTCCTTCATTCCCTCAGCTTTCCCTCAGCCTTTACAGCTTGACAACCAACAAGTTTGAGGGAATGAGGGAAAATTCCGAAACATTCTCGAGATATGCAAGAATTTTGCAGGAAATCAAATATACGGGATGTATTTACTTGTTTGTGAATTATTTTTTGTACTTTTGCAGCCAGAAAACAAAAAAACAAGTGATGGATATATCAGTCATCGTACCGCTTTTCAACGAGGCAGAGTCGCTGCCGGAGTTGCACGCGTGGATTAAACGCGTGATGGATGCAAACAACTTCACGTATGAGATTATCTTCGTCAACGACGGCTCCACGGATGCTTCGTGGCAGGTCATCGAGACGCTGGCAGCCCAGAACCCGGAGGTGAAGGGCATCAAGTTCCGCCGTAACTACGGCAAGAGCCCGGCACTCTACTGCGGCTTCGCACGCGCCGAGGGCGACGTGGTCATCACCATGGATGCGGACCTGCAGGACTCGCCGGACGAGATTCCGGAACTGCGGCGCATGATTGTGGAGGATGGCTACGATCTGGTGAGCGGCTACAAGCAGAAGCGCTATGACCCGCTGTCGAAGACGATACCGACGAAACTGTTCAACGCCACGGCACGTGCCGTGAGCGGCATCAAGAACCTGCATGACTTCAACTGCGGACTGAAGGCGTATCGCCGCGATGTGGTGAAGAACATCGAGGTGTACGGCGAGATGCACCGCTATATTCCTTATCTGGCCAAGAATGCGGGCTTCGACAAGATTGGCGAGAAGGTGGTGCACCACCAGGCGCGCAAATATGGCAAGACGAAGTTCGGACTGGACCGCTTCGTGAACGGCTATCTGGATCTGCTGTCGCTGTGGTTCCTAAGCCGCTTCGGCCTGAAGCCGATGCATGTGTTCGGACTGCTGGGCTCGCTGATGTTCTTCATCGGCTTCGTGGCGGTCATCGTGGTGGGTGCCACCAAGCTGTATGCGCTGTCGCGCGGCATCCCGGCTCGTCTGGTCACGGACTCCCCCTACTTCTACATCTCACTGACGATGATGATCCTGGGCACACAGCTCTTCGTGGCTGGTTTCCTGGGCGACCTCATCAGCCGGAGCTCGGAGCAGAGGAATAACTACCAGATTGAGAAGGAGATATAAGATAGCAACGTAATGTCGCCAACTAAAACTACATCGCGCAGCCTGCACCCCTTCCTCACGGGAGGGGCCCGGGGATGGGTCGTTCTGTTTCTTCTCATCTTCCATCTGACAAGCTGCGACACCTATAACTGCCGACTGGAGACGAAGGTGCAGTATGTGTGCGGTTTCTACTCGTCGGAGGGCGACGGCATCGCCGTTGGCGACACGCTGACCATCACGGCACTGGGCATCGACTCGGTGCTCGCGAACAGGCTGGTGAACCAGAGCGCAGTGAAGCTGCCCGTGAGCTACTACGGCGACATCGACTCGCTGGAGCTCAGGTTTACGGGCAAGGACGGCGAGGGACGCGACACGGTGTACATCGCCAAGAGGAACACGGCACATCTCGACGATCCCTCGTGCCCGGCACACATGTGGCACACCATCACACAGGTCTATTCCACGCATCATCTGATAGATACCGTACTCATCAACATTCCCGACATCAACTATGATGGCCTTGAGAACCTGCAATTCCGCTTCCGCACGGCTGAGGAATAGCCTGCTGCTCCTGCTGGGGCTGCTATGGCTGAGTCCTACGGCTCACGCACAGGATACGCTGCGCGTGGAGCTGGGGGACAGCGTGCAGGTGACGCTGCCGAAGAAGGAGAAGGAGAAGCGGAAGGGGGTGTTCAGGGGTGTGGCCGTGGGCGCAGACATCGTGGGCCCCATCATGAAGGCCTTCGGCAGCGAATGGGCGCTGATGGAGGTGGTGGCGCGCGTGAACCTGAAAGAGAAATTCTTCCCCATCGCTGAGGTGGGACTGGGTGTGGCGGACCACGAGGGACGCGACATCGACAACCGCTTCAACGTGCACGCCCCGTACTTCCGCGTGGGCATGGACTATAATATTAATAAGAACACGCGCGGAAACCGCCTCTTCGCCGGTGTGCGCTACGGCATCTCTGCCTTCAACTATGACCTCACCTCTCCCACTCCACTGACGGACCCGGTGTGGAAAACATCGCAGCCGTTCAACTACGAGAGCATGCGCGCCACGGCACAATGGGCCGAGGTGCTGTTCGGACTGGAGACGCGCATCTGGAAGATGGTGCGCGTGGGATGGGATGTGCGCTTTAAGTTCCGCATCACGCAGACCACCGGCGAGGTGGGACCGCCCTGGTTCATACCGGGTTTCGGCAAGAATGACACCAGCGGATGGGGAGGTACGTTCAAAGTGATGGTGGAGCTGTAATGCCCCCGAGCCCCCTAATGCCCCCGAGCCCCCTGAAGGGGAGCGTGAGTGCCCCCGAGCCCCCTAAAGGGGAGCGTGAGGAGTGAAAATAGAAGTTACTAATGACGAATGATGAATAACGAATGAAGAATAACGAATGAAGAATGATGAATGATCCGCTGAATCCTATACATAACATACAGCTGCCCGAGGACGAACAGGACGGGCAGAAGACGAAGTATGAACCGCTGACGCCGCAGGACCGGCCGCAGTCGCAATGGCGACGCTGGCATCTGGGGGTGCTGGCGCTGCTGGTGATTGGCAGCTTCCTGATCATCAACCGCCGCAACAGCCCCGCGCCCTACCAGCGCAACGAAGGGGGCGTGTTCGGCACATTCTACCATCTCACCTATCAATATCCCGAGGATCTGAACGACGAGGTGAAGGCTGCCCTGAAGACCGTGGACCAAAGCCTGTCGATGTTCAACAAGCAGAGCATCATCAGCCGCGTGAACCGCAATGAAGACACAGAGGTGGACTCGCTCTTCAAGCATGTCTTCATCCTGAGTGAGCGCGTGAGCGAAGCGACGGACGGGGCCTTCGACATCACCGTAGCACCGCTGGTGAACGCATGGGGCTTCGGCTTCAAGAACGGTGCGCTGCCTGACAGCGCCGCCGTGGACAGCCTGCGGGCGCTGGTGGGATGGCAACGGGTGAAGCTGACGGACGACAACCGCATCGTGAAGGACAACCCGGACATCATCCTGGACTGCTCCGCCGTGGCGAAAGGCTTCGGCGTGGACGTGGTGGCTGACCTGCTGCGCAGCAAGGGCATCGAGAACTTCATGGTGGAGATTGGCGGCGAGGTGGTCGTGAGTGGCGTGAACCCCAAGGGCGAGGCATGGCGCATCGGCGTGAACAAACCTGTGGACGACCCCGAGAGCCAGAGCAACGAACTGGAGACGGTGCTGACACTGAACAACCAGGCGATGGCCACCAGCGGCAACTACCGCAACTACTACGTAACGGACGACGGACGACGCGTGGCACATACCATAGACCCGGCCACGGGCTACCCCGTGCAGCACTCGCTGCTGTCAGCCACCGTGCTGGCGCCGACGTGCGCCGAAGCGGACGCCTTTGCCACCTCATTCATGGTGATGGGCGTCGAGCGGGCTAAGACGGTGTTACAACGTCACCCGGAGCTGCAGGTATTCTTCATCTACGACTCCCTCGGCGAACACCGGACCTTCTCAACGATAGACATGGAATAAGCAAAGAAGGCTGTGCGATGGCACAGCCTTCTTTCTTTATGCTTTCTGATTCTTTATTCGTCCTTGGAGCGGGTGAGCACCACTGCGGAGCGTGCCGGCAGGTAGAGCTTCAGCCAACCCTTGTTGTCGCGGGCGAGCAGCGGGTCATAGACGGTGAAGTGACGGATGCTGTCATCGTTGAGGCCATGACCGCCGAAGGCTACGTCGTCGGTGTTGAGCACCACATTGTATGCGCCCTGGCGCACCATGAAGCCATAGCCGGTGTAGCTGCGGTTGTAGCTGAAGTTGAAGACGAAGAGCAGGTCGCCGCGCTGGTAGGCCAGCACTTGGTCGCCGTCGTTGTGCCATATCTCGGTGACGGGGGTCTTCTGGATATCCTTCTGCATCTTCAGCGTCTTAAGCATCATGCGGTCGAAGTCGCCGAGAAAGTGATAGCAGAGTTCCTGGTTATCGACGAGGTTCCACTGGCGACGGGCGTACTTGTAGCTCCATCCGTTGCCTTCACGGGGGAAGTCAATCCACTCGGGATGGCCGAACTCATTACCCATGAAGTTGAGGTAGCCGCCGTTGATGGTGCTGGCAGTGAGCAGACGAATCATCTTGTGCAGGGCGATACCGCGCTCCACATTGTAGTTCTCGTCGCCCTTCTTGAAATGCCAGTACATGTCGGCATCGATGAGGCGGAAGATGATGGTCTTGTCGCCCACGAGGGCCTGGTCGTGGCTCTCGCAGTAGCTGATGGTCTTCTCATCGGCACGGCGGTTCTTGACCTCCCAGAACATGGAGCTGGGCTTCCAGTCTTCGTCACGCTGTTCCTTGATGATCTTAATCCAGTAGTCGGGGATGTTCATGGCCATACGGTAGTCGAAGCCGTAGCCGCCATCCTTGAAGGGTGCGGCGAGGCCGGGCATACCGGACACCTCCTCGGCGATAGTGATGGCCTTGGGGTTGACCTCGTGGATGACGAGGTTGGCCAGCGTCAGGTAGGCGATGGCGTTGTCATCCTCGTTGCCGTTGTAGTAGTCGCCATAACCGGTGAAGTTGTCACCGAGGCCGTGGCTGTAGTAGAGCATGGAGGTGACACCATCGAAGCGGAAGCCGTCGAAGTGGTATTCCTCAAGCCAGTATTTACAGTTGGAGAGCAGGAAGTGCAGCACCTCGTTCTTGCCGTAGTCGAAGCAGAGGCTATCCCATGCGGGATGCTCGCGACGACCGCCCTCGTAGAAGTACTGATTGGGATCGCCGGCGAAGTTGCCGAGGCCTTCGTTCTCGTTCTTCACAGCATGGCTGTGCACGATGTCCATGATGACGGCGACACCTGCAGCGTGTGCGGCATCGATGAGCTCCTTCAGCTCCTCGGGAGTGCCGAAGCGTGAGGAGGCTGCGAAGAAGCTGCTGACATGGTAGCCGAAGCTGCCGTAGTAGGGATGCTCCTGGATGGCCATAATCTGGATGCAGTTGTAGCCGTCCTTGATGATGCGGGGCAGCACTTTCTCGCGGAACTCAGCGTAGGTGCCTACGCCTTCCTTGTCCTGTGCCATACCGACGTGGCACTCGTAGATGAGCAGCGGCGAGGTGTTGGGCTTGAACTTGGTGGTCTTCCACTCATAGGGCTGTTCGGGAGCCCATGCCTGTGCGGAGAAGATCTTGGTCTGGTCGTCCTGAACGACGCGCGTGGCCCATGCGGGGATGCGCTCGCCCTGTCCGCCTTCCCAGTGTACGGAGAGTTTGAAGAGCTGGCCGTGTTTGATGGCCTTTGCGGGCAACTTGATTTCCCAGTCGCCAGCGGTCTTGGAGAGGCGCTTCATGGCATAGGCTTTGTCCTCCTGCCAGTTGTTGAAATCGCCCACGAGATAGATGGCGGTAGCGTTAGGGGCCCACTCGCGGAGGATCCATTTCTTATCCTCGAAGTGAAGACCGTAGTAGAGATATCCTGTTGCAAACTCGCTGAGCTTCTGCTTTCCACCGCCCGTGAGTTCTGCCATCTTGTCGAGGACATGTTGGTGGCGACCCGCGATGGCGGCTTCGAATGGCGCGAGCCATTCATCCGAACGAACGATTTTCAGTTGCTGAGGTGCGGCTGCGACTTTCTTGTCGCCTACTTTCTTAGCGGAAGCGGCAGATTTCTTGCCGGCAACCGGTTTCTTTACTGATGTAGTAGCCATTATAGTTAGTTGTTGTTATCTCGGTTGGATTAAGCCTTCACTTTGATGATGGCCTTGCGCAGTCCTGTGGCAGTGATGGCCGGAGCGTGGCCGTCCTGCGGGAAGAAGATGGCGAACTGTCCGGGCTGCAGTGTGAAGTAAGTGCTGGCGACATCCTCGGGCGTCTGTGGCGCTGCGGGGTCGTGGAAGCACATATCAGAAGCCTCGTCGTAGGTGGTGGCAGGCAGCTGGTCAAGCGGTGCCCAGCCGTATTCCTCGCTCGCACTGAAAGGCACCTGAATGTCTATCATGCGGCGATGCGATTCGAAGCGCGCCTGCTGGCGACCCTTGACGGGGGCCTGCTGCACGTTGATGTAGAGGTCGTCGCCCTGAATCTTAGTAATACCGGTGGGAAGGGATGACAAATCCGTTGTGCGCAGAAACTCAGCCACAGCGGGGAAAAGAGGATTCAAAGCCAGATACTGGTCGAAAGCCTTCAAATTGTCAACAATCATAAAAAAATGCTTATAACGTTATTTACGGCGCAAAGGTACTAAATCTTCCTCAAATCAAGAAATAAAAACGAATAAATTGCCCTAAAAGGAAGGGAGAATGACCCTTTAGAGCAATTTATTGTTTCGAGCAGTCCCAAAAGAGGGCTTACTTGTCGAGGACGCCGTTGGTGTAGTGTCCACGACGGATGACATTGCCGTTGCGGTCTTTCTCGATGAAATCGCCATGGCGCACATCGTCCATGTAGCTGCCCTCGAAGCGGAGGCCGTCGGGGGTTTCCATGACGCACTTGCCGTTTTTCTGTCCCTGGGTGAAATGCCCGCGGAACTTGGTGCCGTCCTTCTGGCGGAGCACGCCTTCGCCGTCCATCATATCGGCCACCCATTCGCCGTCGTAGATGTCGCCATTGCGCCACACATACTTGCCGCGGCCCTCCTTGAGGTCCTTGCGCCACTGACCGGTGTAACTGGTGCCGTCGGGCGAGGTGAAGGTGCCTGCGCCATGCTTGTAGCCGCCTTTCAGCTGACCGACATATTTGTTGCCGTTGGCATAGGTGAAGATGCCGTCGCCTTCGCGAAGGCTGTTGTGATAGCCACCCTCATAGACGTCGCCGTTATTGTAGCGGTAAATGCCCTTACCTTCGAGAGAGTCGTTCACGAAGGTACCCTTGTAGCTGTCACCATTGGCGTAGTTATAGGTGCCCATACCGTTCATCTTGCCTTGACGCCAGGCGCCGGAGTAACGGGAACCGTTGGACCATACGAACACGCCCTGACCGTCCTTGAGGTCGTCCTTCCACATGCCGGTGTAGCTGTCGCCAGTGGCGTAAGTGTAGGTGCCCTGCCCCATGCGCTTGTCGGACTGCCACTCGCCGTCATAGACATCGCCGTTGAAATAATACATGGTGCCCTGCCCCGACTGATAGTCGCGGAACCAGAGGCCGACATATCTGTTCTTGTTCTTGAAATAGAAGGTGCCATTGCCGTGCTGTTGGTCCTGGAACCATTCGCCCTCATAGCGCTCGCCATCGACGAAGGTATAGACGCCGTAGCCCTGGCGCTTGCCCTTGAGGTACTCGCCCTCATAGACATCGCCGCTCTTGTAGGTCGTGCGCCCTCTGCCGTTGGGCTTGCCACGGAAGAGCTCGCCCTCATAGACGGCACCGTCCTTGAAGTTGTAGGTGCCTTTTTCAATGTCCTGCGCCGCAGCCGTGAGAGGCATGAAACAAGCGGCGAGGAGTATATATTTGAAAGGATGTTGCATTCGTATCTTCATATTTTGACGCGCAAAAGTAAAATAAATCTGCGACCTTGGGAAATTCCTTAAGACCTTTTAACGAATTATAAGCGAGTAATACTTTTCACACCGCGCACACCTTCGAGCTTCTGAATCAACTGCCGCAGACGCGCCGTGTCCTCGAGCATGATGGTGAGGGTGCCGCTGAAGAGGCCGTCGTGGGAGTCGATGGAGATGCTGCGCAGCAAGAGCTTCTCATCCTTGGAGATGATGCTGGTGATGTTGTTGACGATGCCGAGGTCATCCTGTCCGACGACGCGCAGCGTGATGGCATACTGGCTACCACCCTTGCCGGCCCAGCGGGCATCTATAATACGGTACCCGTAGCGCGCACGCATAGCGGGGGCGTTGGGGCAGTCATTGCGGTGTATCTTGATGCCGCCGCCCGCCGTGAGGAAGCCGAAGACCTCGTCGCCATAGACGGGCTGACAGCACTTGGCCAACGTGTAGTCGATGCCCTTCAGGTTCTGGTCGATGACCAGCACATCGCCCTTGTGATGGGAGAGTATGCGCTCATCGTCGGGCTGCACCTGGAAGTTGTCGGCGCTCTGCGTCTGGGTGGCTATCTCGCCGCGGTCATGGCGCTGCTGGAGGATGTAGGCGTCGAGGACTTGGTTGACATCGAGGACGCCCTCTGCCAGCGCGTTGTAGAACTCGGTGACGACGCGATAGCCGAGGCGCGTCATGGTATGCATGAGGGTGGCCTCGTCCACGTCGATCTTGCGGTTCTTGAACTTGCGCTCCAACTCCTCCTTGGCGAAGGCTGCCTGCGTGGCGGCGCGTTCCTTGAGGGCCTGGCGCACCTTGGAACGTGCGCGACTGGTCTTCACGACATTCAGCCAGTCCTGCTTGGGGTACTGGTTGGCGTGGGTCATGATTTCCACCTGGTCGCCGCTGCGCAGTACCTGACGGAGTGTCACCATCTTGCCGCCGATGCGGCCGCCGGTGCAGTGATTACCTATCTTCGTGTGCAGCGCGTAGGCAAAGTCGAGAACGGTGGCACCCTGCGGCAGCTTGAAGAGGTCGCCCTTGGGGGTGAACACAAAGACCTCGTCTTCATAGAGGTCCATCTTGAACTGGTCCATGAGCTGCATATCGTCGCCAGCCTCTAAGGCGTTGCGTATCTCCTGCAGCCAGCGCTCTACCTCGGCCTCGCCGCCCTTGACGCCCTTGTAGCGCCAGTGTGCTGCCAAGCCGCGCTCCGCCACCTCGTCCATGCGCTCTGTGCGTATCTGCACTTCCACCCATTTCCCCTCTGGGCCGAGCACAGTGATGTGCAGGCTCTCGTAGCCGTTGCTCTTGGGGATGGAGAGCCAGTCGCGCATACGCTTGGGGTTGGGCTGGTACATATCGGTGACGATGGAGAAGACCTGCCAGCAGTCCTGTTTCTCGCGCTCCAGAGGTGAGTCCAGGATGACGCGGATGGCGAAGAGGTCATAGACACCTTCGAACTCGCAGTGCTGCTTTTTCATCTTCTGCCAGATGCTGTGGATGCTCTTGGTGCGTCCCTTCATGTGGAACTTCAGCCCTGCGGCTTTAAGTTTCTCTTCCACAGGGGCTATAAAGCGTGTGATATAAGCATC
The DNA here is from genome assembly GCA_900316355.1 of uncultured Prevotellaceae bacterium. Classification (GTDB taxonomy): domain Bacteria; phylum Bacteroidota; class Bacteroidia; order Bacteroidales; family Bacteroidaceae; genus Physcousia. The sequence continues at coordinate 3,028 of ONCQ01000049.1, read as the reverse complement.
ACGACTGCGCTTCGTGGCATTGAGTTTCTCCTTAATATGATAGTAGGCATCGTGCTCAAGGTACTTCAGCGAGAGGTCCTCCAACTCACTCTTCAGCTTGTAGAGGCCCAGCTTATGTGCCAGAGGGGCGTAGAGATACGACGACTCCATCGCCACGCGACGGCGTGCCTCATCGTTATCGGCATCCTTGATCTGTCGCATCAGGCACACACGGTTGGCCACCACGATGAGGATGACGCGCATGTCCTCGGCAAACGACAGGAGGAGCTGACGGAAGTTCTCGCTCTCCACCACAGGATTCTTCTGATAGAGCTGTTCGATGCGCGTGAGTCCGCGGATGATGGTGGTCACCTCGGTGCCGAACGTCTGGCGCACCTGCTGTTCGGAGACCTGACCGGCCCGCACCACACGGTGCAACATGACACCCAGGATGGCCGCCCGCGAGACACCAATCTCCGTGGCCACCACGAGGGCGGTCTGCATCGTCAACAGCAAAGGATGGACACCAAAGACATCGCGCTCCATCACCGACGTGTCTGCCGCTGCCGTGAGGTACTCCTTCACACGCCCGTAATCGTCGGGGAGCAGGTCGTTACTTACCTGCGACATCAGCTGACGGTAGAGGCCAAAGAAAACCTTCCGTTCAGCAGGGGTTAGCGCTAAAGAATCGCTACTCATAAGCTCTCTTTTCTTAAAAAACTGCCGCGAAGATAGTGATTTTTCATGAAAGATGATGCGTCATTGAACGTTTTTTACTACTTTTGAACGCGAATTTGAAACTCTTTAAACATTTCTGAGCCCCTCCCTCAACTCTCAACCCTAAACTCTAAACTCTAAACTCTAAACTCTAAACTCTAAACTCTAAACTCTAAACTCTAAACCATATAACAATGATTACCTCAGAAGATCGCAAACAGCTTGCCGAGAAAGGCATCAGTGAACAACAGATTCAGCGCCAGCTGGAACAGTTCCGCGAAGGCTTCCCCTTCCTGAAGCTGCGCGCAGCTGCCGCCATCGGCAACGGCATCGTAGCACCCTCCGACGCAGAGTGTCAGGCTCTCGTGAAGGCATGGGAAGACTACAAAGCCGAAGGCCACCACATCACGAAGTTCGTGCCCGCCAGCGGCGCTGCCTCCCGCATGTTCAAGAATATGTTTGAGTTCCGCGACGGCGACCACGACGCGCCCGCCTCGGACTTCGAGCACACCTATTTCGACCGCATCCAGGACTTCGCCTTCTTCCCCGCCCTCGACGATGCCTGCCAGGTGCTCTACGGCGAAGGTGCCCTCGACCTCATGGAGGCCGGACGCTACAAGGACGTCGTCAGCGCCATGCTCGACGAGGAAGGTCTGAACTACGGCCAGCTGCCCAAGGGCCTGCTGCAGTTCCATGCCTACGAGGAGGACGCGCGCACGCCGTTGGAAGAGCATCTCGTGGAGGCTGCACAGTATGCCGTATCCAATGGCAAGACTGACGTGCACTTCACCGTGTCCACCGAGCACCGCGAGCTCTTCGAGGAACTCGTGGCGCGTGTGCTGCCCAGCTATGAGGAGCGCTTCGGCGTGAAGTACCACGTGTCGTTCAGCGAGCAGAAACCCTCGACAGACACCCTCGCCGCCACCATGGACAACGAGCCCTTCCGCACGGATGACGGCCGACTGCTGTTCCGCCCCGGCGGTCATGGTACACTCATCCAGAACCTCTCGGACCTCGACAGCGACATCGTGTTCATCAAGAACATCGACAATGTCGTGCCTGACCGTCTGAAGCCCGCCACCACACTATGGAAGCAGGTCATTGCCGGCGTCCTTGTGAACGCACAGCGTAAGGCCTTCGCCTATCTGAACCGTCTGGACGAAGGCGGCGTAGGTCGCGAGGAACTCGAAGAGATGTGTCAGTTCCTGCGCAACAATCTCTGCACCGAGGTGCCGGGCATCGCCGAGATGAGCGCCGAAGAACTCTCTGCCACCCTGCGCCGCAAACTCAACCGCCCGATGCGCGTGTGCGGCATGGTGAAGAACGTAGGCGAACCCGGCGGCGGCCCGTTCCTGGCTTTCAACCCCGACGGCAGCGTCAGCCTACAGATTCTGGAGAGCTCGCAGATTGACACCCACAACCCCGCCTATATGGCTATGTTCCAGAGCGGCACACACTTCAACCCCGTGGATCTCGTCTGCGCCATCCGCGACTACAAAGGCCAGCGCTTCGACCTGCCGCGCTTCGTAGATCCCGCCACCGGCTTTATCTCCTACAAGAGCAAGAGCGGCAAGGAGCTGAAGGCACTGGAGCTGCCCGGTCTGTGGAACGGTGCTATGAGCGACTGGAGCACCATCTTTGTGGAGGTGCCCCTGGAGACCTTCAACCCCGTGAAGACCGTCAACGACCTCCTGCGTCCGCAGCACCAAGCATAAGACAACAGACGCATACTGATTCAAGGCCATTTCTGTCGCATCAAACGGCAAAAATGGCCTTCTTCATGGCTTCCCGTCAAAAAAATAAGGAAAAAGGGGAAAAACTTTAGACTTTAATCTTTCAACTATAAACTTTTTACTACCTTTGCACCCGCTTTGCGCCATTTATGCGCACCATACTTCCCTCCTCCCACCATCTGGTGCGTGACGCAAAGCTTCTGGTCTCGTAGCTCAGCTGGATAGAGCAACAGCCTTCTAAGCTGTGGGTCTTGGGTTCGAATCCCAACGGGATCACAAACGCGATTAATTGGGATTCTCACCCAAGGGTTCTTTCACCCGCTGCGCTCTGAAAGCGTCTCTTCGAGCCGAGCGCGAATCCCAACGAGATCACAGGAAAAGGAAGCTCCATTGCGGGGCTTCCTTTTTGGTTTCCAATAGTTTCTCCAAAACACAAAAAAGGAGGTCAATGACCTCCTTTCCAGAACTCTTGCGGTGCGTACGGGATTTTACCCAAGTGCTGTGTTCCAATGAGTTACGCTTTATTCTCTCTTGGTAGCACGTTTCGGTAGCACCGTCACGGTTCTTATTGTGATCCGCTTGGGATTTTACCTAATGGC
>ONCQ01000050.1 GCA_900316355.1 uncultured Prevotellaceae bacterium | reverse complement strand
AGTAACACAATCCAGTTAGACCTCGAATATGCCATTTCTGAAATTAAGAAGGATGCTGCCGAGGACATTGCCATCAAGACAGATAAACTGAACAAGGCATATGACGTGCTCCAGGACAAATACGGAAAGGATGAAGGTTCCAGGCTTTATCACGAGGTATTCCGCAAAGTGTCCGACAAAAACTACAAGATATCGGAGAAGGACATGAATAAGCTTGGCAACGCAAAGTTCTGGGGAGTCCGTCTTGGTGGGGATGCAAGTGACGGCCTTGCTGATTTCAGAATCAGTGTCGGTCGGCTTGTTCGTGAGATTGACGATACGAAGGAAGCGTCGGACGCAGCCTTGAAGAAGTACAAGGATATGTACGAGATTACTGATGAGCAATGGAACGATGCAATTTACGGAGGTAGCAAGGGAAACGGAACTACACCGACAACTCCTACTTCACCCAAAGGGAAGGGAGGAAAGAAAGGTAGTGCAGTTGACCATACCGCCGAACAGGAAGCGCAGCGCAGACAGCGACTCTTCGAGATAGAGCAGCGCGAGCGTGAACGCCAGACAAAGGAAAGAGCTACCCTGGCAGCAGCCATGGCCGATTTGGAGATTGCCAGCGAGGCCGACGCTTCAAGGCGTGAACAACTTCAGCGCGAGAAAGACCATCAGGCAAGCCTCGACGCTATCGACCGTCAGGTGGAGGAATGGAAGAAGGCCAACTATGAAGCTGCCAAGGAAAAATGGGAGGCTGCCAACAAAGACAAGAAGACATCGTTCTCCGATACCGAAGAAGGAAAAGCCGGATGGCAGGGGCAGCAGCTTACAGGCGTCCAAGATACAACTCGCCGCGCCATGATCCAGGCAGAGAATGCCAAGGAGGCCCAAGCCGCCAAAGAGCGTGCCGAAGCCTTGATTGCCTCCCATCAGTCCTACACGGACAGGAAGCTGGCCATCGACAGGCAGTATTCCGAGGACGTGAAGCGGATAGATGCCGAGATAGCCGCTGCCGAGGCTCGCGGTGACAATGATACCGTATCTGCCCTCCAGCGTTCCAAACGTCAGGCCGCAACTGACAGGGCAAAGAAACAGGCTTCGCTCTCCCTTGATATCCTGAAGGACTCCCCGGAGTATATCCGCGCCTTTGAGGATTTGGAGCAGACGTCTTCCGAGACACTTGAATACCTCATCGAAGAGTTTGAGAAGGCGAAGGAGGCAGCAGCCCAAAGTCTCGACCCGAAAGACTTGAAGGAATACACCGACACCATCCAACGGATGCAGGACGAAATCAGTTCGCGCAATCCGTTCGGTACGCTGAAAAAGTCGATGGAGGACTTGCGGAAGTCTGAGAAGAACATGAAGGAGGCCAAGGCTCGCCTTGATTTAGTCAAGCAGAAAGTTAAGGTCGTGAAGTCCTACCGCAAGGAGGGCGATAAGATGGTGGCTGTCTATTATGATGAAGCCGACGCTCAGAAGGAGGCCAATGAAGCTACCGACCAATACCTGAAGGATAAGAAGAAAGTCAAGAAAACCAACGATGAACTGCGCAGGGAATGGTCAGAGTTTGGGCAACAGGTTTCACAGCTCGGTCAGCAGATTGGTGGATTGGGTGGTGAATGTGTCTCTATGATTGGGGATATTATGAACTTCGCCGTCAATATCTCGCAGACCATCGATATAGTTACCGCAACAACGGCACAGGGTATCAGTGCCATTGAAAAGGCTTCTGCCATCCTTGCCATCATTCAAGTAGCCATACAAGTCGTACAGGCTATGGCTAATCTGATAAAAGGAATCTTCGGAGGTGACGATAACGGATATGCCGAAGCAAAGGCCCAATACGACAATCTTGTCAAGGTGTGGGATGAACTGATAGATAAGAAACGTGAATATCTTAAGGAATCCTGGGGTAATGAGGCAAAGCAGGCCTCGGAAGAGGCTCTCCGATTGCTGAAAGCCGAGGAATCGACCTCGAGAAGGCTTGCAAAGATGCGAACTGACGTAACTAACGGCTCCCACTCCATGGGCTACCGTATGTGGCAAGGCTCATACATCTTCGACGGTCAGAACTGGCAGGATGTTGCCGGTGAGATATCAAGGCACTTCGGAGGGTTGAAGTTCACGGACATGGAGGACATGGCCAACATGACCGCCGAGCAACTGGAATGGATTAAAGGTGAATATAATGGCCTATGGTCGGTAATGGATAGCGACTTCCGCGAGCACCTTGAAAATATCATCCAGTTTGCAAAAACCGAGGCTGATATCCTCGATGAACTGAAAGAGCGCATCACGGGCAGCTCCTTTGATGAGGTTTACGACGGCATGATGGATTCCCTCTACGAAATCGCCAACGGCAGCGAGGACGTGATGGACGAGATTGCCGAGAACTGGCAGGAAATGATTAACCGTATGGTGGTTAACAACGTTCTCGGTACCAAAGTGCAGGAGGATTTGAAAAAGTGGTACGATGACCTGTATAAGTTGCAGGATGATTACAACCACAACCTCTTCGGACAGGATGCCTACGAGCAGGAGTTGGAACGCCTGAAGAACAGTTACAACGATATCGTTACAAGCAGCCAGCAGGAGATTGAGAACTTCCGACAGATGGGAATCATCAAGACCCTCGAAGAGACCGCACAAGAGGCCAAGAAATACTTCGAGGATATCCTTGATAGTTGGAAGGATACGCTTACCGACCTGGAGAGTACCACCGAGGACTGGAAGAATACGCTTATCGACCAGATTTTCTCCGATCTCGTGGAATCAGCCATACTGAATGCTCCCGTGACAATGGGAGAAAAGACGTTCGACAATTTCGAGAAGTACTTGCAGGACTGGACAGATCGCTATAAGTCTCTCATTGAGGACACCACGCTCTCCGATGAAGAGCGCAACGAGCGTCTGAAAGTGCTCATAGACGAGCAGACCACACTCCGTGAGCAGCAGGCAGAGAAAGCCAAGCAGTTGGCAGAGGGTATCGGCAAGGACATGAGCGAGGCTTTTTCCAACAGCCTTGACAATCTCGGTGAATCCCTGATAGAAGGCTTGCTTGCCAACAGTGAGGCCGATGCGGAGAATGCAGGAAAGCAGATTGCCCTCACCTTGATAAAAGAAATGCTCCAGACGATGCTCGCCTCGGAGAAGTATGCCGGGCGCATGGAGGAAATCAGGAAGAAGTGGCAGCAGCTTCTCAGCGGTGAGGATGTTTCCTTCACAATGGATGATATGCTCCAGGATATCGCCAACCTTAACAATGACATCGCCAATGACGAGAGTATTTCTGCTCTCGCCCAGCAGTATAAGGAACTGAACAAGCAGGTAGAGAACACGCAGACGGTGTTCAACGACTTGCACAACACATTCCTCAACACGCTCACGGACATGAAGGGCGATGCCGAGTCTTTCCGTAAGACGTTAGAGCAGACGATGTTGAAGGACTTCATCGACAAGCATGTGCTCGACGTTCCCATCACGGTCAACGGCATGGACTTCGAGAACTTCAATGCCTATGTGGAGGACTGGAACAGCCGCTATGCCAAAGAGGTTAAGGCAGGCAACATGGAAGCCGTTGATGCGCTTCTGGATGAACTTGTACAGGTGCGTGAACTGACGCTCTCACAGGCAGAGGACTTGCGCAAGCGTCTGGAAGAGTCGATGCACGAACTCGGCAGCGGATTCAGTAACCTCCGTGATACCTTCGTAAAGACCCTGACGAACATCGTAGGCGATGCGGAAACACTTGGTAAGGAAATCGGCCAGACCATGATGGAGCAGATGCTTAACGCCTTCGTCGAGAAGCAGTACTCAGACCGCATCAACGCCGTAAACGAGGAATGGGCTAAGGCCCTCGAAAGCGGTGACCCCGACAAGATAGACGAGATAAGGCAGAAGGTTATCAGTCTCTATGAGGCAATCAGCAGCGACCGCGTAGTGAAGCAGCTCGCGGATGATATAAAGGCTCTCACCGACACAGGAACGCCATTCGACAACCTCCGTTCGTCGTATCTCTCTGCCCTTACAGACATGAACAAATCGACGAAGGACTTCACGCAGGAGATAAGCAAGATGATTGCCGAGTCCTTCGTGGATTCCTTCGTGCTGGGTGGCATGTTTGATGACAAGATCGAGGAATGGAAGAAGAAGTACAGGGACATCACCACCGACGCAGGGCTTTCCGAGGAAGAGCGCATGAAGCAACTCCGTGGACTCTCCGAAATGATAGCCGCAGAGCGCGAGGGTATGCAAGGGCAGGTCAGCGAGATATACCGTCTGCTCGGTATCAGCGACCAGCAAGACCAGGGCGCGACGATGAGCCTTGCGGAAGCGGCCACCTATGACCAGTTCGAGTTGTACTTGGGCATCGCTACGGCACAGCAGATCGCCTTGGAGCAGGGCAACAGTGTCCGTCAGCAGATTCTCTCCACCCTACAGACGATGGGGCAGATAACAAGCCCCACGAACCCTACACTTCTCGAAATGCGGGATATGTTCAACACAACCAACGAGTACCTATTGGATATCAAGCTCTCGAACCGCAAGATTCTCGACAGTTTCTCGGTGCAACTCGAATCAATTAATGCCAAACTTAGAAAACTATGAATATAACGCTTGAAATCAGACCAAAGGGCAGCAATGCGTGGATAGACGTTCACGAGCAATACGGAATGTCTCTCAGCCAAGGATCGCTGTCGAAGTTAATGACGCCAGCCCCCAACAAAGAGCCCATCAAGAACACCAACGCCGTGACGAATGGCTCTTCTGTGGTAGGAGGTATCGGTGCGAAGGCAGAGCGAACGGTGAACCTCGAGGTGCATTTCACAGCACCAGACCGGTCAACGTTCCTGTCAAGGTATTCCGCTTTCTGCTCGGATATCCTTAACGTGGGGGCCTTCGATCTGAGGACAAACGTACAGAATGGTGTGGTGTATCACTTCATCTATCTCGACTGTCAGCAGTTCTCACAGTTTAATCTCAGACTGGCGAAGTTTACCCTCTCACTCTTAGAACCAAGACCTGACGTAAGACAATGAGTAAGCCTACAATAGCAGAAATCAAAGATGTGATAGGACGGGCAGGAATATGGCCTGTCACCGATACCGTCTTCGAGACCATACAGCTCGACGAGGACGCTGACGGTAACGGTGGCCTCACGATCGGATGGAACAGCGACGAGTTCCATGTCATCCCCGCAGGAACGAAGGTGGGCGAGTATATCCTTATGGAGCCGTACTTCCCACAGGACAACGGGGGTGGCAAGTTCCGCTATGAACCGAAGTTCTCCGACCCAGCCGCCTTGCTCGACAAGACACCGTTTATCTTCAATACGAAGGACACGGAGGGGGATGACCTTGCCCTGTTTACCTTTCCCTTCACGGGACTGGCAGGCACTATCATTCAGAAACTCGAGGATTCGATAAACGAGTTGATAGGAGGATGGACGTGCAATGTAGGAACGGGTATCAATGCAAGTATCTCGGTCAACTTCGACGGTGACACCTTGAAGAGTGCCGCATCGAAGATCGCACAGGCTTGCGGATGCGCCCTTCACTATACATGGAAGCAGATAAACTTCGGAACGCGGCAGGTGTACGGTGGTACGGAGTTCTACAACCGTTTCATCGTGTTCGGTGGTACCACCAATATGTCGCGTAGGATAGCAAGCGGTCAGTACACCTCGGTAGTGAAGAGGCTCACGCTTGACGAGACGGAGTACCCCGGCAGTATCATCGACAAGTCTGCTGCCGGTGGCACTCCCATGACGAAGCTCCTTGTCTTCGATGATATCTATCCGAAGATGGAACTGTTCATCGCGGATGTACATGAGAGAAGGTGTTACCTGATTGATGAGAATGGAGAGAAGATACCCGACGGTGGATATGAGACCGACGGAAGCGGCAGTTATATCCTCGATGAGGACGGAGAGAAGATTCCGACATACAAGCAGTATTCCAAGTGGTACGTCAATTTGAGATATGCCGACGGCACGCAGTTCACCCTCAATGATGATATCATCCTTGTAGGGCAGACATTGAAGCTGCTCTTCCAGCCTAATTATGATATATTCTCGGGAGAAACCCCGCAGGCGGATGAAACCTCTCCGTTGGCCGCAAGGGAGTTCGAGGTGGCATACTTTGATACAGCCACGCATGAATACGAGGCCGATGATGTGGATATCAATGGTTGGAACGTTCCCGAAGGATGGTTCCGTATCATCTTCACGGCAGAGGGAGAGACCATCATCCCTACAACGTCCGAACTGCAACTGACACCCCGAATTGGCAACAAGGTGACACTTATCAATGTAGCCCTCAGTGGACAGTACACGGACATTGCAAAACAGCAGTTGCTCGCAGCAGCGAACGCTGCCATCGGTGACTACGACAAGGTGGGATTGGGCGGCAAGGCCGTTGCTTATCCCTCCGATGGGGAATGGCCAGCACAGGTGTCGGGAGTGAAAGCACCCCTGCCCGACGTGGGAGACTTATATCAGGGTCTCTTCGTGAGCAGCAAGAGCACGGACTTGATTACAGGCCGTGAGGAAATCACCTACGGCACGTTCGGCGAGCGCAGTCTTATCAACTCCATGATAGACAAGATAGACAACGCCCAGACGAACGGAGGCGGTGGAACGACGAAGGGTAACAACTTCGAAAGCGGTCAGAATACGCAGAACTCGCAGAACTGGAGAATGCTCCAGCTGGCTGGTGGAAACCTCGGTGTGAAGACGGTGGTGCAGCATGTCACCAATATTACCGACGGCTTGGTAAGGGATGTTGAAGCCGTGCAAGAGCAGGTTGACCAGAAGGTTGATATGTGGTTCCGCGTAGGTGTTCCCTATCCCAATGAATATAGCCCTAACCATGCGGCCAACGCTCCCGTCTCGGAATGGCCGGCAGAAGATTATGAGGCGCACGCTGATGACCTCTATTATGACACGAGTCAGATACCCGATTCCTACCAGAGCAGCCTTGTGTGGCGTTGGGAATACGACGAAACACTTGCCAAATGGCTCTGGAAAAACGTCACCGATGCGCACACTATAGATGCCCTTGAAAAGATTGTCGATGTGGCCTCGGACGGTATTATATCGGCAGGCTCGGAGAAGTCGCGCCTCCTTATCGAATGGAAAGAGGCAGTAGCGAAGTATAACGAACTGTCATCGAGTGCTTCCAATCTCGGTCAGAAGTACACAGCCTATCAGAATGCCTTCCAAGCGGTAGGAACGATGCTCAACGGAGGAAGTACTTTTTCTGATGTTACCGTTACCCCCTTGTGGCTGAACTCGTCAAACTTCGACACTAACACGAAATTATCAGACTACAACATCACCCCTGCTAATTACAGGAGTGCATGGAACGCCTATTATACCGCGTTGGAAGACCTTACGGGCGAGATTAAGGCTAAGAAGTGCTCAATATATGTGGTTAGAACGGATGCTTATCCTCCCAACCCTGTTCCTCCGTACAACGTCGGTGATATGTGGATTATCCCTAATGAGGATAACAAGGTGATGAGCTGTGTCTATGGAAGGGGTGCGAATGAATCCTATGATGCTTCCGACTGGCAGGACTTGTCGGCATCAGAGGATGTGAGGACGATGCTCGCAATCATGGTGGAGCAATGCTATTCGCTCAACAAGGACTATTTGGGAGCTATTACTGGCGGTTGGACAATGTTTAACATCTATCTTTGCGGCAATACGCTTCCTGTTCTGAGCGAAGTTCCAGAAGGTTCAATCCGTTTCCAGCCATCTGCTTCAAACACAAAGATTTGTGTAAAGCATGATTCAGTATTTAAAACTATTACGTCAGGAGATTCGCTATACGATAGTCTTTATGCCGCTCTCGAAAGAGTCTATAACGCTTTCCTGAAGGATGATACGATGGTAACGTTTGCCGTGTACAGCGGCAAGAATGCGTTACCTAACAATCTACCCGATAACTGTCTTATCGCCCGCGAACTCTCCTATACCGACCCCGTGACAAATACACCGCTCAAAGGCGGTATCGATATTCTCTGGTACAATGGCGATTTGTGGCAACTTATCTCCAAGGCCACGTCAGCAGCCATCGAAAACCTCGGCAATGCCATCAGATTATTGGTATTCGGAAATGAAGACTACGGCTCGGGACAAACCGTGACGATAGCCAGTGGTTCCGCTTTTGGAAAAGCGTTAGGCATGTTGTTTTCTGATGCTTTGGATGAGAGCGGAAATCTCATCACTGGTGCTCGTATCGCAACCTATATCAAGCAGGGTTCTGGAAGTAACGAGAAACACATCCTAAGTGGTGTTTGGATTTCTGCTGACAATGTAGATTTCGAGGCACAAAATTTCTCGGTAGATGCAAGCAAGGTAACCTTTACCTCTGGCGGAACGAAATACAATATGCTGGACAATATTGTAACGTTACTGACGAGTAAGTCACCCAATCTTGAAAAGGCTCTTGGAATGGTGATACGTCAGAACGGCTCTAACGGTGAGTTTTCGTTCGGCTCATACGTTAACAACGTGTTCAAGGCAGGGTTGCAATTCAAAGACTTTACCGAGGGCGGAGAAACCAAAACAAAATTGTTATTGACAGCAGACAACGTGGATATAGCAGCCGCTTTGTTCACATTGATTGCTAAGAATATAACCTTAGCGGCTGAACGGATAAACTTTAAGACTGGAAATTTCTCCATCACAGATGGAAATGACAACGTCACCTTTACAGTAGATGCTAACGGTAATGTTTCCCTTGCCGGAACAATAACTGCCAAGGCTGGATATATCGGAGGGGCAAGCGGTTGGGTTATTGAGACAAACAAGATGTCGAAGGGACCTATCGGCACAGATGAGAGTATGCATCTTGCAACACAAGACATGACGGCTACTATCAATAGTGTGATTTATAATACTCTCCGATTAACCATTGGTTCCAAGTTTGGCGTATTGAAAGACGGAAAGTTAATTGCGTCCAATGCAGATATTTCAGGAAAAATAACCATTCCCGCAGACTCTGGCTCATTTACCTATCAAAGTGCAAACATGTTTGGCCTTTACATGGACAGCTCTGCGTCTTTTAATACCAGGTTCGACTATCTCTCCAATGGTACTACGAGAGGTGCCATTCTGCGAATCGAGCAGATAACGGCAAGCAGCCAATTCAGGGGAATCTTTTGCAATGGAGAGTCGGAATTTCAAGGAGTTACCCAACTTCTGAGAACGGCTTCCAACAAGGATAATCCAGACAAAGATGCTCTTATTGTTGAAGGAGTAGACAATAAGGGAAACAGTAAGGTTGCCGGAAAGACAATCATAACCTCCTATTATATAACGGATGCTGCGAGTTACACCTTGTCAGAAAGTACTTCCATTTTGGTTTGTACGAGGAATGGAGACCAAAACATCACCGTTCCTTCATCGGGCGTAAATGGCCAAATAATACGGATAAAGAAAAACAATAGCGGATGGTGCTTCATTAAAGACAGAAGCGGAAATCTTATTAACCAGATTGCTCTGGATAGAGGTTGCGCATTTATCATCTATGATGGAACGGAATGGATATAATGGACAATGGCAAACATCAACTATAAGGTAGTAGGCAAGCAGGTGGTGGGCGATGCGGTAAAGATTTCCATCAGTATGCTAAGACGGAAGCTCGACGAGGCCCCCGTAAGCGGAGCCATCAGCATGACGGAACTCACCACGAATGAACTGCCTATCATACTCAATGCCATCAGACACGATGAAGCCCTTATGAATACGGAAACACAGGTGGGATTCGACTATGTATTTGATTTTATTTTCGACTAAAAACGACAAAGAGATATGTTTAACGGACTGAATAACAAGCAGACAAACGGCGGTGTTAATCCCCAAGGTAAACTCACCTCAGCCGAGTGGAACGGGTTTATTAATGAGTTGATAACGGAACTCAATAATCGTATTGTCTCTATCATTCTCAACGGTGAGACGAAAACCCCGACAGACGGAGTGGTCAACCTCGGAACAATCCAGATAGATGTTGATTCCGCTCTGAGCACTACAAGCAATAACCCTGTAAGAAACTCGGTTATCACCAACGCAATCGATACACTCCGTTCGGAGAAGGCAACGGTTACTGACCTCCAGGCAGCTGTGGCGGCACTGAATACCCTCCAAACGTCTATGGAAACGAAGATAGGCTATCAGGTGTTCGAGAACGGCAAGATTCGCTCCTACGACCGGGAGGGTGGCACGCTGATCTGCGAGGTCACTTTGTCCGGCACGTCCTACTCGGTACAGCTCAGTACCGCCACACCTTCGCCTCTCATCGTGCTGAGGGATGCCGTGGCAGCCTACGTGGACGTGACACCTTCGACGATGGCAAGCGAGATAGGGCAAGAGAGCGAACCTTTCATAGAGGATTACACGTGGGAACTGTTCGTGGATTCGGGTTCCGGTTCGTACGTGTCGAGAATAAGCGGCTCTTGCCGGTCGGGTCAGACGATTCGCGCCAACGTGAAGAACTATCTCACCATATCCACCGCTGACCGCCCCAATAGAGTCAGGGTGACGGTGACGGGCGTGGAATCGGGAAGCTCGAAGAGCATCAACTTCGATGCCATCATGACAACGCTCTCGCTCACCTCGAATTTCTCCTGGCACCTGCCGTGGATTGAGGGGCAGGCCTTCACCATTGACAAGCTGAACTTCTCGGGCAACCTCCAGAAGACCTTGCACGTGAAGATCGACGATGACGATAATCAGGAATACACGCAGGTGTTCTCTGCCGGAACGAACTACGTGACTTCTACGTTCTCCTATCCGCTTACCGACAAGTTCCCGACAGGCGGAACTACGGGTATCCATACCGTAGAGGTTTGGATGACGGGTGACGGCGTAGAGACTCGTCACTACAGGTATAATGTGATGTGCGTGGCGACGGAGGATGTGGGTACGGCACGGCTGGTATGTCTGAACGAGGTGGCCGCTTCTGCTGTGAACTACGAGGAACAGACACTCTTCAAGTATGCCGTCTATGGCGGCACGTCGGCCACGGTGACAATCATGGTTGACGATAACGGCACGGTCATCCCGATAGTGGTGGGCCAGGAACTCGCGGTAGAGGCTGGTGTGCAGCAGTCGTATGTCACCTCCCTGGAGATAGACTCCGAAACGAAGAATATGACCATGAGCATCAACGTCGCCTCCGGCGAAAGCGGCCAGGCCGTGACTATTTCCGTGGACAACTCGCACTCGTATGCTGCCGTGGAGGGTGCGACCGTATATATCAATGCCTCGAACCGAAGCAACGACTCTGCCGACCGAGAGACCATCATCAACGATGCTCCGGGTGCGGCGGTGGCCGAGTTTGAGGGAACGTGGGGTAATTTTGCATGGTACAAGGATGGCTGGGGTACTGACCCCGACGGCAATAAGTGCCTGGCAGTGCTGGCAGGCTCCACGCTTGATGTGCCGGACATTGCGCTGACACAGGCAGGAACATCAAGCATGACCTACGAGTTTAAGTTCCGCTGCTCGAATATTGCCGACTACGACACTCCCGTGCTGTCGCTGATGGACACCGAAGAGTACAATCCGCAGACGACGAACGGCATCATATTGTTCCCGACGAAGATACAGGTGCTGGGTACCACGTCGAGGGTGCACGTAGGGCAGTCGGTGAACCTCTTCGAGGACAGTATTCTCCATGTTGTGGTGGTATTCCACCGACGTTATGCCAATACGACCTACAACCTCTGCCAGATATACGTGAACGGCATCCGTCAGGCGGTCTTCCTCTATGACGGCGGTGAGAACTTCGGTACGGGACATCTGCGTATCGGACAGGATTCAAGCGACTTCTACCTCTACATGATGCGCATCTATGAGCAGAATGACAGACTCAGCCTTACTGGAGTTTTGGAGGATTCTGGCGTGCTGACGAACCTGCTGAACCAACTCAGCGGCAACTCATCCGACATGAGCCGCAGCGGTGTGCGTGATGACAACAATATCATCGATGACGGCAAGATAGACTATGAGATGGCGAAGGCTGCAGGATACAACTGTATGATTATAGAGATGCAGAACAATGCCGACCTGCCCGATAAAGACCATCAGAACGGGGGTATGTCCACATTGAGACTGGAGTATGCCGAACACCCCGAATGGAACGTGACCATTGAGAATGCACCCATCGACGGACAGGGTACTACGTCGATGCTCTACTACCGTTGGAACCTGCGATGGAAACTGAAGGACGCAGCCCTGTGGACATACGCCGACGGCACTACGGGAACGAAGAAAGGCTATCTTGACGGCGGTCAGCATCCGAAGGTGTACCTGTACGGTGCTCTCGGCCTGAAGGCCACGGCAGGACTCTCGGAGAGTGCCCGCGTGGCGGTGTATCAGTACCCGATGCTGGGCTTCCAGAAGTTCTCCGACGGTTCCTACACTTTCATCGGTCTCTACACCATAGGCCCAGACAAGGGTGACTCAGGAACATTCGGCTATGACACGAAGACCTATCCATCATTGCTCTCGCTGGAAGGTCCTAACCATGCACCGCTCGGAACACGATTCCTGCATCCGTGGATAGATGCCGCCTACGACTCGACGAAGAAGCAGGAAACCCTGAAATTCGGAGGTGAAGAGGCCTGGGACGTGGATGCTGCGCCGTGGGACAGCGACGATTCCGCTCACGAGCAGGATATGTACAATCTGCTGGAACAGGAGTGGAAACCTGCTTACGAGATTGCCTTCAACTGCTCGCCCTTCATCTGCTCGCTGGCAGAGACGGGCATGACGCTCGCACAGCTCAACGCCAACGCTGCCGCATGGAGGGGTCAGACGAATATCCTCGGGACGCGGAAGAACGAATGCTTGCAACTGTACGACGGCGACAATATCATCTACTGGCGCACGAGGACCCAGCAGTACGAGGTGCTTGCAAACTTCAACCCATTCTTAGACCTGAGAACACACTATAGCCTGCCTTCCAATGCCACCACTGCCGACATCATAGCCGCGAGGAAGAGGAAGTTCACGGCAGAGGCAAGGAACTACTGGGACATCGACGGATGCTGCTTCCATGAGGCCTTCTGCGAACTCATAGGAGCAAAGGACAACCATGCCAAGAACACCTATCCATTCAAGCTGAAGACCCTGGCCGAGGGTGGCCGTTGGTCGTGGCGTGAGGATGACCTTGACTCCATCCTCGCTACGGATAATAACGGACGTTCCACGGCTCATTACGGAATCGAGGTGGGCGACCTGACGGATGAAGGCGTAGATATTTTCCAAGGCTCTTCGAGCGCGTTCTGGACGCTCATCAACGATTGCTTCGGCGAGCGCGTGGGAACGATGCTGGGCAACATGCTGAGTGCCCTGCGCACGATGGCAACGGACATGGGCATACAGGGCAACAACCTTCATGAAGCCGTGTTCAACATGTTCTCTTACTACTTCTGGGAACGGTCAGCCAAGTACTTCCCAATCATGGCCTACGCCGAGGATTCGAAGTACACCTATGTGGACGTGTGGAAGATGGGCGTCAATGCGGGTGATCCGGAGCGGAAATACAACAACGTGTTCCCACTCGACCAAGCCCTCGGTACGCAGCTGGAGGCAGAGAAACAGTGGGTAGAGCGTAGGATTGCCAACATCTGCTCGAAGTATTCGCTGGGTGGCTTCACGGGTTCCGATAGCGACGGCTACGGAAGCATCGAGTTCACACCCGTCAACCCGTTTGTGTTCAACCTGCGTCCAGCCATTGAGATGTATCCGTCGGGAAACCGTGGTGGCGGTACTAACGTGAAGGGCGGACGGACTAAGGAAGGGCAGGTGTGTCCGATTACGGCTTCTTCAGACGGCACGACTACATTCTACATCAAGGCACTCGACTGGCTTACCGACCTTGGCGACCTGAGCCGTCTGGCACTGACCTCTCGTGCTGCCGGAGGTGTCGTTCCCTTCGCCGTGTCTGGCAAGCGTCTGAGACGGCTGAAGGTGGGTGATGCAGAGAATGAGGTGCTCTTCAATGCCACGACGCTGGCCGTGAGCGGACAGAGCGTGGAAGTGGTGGACGCAAGGAACGTCACTTCGTTGAACTCTGCCGTTTCGCTGGCCAACTGTCCACGCCTGAAGAAGGCTTACTTCGACGGTTCGGGAGCCTCGTCCCTGTTGTTACCGGCTGGCTCGAAGGTGGATTACGTGACGTTCCCATCGCGCATGACCACGCTGTTCTTCGACAACCTACCGTTGCTGGCGGATGAGAACGTGGTGATCCCGACAGCGGCACTGGCCACCATCAACAACTACTATTTCCGCAACTGCGCCCACATTGATGCCTTCGACCTGCTGAGAAGGATTCTCGCAACGGAAGGCAACAGCCTGCACTTCATCACGCTGATATGGCCAGGCACACTGGAAGGAGCGGCTAAAGACCTGGAACTGCTTCAGCAGATAGCGCAGCCCTATACAGTGGAGGGCGGCACAGAGACGGGCTACGGTAACGTGGTCTATGAGAACGGCCAGATTTCCCACGGTACGGGCAATGCCAACCTTCAGGGAACCTTGCACATCACAGGCTTCTACTACAACGACGTGCTGGAAGAGGTGCAGGCTGCTTTCCCGAACCTGAACATCGTAGCAGACGAGTCACCGTATATCCGCTTCGAGGATGCCGAGGTGGAGCGTATCTGCTCTGTGACATGGGGTAACTACCAGACGGCTGACACATGGGAGATAGAGGCTGGCTACATGGCTGAGGTAAAACAGAATGTAGACTGGGCTGAGGCTGCCGGACTGAACGTCATCCTGAACATGCACCACGATGAATA
>ONCQ01000051.1 GCA_900316355.1 uncultured Prevotellaceae bacterium | reverse complement strand
CATCTCGCGCTCCTCTTCGCGCATGATTAGGTTGTAGTGGTTCTGCACGCTGATGAACTTTGCCCAGCCGTGTTTCTCTGCCAGCGCATTCATCTTCGCCAACTGGTAGGCATAGACGTTGGCGATGCCTATGTAGCGGGCCTTGCCTTGGCGGACGGCCTCGTTCATGCCCTCAAGAATCTCTTCGGCAGGTGTCTTGTAGTCCCAGATGTGGTAGATGTAGAGGTCGACATAGTCCATGCCGAGGTGCTTGAGGCTCAGGTCGATGTTGTTGAGCACGTGCTGACGGCCACCGATGCCCTGCTGGATTTCCTCGTCGGTACGTGGCAGGAATTTCGTGGCTACCACCACATCGTCACGCTTGGCCATATCGCGCAAGGCACGTCCGACATACTGCTCCGATGTTCCCAGTTGATAGGCGATAGCCGTATCAAAGAAGTTCACGCCGAGGTCGAGCGAACGGCGAATAATCTCACGTGTAGGTTCCTCGCCAATCGTCCACGAATGCTGTCCAATGGTAGGGTCTCCGAATCCCATGCATCCCAAGCAGATGCGAGAAACACGCAGGTCTGAGTTTCCAAGTTTAACGTATTCCATAGGTATATCTTTATTATCTGATAATTCTTTTTTCTCCGTTAAGAATATAGATTCCCTTTTTATTGGGAGTCGTTCGCTGGCCGTTCAAGGCGTATGCTTTATCCTTGTTGGCCGCAGTAGACTTAACGGAATTGACGGCTGCCGTATGCTGATATAGGCTGACGCTGTCGAGCCATGAGCGGATGGCATTACGATTGTATGACGAATAAGTCACATCGAGCCCTTTCAGGATGACGCTCTCGGGGGCTAGCTTGGCAATGGCGCTGATGGTTTGCCCGAAGCGTCCGCCTCCCATCGAGCAGAAGGGAACGATGGCCTTGCCGCTGAAATCGCCGTGCATGAGGAAAGAGCGCACAGGGGCAGGAATTGACGCCCACCAGTTGCAGTAGCCCAGCAGAACGACATCATAGTCGGCCAGGTTGGGCAAGTAGGCCTTCAGTTTGGGCACGGCCTGATTGCGATATTCGGTGAGTGCTTCGGCATAGAGTCCCTGCGAGTTGTAGGTGGCGGAATATGGTGTCGCCCTTTCAATTCGGAAGATGTCGTAGCCCGTCATCTCGTGGATAATCTGTGCGAGACCGTCGGTGTTGCCCGTTTGCGAGAAATAGGCAATGAGCACCTTGCCGCCGGGATTCTTTGCCTTGGCAACGCTGACACTCTTTACCTCGCCTGAAGCAGCAGTGGCACTGCGAACCACACGGAAGCCTGTGGCATAGAGCGGAACATCGGCAGGGAAGGCACTGCGATAGGCCGAACGGATGTGTTTGGGGAAATCGTTCCATCCACCGCCGCGAACTACCTTGTATCGTCCCTCTTCGGGATGAGCGCCATATGCTGCATACCAGTCCCAGGTCCATTCAGCCACGTTGCCGTGCATGTTGCGCAGTCCGAAGGCATTGGCGGGATATTCAGTTACCTCCACCGTGTGTTGCAGGTAACCGTTCACCCAGTGTCCAGTGGCATCGTTGTTATAGCCGTAGGCATTGTAGCAGTTGACATCCGAGTCATGTACGTAGTCACCGAAGTTAAAGGGAGTCTGTTTCCCTCCGCGGGCTGCATATTCCCATTCTGCCTCGGTGGGCAGACGGTAGCCGTTGGCATTGAGATTCCAAGTGACCGTGGTACCGCTGATGGTGTAGCAGGGTGTCAGTCCCTTCTGCTGGCTCAGCGCATTGCAGTAGGCAACGGCATCATACCAGGTCACATTCTCAATAGGCAAATCGTTGCCCTTTCGCTCACTGGGATTCTTACCCATCACACGCTCATACTCCTGCTGCGACACTTCTGTGCGAGACATCATGAAGTCGGCCACCGCCACCTCGTGGAGAGTCTCGTCAGCATCGCGCTCCGGCTCTGCAGTCGGGCTTCCCATCTGGAATGTTCCCCCTTCTATGAGCACCATTCCTTCATCCTGTGCCCCCGCTGTGCAAGCCGATAAAGCAATCATTGCTGCCATCATTACAAACTGCCTCATCATATTATCTTTGTTTTTTGAATATCAGTTTCATCGTTTCCGGATCGAGTGGCTTCATGGTGGGCAGTTTCAGGTCTTTCACCATGTGGAGCGTGCCCTGCTTGTATTTCTGGAAGTGTTCGGTCTTCAGGTGCTGCTGGTAGGCTTCCTCTGATGCGTAGATTTCGAGAATACGGATGTGAGTGGAATCTTCGGCACTCTGCATCGGGTAGAGACAGACGACACCCGGTTCTCGTTCCACACTCAGACGATCCACCTCGTTGGCAAAGGCAAGATACTCCGTGAGATATTGCGGATAGACCTCGATTTCAGCCAGCCGGACGATCATGTTCTCATATGTAATAGGAGTCGTAAACTCTTCGTCGGTTACCTTCCGCAGTTGCACGGCATGTTGTTCGTTAGGAGCAATCTCGCTGACGGTCATACACTCGCAGTCGCTCGAAGGTGTGGCACCATTCCAATGGCGTACATTAGGGGCTGTGGTCACCACATCTCCTTTACGGAGCAATTGCTTCGGCTTCCCCTCTTCCTGATAATACGCCTCGCCACTAAGCACCATCAGCACTTGGGTGGCATTGGGATGATAATGCCAAGAATTATGGCTTCCGCGTTCGAAGAGGAAGTTTGTGGTCATCTGTCGTTCGCTGCGACTGAGCACAGAAATGTGAACGTTTCCCGTGTTGAACTCAGCAGGAGCTTTGAACTGCGTAGGGAAAATCGTCTGCGCAGGAGCAACAATAGCAAGAAGTGTTGCTAGCAGGAAAAAAGACAATCTTTTCATATGCATTTGTTATTTGACTTCATTTACTTCGGGAAAATGAATTATTTAAAAAGCTGATGGGCATTCTGGTAGAGAATCATCTCGCGGAATGGTGCGAGGTCAGGCTCGTCTGTCAGATATTGCTTCATCCTTGCAAGACTCAGCGTGAGTATCTTTGGAGCGACATAAGGATAGTCGGAGCCATAGAGCAGATGGCCGGGTGTGGTGATGGTGAGCATCATGCGGATGACCTCGGGCGAGTGTGCACCTGCCAAGTCGTAATACAATGCAGCAAGATTGGCCTCCCAGTCTATCTCGGCTACCATCTTATTGGCCTGCATCACGGGAGTCAGCGACTTCATGCGAGGCACAGCCAGTGGCAGATAGGCTCCGCAATGAGGCACCACCACCTTTATGTTATTGTAGCGAGCCAGTACGTTTCGTGTAATCATGTTCGACACGGCGCGGGTAGTCTCTGCGAGGTATTCCTGCATGGCAAGCGGCGTCTGCTGCATCACCTGGCGATTAACGGGTTCCGGGCGATGGGGATGCAGGATGATGACTGCCCGTCGCTCGTTCAAGACAGAGAAAAGCGTGTCGAGTTCAGGAGCACCGAGGTATTGTCCACCTACGTTTGTGGCTAGTTTGATGCCATCGGCCTTCAGCGTGTCGAGTGCATAGACGGCCTCACGGATGGCAGCATCCACATTGGGCAAGGGTAGGGCAGCACAAGAACCGATGTCTGAACTCCAGCCTCGTCCATCAATCTGAGATGATTCTCTACGTCGTATTTCGGCAAAGGGAATCCCTCGTCCATCAGTCGTCCCTCGCTCTCGAGAGCCTCAATGAACTCTGTCGGCAACAGGTGTGCATGAACGTCGATAACGCCCTGCGAAAAAGCAGTCGTCGCAAGCATGGATGTAAGTAGCACAATCAGTTTTCTCATCAATACAATCCGTTTATCCAAGTCTCTATTATCAATGTTTTATTTCAAAGTCTCTCCAAACGCCTTACCCATCTTCACGCAGTCGCCAATGATGTCGCCTGTGCGCAGATACTTGTAGGTGGGCATCTCAAAGAGAACAGGTTTCAGTTTCGTATAGTCGGGCTTGTCTTTCTCGTCAAGCATGTCTTCCTCGATGTAAGTGTTGAGGATGGTGCAGATGTAGTTCTTGAAACCGTCAATTTCATAAGTGTCGATAACCTCACATTCCATCACCAAAGGAGACTGCTCGATAATGGGCATGCCGGCCTCGCCCAGATGGTAAGGGAAGATGGCCGACTTGTCGGTCTTGGCTCCGCTCACCGTACCCGTGTAGTCTGCAGCTGACAGAAATGCTTCATCAATGATGTTGACGGACAGTTTGTCCTGTTCATCGATTGCCTTCACGCTGTGGTGTGACGAATGTACGCTCAGCAGCAGTTTCGAATGACTGACAATGCCGATGTGTGCCACCAGCAGCCAGTTTACCTTTCCCTCTTCTCCAATAGTTCCTACGACTGTGGCTGGCGTGGGATAGAGTGCCAGTTTCTGTCCGATATTCTTTTTCATTGCTATTCTACTTTTTTAAACAATATCCATCATTCTACGATTCTTTTTTCTCCATTGACGATATACGTTCCCTTCTCCATACCGTCAAGACTGCTGGCATTGGTAAGCAGTTTCTTGCCATCGAGAGAATAGACGTTATAGAGATTCTGAGATTTTGAATCTGCGCCTTTGATGCCTGTTTGCCCGGCGAGACTGACAAGAGTGTACTGCTGTGAGCCGAGTCCGAGCTGTTCGGCATACTCCACGGTATGGGTGCCATGCAGGCTCTCAATACGCCGGATTAGCGGTGAGGCATCGTCGCCAGCTACCGACTGGTGGTTGAACACGATGTCGAGACAAGCCTTGTCGAGTGCTACGGGGTCGAGTGAAGCCAGGATACCGATGTCCTTCATCTTGGGAGATGCAGGATTGCCGTCGCAGTCGCAGTCAACGGAAAGGTTGTTCATCACGTTGATGTAGACAATGTTGCGCCCTTCCTGATGGAAGTAGTTGTGAACGGCCTGTGCCGCAGCCGCCATCGACTCCAGAAAACCATCCTGGTCGTCGCTCATCCATCGGCTGGTGCTTCGTCCGGCAGAATGGATGTATAGCTTGCCGCTGCTTGATGCCACACCGATGGACTGGTTCTTCAGCACGCCGCCGAAGCCTCCCATGGCATGTCCCTTGAAGTGGGCGAGGTTGATCATCACGTCGTAGTTCTGAAGGTGCGACCCCACGATGTCGTACTTGATGTGCTTCGTGTCGGTGACGGGCAGCTGTATCTCGCCTTCCTCATCCATGATATCTACTGTGGCAATATCGTTGAAGCCACGCTCGGCGATGGCCCGGCGATGGGCTGATGTTGTGCCCCGGCTGCCACCGTAGGCAGTGTTACACTCCACAATGTTGCCATTCACCTTCTGCACCAGACCTTTGATGAACTCAGGGCGCAGGTAGTTCGTACGGCTCGACTCGCCCGTGGAGATTTTCACAGCCACGTGCTTGCCGTTTGTCTCTACGCCTAATGCCTCGTAGATGCTCACCAGCGACTCAGGCGTGATGTCCTTCGTGAAATACACGACAGAACTCTGTCCGAATCCTTGTATGACCATCATGCTGGCCAATGCCAATAGATACAGTTTCTTCATAAACAACTTGTATTCTTCACTCTTCACTTTTCACTCTTCATTCATTCCATCGAGTGTTCCCAGCCGCCACGGGTGTCTATGCCTGTGGCATCGGCTAACTGTTCCAGACGTGTAATCTCTTCGGCAGTCAACTCAATCTTGGCAGCCTGGGCAGCCTCGACGACGTGGCGCTCCTTCGTGGCACCGATAATAGGCAGGGTACCCTTGGCGATGGCCCACGCGATACCAATCTGAGAGCATGAGGCACCATACTTCTGTCCGATGGCGGTCATCTCGTTTGTAAGCGCCTCCAGCTGTGGCAGCACGGGGTTGTATTTCTTGCCGCGGTCGCTCTCCTCGGGCAATGGGTTCTCCTTGTTATATTTACCTGAGAGGGCTCCCTGCTCCAGCACCATGTATGCCCAGAACTCGATGCCGTTCTCCTTGCAATAGTCCAGCACACCGCCTTTCTCTGACGAACGGTAGAGCAGCGAGAAATGGTTTTGCACGGCACTCACCTTGAAGCCTGCCTCGCCGAGGATTTCGTTGGCACGCTGAATCTCCTTGATGTTGTGATTCGACACACCCACGCGCTTCACCTTTCCCGACTGTAACAGGGGAATCAGTCCTGGAGTCCAGCGCTCTACATCCATCGGGTTGTGAATCCAGTAGATGTCGATATAGTCGCAGCCCATGCGCTCGATAGATGCATTGGCCATCTTCTCGACGCTGTTTTCATATACTTCGGCAAGTTGTGGGGTAAACTTGGTTGACACCTCCACCGTCTCACGCTTTTCGCCTGCTACAAATGTTCCGAGAATCTTCTCCGACTCACCCATGCCATAGACGGTAGCTGTGTCCCAGAGGTTCAGTCCGGCTTTCATTGCTGCGTCAAACACAGGCTTCAGGTTCTCCACGTCAGTCTTACTTCCAAATACGGCGTCTCCACCGAATGCTCCTGCGCCCCAGGCCCAGGTTCCTAATGCAATCTTACTCATATCTTTGTTGTTTTTTAAAGTTTGTTTCTAAATTCGGGTACAAAGGTATAGTGAAAACCACAAACTTTGCATAAATGATTTACTGATAAATCAACCAAAATTACGGATTATCACTAAAAATGTTTATCTTTGCCCTCGAAATGGAGAAGATTTTAAGAGTTCACCATGTCAACGACTATGCCCGGTACATCGGTGCTCCGGAGTTGCATCCGCTTGTCTCAGTCATCCACTACGACGAGCTGGAGCACTGCCGCCACTCGCTCAACAACTATGATGTTTATGGCATGTTTATCGGCGATGAGGAACTGGAAGACCTCTCGTACGGACAGCTGCAATATGTACTGCATCGCCATGCGCTGATGTGTGTGGCTCCTGGTCAGATAGGCGGCAAGACCGACATGGGTGAAGAAATACATACCAAGGGTTGGGCGCTGCTATTTGATACCGAACTGCTGCGTAACACCGAACTTGGGCGCCGCATGACCGACTATCATTTCTTCTCGTATACCACCAGCGAGGCCCTGCTGCTGACGCCTGAACAGCGACAAAGCATCGTTACGCTGCTCGATGAGATTCGCAAGGAACTGCTCAGCGATGAGGACATCCACACCCTGCGCATCGTTACCTCACAGATAGAACAGGTGCTGGAACTCGTGGCCCGCTATTATGCACTCCAGCTCTCCACCTCAGCCACATCTACAAATTCCGACCTGCTGCCACGTTTCGAGCAACTTTTACGAAAATACTATGACGAAGGCTTGCAGCGACAGTTGGGACTGCCTACCGTGAAATACTGCGCCCAGCAGCTGTTCCTTTCTCCCAACTATTTCGGCGACCTGATTCGTGAACTGACGGGCGACTCTGCCACCTCTCATATCCGCCGCTTTATTATGCAACGTGCCCAGCAGCTCCTGATGGGCGGAGCCACTATCTCAGAGACAGCCGAAAGTCTCGGATTCGACTATCCCCAGCACTTCACACGCCAGTTCAAGAAGCACTTTGGCGTTACTCCATCTGACTTCATTAGGAAGTGAAAACGTTAAAGTTTTTTGTTACTTTCCCACGCAAAAGTTTGTAAAAATATTTGCAAGTACCTCGTTGGTGACGATGCGACCTTGACCGGTAATGTCGGCGAGATCGTTAAGGACAAGTCTTAGGTCTTCGGCTATGATGTCACCAGGAAGGTTTGATTCCAAGCCAGAGAGTACTCTTGAGAGGTTGTCTTGAGCATTTATAAGTGAGTGGTATTGGCGGGCAGAAGTCACGATGACATCTTGTTCGGAAAGTTCGGGGATGTTGGCGGCCTGGAAGATGGCTTTTTCCAATTTGTCGATATTCGTTCCGTTCTTGGCGGAGATGTCGATGATGGTCTTGTCTGGCAGAGATGTGTTGATGTTAGATATTGTTTGAATATCAATCTTGTTTCTAATAATAATCAGTGACTTATCATTTGTTCGTTCAATTATTTCTTGAATGTCTTCTGATGAGGGATTAGAGTCGATAATCCATAGTACGATACGGGCTTTTTCGATAGCAGAAAAGGTGCGCTGGATGCCTATCTGTTCTATTTCGTCAGTAGTCTGGCGGATACCGGCCGTATCGATGAAACGGAAGGTGACGCCATTGATATCGATGGTGTCTTCGATGGTGTCTCGGGTGGTGCCGTGTATGGATGAAACGATGGCTCGGTCATCGTGGAGCAATCGGTTCAGGAGAGTTGACTTTCCTACATTTGTCTTGCCGATGATAGCCACAGGAATGCCGCTTTTCAGAGCCTGACCAGTCTCGAAAGAGTGGGTGAGGGATGAGATACGATTGTTGATTTTATTCGCAATATCCAGCAGCTCGTTGCGGTCGGCAAATTCTAGGTCTTCGTGATCGGAGAAATCTAGTTCGAGTTCTATGAGCGAGGTGAGTTTCAGCAGCTGTTCGCGGAGGCGTGCGAGTTCTGAAGAGAAGTGTCCTCTGAGCTGGTTCATCGCTATCTGATGGGTGGCTTTGTTGCCTGAGGCTATCAGATCGGCCACGGCCTCGGCTTGCGAGAGGTCCATTTTGCCATTGAGAAAAGCCCGCTGGGTAAACTCTCCTGGATTGGCTTGCCGGCAACCGTTTCCGATTAGTAACGCCAATACTTTATTTAAGATATAGCGTGAGCCATGGCATGAGATTTCAGCGCTTTCTTCACCCGTGTAAGAGTGGGGGGCACGGAAGACGCTTACCAGCACTTCGTCGATGGTGGAGGGATGCTGTGATGTAGCATCAAACTCGACAATATGGCCGTAGTGAATGGTGTTAGGCTGGGAGTCAGAGAGGTTTTTGGTGAATATATGAGAAAGAATCTCAAGCGTTTGAGGGCCTGAGATTCTTATGATTCCTAAAGCTCCTCCTGGAGCCGTTGCAAGTGCGCAGATAGTATCGTTCATTTTTGCTTTGGGTTGCGACTCAGTCACAACATACTGATAATTAGATGCGGTCGAGTACCAGCTGGATGAGCGTGTCGATGGAGTTCTTGTACTCAGTGTTCATCTCTTTGGCATAGCGGTTAGCAATGACCATGCAACACGTCATGGCTTCGTGACCAAGGAGGGAGGCAAGTCCAGCCAAGGCTGATGACTCCATTTCGAAATTGCATACCTTCATGCCGTCATATTCGAAGGATTCCACCTTCTCGTTCTGTTTGGGATCTGCAAGTGGGATGCGGATTTCACGGCCTTGCGGGCCATAGAAACCGCCACAGGCAATAGTATAGCCACGCACCATGTCATCGGCAGCCACGCGATCAATCAGTTCTGGGCAAGCAACGGCCACATAGGGAGCACCCTTCTGAGGGTTCCAGTTCATATGCTTCTTGAAAGCCTCTTCCAATTTGAGGTCACAAACATCATTTCGTCCGGCGTAGTAGTTGAGCAGGCCATCGAAACCGATGCTCTTCACCGATGCGATGAACGTTCCCACAGGCGTGAATGGCTGAAGACCACCACAGGTACCGATGCGTACACAGGTGAGTGTACGGTGTTCATCTTTTTCTTCGCGGGTGTTGAAGTCGATATTGGCAAGAGCATCCAGCTCGTTCATCACGATATCGATGTTATCGCATCCGATACCCGTAGACTGAACGGAAATACGCTTACCTTTATAGACACCAGTAATGGTGCGGAATTCACGGCTGGCCACCTCACATTCTACAGAATCGAAATGAGAGGCAACGGTGGCTACACGTCCCGGATCACCAACAAGGATTACCTTGTCTGCCAGATTCTCGGGCTTGAGATGAAGGTGGAATGCGCTTCCGTCCTCATTAATGGGTAGTTCAGAAGCAGGAAAATGTCTTTTACTCATAGTGATAAGATTCTAATGTTTTATGACGTGCGAAGGAAGCTTGTGACCGCCTTCTATCACGTAGGATTATTAGTTATTGATAGCAATTATCTCGTCATTGCGGATGCGGCGGCTCATTGAATCGATGTCGAGCCTGAGCTGCTCGAGTTCCTTTTCAGCCTTTTGTATTTCGGCACCAAGAGATGACCGTTCAAATCGGTTGGCATCGTGGTATTTCACGCGTGCATCCTCCAGTTCCTGTTCGCTCTTGGCCAGCATCTGCTGCATTTCCTTGAGTTGGTCGAGACGGTTTCTGTTCTCAGGCACCTTGAATTCATCGATGCTTGTATAAGTGATTTCGTCGTTGATATGGAAACAAAAACCGGAAACTTTCACCGGGGTGTATTTGCGTTCCTTCATCTGCTTCAGACGACGCTCAGCCATGGCCAGATCTACATAATGACCATCCCAGGTGTCGGCAATACTCGTGAGTGCTGCACGGGCACGAACCGTGGAAGCCCCGTCAAACTCGATGCTGAGATTGTCGCGAGTGGTCGGAGGAACAAAAGTATAGACACAAACCCTTCCTTCAGGCTGTCGGCGATCCGTAACAAACCATCCGAGCGAATCCACATCATCCACCACGTAGAGATAGTCATTGGCCGTAGAATTGAAAGGATAGCCTATGTTCTGGGCCTTCAGATAGGTGTTGTCATCCTCATCATAGCGCGTCACGAAAATATCGTATCCTCCGAGCGAACCGTTTCCCTTGTGGGCGAAATAAAGCGTAACGCCATCCGACATGAGGAAAGGATAATTTGACGGCTCACCGAGCGATTCCAAGAACTGGCGGTCTCCCCATTCTTCACCTTCCTTGGTCTTCTGATAAATGCGTGCACTACCCGTGGTGTCTGTGATGGAGTAGAGCATACGGTCGCCAAATTCATTCGTGAACTGATAGCCGTATTTCGTGCGCTCCATCTTGCCGCATTCCGGCGGAAGCGGAATGTAGTTGAGAAAACTGTCCTTGGAGACGACTATGCTGTCCACAAAGAGCACCTTCTGAGTGGCTTGCAGGAGATTCTCATGAAGCGTCTGAGCCTGACTTGAGACTGCAATGGCGGCGATGAGGATTAACGTTGCAATTCTTTTCATGCGATGGTTTATTTCAGTTTTATTTCATAAATACCAGATATACGGCACAGATGATGAGCAGGAAAGCGAGGATGTGGTTCCAATGGATGTGTGTGCCCTGAAACAGAATGTTCGTGATGACACAGAACACCGCAATGGATATACCCTCCTGAATCACCTTCAGCTGCACAATGTTGAAAGGTCCTCCGTTGGCGCTGAAGCCCAGGCGGTTGGCCGGCACCTGACAGCAATACTCAAAGAAGGCAATGCCCCATGAGAATGCTATCACGCCGATGAGCGGCCAGTTGTTGGAAATGCCAGACTGCTGGAGACGGAGATGCCCATACCAAGCAAACGTCATAAAGACGTTGCTCAGTATGAGTAATATGATGGTATATAAACCGTTCATTTTGCTTGAAGTTTTGCATCCATGGAAGCTGCAGCACGACGGCCGTCACCCATGGCGAGGATTACCGTTGCACCTCCGCGGACGATATCGCCGCCGGCAAACACCGTGGGACGTGAGCTCTGCATGTCATCGTTCACGGCTATGGTGTTCTTACGGCCAAGTTCAAGACCCTTGATGGACTTCGGAACAAGCGGGTTGGGACTTACGCCCACGGCCACGATGACCTGGTCGACATCGAGCGTAACGGTCTTTCCCTCAACGGGAACAGGCGAACGGCGGCCTGAAGCATCGGGCTCACCGAGCTCCATCACCTGGAGCACAGCCTGTTTCACGGCACCATTCTCGTCGGCAATATACTCAATAGGATTGTGGAGCGTGAGGAAGCGGATGCCCTCTTCCTTGGCATGCTTCACCTCTTCCAGACGGGCTGGCATCTCCACTTCGGAACGGCGGTACACCAAGGTGACGTCGGCACCCAGGCGCTTGGCCGTACGGCAAGAGTCCATAGCCGTGTTACCACCGCCCACCACGAGCACGCTCTTGGCAGGATTCAGCGGAGTGTCGGTAGTAGGATTAGCCGCATCCATTAGGTTCACACGGGTGAGATACTCATTTGAAGACATGATGTTGATGGCATTTTCGCCAGGGATGTTCATGAAGTTGGGCAGTCCAGCGCCGGAACCCACGAAGATTCCCTTGAAGCCCTGAGCCTCCAGCTCGTCCACGGAAATGGTCTTACCTACAATCACGTCGGTCTGGAAGTGAACGCCCATTTTGGCAAGGTTCTGAATCTCCACATCGACGATGGCGTTGGGCAGACGGAACTCGGGAATACCGTATTTCAGCACGCCGCCAATCTCGTGAAGCGCCTCGAATACATACACGTCGTAGCCCTTCTTGACCATGTCGCCGGCAAAGCTCAGTCCCGAAGGACCAGAGCCCACGACGGCAATCTTGATGCCGTTAGAGGGAGCAATCTCGGGGATAGACATGTTGCCGCTTTCGCGCTCGAAGTCGGCGGCAAAGCGCTCCAGATAGCCGATGGCAACGGCCTGGCCGCCACTCTTCAGATGGATACACTTGCTCTCGCATTGCTTCTCCTGAGGACAAACACGGCCGCAGACGGCGGGCAGGGCAGAGGTGTCTTTCAGCACCTTGGCAGCAGCCAGGAACTGACCACGCTCGATATTCTTGATGAATGAGGGGATGTTCACATTTACGGGACAACCCTCCACGCACGAAGGTTTGGGGCAGTCAAGGCAGCGCTTGGCCTCGGTGAGAGCCTGCTCCTTGGTGAGACCTGTGTTCACCTCTTCCGTGCGGGTTGTGGCACGATATACTGGGTCGAGCTCGGGCATTATTACTCGCTCGATGGCCATACGCTCCTTGGGCTTCATGCTCTTGCGTAGCTCCTGGCGCCATTCGGCCTTCGGGTCGGTGAGGACGGCAATGGAGTCGTTGGTGGGGTCTTCATCCATGACGATGTCGGTGGTTGCCGAGGGAGATTCCTCGGACACGGGGGCATTGACGAGGTGCTCCTCATAGTGGGCCAACTCTTCCTGCTCCTCGCGCTTGAAGGTACCCATGCGCTTGAACATTTCGTCCCAGTCGACCAATGCTCCGTCGAACTCAGGACCGTCGATACATACGAACTTCGTCTTGCCTCCGATGGTCAGACGGCACGCGCCACACATACCCGTTCCGTCCACCATGATTGTGTTCAGGCTGACTTCGCAGGGGATGTTATGCTTCTGGGCGGTGAGGTTCGAGAATTTCATCATGATGGGAGGACCGATGGCAAACACCTTGTCGACGTGCTCCTGCTCGAAGAATTTCTCCATACCCACGGTAACCACGCCTTTCTCGCCGTAGGAACCGTCGTCGGTCATGATAATCACCTCGTCGGATGATTCGCGCACCTTGTCCTCAAGGATAATCAGGTCCTTGGAACGGCCAGCCATCACTGAGAGTACACGGTTGCCGGCAGCCTTCAATGCCTGAATGATAGGCAGCATTGGAGCCACGCCCAGTCCACCGCCTGCACAAACCACCGTGCCGTAGTTCTCGATGCGTGTGGGATTACCCAACGGACCTACCACGTCGGCCACATAGTCGCCTTCGTTCAGGGCACATAGTTTCTTACTAGACAGACCTACCATCTGCACGACGAGTGTGATGGTGCCTTTCTCGATGTCGGCACCGGCGATGGTCAGCGGCATGCGCTCACCTTTCTTGTCAACGCGCACGATGACGAAGTTGCCGGCCTTACGGCTCTTGGCGATGAGCGGAGCCTCTATCTCGAAAAGGAAAACCTTTTCAGAGAATTGTTCTTTCTTGAGAATCTTGTTCATATGATGTTCGGTTGTTTTTTCAATGTTTTTGTTGCAAAGCCATTGCAACATGCGGGTCTTTAGTCGATGATGTCACAGCCCATATATGGAACGAGGGCGGCAGGAATCTTGATGCCGTCGGGCGTCTGGTTGTTCTCGAGCAGGGCGGCCACGATGCGTGGCAGCGCCAGGGCCGATCCGTTGAGTGTGTGGCAGAGTTCGGGCTTCTTGGCTCCCTCGGGGCGGTAGCGGCACTTCAGGCGGTTAGCCTGGTAGGTGTCGAAATTAGAAACCGACGAAACCTCCAGCCAGCGCTTCTGGGCCTCGGAATATACCTCGAAGTCGTAGCAGATAGATGAGGTGAAGCTCTGGTCGCCGCCACAGAGCAGCAGGATGCGGTAGGGCAGTTCCAGCTTCTTCAGCAGGCCTTCCACGTGGTCCAGCATTTCCTTGTGGCTCTGCTTCGAATGCTCAGGCTTGTCGATGCGAACAATCTCAATCTTCGAGAACTCGTGCAGACGGTTCAGTCCGCGCACGTCCTTGCCATACGAGCCAGCCTCGCGGCGGAAGCACTCGGTGTAGGCGCAGTTCTTGATAGGCAGGTCCTTCTCGTCGAGAATCACGTCGCGGTAGATATTCGTAACGGGCACCTCGGCCGTGGGGATGAGATAGAAATCATCCACCTCACAATGATACATCTGACCTTCCTTGTCGGGTAGCTGACCCGTGCCGTAACCAGATGCAGCATTCACCACCGTGGGAGGCATGATCTCGGTATAGCCAGCCTTGCGAGCCTCGTCGAGGAAGAAGTTGATGAGCGCACGCTGCAGGCGGGCCCCCTTGCCGATATAGACGGGGAATCCTGCACCAGTGATCTTCACGCCTAGGTCGAAGTCGATGAGGTTGTATTTCTTGGCCAGTTCCCAGTGGGGCAGGGGATTCTCTATGTTCAGGTTGGGATTCATGTCCCAGTTGCCCACGGTGTCGCCCTCACGGCATTCGCGCAGGTTCGACTTCACCACGTGGTTGTCCTCGGCGCAAGAGCC
>ONCQ01000056.1 GCA_900316355.1 uncultured Prevotellaceae bacterium | reverse complement strand
CTCTCATAGCGTCGGCAGCGCAGTGCCTCGGCTTTCTCCGTCATGCGCTCGTTGTAGTCACGCTCGCGCTGGTTCTTGGGCTTGGCAAAGATGTAGATGCCAAGTGACTCATGTCTCTGTACCTTCATGGTTGACTCATCCCTGTAGCCGGGGTAGTAGTCAAGGTAGAAGCTCAGTTGCGTACCTTTCTTTATCTTACGCGTACGCAAGGTTACTGTCTTACAAATGTTACTCATACTTGTATGAAATTTGTTTTGTTAATAATCGAAGGCTATGCGTCTCATAGCGGGTGCAAAGTAACTGCGTGATGGAAGAGTGACCAACTAATCTTTTCATAACTCACGGATAATTGTACTTTCACGCAGTTAGTATTGATTATTGGGCATTATTGGAGCCTGAAAGCCCCGAATTGTGCCAGTCTGTTTGTCATTATTCGGTCTAATTCCTCCTTGACGATGAGGTTTCGGGCACCGACTTTCACTTTAGTGAGATTGTTCGTCTTGACGATAACATAGATGTTGCTCTTGGTCATGCCGTACTTCTCGGCAGCTTCGGCTGTGGTGTAATAGGCATCACTCGCTTTCAGGTCGGGACGGAAGATTTCATCCAGATGTTTCTTGGAATAATAGGTCTTGCCATATTCTCGCTTGGTGGGAATATGGCGGCGGTATGCTTGGGTGCGCAGGGATTCCTTGGTCGTGGAATAGAGGGATTCTGCCTCATCCGTTGTGAGCCATTCTGTCAAGGCTTCAATCTCGGCAGTAACTCCGAAGAGCACATCCATGTGCTTGCGGCTATAGTAGTTCTTACCTGCAATCTTGCAAATGGGTACTTGGTTATTCTTGGCAGAAGTGTAGAGCCATGAACGCTTCACTTTGTAGATAGCCATAACATCCTCACCAGAGATGTATTCAAGTGGTTCTGATGACCGCATATCATATTCTGGTATGTGGTTCTTATTTTTCCTCGACGAAAGGGAAGAAGAAGTTTTGTACGGCTTATTTGTTGGAGTGCCGGGCAATACTCTATGATAAGGATTGCCTGCAAGCATCTTCTCGATGTCAGCCTTGCGGATGAAAGCCATACGGCTGCTGATTCGTGATGCAGGAAGTTTACCCTCGTTTACCAACTTGTAAACGTACTGACGGGAGCATCCCATGAGGATGGCAGCCTTGGAGAACGAAAGATACTCCTGGCTGGCGATGTCTATAACAGGCTGGACAGCCTTCAAAAAGTCCTGTTGTCTCTTCTTGCGCTGAGCCTTTGCCACCTCGGCACAATGTTCTGAGCAATACCTCTGCGAACCACTATTACAAGTGAACTCCTTTCCGCAGAAGGCGCATTTTCTTGTCTTTCTCATTTGACTCCTTTTTATGTGGTTTTACAATCAGTTTCGTGCAAACCGCCACGGAGTGAACTTTCGTCAATCATTGACAATCCTTGTCAACTCATTCCACGATGTTGCGTCTTTCAAATGAGGTCACTTCCTTGCTCTTTTCCCTCTCGTTAATCTGTCAACCGTTGTCCAATCTTGTAAACCTTTGTCAACCATGTCCACGAGATGGCAAAATAAAAGCCCTCAAAATTCTCCGCGGTAGAAATGCGTTGCAAAGGTAAGCGGATTTTTGAGAACTACCAAAAAGTAAGTCCGAAGTGTTAAAATCTAAAAGTGGTTGAAATACAAAGGTTTAACTCTATGTGTTTTTCATTGTTTGTGGTTGTTTAGAGGTCTCTAAATACAGCAAGTAAAAGCATAATCTTGAATTGATTCTACATTACTCGGAATATTGATGGAGGAGATACCTTCACATATGTAAAAGGCTCCATTACCTATCTTCTTAAGATTATTCCCTAATATTATTGACTTGAGTTCTGTTAAGCCATAACATGTGTAGCGACCTATTACTATCACGTCATCTCCCCATTTATACTCTTGGACTTGAGGACCAAATATTTCTTCTAATCGTGATTTCATAGGATAGCTATAATTCGTATCTTTTGAAGATATTTCATTATTGTTAATGGTTACAGATTTTAAATTCTCACAATTCCTAAAAACAGCACTACCTATCCCTAAGAGTGATGGAGGGATAACCACTGATGTTAACCCGCTACAACCCTTGAATGCAGAATTATCAATATATTTTACGGCGGATAAATTGATAGAACGTAGCCCGCAACAACCTTCAAAAGAAGAAATTCCAAGGCGAACGACAGAAGACGGAAGAATGAGTTCTTCTATACTTTGGCAGCCTGAAAAATGCATTATCTCTGATATAATCATATCCATCAGGAATTGTAATCACTTTCACCTCGTCTCCATTAAGATAGAGCCGATAGGTCGCTCCCGATAACACATCCTCAATATCATTAAGATTATTAATCCAAGTTGGTAAGTCTTTTATGTGTATAGAAGAGATACTAACGCAACTAGAGAATGCTCCCCTTCCAATTGTTGCTAAACTCCGAGGGATATTAATGGTCTTAAGGCCCTTGCAACTCAAAAAAGCATATACTCCCAAAGACTCCAAACCTTCAGGAAGAGCTAAAGATGTAATGCCATAACAGTCTTGGAAAGCATACTCACCAATATTTTTCACTTTGTCGTGAAAAGTGATAGATGTTATGTAACTTGCACCGATGAATGTATATGGTTTAATGGATGTTATTTCGTTAGGGATATTTAGATTTCTTACCTCTTCGCCGTTGACATAAAGATGATGAGCTATGGATAAGGGATTAGAACGTTTAGAGAAAGATATCTGACAAAGATCTACGATACTTGCAAATTCTGCTTTTGTCAAGTTTGGACAATTGATAAAAGCACCAGTCCCAATATCTTTAATTGTATTGGGAATGTATATCGAAGTCAATGGTTCACAATTGGAGAAGGCTCCTTCGCTTATGCTCACTACGTTCAGTGTGCGTCCATCATATTTTAACGTTGAGATAATTCTCGCCTCACCAGTGAAGAATGCATCGTTATAACCAGTAACGGACAAATTTCCTTTAGTCGCAGTATATTTGATGTCATCAATATAGAAGTTCGTATCATCAATCTTGACAAAGCGATGCCCGCCATCGGCCTGGCCGCTGTCATCCACAGTGACCACGACATCGGAGGTTGCCACGGGCTTATCATCATCTTTCCCGCCCTGCTCTTTCTCTGTCGGGGTTGTACCCCCGTTCTCGTCATCCTTGCTGCATGAGGTAAGGTTGAACATCATGAAGCCCAGCAACAAAGCCGAGACTGCCATCCATGAATAATGTTTCATAGGTAAGTTTATGATTGATTTCTGAGTGCAAAGATAAGAATAATTTACGATTCGGTGTTTTAGAACTGACATTTTCCCGCACTTACGCCCTCATTTTTCTTTGTTCACCGGGTAGGATGCAGATTGGGGTTCTCACCTTAGGAGCTGTAAGCAAATCTGTCTAACAATCTGAAAAAACATACAGCAGTTATTCTACTTCACCAACCCCAATATCACCTCCGGCGCCACCAGCATTTCCTTCACCGCACACAGGCCTGCTCCCATATCCTTTAGGCTGGCTCCCATGAAATACACCTTGTCGTCGATGATGAGGAAGCGGTCGTGGTTGCGGTGCGGCAATTGAATGAATTCGATGGCTGGGTATTGTGCGTTATGCTTCTTCAGGTCGGTCAGGAATTGCTCGCTGTAGCGGGTATGGATGGTGGCCGATACGCCCTCTGCACGCTTGTCCAACAGCGACAACACACGGTCATCCACGAAATTGTCTATCAGCACAATCCGCTTCTTCGCGCTCCTCACCAAATCCGACACATACGTCCACGCATCCCATACGCAACCTGTAGCAAACACCTGTTCAGGCAGCTGTTTGGGAATACGTTCCTCGATAGTGGTAATAATCTGGGTTACTTTCTCATCCGTTTCCATCTGATGCTGCTCAATGTTAAGGATACGCTGCATCATCAGTACATTATTATTCACGATTTCGGGTATAGCCGTGAATGCACGCATGATACGGATATTCACATCTGCTGCCGTTTCAGACCTCAATACGCTGCTGAGCATTCCTATACCGTTGCGAGTAAAAACGTAAGGCATAAATTTTCGATGCTGTCCACGCCCGTTCTTTAAAATCACATTTTGTGATGTTAAACTCTCATTAGCCTCTTCATCAACAAAATTTGATATCACATTTTGTGACTTCAAATCTTCTAAGGTCACAAATTGCGATCTTAAAGCATTCCATTCTTCTTTTGTAAGCTGGAACATAAAATCATAAGGGAAGCGTCTTAAATTACGTTTTACCGCCTGATTTAAAGCACGTGTCTCTACGCCATACAGCATCGCTAAGTCAGAGTCGAGCATCACTTTTTGACCACGGATTGTGTGGATAAGACTCTCTATATCTATTTTTTTGATATCGCAATTTGCGACTTCAAGCTGCGAATAGACCGTTAGCTGGTCACTATTTACGACCACTTTGGGCTCCTCTTCTGTATTCTTTTTCTTCTTTGCCATGTGGTAAATGATTTTCGGCGACAAAGATAACGATTATTTCTTTACGCGCACAAAAAAGCGGCTGAAAATCATCACCCCCCTGGAAAAAGAAGCGCATCTGCAGATTGTCTAACCCTGAAAAACGTTGAATCTGTTACAGCGGAAGGCCAGACGGGCGTGCTGCCGTATTCGATGGTGATGGACAGGCGCTGCAGCGGCTTGAGGGGATAGGGCAGGGGGTCTGAGAAGAGCGCGCGCTGTCGAGCTTACGATGTCGCAGGAGTCAAGGGGCCGTGGCCCACGTGCCTACCCACTGCTGCTGTGCAGGGCTGGTGGCAACGTTGTAGCCGGCACGCCGGAAGACGGGGATGCGGGCCAGGGTGACAGGCGTGGTGACGTACTGGCCGCCGTCGTAGTGCTGTCCTGTGCGGAAGTCATACCAGCCGCCTTGATGGCGAGGCAGGTAGGTGCGCCATTCGGTGACGCCGGGTTCTGTGACGGGGCTCACGAGGAGTGCAGGGCCGAACATATATTCATACTTCTGCTGCAGCGCCTCGGGGTCGTCGGCAAAGTCGAAGACGAGGGGCCGCATCAGCGTGGAGCCATGCTGGCTGACGGCCAGTGCGCAGGAGTCGATGTAGGGCTTCAGGAGGTAGCGCTCGCGCAGGCAGTCGGCGATGATGTTCTGGGCTTGCTCGCCGTAGCGCCAGGGCTCGGTGTCGCTCATGTAACCGTGAACGCGCATCAGCGGCAGGAACACGGAGGTCTCTATCCAGCGCAGCATACGTTCGATGTAGGCCTGATTGGTGTATTGATCCTGCGGACGGAAGAAGCCGCCGGCATCATACGTCCACCAGGGGATGCCCGCAGCCTGCAGGCCGAGGCCGGCAACGATCTGACGGCTGAAGGTCTCCCAGTCGTTGCCCACGTCGCCCGACCAGAGCGCGGCGCCATAGCGCTGGATGCCAGGGAAGCCGCAACGGGTGAGGATGAAGGGCGTGGAGCCCTGTTCGCGGAGTCCTTCATAGACGGTTTTGCAGACCATGAGCGGATAGACATTGCGCACGCGCTCGCCAGCCCACTGTCCGCCGCCGACACGGCGCCCCACCAGGTCGTCGTTCTCAGGCTCTGTGGCATCCTGCCACCAGGCATCGATGCCCAGGGGCACGAGGCGCTGGCGGAAATGCTGCCAGTAGGCTGCGGCCGCTTCAGGACGGAAGAAGTCTATCCAGTCGGTGCCGGGGATGTAGTAGCCTTGCTCCGACATCTCGCGGCCGACATCGCTGTTCTTATCGATTTTCGACCACACGGAGAGCATGAGCCGGTAGCCCATGGCGTGCAGGCTGTCGGTCAGTTCCTTGGGGTCGGGGTAGAAGCGCTCGTCGAAGCGCATGGCGTTCCAGCCGTAGCGTCCCCAGTACTGCCAGTCCTGCACAAAGACGTCGGCAGGCAGGTGCTCGTCGCGGAAGCGGCGGGCGGTACGGAGAATCTCGTCGGACGAGTGGAAGCGCTCGCGGCAGTGGATGTAGCCAAGGGCCCAGGTGGGAATCGGCGGTACGGCACCCGTCACCTCGCGATAGCCTGCGATGATCTCATCGGGAGTGCCCACGAAGACGGTGTAGTCCACGGCATCGGCGACGGGGGATTGGAAGGTGGTGGTGTCGCTCACCTTGCGGAAGAGGACGACGGGACGGTCGTTATTGGTCAGCTGTGCTTTGAGGGTGTGGGCACCGGCGGTCAGGTGTACGATGGCAGAGGCTGTAGGGGGCAGCCACAGGTTCTGCATGTCGATGACCGTCTGGTTGTCGATGACCAGGTTGTGGCGGCGTGCCATCTGCTGTCCGACATCGAGCATCAGGGCATAGTCGCCCTCCTCGGCAATCTCCAGCGTGGCAGAGAAGGTGTTGCTGGTGCGCTCCTCCTGCTTACCGCCTTCCGTGGAGGTGACGTTGACCACCTCTTTCTTGCCCGGCATCAGTGTCTTCTCCATGCGAACCGACAGCTCGCAGGGGTTGAAGTCCGTGAGGCCGTAGTTGTTCCACAGTACACCATAGCCTTTGCTGGAAATGACCATGGGGATGGATATCTGGGTGTTCACTTGTGTCAGCCGCCGCGTGAGGCCGCGCACGTTGGCATAGCCATCCTGGAACTGTCCCAGACCGAACAGGCATTCGTCTGTGGGCGACAGGAATGTCAGCGAAGCCTTTTGGGTGGACTCGCCGGCTACCAGGGAGGGCGACAGCTGGTGGGCAGTGGCCGTGAAGACGGCCTTGCCGGCACGATCGCGAACCACGACGGTGCCTTGTTTGCGGTTGACTTTCACATTGATGTCCGCACTGATGACTTCGTCGGTTTTGACATAGACCCAGTCAGGGAGCGTGCTGGTGGCCGTGCCCTCGGTGTAGCGAATACGAACGGCGTTGCGCGCAATCTTCGTCACCTGAAGGCGTCCCCGTCCGAAGGCGACATCCTTAGCCTGCATGGTCAATGAAGCCAGCAGCAGGAAGAAAAGGAAGAACTTACTTCTCATCATTGTCAGTCTTTATCATCATGTGACAAAACCGTTATCTCTGTATTTTGGACTATTATCTTTGCCATTCTCCAAATTCTTTAGGGTTCTGGTCGCAAAGTTAGCGATTAGTTTTGAATCCACTGCAAGAAAAGCGCGGGAAATCGCGAAAAGAACAGAAAAAGCCATCCAGCGTTGTGTAGTATAAATAATATGAGACATCAAGATTCTCGCTTTGCCAATCCGTCATACAGCGATTGTATATCCTGCTGGAGTCGTTCGAATTCAGCGGACTTCTGCAGCGTTTGTTCGTTCATATAGAGACGTTTATTGACTTCAATCATGACGGAGTGGTAGGGAGCTGGAACGGCGAAAGTCTTGGCATTGGAGAAGGGAACATTGATGCCAATCTTGTAGCCGCTAGATGCAAAGTGATGGGCGATGGTGTCGATAGTAGTACGGGGCGGACAGCTGTCATCGTCGTTATAGCCGATACAGATGTCAATCTCTGAGGGCTCGGCGTTGAGGAGATTGGGTTGGGCGGAGAAGCTGTGGCAGTCGATGAGTAGCGTATCTCCGCCAGCTTCCAAGAGTTTCAGGGAAACGGCGGTGTGGAAGTCGGCATACAGCTTGAAGGCTGTGAGTAGTGTGCTGAAGGAACGGCATACACGCCCCTGTGCGGTATCCATCCAACGGGCATACGAAATGCCGAGGCCTTCACGCTCTAGCGGGTCGTTGATGAGACGCTCGACATCGCAGTACAGGCGGCAGTAGGGGAAAACGTGCAGTTATGATTTACTCAAATGTCGGGTACCAATCTAAATCCTTGCAATGTTTTGCCCAGATTTTGTCGAATCCAGGGTATTCAAGAAGAACTTTATCGGAGCAATCTTCAGGCAATGCACATTTCATGACTTCTCCACTTATCATTCCAAGGTCTTGATTCTGGTTCTTTAGTTGGTATAGTTTCGTTCTAATCATTTGATTGGTACTTCTGTCATACACTTTCTTTATGTCACCGGTCAATAACAGTGAAGTCTTCTTTCTGCATTCCAACAAATCATCCCAGCATCTTTGTTCCTTACGTAAAGATTCTTGGTATTCTGTTTTCTGTTCAATATACTCGTCTTCACCTACAGCCACTATGTATGCAGAATAAGCATCCGCTATCATTGTTGGAGTAAATGTTGTCTTGCTGTAGGGGATTTCTTTCCCTTGTGTGTGAAGGTACAAGTAGTGCTGTGGTACACCTCGGATTTGCGTTCCCTGAGAGAGGACTGCACTAACATACATAGGTGTAGAACTACCATGATCTTCACATTTTGACACCTCATGAACCGCTTTCTGGTACTTTTCCCAGACAACCTTCTCTTTTAGGAACTCTTTTCGATACTGAGGTAAAGCTTTCAATAACCTCTGGAATTCTTTCTCAACAGAGTCTTCGTTTGCAACATATTCGTTGTAACAAGCCTCGTTTATCTCTGCCTGAGTCTGAAATGGCTCAATCGTATCATTGTCTGTTTGATATGATTCTTCCATGATAGAGTCGCCAGTGGCGTTATCTGCGATGGACTTATTGGACTTATTTTGATTGCATGATGTTAATGCCATCAAGATAACCACATAGATAATTTTCTTCATATTGCTTCCTTAATTTAAGTTGATAATGGCATAAATTAGTTCTATGTAAACAAAAACGGGTATGACTACACATATAATGACAGAACTGACAACATAGTTCCAGCCAATCTTTTTGAACCATAATAGGAAATCTACAGACTTCATAAATGCCCAGTCTGAGCGTTCGCGAAATTTCATATGATCTTTCCATAGGAAGACAATCCAAGCCAAGACGAACATAGGGGAAAGAAAAGGCAGTTTCGTCAGATAGTCTATCATTATTGCCCATGAGAGAGGTATTAGAACATAGTAAACGATAATGTTTACTTCATTGTATGTCAAGCCAGTAATTTTTGCTATCATCATTTCTAGCCCCGCAACAATTGCAAAGATTGGTAGCATCACTACTATAACAATCTTTCCCCAAAGTGAAAGACTATTCCAATCAAAATATGGATTAACATTCTTATTCATTTTGAATACTTTGTTGCGTTTGATTCCATTCTTTTACAACTACTTTTTGTTCTCCAACAACTTGTCTAACTCTGATTGCAAATCTTCACGATTAGGCAGATAGAGCTGATATCGGGCTTCATGTCAATTGTCCAGACACTGTTTGGATTTTTGAGGAATCGTACGTTGAGCAAATTCATGTTGTCTAAATTAGTGAGACACGTCTCACATATTCGGTATCATTTGCCATTATTGTGCCTGACGTTGCCGTCAAACCCGTCTTTGATGTTTTCTCGTCTATATTCATATCATTATAACGTTTTCGTTGGTGGGTTCTATTGTTTGTTTCTCTTACAATCTTCCGATAGAAGTCCTCATAATGTGGATTTGCAACTAATTCAGCGCCTTGCGGCGTAGCCATACGTTGAGGTAAAGGTGTAATTCCTACGCGAGGCAAATCCATGCGGTCTGCATCGAAACAGATGTCGATGGTCAGATCGCCAGTCCTATGATCTATGGTGTGTAGCTCGCAGGCCTTCTTCAGCTTAGCAATCTGCTCATCGGTCATATCCTGCAGTTTCGTGTGACGAATCGTATCTATCAGACGTGATGCGCGTTTGCCATGATTGATGTCGTGACCATTATTCATCCGCTCTGAGTCATGGAGATAGGCAAAGGCAAGGATGACATCCAAATCCGCACCCTCCTGATACAGTAGCTGCCCGAACCTAGCTACCCTGTCCCAATGCTCCACACCATGTGTCCTCCCCATTTCCTCGGGCCAACGGCTGTCGCTGAAGCAACGCAGCGCCTCCACGTCCACATTGGTATGTCGGTTTCTAAAAATAATCTTTAACCGTCGCATGGCATAGCTTTATAAAGTTTTCGTCGGTGGTTCTATTGTTTGTTTCTCTGTC
Organism: uncultured Prevotellaceae bacterium; assembly: GCA_900316355.1. Lineage (GTDB taxonomy): Bacteria > Bacteroidota > Bacteroidia > Bacteroidales > Bacteroidaceae > Physcousia. The sequence continues at coordinate 3,756 of ONCQ01000056.1, read as the reverse complement.
GCTTTCATTGATCATAGTGGATCAGAGAACCGTCCCGTGATTCCTCAAAATTTATTGGACTTTGGCATTAGGCTCTAAACATTCAGGGTTGAGGCAATAACGACAATGCAATGGACAACCATGGAATGCTACCAAAGTGGTGATTCCATGCCCATCCGTTCCTATTCTTAGGCGGTTAATAGCTATGAGTGATGCTTTATTCATTCTTCTTTTCCGATTAAGATAACCCATTCGCCATTCTTGCGACCACCTGTGCGAGAAAGGATTCCCAGCTTTTTCAGCTTTGCAATGTCATTTTGAATTGTCCTGTCTGTTATTGAGTCCTTTTCCGACGCCTTTTCCGAAATCTTTTCCGAAATGGCTTTTGCTGAGATTGTAGAATCAATAGCTATCAGTGCCAATATTTCTATCTGTCTATCAGACAATTGCCTTTGCACCTCTTCAGGAATTCCTTTTACGAAATCTTTTACGAAATCTTTTACGAAATCTGGCACTTCTTTTACGACATCTTTTACGACATCCTTAGTCTCTATCGTTAACACCAGCTTCACCTGCATCAACTCGCGCTGCTCGATGAGCTCCGGTCTCAGCCAGTGCTTCTCATTCCATGCGCTGAGTATCAGCGGGAAGCCTGAACCCAGGTTCTCGCCAAAGCCAATCATGCGGAACATATTCTGGATGCGCTGGTTGCGGGCCCTCGTTTCCTCACCTGCATAAATCTGCTCTACGGGCAGCCTCAGCAAGCCAGGATTCGTGAACACGAACTTATTGTCGTATTTTTCCACCTTCAACACGCCATTCAACATCAAGTCGGCGTGAATGATGCAGTTCGTCATCGCCTCGCGCACAGCTTTGTGCTGAGGAGTGTCATCGTCGCGCTCCACGCCCACCATCTTAAACGGGCGCGGCAGCTCCCGTGTCAGCTTCGGCAGCACCGTTGTCACGAAGTTGAACAAGTTGTTCTCCCACATACCGTCGTAGGTCAGCCGGTCGCTATACCGCTGGTCGCCTATCAAGTGCGACTTGTCGATATAGTCCAGCCGCAGGTTGTCGAAGCGGTCGCGAATGGGCAGTCCCTTGCCGAACATCAGCAGTCCCGCCATATTCAAACACTCCATTCCGCTCTCGCGATCCAGCGTGAAACCGCCCATCTGGCGCAGGAACTCTGCATGGTCGAGATTGTTAAACGGATGGTCCGGATACCTGGCGTGGAAATGCTGACGATAACGTTCCAGCGTCGGGATGTCAATGTCGTCCATCGTGTAGTGCTTCAGGAACAGACGATCGTTACCCTCGTGGTTCGCATCGCGCATCATCATCGTCACCATCTCCTCTGGGCAGTGGTAGTCCCCTTCGTGGTTACGGATAAACGTGCCCCGTAGCGGGTTGTTGTTGATAAAGACCGGACGAGTATTATAGTCAGCCCGTGGCACATAGATTGCCACCACCTTCTGGCCGTCCAGCTCGATGGTTTCCACATCCTCGTCCCTCAACAAGTTCACGTTCACCTTCTCCGGATTGTTCACGATGTTCCAGAAGTCCTTGCGAACCTTCTCCGCATCATCAACGCCAGTGACGGTGAACCTTTTAGCCATGTCCTTCTCCTTCAAGTCCTCCTGCACGCCCAGCAGGATTAGTCCGCCGTATGTGTTGGCGAACGCCGAATAGGTCTTCCAAGCATCCACCGGCACATCCTTCTGCGCCTTCTTGCACTCCAGCGTCACCCGTTCACCCTTCAGCAACGCAGCTCTTATCGTTTTCTCGTCTATAGTCATATCATTTATAACTTTTTCGTCGGCAAAGTTAATACTTTTTCCACCAATATAATATGCAAAAACCGAAAATGTTACATTTCAGACACAGAAAATACTCCTTTCCCCCTCTTCCCTCTTCCATCATCCCTCATCCATCTTTCACCCCCCACACCCCACTAAAAGATGTGCCTCATAATGAAGCACATCCGAAATTGGCCGCCCCGCCATCTGTCCTTACAGCGCCACAATGGTGCCAAACTCACTCCAAGGACTTGTCGCCTTGTATGCGTCAAGTGACTCGGCTGGCACATGGAGCGTGGCAGAGGATATGGGGGTATTGTAAAACACTGTGTAGTCTCTCGAAGGCGGATTCACAGCGTGGCAATATACATGCCGCAGGCCGCTGCAACCAGCGAACGCCCCCTCTTCAATACTCGTCACGCTGCTGGGAATGGTCACAGAGGTCAGGCCGCTGCAACGAGAGAACGCACCCGCTTCAATGCTCGTCACACTGCTGGGAATGGTCACAGAGGTCAGGCCGCTGCAACCAGAGAACGCATACTCTCCAATACTCGTCACGCTGTTAGGAATGGTTACAGAGGTCAGGCCGCTGCAACCAGAGAACACAGCTTCTCCAATACTCGTCACGCTGTTCGGGATGGTCACGGAGGTCAGGCCGCTGCACCCCCTGAACGCATAGCCTCCAATGCTCGTCACGCTGTTGGGAATGGTCACGGAGGTCAGGCCGCTGCAACCATTGAACGCAGAGCTTCCAATGCGCGTCACGCTGTTGGGGATGGTCACGGAGGTCAGGCCGGTACAATCAGAGAACGCCTCGCTTCCAATGCTCTTCACGCCGTTGCCGATGGTCACGGAGGTCAGGCCGCTGCAATAAGAGAACGCATCCTCTCCAATGCTCTTCACGCTATTCGGGATGGTCACGGAGGTCAGGCCGCTGCAATGATAGAACGCACTGCTTCCAATGCTCGTCACACTCTCTGGAATCACGAGGTTTGTTATCTCTTCATTGTTTAGATAGAGGTGATGAGCATAGTTGAGGGGATTGTAACCAAAAGTAATCTTACACCATGCGGCAAGGTCTGTAATATGAACGGAGGTCAGGCTGCTGCAACCATAGAACGCTTGATATCCTATGCTCGTCACGCTGCTGGGAATGGTCACAGAGGTCAGGCCGCTGCAACCAGCGAACGCTTGATCTCCAATGCTCGTCACGCCGCTGGGAATGGTCACAGAGGTCAGGCCGCTGCAAACAGCGAACGCCAGACTTCCAATGTTCGTCACTTTATTTCCAATAACGCATAAAGTCATCACTGTGCAGTTCCTGAAAGCTTCATCTTTGATGCTCGTCACATCCATCGTGCGGCCCTGATACTTCAAGGTCGAGATGATGACGGCAGCACCCTTGAAGAAGGCTTTGTCGTAGCCGGACACCACTAAGTCGCCCTGCTCGGCGGTGTACTTGATATCATCGATATAGAAGCTGGTGTCGTCGATTCTTTGGAAGTTGTGACCGCCATCGGCCTGGCCGCTGTCATCCACAGTGACCACGACATCGGGCACTACCACGGGCTGATCGTCGTCTTTCCCGCCTTTCTCTGTCTCTGTCGGGGCAGCAGTCCCGTTCTCCTCATCCTTGCTGCATGAGGACAGGTTTAACATCGTGAATCCCAGCAACAAAGCCGAGACTGCCATCCATGAATAATGTTTCATAGGTAAGTTTATGATTGATTTCTGAGTGCAAAGATACAACTTTAAGTGAGAAATGAAAAATGAAAAGAGAAAAAAACGCTGAATGAGGGAAATAAGTAGCTTAGGAAGAAGAATATTGAAAACTAAAAATCGGGGGGATGGTGACGCTGCGCTGGCCGTCGAAGGAGAGGTAGCGCGCTGTCGAGCTTACGATGTCGCAGGAGTCAAGGGGCCGTGGCCCACGTGCCTACCCACTGCTGCTGTGCAGGGCTGGTGGCAACGTTGTAGCCGG
>ONCQ01000052.1 GCA_900316355.1 uncultured Prevotellaceae bacterium | reverse complement strand
TATTGATGTTGTGCTGTTGCTTTTTACTGAAAGCTGCTACTAACGACTCATAAATCTACCCTTAATCGTGTATTGGATGATAGTTGCGGATTTTAGGTTGATGAAATCACGACATCACAAGAGCGATAATGCTCGATCCTATTTGTGTTGGAATAGTTAAATAAGATCAAAAGATGATCGTCGCAGATCCACGGATCATGCGGTGATCCGCTTTTTTCATACCTTTGCAGCCGGTATGGTCAAAAAAGATAAAAACACACAGAAAGAGGCAGCCCGAAAGGCGCTGGAGATACTGGGCGGTAGGGCTCAGATGAAGTATATATGTTTAGTGGCTGCTCACTTGATTGGCCACAACACCCAAGCCAAAGATGTCAAAAATAATGTTCGCCGTGAGATATATACCAACTCTACCTTGTTCCAACGAGTACCCAACATGCCCGATGGCTGGTGGGAGCTCACGTCCTACCAAGACGAGGTGGATGAGTTGAAACGGGAGATAGAAGAATTGAATGGACAGCTGGTGATGAAGGATAAGACGATTGAGGAACTGAAGGCTATCCCTAAAGAGGATGATTTCGTGCAGCGCTTCCTGAAGAAAGTGAAGCACAACTTGAAACGAGACAAGAAGACGGTGGAGGAGATACGAAAATTGATGGATGCCTTAGGTCGCTCGGATGCGGATAAAGAATTGGATGAGTGGCTGCAGGGCAAGCCCAAGCCTGTCGTGAAACAGGTCACAAAGAAATTTATTCAGAAGAATATCAATAGTCAGGTGTTCACGGGAAATGTAACAGAGTCTGATTTTAATGCAGGAGGACAAGGTAATGAGTAAAAACGAGCAGAAATTAGAATTTGAGCACGCTACCATTTATCAGACTAACGAAAACTGTCAGGTATTTACGGGCCCCATCAGCGGAGCCATCTTCGCGATGCCGGGGAGCACGGTGCACCAGCATGTCGGGAATGCGGAGAAGGAAGCGGAGAACACTGCTGGCGACAAGGTGGAAGAGGTGAACGTGGAGGAACTCAGCACTGACGAAGTGAGTGAGACTGGGGCGGAGAAGGACCAACTGCCGGAGTGTCTGTGCACAGAGCTGGCTGAGGCGTTGTTGGCGAAAGCCGTGAAAGCAGGCTGGATGGACTGGGGGTGGCAGCCGCTGGTGTCCTCCACGGAGGCGGCGCTATTGGCTATGTTCCTGTCCAAACGGCTGAACATAGAACACGTCTGGAAGGTGTTCGGCAGTTTATGGCATCGCAACAAGGACACGCTGCGACAGAAATACAATGAGGCTCTGAATCAACAGAAGTCCTTAGACTTCCAGACGAAGATGAGGAACGTGCTGAAATAAATCCTCTTTATCTATTTTATTGGCTAACACGGAGTTGGCCTCTATCGTACCCGTTACGCGTACCCACTACGTAACGGGTATTTTTTTGTGCTTTTTCCGACCTTTGCACTCGCAAACCCGACAAAGAGTTGTCACGTTGGCACTCGGGTAGCGGGGATGCAAAGGTATATGATATTAAAAGGTTTTATTAAAGAGGTTGGACAGACTAGGAGCTGGACCAACAAGGATGGCGAACAGCGCCAGAGTGTGAAACTGACAGTGGCAATCCCTTACCTGTCGAAAGACGGGCAAGAACGCCAGGATGAACTAATCGGCGAGATGAGCTACGGGAACCCGGAGTTCCTGACGAGCCTCCAGCAGACATGCCAGGCTCGCGAGACGTGCGAATTCCAAGTGGGCTTCAGCCTCTCGGAATGGCAGGGCAAGAAGATTCAGAACATCCGCGTGTATAACCTGACAAAACCAATGATTTAAGAAACATTGAAACATTGAAAATTGAAATGGTCGCTGCGCTCAACGAAGTGACGACCCCCCAAAAAATCAAGCAAACAATTCTGAGTTGAAGTGAGGAGATTCATATGAGCATCAAGAGTTCAAGAAGTTAACTTCGTTGACTTTTGTCGCGACTCAGCCATTCAAGAGCAAGCTCTTATGGCGTTCGCTGCTCCAAAAGTTCAAGAGTTCAAGGTGTTGGCGCCAAAATCTAAAGCTTCTTCTCGCTAAAAACTACAGAATTATGAAAAAGATTGAAATCAAAAACGAAAGAGGAATCGTGAAGACCCTGAATAAAGGGCGCATCGTAGAGGGCCGTTTGGCTCTGGAAACAACTGAGGACGGACATAAGAGGATTGTGTTCATGCCTTACAACCGCGTAGCGAAGAACAGGCGGAAGGACATCACCATCTGCCAGACGGAGAGCGGCTGGCTGAAGGAGAGCGCCAAGCGCTATAAGGTGTTCAGCAGTGTGAAGAAGGGCATACCCTTCGACCTGGTGGAGGAGGCCATGGAGCGCGACTTGTGCATAGCGATGGATCATCTGGCGGTACACATGCTGGCGGAGGCCGTTAGAAGTGAAAAGTGAAAGAGTGAAAAGAGAAAAATTATAATGGATGAAAACGTAAGAATCAAACGGTGTTGCGCGTCGTGCGCCTTCAAAAAGCTGACGCGCACCACACTTCGCTACTGCGCGCTACATGATAAACTGGTGATGAGCAGCGAGGTGTGCGAGAACTGGCAAATCAGCCGTTTGCTGAGAAGTATCAAAAAGATAGCGTTTAACGTTTAAGAAAAATCTAAGTCAGATGGTAAATCACATTTTTTACACAGAAAAAGACGGGCAAGGGCAGCGGCACATGGCTGCCCGCCCTGTCCACAATAGAGAGGAATACATCGCGCTGCATGACACGGAACAGAACCGCCGTCAGGTGGCCAAGGTACAGCTGCTGATGGGCGAGGGTGCCGACGACGGTAGCGTGAGGCGCGAGAAGTTCCGATTGGAGAAGTTCGCCTTCAACGACCTGATGCCGGACGGCAAGGTAAAGGATGCCTCGCACCCCGCCAGCACGTTCTTCCACGATATCGACCTCTACGAAGGGGCTGATGTGGAGGCCCTGAAAGAGAAGATCCTCGGCATGAAAGAGGAGCTGGGGCTGCTGGAACTCAGCCGCTCCGTGAGCGGAGGTCTGCACTTGGTGTGCCGCCGCCAGCCTGGCCGCACAATCTTAGAGTGTCAGGTGCGGGTGGCTACGCTGTTGCACGCTGAGATGGACACGAACAATGCCAATCTGGAGCGCATCGTGCTCGCTACCACCAGCGATGACATCTACTACCTCGACGACGCTATCTTCGAGGAACCCCTAACCCCGGAGCAGAGCAAACAGGAGATGGCCGAGCTGACCCTGCGCGAGATGTATGGGCAGGAGGAGGTGCCGCCAGGGGCTAAGAAGGCGGATAAGCACTATCGTCCGTGGGAGGACATAGCGCAATCCCAACACAAAGGAAGCAACGCGCCAGCCCCCGAGCTTAGCGAGTCCCCCTCCCTAACAGGGGAGGGGTCAGGGAAGGGGCTTCAGCCCCCTGAAGCTGTCAGCCCGGACGAGCGCGTGAGGTTTATCGCCAATGGAGTGATGAAGGAGAAGGAGCTGACAGAAAGTAACTTCCTCGACGAAGGCGGACGGCATACGACGGTGAAGATCTTCCTGTGCGGAGCCACGCAACTGCTGACGAAGGCGGAGGTGAACGGATGGTTGCGCGAACGGATGCCGGAGCACTGGGCGGACGCAAACATCCAGCAGCTGGTGAACGACTTCTACGCGAACTATACGAATCCGAACCAGCGGTTGCTGAAGTACCAGGAGCAGCTGTTCACCCAGAGCCAGCGCCTGAACGCCAGCAACGCCTCACAGCAGGGCAATGTGGAAACGCCAACGCCCCCACAGATGCCGGCGAAGCTGCCGAAGTTGGTGCAGCTGCTGACGTCGAAGACGCCCGACATCTACAAGGCGGCTGTGGCGCATGCCGTGTTCCCGTCGCTGGCGACACACCTGTGCAATGTGCGCTTCTGCTACACGGACAATGTGGAGCACGAGGCCACGCTGATGAACTGTCTGATGGCGGGCACGGGTGCCGGCAAGGGTTGCATCGACGACCCCATCCGACACATCATGGCCGACATCGAGCGGCGCGACGAGGAGAACGAACGGCGCGAGGCGGAGTGGAAAAAGGACTGCCAGCGGAAGGGGGCCAACAAGGACAAGCAGGTGCGACCGGAGGGGCTGGTGATACAGGTCATCGATGCCGACATGACGAAGCCTGCGCTGGTGACGCGCATGGAAGAGGCCGAGGGACACTTCGTGTATGTGAAGCTCAACGAGCTGGATCTGTTCGAGCAGCTGAAGGGGCAGACGGGCAAGCAGCATTTCCAGCTGATGTGCCTGGCCTTCGACCCGGGTGCCGAGTACGGACAGACGCGTGTGGGCACGCAGTCGGTGACCGCAAGGCCGCAGTGCCGCTTCAACTGGAACGCCTGCACGACGATCCTGAAAGGGCGCCGCTTTTTCCGCAATGTGCTGACGGACGGCCCCATCTCGCGCATCAACTTCTGCACCATCCCTGAAGAGGAAATCGGCGCCGAGCAGCCCATCTACGGGCAGTATGACAGCGCCTTCGACGAGGCCCTGAAACCCTACATCGACAACCTCTGTGGCGCACGAGGGCTGATAGACTGCCCGCAGGCGTTCCGACTGGCCAAGAAGCTGCAGGCGGAGTGTGCCGAGTTCGCACGACTGAGCCAGGACGAGGTGTATTGGAATCTGTCACACAGGGCGTGCGTGATAGCGTGGCTGAAGGCTTGCGTGCTCTACGTGGCCAACGGTCAGAAGTGGGAGAAGAGCATCGAGGACTTCGTGCGCTGGAGCTTGAACTACGACTTGTGGTGTAAGATGCAGTTCTTCGGTGCCGACATCGCCAAGGCCAGCAGCGGCGACGGTGCGCGCATCGGCACGCGAGGGCCACGTAATCTGCTGGAGCTGCTGCCCGACGAGTTCACACTCGACGATGCCAAGCGCGTGCGCCAGCAGCAGGACATGAGCAACGAGGCCCACAAGTGTCAGAAGATGATCCGCACATGGGTCAATCGGGGCTATGTGATACAGAATACAGAATACAGTTTTAAGAAGAGCGTGAGTTCTTGATCAAAAGTTCAAAAGTTAGCTCCGCTGACTTTTGTCGCGACTCAGCCATTCAAGAGCAAGCTCTTATGGCGTTCGCTGCTCCAAAAGTTCAAAAGTTCAAGAGGTTAATTGCTTAATAGCTAAGTGAAGGGCTAACTGTTGACATTGAGAATTGAAAATGAAGCGCCCCGGTGCTCGAAGGAGTGGCGGGGCACTGGCTTATCTTTCAATCCTTAATCCTCAATGATTCTTACGCCGCCTTTGTCGGCACTGGCCACGCTCTGAGCGTAGGCGCGGAGGGATTTGCTGACCACGCGGTGGCGCTGCAGGGGGCGCTGCGGACGGGCAGCGAGCTCCTCGTCGGTGAGCTTGACGTTGATGCTGCGGCTGGGGATGTCGATGACGATGATGTCGCCGTCCACGATCTTACCGATATTGCCGCCGCTGGCTGCCTCGGGCGAGACATGTCCGATGGAGAGGCCGCTGGTGCCGCCGGAGAAGCGGCCGTCGGTGATGAGGGCGCACTCCTTACCCATGTGCATACTCTTGATATAGGAGGTGGGATACAGCATCTCCTGCATACCGGGGCCGCCCTTGGGGCCTTCGTGGGTGATGACGACGCAGTCGCCCTTCTTCACTTTGCCGCCGAGGATGCCCTCGCAGGCGTCCTCCTGAGAGTCGAAGACGACGGCAGGACCTTCGAAGTGCCACAGCTCGGGAGCTACGCCGGCGGTCTTCACGACGCAGCCGTCCTGCGCGATGTTGCCGAAGAGCACGGCCATGCCGCCGTCCTTCGTGTAGGCGTGTTCGATGTCGCGGATGCAGCCATTGGCGCGGTCGGTGTCGAGGGTCTCGTAGTGCGTGTCCTGCGAGCCCATGCGAGTGGAGAACTTGCCTGCAGGCGCGCAGCTGTAGATATCCCACGGCGACATAGCGCCATCGGAGATTTGACAGGCCCCCTGTGGTCCCCCAAGGGGGACGATGGACGATTGATTGCCGGGGGATTGAGGATTGACGACTTTTCCGTCTTTGAGCTCCAAACCGACAATACTGTACTTGACAATGTCTTCGCCGAGGGTGGCGCCGTTGACGCGCTTGCAGCTGAGGTCCAGGAGGTCGCCCTTGGCCAGTTCGCCGAGGATGCCTAGGATGCCGCCGGCGCGATTCTCCTCCTGGATGGAGTACTTCTGCCAGTTGGGAGCGAGTTTGCAGAGGAACGGCACCTTGCGCGAGAGGGCGTCGATATCGCTCATCTTGAAATCCACATCGCCCTCCTGGGCCACAGCCAACAGGTGCAGCACGGTGTTGGTGCTGGCGCCCATGGCGATGTCGAGGGTCATGGCGTTGAGGAAGGCGGCACGCGTGGCGATAGAGCGCGGCAGCACGCTGTCATCGCCGTCCTCGTAGTAGGCCAGAGCATTCTTGACAATCAGCCTGGCAGCCTGGCGGAAGAGCTGCACGCGATTCACATGGGTAGCCAGGATGCTGCCGTTGCCGGGCAGCGAGAAGCCCAGGGCCTCAGTGAGCGAGTTCATGCTGTTGGCCGTGAACATGCCGGAGCAGGCGCCGCAGCCGGGGCAGGCGCTGTGCTCGATGACTTCCAGTTCCTCGTCGCTGACGGTGGGGTCGCCACCCTTGATCATGGCCGTGATGAGGTCGGCATTCTCGCCGTTGACCTTACCGGCTTCCATGGGGCCGCCGCTGACGAAGACGGCAGGGATGTTCAGGCGCATGGCAGCCATGAGCATGCCGGGCGTGACCTTGTCGCAGTTGGAGATGCACACCATCGCGTCGGCCTTGTGCGCGTTGACCATGTACTCCACGCTGTCGGCGATGATGTCGCGTGAGGGCAGCGAATAGAGCATGCCGTCGTGGCCCATGGCGATGCCGTCGTCCACGGCGATGGTGTTGAACTCAGCGGCATAGCAGCCCAGCGCCTCGATCTCGGCCTTCACAATCTGACCGATCTCGTGGAGATGTGTGTGGCCCGGCACAAACTGGGTGAATGAGTTGACGATGGCGATGATGGGTTTGCCGAACTGCTCGCGTTTCATGCCGTTGGCGACCCACAGGGCGCGGGCACCTGCCATGCGGCGGCCTTCAGTGCAGACGGCACTGCGAAGAGGATGCTTCATTTATTTAGTTGATAGTTGATAGTTGAAGGTTTAAAGTTTTAGGTGGGCGGCCTGCTGCAGCAAGTAGGCATCGAGGATGGTGATGGCAGCCATCGCCTCCACGATGGGCACGGCACGCGGCAGCACACACGGGTCATGGCGGCCACGCGGATGCACGATGACGGGATTGCCGTGGATGTCAACGCTCTCCTGCGCCTGCAGGAGCGTGGCCACTGGCTTGAAGGCCACGCGGAAGGTGATGGGCTGGCCGTTGCTGATGCCGCCCTGTATGCCGCCGGAGTGGTTGGATAGAGCCCCCCATACAGCCCCCGAGGGGGCCTCATTTCCTTTGTAGGCCTCAAGTTGAGTGCCCCCCTCGGGGGGCGACAGGGGGGCCAATATATCATTGACCTCACTGCCCCGCTTATCGACCATCGCGAAGCCGTCGCCGTACTCGAAGCCCTTCACGGCATTGATGCTGAGCATGGCAGCGCCGAGCTGGGCGTGGAGCTTGCCGAAGACGGGCTCGCCGAGGCCCACGGGGCATCCCGTGATGACGCCTGCGATGATGCCGCCGATGGTGTCGCCCTCGCCTTTCACCTGCATGATCAGGTCTTCCATGCGCCGGGCCACAGCCATGTCCGGGCAACGCACATCGTTGCTCTCTATGAGGCTGAGGTCTAGCCGTGTGTAGTCGCGCTCGCAGGCGATGTCGCCCACTTGCTGTGTCCACGCCTTCACGTCGATGCCCAGCTGCCGCAGGCAGAGCTTGGCGATGGCACCGGCCACGACACGGCTCACGGTCTCGCGCGCCGAGGAGCGGCCGCCGCCACGATGGTCGCGCAGGCCATACTTCTTATAATAAGTGTAGTCGGCATGGGAGGGGCGGAAGACATCGCGCAGGTTATCGTAGTCGCCGCTGTGCTGGTCGGCATTGCGGACGATGAAGCCGATGGGCGTGCCTGTGCTCCGTCCTTCGAAGACGCCGGAGAGGAGCTCCACGCGGTCGCCCTCCTTGCGCGCCGTGGTCAGACGGCTCTGCCCTGGCTTGCGCCGGTCGAGCTCGGACTGGATGAAGTCGAGGTCCAACTCAATGCCTGCGGGACAGCCGTCCACGACGCCGCCGATGGCAGCGCCATGGCTCTCGCCAAAGGATGTCAGACGGAAAAGAGTACCGATGGAGTTCATGGTTGAGGGTTGAGGGTTTATGGTTGAGGGTTGAGGGTTCTTGAAGGGTCAAGCGTCCCGTTGGGCCGAGCGGAGGGATGAGGGATGAGGGTTATTTACAGCCGCCGCAACCGTTTCCGTCGCCACAGCTGCCACAGCCGCCTTCGCCACAGCCTCCGCCGCAGCTGCCGCAACCGCCACAGCCGGCCTCGCCACTGAGAATCTTCGCCGTCTGCTCCATCTCCTGGAGCGTGGCCTCGCGGTTCTCAAACACGGTGCCCGTGAACTGCAGCACCTTACCGGCCAGCGGGCTGTTCAGGTCCACGGTCACCTCGCTGTCGCCGACCTTCACGATGGTTCCCATGAAATGGTTGCCCTCGCTGTCCATCAGCGGCACCTCAGCACCGGGGAAGATGTTCTCGCTGTCGAACTTGCCGTTGATCTCGAAGATCTTGCGGGGCACGCCGCGCACGAGGTCCTCGTCGCGCTCGCCGAAAGCCTCGGCGGGCTGCAGCGTGAAGTCGAACTGGTCGCCAGCGGCGAGCTGGCTCAGGTGTTCCTCGAAACCCGTGACCATCAGGCCCATGCCCGTGACGAAGGCGATGGGATTGCCGCCGGGCGTTTCATACAGTAGTTTGTGACTGGCGGCAGAGCTCGTAAGCATACGATAAGCCACCTTAATATATCTATTCTGTTCCATAATCGTGATTTATTGCGGGCAAAGTTACAGCTTTTTCTTCATCTTTTCACACAAAACACCCCATTAATTTGCTTTTGACCTCTCTTTCCTGTAATTTTGCGCCGTTTTTATTCTATAAGTCCGCAACTTGAAACTTGAAACTTGAAACTTGAAACTTGAAACTTGAAACTTGAAACTTGAAACTTGAAACATTAAACTAAATAATGTACACCTTCATCATCGCCATCATCGCCCTCATCCTGGGCTTCCTCCTCTACGGCACCTTCGTGGAGCGCACCTTCGGCATCGAAGCGGCGCGCGAGACACCCGCCTACCGTCTGAAGGACGGCGTGGATTACATCCCGATGCCCACATGGCGCGTGTATCTCATTCAATTCCTGAACATCGCCGGCACGGGCCCCATCTTCGGTGCCATCATGGGCATCCTCTTCGGCCCCGCCGCCTACCTGTGGATTGTCTTCGGCTGCATCTTCATGGGTGCCGTCCACGACTACCTCTGCGGCATGATCTCGCTGCGCCAGGACGGTGCCTCGCTGCCGGAGATGGTCGGCAATGAGCTGGGCGGCACGGCGCGACTGGGTATGCGTGTGCTCAGCCTCGTACTGCTGGTGCTCGTGGGCACCGTCTTCGTGACCACCGCCGCAGGCCTGCTGGCCGCGATGACCAACGGTGCCTGGAGCCTCGACCTGGCTTCGTGGAAATGGGTGTGGATAGGATTGGTGTTCCTCTACTGCGTGCTGGCCACGCTGCTGCCCATCGACACGCTCATCGGACGCCTCTACCCTATCTTCGGCGCAGCACTGCTGATCATGGCCGTGGGCGTGGGCATAGGTCTCTTCACCCAGAATGGTTGGATGCCAGAGATTACGAATCACCCCTTCACCAGCCACCACCCCAAGGGGCTCCCCATCTTCCCCTTCCTGTGCATCACCATCGCCTGCGGCGCCATCAGCGGCTTCCACGCCACACAGTCGCCGCTCATGTCGCGCTGTATCCAGAACGAGCGCCGCGGACGTCTGGTCTTCTACGGTGCCATGATCACCGAGGGCATCGTGGCTATGATATGGGCCGCTGCCGCTATCAAGTTCGCCGCAGGGGCTGCGGTGCCCAACCTCTCTGCTGAGATCGTTGCTGGCGGACAACACGGCGCCCCCGGCCCGCTCCGCGAGCCCTTCCACGCCCTCAACGCCCTCCTCAACGCCGGCGGAAGCACCAACCCCGCCTTCCTCGTGAACCTCATCTGCAGGACATGGATGGGTCGCATCGGAGCGTTGCTGGCCGTCCTCGGCGTCGTGGCAGCTCCCATCACCAGCGGCGACACCGCCTACCGCTCTGCCCGCCTCATCGTGGCTGACTTCCTGCATCTGAACCAGAAGAAGATCGCCAACCGCCTGCTGCTGGCGTTGCCCCTCTTCGCCATCTCGGCAGCCCTCGTCTTTGTGGATTTCGACATCCTGTGGCGCTATTTCGCATGGACGAACCAGACGCTGGCCACCTGTTTCCTGTGGACGGCCGCCGTGTGGCTCCACCGCCACGGTCGCAACGCATGGATTGCCTTCCTGCCCGCCGTGTTCATGACCGTCGTCGTCACCAGCTACATCTTGGCAGCCCCCGAAGGCTTCAGCCTGCCTCATACCCCCTCGCTCATCGCCGGCTTTGCACTCGCCATCTGCCTTGCCATCTGGTTCCTGAGATTCAGAAGGAGGTTTAAGGAGGAGCCCCTCTCCCAGCTCCCCCCTAAAGGGGAGGAGAGCCCCGCAAGCTAAGGGGGGGTTAAGAAGTTCAAGTTTCGGATGTGAACAACTTGTTGTCTGTCAAGTATTTTATTTCTATCAAGAATTAGAGAATTGGAGAATTTTTCTCAATATGCAATACGCTGT
>ONCQ01000053.1 GCA_900316355.1 uncultured Prevotellaceae bacterium | reverse complement strand
GGCGAAGGTGCCTACATCCACAACCTCGACGACTTCTGGGATTACTACTGGAAGAACCCCGCAGATGCTGACCAGGCAAAGCTCGGTTGGCGCATGAAGTACAACCGTGACAACCGTGGCGATGTCTATGCCACTCACGGCCTCGGCCCTGTGGCCCTCGCCATGAATATCCACCGCGGCGACCGCTTCACCACCCTCGTGGCCATGGACACCAAGAGCGCCCACGGACGTGAATGGGTGGAGCAGAAGACTGGCAAGCCCTGTCCCGAGTTCCGCAACGGCGACCAGACAACAACCCTGATGCGCACCGCTGAGGGTAAGGTGGTGGAAATCCAGCACAACGTCATGAACCCGCAGCCCTACAACCGTCTGTTCAAGCTCACCGGCACCAAGGGCTATGCCACCAAGTACCCCGAGCAGCACTTCGCGCTCGACAAGAGCCAGCTTGCTGCCAGCGGCGTGGCACCCAAGGTGGATGACCTCAGCGCCCACGGCTTCCTGCCTCAGGCTGAACAGGACGCTCTCGTAGCTAAATACCAACACCCCATCATCAAAAAGTATGGTGAGATGGCCCAGAAGGTGGGCGGTCATGGCGGTATGGACTTCTTCATGGATGCCCGCCTCGTCTATTGCCTGCAGAATGGTCTGCCCCTGGACATGGATGTCTATGACCTCGCTGAGTGGTGCTGCCTCGCTGAGCTCGGTGCTCTCTCAATGGACAACAACTGCGCCAGCGTAGCCTTCCCCGACTTCACCCGCGGTGCCTGGAACAAGGTGCAGGGCTTCCAGTTCGCATGGGCTCCTGCAGAGGCTGAGGCCGCTGCTGAGGCTGCTGCCACGGCATGCACTGATCTGCAGAAGCAGCTGTGCACGAAGTACCAGCTTTGGGCGAAGTACGATGCCATGCGCAAGGCCACAGCTCCGAAGGATGTGAAGAAGGCTACAGCAGACTACACGAAGGCCTGCGCCAAGATGGCCAAGGAGGCTGCCAAGGCTAAGAAGTAAACCTTTTTGGCACACTTCTTGCGATAACCCTGTTGGGCGCGGTTCGTCCGCGCCCAACTTTTAACTAAAAGGTAAAAACAATGAACAACGACTACATCGAAATTCAAGACAACTATGACCGCGGCACCTATGCCCGCTCTACTGTCGGTAGCGGTGCCACCGCGTTCTCTGGCATCATGACACGCGTCTATGTGTGGATGACAGCAGCCCTGCTGCTCACCGCCGGCGCCGCCTTCTTTACGGCCAGCAGTCCTGCACTCCTGCAGCTTATCTACGGCAACAGCGTAGCCATCTGGGTGCTCATCATCGCTGAGCTGGGCCTCGTCGTGAGCATCTCGGCAGGTGTCAACCGTCTGTCACCCACCACCGCCACCGCCCTCTTCCTGCTCTATTCCGTGGTGAACGGTGTCACCCTCTCCAGCATCTTCTTCGCCTACTCCATAGGCACCATCTACAAGGCCTTCGCCGCTGCGGCACTGACGTTTGGCGGCATGAGCCTGTACGGCTACACGACCAAGAAAGACCTCTCCGGCATCGGCAGCTATCTCATTATGGGACTCATCGGCCTCATCATCGCAAGCCTCATCAACATTTTCTGGAACAATGGCGTGATGGATGCCATCATTACCTACATCGGTGTCTTCATCTTTGTGGGCCTTACGGCTTATGACACGCAGAAAATCAAGCAGATGAGCTATGCCGTTGAACAAGGAGAAGCTTTGGGATACACCGATGCCGCCGCGCCCCGCCGCATCGCCATCATCGGTGCCCTCACCCTCTATCTCGACTTTATCAACCTCTTCCTCTATCTCCTGCGCCTCTTCGGACGCAGCAGAGACTAAAAAGTACTGCCAAAATGGCATAAAAAAGCTTAAATGTTTGCTCATGTGGGCGGCTTTGCGTACCTTCGCGGCGCAAAGTCGCCCTTTCTGCGGAAAGCGGTGATTAAATTTATGTACGCGCGCGAAGAAATGAACGAGAAAAAAGTCCTGAAACGACCGCTGTTGGGGATGACCCTCGACGAGCTGAAGGGCGTGGCGGCAGAAGTGGGATTACCTGCTTTTGCAGCCAAGCAGATGGTCGGATGGGTGTATCAGAAAGGTGTTGCAGACATTGATGAGATGACGAATCTCAGCAAGGTGGCTCGCGAACGCCTGAAGGAGAGCTACGAGGTCGGGCGCACAGCGCCGCTCGCTGAGCAGCACAGCAAGGACGGCACCTCGAAATACCTCTTCGCTACCCGGGAGGGTGGGAGAGTGGAGACTGTCTTCATTCCCGACGACGATCGTGGCACCATCTGTGTCAGCTGCCAGGTCGGCTGTAAGATGGCGTGCCGCTTCTGCGCCACCGGTCAGCAGGGTTTCCAAGGTCAGCTTAGCACCACGGACATCCTCAATCAGATTTCGTGAACGCCTGACGAACATCGTGTTCATGGGGCAGGGCGAGCCGATGGACAACCTCGATGTCGTGCTGCAGACCACGCAGCTGCTGATGGCTGACTTCAGCTGGGCGTGGAGCCCGCGACGCATCACGGTTTCGACCGTGGGCTTGCGCAAGGGTCTGAAGCGCTTCCTGGACGAGAGCCCCTGCCACCTGGCTGTGAGCCTGCACAACCCTTTCCCCGAGGAGCGTGCGCAGCTCATGCCTGCCGAGCGCAGCTACAGCCTCACGGAGATGCTGGATCTGCTGCGCGAGTACGACTGGACGGGCCAGCGCCGCCTCTCCTTCGAGTACATCATGTTCGGCGGGCAGAACGATTCGAACCGCTACGCTCGCGAGCTGGTGCGGCTTTTAGGGAATATGGAGTGCAGGGTGAACTTGATAAGGTGGCATAAGATAGGCCCCCTCCCGACCTCCCCGAGGGGAGGAGAGGGGAGCGAGTTTCATGAAGCTGATGAGACGCGCATGGTGGCGTTCCGTGACTACCTCACACATCGTGGCCTGCGCTGCACCATCCGTGCCTCCCGAGGGCAGGACATCGATGCGGCGTGCGGGTTGTTAAATACAAAAAGACTCACCCCCGACCCCTCCCTATAAAGGAGGGGCGTAGATACAGTACAAGACTGGTTCACGAGAGATAAATATTAAATACCTTATATGCAATTACTCAAGACATTATATAGAATGCTCTTTCCAAAAGTGACCACTCCCTCCCTGATAGGGAGGGCGGGGGGAGAGTCCGTTCTTTTCTTTTTTCTCCTCACATTCCTCCTCACCTCCTGCAAAAAAGAGATGGTCATCCCGCGGGCCAGTGGGCGGCCGTATGAGGTGATGGTGGTGATACCGGATCAGGATTGGCAGGCGAAGCAGGGACGCGCGCTGTTTGCGGTCCTGGACACCGATATCCCCGGTCTGCCGCAGCCGGAACGCTCGTTCCATATCTCGCAGGTAGATCCCAAGCGCTTCGACCAGATCTTGAACATCTTCCGCAATATCATCATTGTAGATATCAACAAGCAGATATACTCGAAGACGACGATGAAGTTCACGCGCGACAAGTATGCCATGGAGCAGATCGTGCTGACGATACAAAGCCCCTCGGCTGACGACTTCGCGGACTTCTGCTTCGACCATGGGCAGGACATCATTGACTTCCTGACGAAGATGGAGATGAACCGTCTCATCAAGGAGCTGAAGGACAAATACAGCAAGACGACAGCCCAGCTGGCGAAGGAGATCTTCGACTGCGAGTTCCACGCGCCCGAGGAAATCAAGAGCTACAAGAAGGGCGAGAACTTCTTCTGGACGAGTTCGAACGGTGCCTCGGCGCTGGTGAACATCTGTATGTACAGCTACCCCTACGAGGGTCCCGAGACATTCAACAAGCAGTATGTGCTGGCCAAGCGCGATAGCGTGATGGCGGTGAACATCCCGGGTACGCTGCCCTCGATGCACATGGCCACGGACACGATGTGCACGTTCGTGAAACCCATCGTGGTGCATAACCAATACGCCCTGGAGGCGCGCGGCCTGTGGTATATGGAGAACGACGGCATGGGCGGCCCGTTTGTCAGCCACTCGCGCGTAGATACAACCCGCAACCTCGTCATCGTGGTGGAAGGCTTCGTCTTTGCACCCGAGAAGATGAAGCGCGGACTGATGCGCCGCCTGGAAGGCTCGCTCTACACCCTCAACCTGCCCGACGAACAGACATCGCCCATCGTGACCACGATGGAAGAGGTGGCTGTGACGGCCGAGGACAGGAGAAAGGCGAGGGAGAGATAGACCCTCCCCTCACCCTCCCTTGTAGGGAGGGGGTGGTTACTTTCAAGAAAGAATAGAATAATAAACAAAAAATGACCCTAAAGAGCCTCTCATTTTAAAACATTCTACTCCCTCCCTACAAGGGAGGGTGAGGGGTGGGTCCTGAAATAATGGAAAAGATAAAAGTTGGAATAACACATGGTGACCCCAATGGCGTGGGCTACGAGGTCATCCTGAAGACCTTCGAGGATCCTGTGATGCTCGAATTGTGCATCCCCATTGTTTATGGCTCTCCCAAGGTGGCCAGCTACCATCGCAAGGGCATGGAGCTGCAAACCAATTTCACCACCATCAACGCGGCCACAGAAGCCCACGAGGATGTCCTGAATGTGCTGCCTTGCACGGCCGACGAGGTGAAGATAGATTTCGGCATGGCCACGGAAGAGGGCGGCAAGGCTTCCCTGGATGCGCTGGAGCGCGCTGTCAAGGATTGGAAGGCGGGACTCATCGATGTCCTCGTGACGGCTCCTATCAACAAGCACGCCATCCAGAGCGAGAAGTTCCACTTCCCCGGACACACGGAGTTCATCCAGGCGCGTGTGGGACACGACGACCAGCAGGCGCTGATGATTCTGATGAACGACCGCATGCGTGTGGCCCTGGCTACCACCCATCTGCCTATTCAGGACGTGGCCAAGCACATCACCGAGGAGTCGTTGGTGCAGAAGCTGCGCATCCTGAATGCGTCCCTGCAGCGCGACTTCGGAATCGGAGCGCCACGCATAGCCGTCCTTGCCCTGAATCCCCATGCCGGCGATGACGGCTTGCTGGGCAGCGAGGAACAGAATGTCATCCTGCCTGCCATGAAGAAGGGCGAGGAAGAGGGTATGACGCTCTATGGCCCCTTTGCAGCGGACGGCTTCTTCGGCACGCGTGCCTATGAGCATTATGATGCGGTGCTCGCCATGTACCATGAC
Source organism: uncultured Prevotellaceae bacterium (assembly GCA_900316355.1). Classification (GTDB taxonomy): domain Bacteria; phylum Bacteroidota; class Bacteroidia; order Bacteroidales; family Bacteroidaceae; genus Physcousia. The sequence continues at coordinate 8,003 of ONCQ01000053.1, read as the reverse complement.
CAGGGTCTTGCACCCTTTAAGCTGCTGGCCATGGACAACGGTGTCAACTTCACAGCCGGCCTCGACATGGTCCGTACGAGCCCCGACCACGGCACCGCCTACGATATTGCGGGCAAGGGCGTGGCCGACGAGAACTCCTTCCGCCAGGCGGTCTATACGGCCATCGACATCTATCGTTGTCGGGTCGCGTGGGACGAAGCCCATCAGGATCCCCTGCAGAAGCTCTATATCGATAAGCGCGACCGCGCAGAGAGAGGATAATCATGGATTCCAAAGAACTACAACCGATAAAGCAACGCTATGGCATCGTGGGCAACTGCGAGGCGTTGAACCATGCCTTGGACACAGCCCTACAGGTGGCCAAGACCGACCTCTCTGTGCTCATCACGGGTGAGAGCGGTGTGGGTAAGGAAATCATACCCCGCCTGATTCATGACAACAGCCTGCGTCGCACGCGTAAGTACTTCGCCATCAACTGCGGAAGCATCCCTGAAGGCACGATAGACAGCGAACTCTTCGGCCATGAGAAGGGTGCCTTCACGGGCGCCATCGGTGAGCACGAGGGTTACTTCGGCGCAGCCGACGGCGGCACGCTCTTTCTGGATGAAGTCGGCGAGCTGCCGCTGAGCACACAGGCTCGTCTGCTGCGCGTGTTGGAGAATGGCGAATATATCCGTGTGGGCAGCAGCGAAGTGCGCAAGACGAATGTCCGCATTGTGGCTGCCACGAACGTGAACATCCAACATGCCATTCGCGACGGCAAGTTCCGCGAGGACCTGTTCTACCGCCTGAGCACCATTCCCATTAAGATGCCGCCCCTGCGCGAGCGTGGCGAGGACATCATCCTGTTGTTCAAGCTGTTCGCCATGGAGATTGCCAAGAAGTACAGTATGCCGGACCGCATCACCCTCTCGCCCGAGGCCGAGGAGGTGATGAAGCGCTACAAGTGGCCGGGCAATATACGACAGCTCAAGAACCTGACCGAGCAGATGTCCATCCTGCTGCGCGACACGCGTGTCGTGACCCCTGAAATCCTCGCAGACTATGAGATATGGCCGACCATCGAGGAGAAGGGCGGGCTGGTGCGTGTGGGGCACAATAGCGAGGCGCACAACTATCAGAACGAGCGCGAGATGCTCTTCCATATGATCAATGCCCTGCACCGCGAGGTCAATGACCTGAAACAGCAACTCTCTACGATGCCCCGTACGGGTGCCTCGTTTGTGGAGGGTGAGGGGCCAGTGGTGCCGTCGCACACGTCGCACCCTGCCGTGATGCCCTCGCAGGCGTCTTCTGTGATGCCCTCGCCACACCCTGCGGTGATGCCCGAATCAGCACCTTATGCAGAGGAGTATGTCGAGGAATCCCTTTCCATCGACGAGCAGGAGAAACGTCTTATTATCAAGGCGCTGGAGAAGAATCATGGGCGTCGGAAGAAGGCTGCCGAAGAACTCCATATCAGTGAACGTACGCTCTACCGCAAAATCAAGGAGTATGGATTGGATGAGAACTGATAGCGTGATAAGTGATAAGTGAAAAATGAAATATCATCAGATTATTAATAAAGGAAGAGAAGAAAGCGCCCACAGACAATGGAGTGCCGGTGTGAAATGTAATTCTTATTTTTCATTTTTCACTCTTTCCCTGTTCACTCTGATCATGATGGCCTGCTCCATTAGCTATAAGCTCAATGGCGCGAGCATCGACTACACCCAGACGAAGACCATCCAGATAGACCCGTTCCCCATCCGTTCGGCATACGTGTGGGCGCCGATGCAGGCCATTTTCAACAACCGCCTCACTGATATCTTTGCCCAGCAGACGAAGCTGCGTCAGGTGAAGAAGGGTGGCGACCTCGTCCTCGCGGGCGAAATCGTAGGCTTCGACCAATACAACAAAGGTGTGGGCAGCGATGGCTACAGCGCGCAGGTGCAGCTGAAGATGACCGTCAACGTGCGCTTCACCAATAACAAGAACCATACCGAGGACTTCGAACGCCAGTTCTCGGCCACCGCCGACTACGATGCTTCACAGCAGCTCGTGGCCGTGCAGGAAGAACTGGTCACACAGATGACCAAGGACATCACTGATCAAATCTTTAATGCCGCTGTTGCCAACTGGTAATCAACACTATGCAATCACTGACGACCTATATCAAACAACCCGAGCTGCTCACGGCAGAAGTCGTAGAGGAGCTGGCCGAGATGGTGGAGCACAACCCCTCTTTTCAGGTGGCTCGCATCCTCTATCTGCAAGGCCTCTACCGCCTGAAGGATGCCCGCTTCGGCGAGGAACTGCGCAAGGCAGCGCTCTTCGTGCCCGACCGCACGACGCTGTTTCATCTCTTCGATGAACAGCGCATGACCCTTGAGACCACGAAGCCCGCCGCAAAGCGCGTGGCCGCAGGCGCCGACCGCACACAGTCACTCATCGAATCGTTCCTCGAGGAGAAACCCGACATGCAGCCTATCACCAAGGGCCATCCCGTCAGTGCCACCGTCGATTACATGGCATATCTCATGCAGCAGCCCGATGTGGAGTCTGACGATCTGCCCGATGCTACCCTCGATGAGGAGGATGAGGATGACGGCGATTTCTACAGCGATGAGGAGGACCTCGTTGCCGATGCTCGTGTGGTACTTCCCACGGCCGAACCCGCACAAACGCAAAATGTGCAAACAGACCCCTATTTTACCGAGACATTGGCCCATATTTACATTAAACAGGGCAAATATAGCAAGGCAATTGAAATTATTCGGCGTATAAGTTTGAATTTTCCAGAAAAAAACCGTTACTTTGCAGACCAAATCCGATTCCTCGAGAAATTAATCCTCAACGAACGGGCTTCAGACAACGAAAATCAATAAAAATAATTCATAAAAATCATGTACACACTACTTGTAATTCTTGTGGTCATCGCATCCGTTTTCATGTGCCTCATTGTACTCATCCAGGAGTCCAAGGGTGGCGGCCTTGCCAGTGGCTTTGCCAGCGGCAATCAGGTGATGGGCGTACGTAAGACCACCGACGTCATTGAGAAACTCACTTGGGCTCTGGCTTGCGCCATGGTAGTCTTCAGCGTCCTTTCTGTGTATTTCATCCCCTCCGCAGCTTCCGATGCCTCTGTCATGGAGAACATCGCTGTCGAGCAGCAGGCCACCGCTCCTACGAACCTGCCCGGCATCCCTGCTGCTGATGTGCAGGAGGCCCCCGCTGCTGACGCTCCCGCCGAGACCCCTGCTCAGTAATAGCGCGTCATGTTCAGAAGTATTCAACGAATTGGCTCGGCATTCGTGCTGGCCATGATAGCGCTGACCGTTCAGGCCAGCGCTTTCGTTTTACCGGCCCAGCGCCCCGTCTCATTGTCCATCAGCGAGCGGGAGAGCGCTGTCGTGCGCACGGCGATGAGCCTGCTGGAGTCCGACCTGCAGCGGGTGCTGTCAGCACCGGTGAAGCGTACCGACTCACATGCCCAGATTGTCATTGGCACGTGGAAGGGTGAAGGTCGAGAGCGGCTGGAGAAGACCAACTTGGATTTCTCGTGGCTTAATGCTCAGGGCCAGGCTTTCATCATGCAGGTGGCCCCCGACGGCACCCTCGTCATTGCCGGCAGCGATGTCTATGGCACCGCCTATGGCATCATGGAACTCTCGCGCCAGCTGGGCGTGTCGCCCTGGGAGTGGTGGGCCGACGTGGACCCCGAGGCCAAGAAGGAGTTGATGCTGCCTGAGGGTTTTGTCACTCGTCAGGCGCCGAATGTCACCTATCGCGGAATCTTCATCAACGACGAGGACTGGGGCCTCACACCCTGGTCGGCCTCCAACTACGAGCCCGCAACCCGCGGGCAGGTGGGCCCGAAGACCACGCGCCGCATCTTCGAACTTCTCTTGCGTCTGCGCGCCAACCTCTATTGGCCGCCGATGCACCCGTGCACGCATCCCTTCTTCCTCACCGACGGCTGCCGTGAGCTTGCCGCACAGTACGGCATCTTCATCGGCACCAGCCATTGCGAGCCGCTGGGCTGCAATGTCGCCGGCGAATGGGCACTGCGCGGCAAGGGCGACTACAACTGGGACACCAACCGCACCGAGGTGCTGCGCTTTTGGGAGCAGCGTGTCAAGGAAACGGCCCGCGTGCCGCAGGTCTATACGCTCGGCATGCGTGGCATCCACGACGGTCCGATGCAGGGCATCACCACCGTGGAGGCTCAGAAGATGGCCCTCACGGAGATCTTCAAGGCGCAGCGCGATATGCTGGCCAAGCACGTCAATGAGCAGGTGACGCGCCAGCCGCAGGTCTTCATCCCCTACAAGGAAGTCCTTGACGCCTACAACGCCGGCCTGCAGGTGCCCGACGATGTCACGCTTCTCTGGCCCGATGACAACTATGGCTACATCCGCCATTTCCCCACCGATGCCGAACAGCGTCGCAGTGGCGGCAACGGCGTCTATTACCATGCCTCCTATTGGGGTCGCCCCCACGACTACCTGTGGCTCGGCACTGCCAGCCCCTTCCTGATGTTCCAGCAGCTCAGTGAGGCTTTCTACCACGGCGCGCAGCGCATGTGGGTGCTGAATGTCGGTGATATCAAGCCGCTGGAGTATCAGATATCGCTGTTTATGGACATGGCCTGGAATCTGGAGCGTGTGCGCCAGCTGACAGTCGGCACGCATCTCGAAGAGTTCTTTGCCGAGACCGTGGGCCGCGATGTGGCGCGCCTCTCCTCAGTGCATATGAAGGAGTTCTACCACCTTAACTTCCAATGCAAGCCAGAGCATCTGGCCGGCACCCGTGTGGAAGAACCCAAGCAGGAGGGCGTTGACTGGAATGCCGTGCGCGACCTGCCGTGGAGCGAGCAGAAACTGCGTCACCGCCTCGGTCGCTACGATTACCTCAAGCGCATGGTTGCTTGGGTCGCCGACTCCGTGCGCCGTACACACCCCAACCGCTACGATGCCTTCTATGAGCTCGTGGAATACCCCATCATGGCTGCTGCCGCACAGTGCGAGAAATACCACTGCGCACAGTTGGCGCGTCACGGCATCCCCTACCTGCAGCGTGATAATGTCGATTCCACCTGGATGCGCAGCGACCTGGCACACAATCGTGTGCAGGAACTCACTATCCGCTACAACGAGCTGCGTGGCGGCAAGTGGCGCGGCATCATGAGTTCCAACCCGCGTGGTCTGGCCGTCTTCCAGCCGGTTCCCCATGTGATGTCTGCCGAGCCAATGCCAGCCGAGGAGCCGGCGGTTGCCACCTTCTATGGTGCCAGCTACGATGCCGCCACCTTCGCCGGCAATGCCGTCCTGGCACCCGTGCTGGGACTCGGTGCCAGCATCCGTGCGATGCCGCTGCCGCGTGAGCACAGCCTGACATACAACTTCAAGCATAACTACCTACGCCAGCGATTCTCGGTCATCGAGATACACATGTTGCCCACGCACCCCATTGATGCGCAGCAGCGCTTCACCGTCTCTCTTGACGGCTCGCAACCGCTCACCTACACCTACGAGACGCAGGGCCGCAGTGAGGAGTGGAAACAGAACGTGCTCCGCAACTACGCCGTCGTCATCGCCCGTCCGCAGGTCTTCAAGCCCACGGGCGAACACTCCCTCGTCATCACCGCTCTCGATGATGGCGTGGTGATTGATGAGGTGATTATCAGGAAATAACATTAAACGTTAAACATTAAACTTTCAACTCATGTTCGAGAATCTATCCGAACGCCTTGAACGCTCCTTCAAGATTCTGAAGGGCGAAGGTAAAATCACAGAAATTAATGTCGCCGAGACCCTCAAGGATGTGCGCCGCGCACTCCTCGATGCCGACGTCAACTATAAGGTAGCCAAGCAGTTCACCGACACCGTCAAGCAGAAAGCCCTTGGCCAGAATGTCCTCACCGCCGTGAAGCCGCAGCAGATGATGGTGAAGATTGTTCATGACGAACTGGCACTCCTCATGGGTGGCGACACCGCCGAGCTGGAGCTCAAGAGCCATCCCGCCGTCATCCTCATGGCCGGTCTCAACGGTGCCGGTAAGACCACCTTCGCCGGCAAGCTGGCAAATATGCTCAAGAACAAGAAGGCGCGCAAGCCGCTGCTGGCAGCCTGCGATGTCTATCGTCCTGCCGCCGTGGAGCAGCTGCGCGTGCTGGCCGAGCAGATTGGTGTGCCCATCTATATGGAGCCCGCCTCACAGGATCCTGTGAAGATTGCGCAGAACGCCATCATCGAGGCCCGCTCGAAGGGCTATGACACCGTCATCGTCGATACCGCCGGTCGTCTGGCCATTGACGAGAAGCTCATGCAGGAGATTGCTGCTATCAAGGCCGCCATCAACCCTGACGAGACACTCTTCGTGGTTGATGCCATGACGGGTCAGGATGCCGTGAACACCGCCAAGGAGTTCAACGACCGCCTGGACTACACAGGTGTCGTCCTCACGAAACTTGACGGCGACACACGTGGTGGTGCGGCTCTCAGCATCCGCACGGTGGTGGATAAGCCCATCAAGTTCGTAGGCACGGGTGAGAAGATGGAGGCCATCGATCCCTTCCATCCCGCTCGTATGGCCGACCGCATCCTCGGCATGGGTGACATCGTCAGCCTCGTGGAGCGCGCTCAGGAGCAGTATGACGAGGAAGAAGCTCGTCGCTTGGAGAAGAAGATTCGCAAGAACCAGTTTGACTTCAACGACTTCTACTCCCAGATTCAGCAAATCAAGAAGATGGGTAATATCAAGGATCTCGCCTCGATGATTCCCGGAGTGGGCAAGGCGCTGAAGGACATCGATATCGATGATGACGCCTTCAAGAGCATCGAGGCCATCATCCTCTCCATGACACCCAAGGAGCGTACACATCCCGAGTGCCTCAACACCAGCCGCCGCCAGCGCATTGCCAAGGGCTCCGGCACCGACATCGCTGCTGTCAACCGTCTCATCAAGCAGTTCGACCAGACCCGCAAGATGATGAAGATGGTCACCGACCCCAAGATGGCTGCCATGATGGCAAAGATGCCGAGGAGGTAAGACCCACCCCCCGACCCCTCCCGTCAGGGAGGGGAGGGGCTGCGCGATGAAGTAAATAATCAAACGTAATGATTGACGAAGTGCGTTGGGCGGCTTCAGACCGCTATCCTTTACTTAGAGATTATGCTCGAAATAACAGGATGAATCCTACTGATGCGGAGATTATACTTTGGCAATCTCTTCGTGACAGAGCACTTGGGACCAAGTTTTTTCGTCAGTACATAATTGCTGATTACATTGTGGATTTTGTCTCTATACAGCACATGTTGGTTGTTGAGGTTGATGGTGCTTATCACTCTGAACCTATTCAGCAAGAATACGATGAAGGTCGTACAGAAAGATTGGAATCTTTGGGCTTTAGAGTCCTACGCTTTTCCAATGAAGCAGTCTTAAATAAGATAGAAGTTGTTATAAACTCAATTAAAAGCCACATAAAGGATTATGGAAAATAAAGAATCAGCGCGCCAGCCTCTCCCCTCCCTGACGGGAGGGGTCGGGGGTGGGTCTCTCATCGACGGAAAGGCTACTGCCGCCACTATTAAGGCAGAAATCAAACAGGAAGTGGAGCGCATCGTAGCCGCAGGCGGCAAGCGCCCTCATTTGGCAGCTGTCCTCGTGGGCCACGACGGCGGCTCTGAGACCTATGTTAAGAATAAGGTACTCGCGTGCGAGGCCTGCGGTTTTCAGAGCACGTTGCTGCGCTTCGAGGATGACATCACGGAGGAGGAACTGCTCGTCACCGTGGACCGTCTGAATCGCGACAACAGCATTGACGGCTTCATCGTGCAGCTGCCCCTGCCCAAGCACATCGACGAGCAGAAGGTCATCGAGGCTATCGACTACCGCAAAGATGTCGATGGTTTCCATCCCATCAACGTGGGCCGCGTGGCCATCGGTCTGCCCGCCTTCATCAGCGCCACCCCCAAGGGCATTCTTGAACTGCTGCGCCGCTACAATGTGGAGACGGCAGG
>ONCQ01000058.1 GCA_900316355.1 uncultured Prevotellaceae bacterium | reverse complement strand
ACAGCGTATTGCATATTGAGAAAAATTCTCCAATTCTCTAATTCTTGATAGAAATAAAATACTTGACAGACAACAAGTTGTTCACATCCGAAACTTGAATTATTTAACCATATTCTATTAACAAAAAAACAATGAAAGCAAAACATCTATTGGCTGTCGCAGCTCTTTGCCTGTTCAGCTCACACGCCTCTGCTCAGAGCACCGATTGGAACGGCATCTATTTCCAGTACAATCCGTCATGGTTCACTTTCAATGTCTCTGATACTGACAATGAGTATTTCCATGGCTTCACGCTCGGCTACGTAAAGTCCATCCCTGTGGCAGGTAAGAATCTCCCTTTGTTCCTCGAAGTGGGTGGTAATCTGCAGTATGGCCTATATTCAGAATCTAGAACTGTGAACAAGAAACAATCAGGAGTCACCGTAAAGGCAGAGGCCTCGGATAAGATCCACATGTTATCTTTGAATGTCCCTGTTAACTTCGGCTACAGCATTAAGTTGAGCGACGGTTTGGCCTTGAATCCCTACATCGGTCTCAAGCTGCGTCTTAACTTAATGGGTTTGGAAACCATTAAGGGGACTGTTCAGGTGGGCAATGCCAAGCAAACAGAAAGTGAAACTGTCAATCTCTACAGCAGCAGCGAAGAGAATATGGGCGACAGCGAACTCACTTGGAATCGTTTCCAGATAGGATGGCAGTTTGGCACAAAGTTAATTGTCAGCAATTCACTCTTCGTGGAAGCTGGCTTTGGTACGGATTTCAGCCGTATTGCCAAGCACACTCGCACCATGTCCGTCAACCTCGGCTTCGGCTATATGTTCTAACCCCCATTTCCCAAGAACATACATACATGAAGAAAGGAGTGCCGCAGCACTCCTTTCTTCTTTTGTACTACCCCGTACAATCCGTTTAATCTGTGAAATCTGTGGTTCCCTTTATTCTGGTACTGCCTATTCGTAATCCTCTCCGTTGAGGATGTTCTGCGTGTTGCGCGGGTCGCGGTCGGCCTCGCGGTACCAGTCGGAGTACTCGATGTAGTGGGCGGCGTAGGTTTTGTTGAGAGCCTGAGCCTGTGCGGGATCTACGCGCTTGATGAATTTCGCGGGCACGCCGCCCCACAGTTCACCATCGGGGATATGGGTGTTCGAGAGCACCAGGGCACCGGCAGCCACGATAGCGCCGCGGCCCACCACGGCGTGGTCCAGCACCGTGGCTCCCATGCCGATGAGGGCACCGTCGAGGATGGTGCAGCCGTGCAGCGTCACGCTGTGCCCCACGGTGACATCCTCGCCAATCTCCACGGGTGCCGTGCCGTTGAGGGTGTGCACGCAGGAGTTGTCTTGGATGTTGGAGCGGTTGCCAATCTTGATATAATGCACGTCGCCGCGCAGCACGGCGCACGGCCAGATGGTGACATCGTCGCCCAGCGTGACTTCGCCGATGATGACGGCGCCGTCAGCCAGGTAACAATGCTTTCCGAATTTGGGCTTCAAGCCCTTTACTATTTTTACGATTGCCATAAGACCCACCCCCCAACCCCCTCCCGTGAGGGAGGGGAGCCTCCGGGTGGTTGGAGGATTAATGGTGAATGAAAAATGTTTTAGCTACAAGGACGCCTAACTACATCGCGCAAGCCTCGCCCCGCCCTTGCGGGAGGGGTAGGGGGTGGGTCTTCTCTAGGAGCCATGCCTTGTCCGCTTCGTCGTCGAGCCGTGGCAGCAGCGCTTCGCGCACGCGTGCGTGATACTTATTTAGATACGCGATCTCATCGGGCAGCATCATCTCGCGGATGATGGGGCGGGTGTCGATGGGGCAGAGCGTGAGCGGCTCCAGGCACAGCCATGTCCCCTCTTCCGGCTTGCAGCCGGAAGAGGGGACAATGAGCATCGTGTTCTCGATGCGCACGCCATGGCTGCCGGCGATGTAGATGCCCGGTTCGATGGTCACCGTCATCCCCGCCTGCAGCTGCGCCGGCACATAGTTCATGCGGAACTGGTGAGGCCCCTCGTGGACGCTCAGATAGCTGCCCACGCCGTGACCTGTGCCGTGGCCGTAGTTCTTGTGTTCCTGCCACATGGCATAGCGCGCCAGCACATCCAGTTGTGTGCCCGTGGTGCCTGCGGGGAACACGGCAGTGGCGAGGCGTATGTGGCCTTTCAGCACCAGCGTGTAGTCGCGCCGCTCCTCGTCGGTGAGGGGCCCGAGGGGTATGGTGCGTGTGATGTCCGTGGTGCCATCGACATACTGCCCGCCGCTGTCGAGGAGCAGCAGGCCGTGGGGCTCCAGCGGGATGTCCGTCTCGGGTGTCGCCTCGTAGTGCACGATAGCCCCATGAGCGCCGTAGCCCGCAATGGTGTCGAAGCTGATATCGCGGAACCCATCCTGCTGCGCTCGCAATGAGGTAAGTAATTTATCAACTCCCATCTCTGTTATCTCGAGCGGAGCGAGGCTCTCCCCCTCACGGGGGAGCGGGGAGAGGGTCTTTAGGAACTTCACCATCGCCACGCCGTCCTTGAGCATGGCGCTGCGGAAGCCCGCAATCTCCGCCTCGTTCTTGATGGCGCGCAGGGCAGGGATGGGCGACGGCTCCAGCGCCGCGCAGAAGGTGTTCCCCCTCTCGGCGGCCGAGCACAGGGCGTGGCATGTCACCTCCGGATCCAGCTGTATGGTGCTTAGATGCAGATCGGTGCCAGCGGCATCACCTTCGAGCAGGTCAGAGCGTAGTGCCTCGTAGGGGCGCAGCAGTATTCCGTTGTCCGCGAGATAGCCCTTCACGTCGTCGTTCACCTTATTCTCGTTGATATACAGGATGGCCTCAGGCCCCGGCCTGTTGTCGTTCTTCCCTAAGATGAGGAGGTAGCTGACGAAGACCGGTGTGCAGTGCACGTCGCTGCCGCGCAGGTTCAGCACCCAGGCAATCTCGTCCAGCTGCGTCACCAGCAGGCAGTCGCCTTCTGTGCGCTCCATCTCGCGCCGGATGTCCTTCAGCTTATCCGCCGTCGTGCGTCCTGCCAGTTCCAGCGGTTGCAGCGTGACGGGCGAGGAGGGCAGGGGAGGGCGTTCTGCCCACAGCTCATCGGCAGGCGACAGATCGGTGACGAGTTCTAACGTCTGGCAGAGCTTCTCGTCATTCACCTTGTACATCGCCTTCACGCTCGCGGCTGTGTTGGTCCAGGCATCCAGTCCCACCCGGATGTCCGCCGTGTGGTTGTGCTGAGTATCAATCCATTCCATCAGCTCCTCCGCCGTGGCCACGTTCCTCGAGCAGCGCACCACCTCGAAGGGTGTGCCCTCCATCATCTCTTCGGCTGCCAGCCAGTAGCGGCTGTCCGTCCACAGCGCCGCGTGCGTCAGCGTCACCACGGCCGTGCCTGCCGAGCCGTTGAAGCCCGTGATCCATTCGCGCGTCTTCCAGTGGTCAGGCACATACTCTCCCGCGTGCGGGTCGGTGCTGGGGAAGATGTAAGCATCCAACTGATGCTTGCGCATCCAGGCTCGCAACGCCTCCACGCGTTGTGTGATAATTTCTGCTTTTGTCATATCTTAAGATGAATTTAATGTCGCTATTTGCTCTTTCGGCTTTGCAAAAATAGGCTATTCATGGCGGCTGACAAAAGATTTTCGTCTTTTTATTCTTCTAATACAAAGAAAAAGCTTACTTTTGCCGAGCAAAAACCTAATATTTCCACTTAATAATCCCAAAAACTATGCAATTCCTAACAAACGAAAAGCTTGTGATTGTCGGTGCCGGCGGTATGATCGGCTCCAACATGGTGCAGAGTGTGCTGATGCTGGGTCTCACCCCCAACATCTGCCTGTATGACATCTACGAACCCGGTGTGCATGGCGTCTATGACGAGATGTGCCACTGCGCCTTCCCCGGTGCTAACCTCTCCTACACCGTCGATGCCAAGGAGGCCTTCACAGGTGCTAAGTACATCATTTCTAGCGGTGGCGCTCCCCGTAAGGAGGGTATGACGCGTGAGGATCTGCTCAAGGGCAACTGCCAGATTGCTGCAGACTTCGGCGAGAACATCAAGAAGTACTGCCCCGATGTGAAGCACGTCGTCGTCATCTTCAACCCCGCTGACGTCACTGCCCTCACAGCCCTCATCCACTCCGGCCTGAAGCCCAACCAGCTCACCTCCCTCGCTGCCCTCGACAGCACACGTCTGCAGCAGCAGCTCGCACAGGAGTTCGGCGTGCAGCAGGACAAGGTCACCAACGCCTACACCTACGGTGGCCACGGCGAGCAGATGGCCGTCTTTGCCAGCAAGGCACTCATCGACGGCAAGCCCCTCAGCGAGCTGCCCCTCAGCGCCGAGCGCTGGGCCGAGATCAAGCACATGACCACCCAGGGCGGCAGCAACATCATCAAATTGCGTGGCCGCAGCTCCTTCCAGAGCCCCGCTTACCAGGCTGTGAAGATGATCGAGGGTGCCATGGGCGGCGAGCCCTTCACCTGGCCCGCTGGCTGCTATGTCAACGCCTTCGGCTTCAAGAACGTCATGATGGCTATGCCCAGCGTCATCGACAAGGACGGCGTACACTTCACAGAGCCCCAGGGCACTGCCGAAGAGATGGCTGCCCTCCAGGCCTCCTACGAGCACCTGCAGAAGATGCGCGACGAGATCATCTCCCTCGGCATCATCCCTGCTGTCGCTGACTGGGGCAAGGACAACGCCAACCTCTAATTCAAGAGATTAAAGAAGTTCAAAGGAGCTGTGTCACCCCGACACAGCTCCTTTCCTTTTTCACATACACTATAGTCCCTTCGGCGAGACACTGTAGTCCCATCGGCGAGACACTGTAGTCCCTTCGGCGATACACTGCAGTCCCTTCGGCGATACACTGCAGTCCCTTCGGCGATACACTGCAGTCCCTCTGCCGAAAGACCATGCTCTTCCTTGACAAAGACCATGCTCTTCCTTGACAAAGACCATGGTCTTTCGGCCTGTCCCACCAATGGGACACGGTTTTGCCACCAGTGGAATGCTGCTTTGCCTCCTGTGGATCACGGCTTTGCCACCCGTGGCACAACGCCGCATGTCCTGTCATGTCCGACTTCATGTTTTCTAGTGAAATCGACAAAAAGCCTACACCCTGCGCAAAACCTTTGTAACCCCTATGAAAAACAATCTGTTATCTCTGCGCAACCCCTACGCAACCCCTACGCAACCCCGCGCAACCCCTACACGCCATTGTCGCCATCATCCCCCATTTATCCCTCTGTGATGCCTCCGAGGGTAGCCCGCACATCATTTTTCGCTGATTTTTCGTTGACTCTGCGCAGGGTTGCGCGGGGTTGTGTAGGGGTTGCGTAGGGGTTTGCGCGCTGTAATCCGCTGGGTAGTAATTGATTGCAAGCATTTTGCGCAGGGTGTAGGCTTTTTGTCGATTTCGCTGGTTCTGCGTCAATTTGGGTGGTAATTCCAGTTGCATTTCAGGCCTCCATATATCATCTTCGCCCTTAGGACTTCCGGCCTTGCCCTGTTGAACATGC
>ONCQ01000059.1 GCA_900316355.1 uncultured Prevotellaceae bacterium | reverse complement strand
GGTGGCAAGTTGCCTGATGCAGTCGGTATCCCCGAGGAGCAGCTGCGCGAAGCCAGCAAGAGCGCTGTGTGCAAGATCAACATCGACTCAGACAGCCGCCTGGCTATGACTGCTGCTATCCGCAAGTACCTCGCTGAGAACCCCAGCCACTTCGATCCTCGCCAGTATCTTAAGCCCGCTCGCGAGAACATGAAGAAGATGTACATCCACAAGATTGTTGATGTGCTCGGCTCCAACGACAAACTCTAATCAGCGCTTACAATCCTTCAAAATGTCAACTCCCCGCAGCTTGCTGCGGGGAGTTGTTTTGTTTGTGTCCGGCTGCTATTTCCAAGGTATGGCATCGGCAATGACGCGGTCGTAGCCGTAGCGGTCCGGCCAGATGGCGATGCTGTCGGTGCCTGGGGTGGGGTAGGCGGTGAAATACTCAAGGTAGAGCGGGACGTGAGGCTTCACGTCGATGTACCTCAACAGGCGCCGGGGACTTGGCTCTTTGGGATGTTCTTCGAGGTATTTCTTGCCGCGTTCGCCTGTGGGTTTCATGTCCATGGAGATGCGCAGGCGATCCAGGAACCATTCGTCGGCATCGGGCAACAGATATTGTGCCAATTCAAAGGGCTTCTCCACGCGGATGCAGCCGTGGGAAAGTGTGCGGCGGTCGCGCTGGAAGGCGCTGGGGGAGTTGGTGTCGTGGAGATACACTGAAAAGTTGTTCGGGAAGCGGAACACGATGCGCCCCAGAGAGTTACCGGGACCGCCACGTTGTCCCACGCGTACTCGTCCCGACTGCAGAGCGGATCCCGATACCTTCGCAGGATTCAGCGTGTCGCCGCTATTCTTATCTATGATGTAGTAGCGGTGCCGTGCGAAGTATGCCGAGTCGCCGCCGTGATTCGACACCTCGTTCTTGACGATGCTAAAGGGTATCTGCCATTCCGGATTGACCTGTATGTAGCTGACGGCACTGTGAAGGAGAGGAGTCTTGGTGGCTGTAGCACCGCAGCAGATGCGCATTGTAAGCACGGAGTCTGATGTCACAGCCCACAGTTGCTGGGCAGGAATGTTGACCCAGATATAGTGATCATTGGTTACGGGACGTTGGCATTGCCAGCGTAGGCGTTCCATATTCACCGCCAAGATGCGACGCTCGGAGGTCTCAGAGGTAGCGGTCAGCCGTGCTTGCAGTGCGGCATAAACGGCATCCGTGGGAGTGGAGGCAATGAGGTAGGGGATGCGCTCATCGGAGGTGAGCATTTGTTCTGCCTCCTCGCGGCGGGGAGCTTGCACCTCAATGTCGAAGAGACGGACATACCCAGTGCTGTCCGGTTTGTAGTCCAAGCGGTTGAATACACGGTCGGGGCGCATGAAGCCATAGCGTTGCCCCGTGGTATAATCCACATAGGCTGCGGTGAGGTTCGCCTCCAGACGGCGTAGCACATCGTTGATGTTCTGCCCCACGGAATCAAATGCTAACAGGTGCACGATATTGAGGTCTTCTGCAATCTCGGGAAGGTGAAAGGCCATGCTGTCGAGCCCGTTGCGCGGCAGCTCGCGACGCAGGTAGGCCAACAGTGTGTCAGCATCCTCGCTGACGCCCATGCGCGAAAACCAGATGTGTTCTTGTGGAAGGGTGTCCAGCTGATAGACAAAGGTCCCGAATGCAGACATTTCAGCCTCTGTCGCCCCCTGCTTTCCACAAGAATGGGATAGAAGGAGAGTGGCGAGGATGAAAAGGAAGGGCACTTTGTTTCTCATCATAGAAGATATCGTAGATACGATTCTCTCCGGCGGAACGTAGTGGAGCTGGAGAGAATCGAACTCTCGTCCAAACAGGGAAGTCCTACGCTTTCTACACGCTTATTCCAGCCTTGATTTTCGAGCACGGGCAAGACCTGGACCACCAACCTGTGCCTTATCCTCTGAAGATGTCATTGATGCCGCGAGGCCGGCGCCAACTATCCCCAATTTTGCTGCACCACTGAGCCAGAGCGCTTTGGGGCTTTAGCCTCTGAGTGATGTCCCGTCGCAGCACCTGGTGCCGCGATAAGCTGATCTACTATACTTCAATCAAGCAGCGAGAGCGTAACGAGTTTCGCCAGATAATTGTTGACAGACCATGGATTTTAGAGAGCGATCAGCGACTCTCTGCGTGCTTACGTAACACTCCGTCCTGCTGTCAAATCCATGTCAGCCCCAAGGCGTGTAGTGCCGTTTTGCGGTGCAAAGGTATGGAAAAAGTTTAAGGTTTAAGGTTTAAGGTTTAAGGTTTTTTTATTCAGGACGCATTTTTTTGATGAAATGGACTATTTTTTTGTTCTTCATGACAATATTAAGCGCTAAAAAGAGTTATTTTTATAGAGACTCATGAGAACATACATCTATAGATGATACAACAGACCACCTTGGACATAGAGCTGACAGATGGGATGGGTGGGACAGAGCGCTGTATAAAACGATGTTTTGACATCGTGGTGGCTTTGTCCGGCATCCTTTTGTTGTCGCCTGTAATGCTGCTTATTGCAGTGGCCTTGAAGATGAAAGCGCACGGCCCTGTGCTGTTCCGTCAGGAACGCATCGGTTATCGGGCGCATCCCTTCTATATTCTGAAATTCCGCACCATGCGTACGGACACCGAGCAGGATGGACGACCGCAGCTGGCACAAACCGATGACGAGCGTCTCATCCCTTTGGGGCGTTTCCTGCGCACGCATCATCTCGACGAGCTGCCCCAGCTGTGGAATATCCTTGTGGGTGAGATGAGTTTTGTGGGTCCCCGTCCTGAACGTCGCTACTTCATCGACCAGATAACGGCTGAGAATAGCGACTATCGCTATATTTATCGCATGCGCCCGGGCGCCACATCGAAGGCCACCATCTACAACGGCTACACCGATACGATAGAGAAGATGCTGGTGCGCCTGCAGATGGACCTCGACTACTATCAGCATCGTTCACTGCTGATGGATGCTCAAATCCTGCTGACGACCTTGAAATATGTCTTCAGCGGCAAAAACTTCTGAAACAAAGACTAACTGACGATATGAAAAGGAAACTACTGATTCTCATCGCTGCCTTTCTGACTTACCAAAGTCCGATGTTGGCGCAGTCTATGACTGACTCACAACTCATCAACTATGTGAAGACGGAGATGGAGAAGGGAACACCCCAGCAGACCATCATTCAGAACCTGATAAAGCGTGGCGTCACCACTACACAGCTGCAGCGCGTGCGCCGCAAAGTGGAAGCTGAGCAGAAGCAGCTGGGAGCCACCGATCTTACTGGAAAGCAGGAGGTGGAGCGCCAGCGCACAGGGTCCAATGATAAGAAGGAGACCACGAAGTCTAAAACTGATAAGAAGCAATCTCTCAGACAGCAGACCTTGGGCTCAGTGCCAGTGAAGAGGACCGCTGCTGATGAGCGCCGCATGACAGCCGAAGAGCGTCAGCGTCTCATGGCCTCCGAAGGCCAGTTCCTGGGGCTTGAGGAGGAAGAGGAATATGATGAAGACCTTTGGAATATACCCCGCGAAGAGCAGGTCTTTGGTCGCAATATCTTCAATCAGAAGAACCTGTCGTTTGAACCCAACCAGAATATGGCCACGCCGTCCAACTATCGTCTCGGCGCCGGTGACAAGGTCATCATCGATGTGTGGGGCGCTTCTCAGGAGACTTTTGAGAGTACCATTTCCCCCGATGGCACAGTGACGATAACGGGCGTAGGCCCCATTAAGCTGGCCGGCCTCTCGGTGTCGGAAGCTACGGCGCGCCTGCGCAGTCATCTTGGCCGCTACTACTCCGACTGTCAGGTGAGCCTCAGCTTAGGTGAGAACCGCAGCATCATCGTGCAGGTGATGGGTGAGGTGCAGATGCCTGGCACTTACACCCTTAGCAGCCTTTCCTCTGCCTTCAACGCCCTCTACTCCGCAGGTGGCATCAGCGATGTGGGTACCCTGCGTGACATCAAGGTCTATCGAGCGGGCCGCTGCATAGCACACATCGATGTCTATGACTATCTCGAGAATGGCAACGCTGCCGGCGATGTGCGCCTGCAGGACAACGATGTCATCATCGTGGGTCCCTATGACTGTCTGGTGGCTGTGCGCGGTAAGGTGAAACGCCCGATGTTCTATGAAATGAAGTCCTCGGAGAGCGTGAAGCGTGTACTCCAGTTCGCCGGCGGCTTCTCGGGTGATGCCTACACAAAGAATGTGCGTCTTATCCGCAAGTCCGGCGAGGAGCATAGCATCCACACGATTGATGAGTTCTCCATGGCCAACTTCACCTTGATGGATGGCGACAGCATCTATGTCGATAGCGTCATTCCCCGCTTCCGCAACATGGTGGAGGTGCGTGGCGCGGTGATGCACCCCGGACAGTTCCAGATGGATGGTCGCATCCAGAGTGTGCGAGACCTGCTGCTGGCTGCCGAGGGCTTGCGTGAGGATGCCTTCACGGAGCGCGCTGTCATGCATCGTGAGAAGGATGACCTGACGCTGGAGATGGTGTC
>ONCQ01000060.1 GCA_900316355.1 uncultured Prevotellaceae bacterium | reverse complement strand
AGTAACGGTGTTTCCTGCGTCTTGTAAAGAACCAAGCATTTTGTTGAGAGAGAGAATCTCGCCAGAGTAAGAAGCACCAAGTTCAAAAGTCTGACGAAGAAGGGCCGGCTTACTGATAGGTGTATTCATCAGGATGTCCTTATTGATGGTCGCATCGATGATTGCCGACTGTATATACTGCTCCCAACGATCAGCTTCATTTATCAGGCTGGCAGCACCAGGGTAGCCTCCAAAGAAAAGATACTGGTCAAGTGTAAAGCCAAAACACTCTTTCATTTCAGGATAGCTCCAATGAGTCATGCGTATTTCTTCGAAACGGCCTCCTAACGACTCTGAAAGTCCTTTCTCTAAAAGCACTCGGCTACTACCAAGCAACAACACCTTAATGTTGCAATCGTGCAAGGTGTCATCATCCCACTCCTTCTTTACAACCTCACTCCAATTAGATATCTTTTGAATTTCGTCGATAACAAGAATCATACTATCAAGGCCTTTACTCTCCTTCAGACTTCGAACAGCTGCCCAACAGTTAGATACCCAAGCAGTATTTGAGGCTGGCACATTATCGGCAGAGAACTGCTGATAAGGCAAATCCAAGTCTTGAAGCACCTGCTTAACAACTGTAGATTTGCCAACCTGACGTGGCCCCATTACAACCTGAATGAACTTTCTTGGCTCTTTTAACCTACTTGTGATTACCTGATATTCAGACCTTTTATACATAACTCAAAATTTTACTCAGTGACGTGAGTAATTTTACTCAGTGCAAAGGTATATATTATAAGTAGATTCACCAAACGTTTTCGAAAGAATTTTCAGTTATACCATCATATGTTTTGTATAATAATCAGAGCATAAAGAAAAGGGGCCTGCCCAAGCGGACAGGTCCCTTTCATTATATCAGAGTGATATTTATTCTTCTACGGCTGCCTGCGCGGCGGCTAATATTTTGGGACTTCTTCTGACTAAGCTTTTTCTTTAGACGTGGCAACTTATTTCGCCACTTTCTTGCCGCCTACGACGTAAATGCCGTGGTGAAGGCTGCGGAGCGCCGGTGCACCCTGTCCCAGCCTTCGTCCGCTGAGGTCGTGTATGGCAAAGTCTTCGCGCCTCAGCGCCTCAGTGTCCTCAACGCCCTCAACGCCCGTCGGCACGTCGTCGTTGTTGGCCTCGCCGTAGACGTTGGTCTGGTAGAACCTGACACGGTAGGGCCACTGCTCCTCGGTGTTGTCTATCCATCCCGTGAAGTTGTGTGTCCAGTAAGTCGAGGGTGCTCCGCTGATGACGAGCCACACGTGGCTGCAGCCTGCAGGGCAGTCGAAGGCGATGAGTTGGTCGGCGTCGTTGTAGCCGGCGCGGTGCATGTCGCCATAGACGCGCGTGCCGTCGCTCTTGAAGGCTACGAATCCGATGCGCCATCCCGCGCGCGTGATGTTTTTAGCGGTGTAGCCTTCGGCACCGGCCTTGCCCTCGAACTCCACGTAGAGCGTCTTGGCCTTGGAGGGAGCGTTGAGGCGGATGGCATTGTTGCCGTAGTTCTCGATGCAGTCTTTCTTCTCGGGCCACCAGTAGCCGTCGTCGTCCTTGGTGAGTGCTGTCTGGCTGCGCCAGCTGGCCTTGCCGTCGCCGATGGAGCGTATGGGGTCGAGGTCGAAGGTGGTCATGCGTGCTCCCCACTCCCAGAGTTCGTCGCCGAGCTGGCTGACCTTCTGGCTGGTGGTACCCGTCATGCGGGTGCGCATGTAGGTCTCGAAGGGGTCTTCGGGGTCGCGGCAGTCGTTCCACAGCCGTCCCACGGCGTCCCAGCCGTGCTTGTGCACGAAGAGGTCCTGGATGAAGAAGTTCTCGTAGCGGAGGTACCCGGCGAGGGGGTGGCGGTGCATCCCGTTGAGGGAGTTCCAGAGCCACTCGTTGTCGTTGAGGAGCTTGCCGGGGTAATAGACGTAAGCCATCCATTGGGCGCACATCTCCCAGAAGGGATTCTGTGTGGATTCGTGCCAGTTGTACATCCATCCGTTCCAGTCGCCGTTGTCGCAGTGTACCTGGTACTGGAAGCAGTGGCCGATTTCGTGGGCCACGGTCTGTCCGCCGCGCGAGGTGTAGGCCCAGCGCGAGAGCGAGAGCATACCGATCTGGTTGTCAATGCCGCTGCCCTCGGCTTTCCATTCGCTGGTGGAGAAGAGGCGGATGATCATCTTGTAGGTGTCGCTCTTGGACTTGCCCTGGTTGATGGTGATGAAACCGAGCTTGTCGGCATACACCTCGAAGATTTTGTCGGCCGTCTCCAGTATGCCCGGGACGGCACTTGGCACTTCGTCGCCATATTCCTTCTCCCAGAAGAGCACCCAGTGCTTCGACTGGTAGGAGCGCTTGTAGCTCCACTGGTTGTTGTTGTCCTGCAGCTTCGCATCGCTGCCGCAGGCGCTTCCGCTGCAGTAAATCTTCTTGTCGACAGCCTTGATGCGTGTGTTCAGGCTGTTGGTGGCCGCTGCCAGCTGGTCGTCGGTCAGGGTGCAGTCCTTCACTTGCTCCTTGGCCGTGGCTACGGTCTGGTCAAGGACGCCCCACGCCGTGGCTTTGCGGGGCATGTCCTTCCACCACGCCAGCACCTTGTCGGCATAGGTGATGCGCTCCTGCAGCGATGTGTAGCGCGCCACGGAAGCCTCGGCAGTTGCAATGGCTGCTGTCAGTGCCTCGTGAGCTGCGTTCAGGGCTGCCTCGTCGTAGATGGTGTTGCCGCCGTCGTCAGTGCCTGTTCCTGTCAGTGCCTGACGTGCAACCTCTATGGCTAGGCTGAGTCCTTCGGATGCCGGTTGCTGCATGCCATTTGAGGAATAGCTTTCGGCATGTGTCAGTAGGCTCTGCAATTCTTTGGCGATGTCCGATGTGCCGATTTCACCGATGTATTGGAGATGGAAATCGTCCACGCAGAGGTAGTTGCCGGTG
>ONCQ01000063.1 GCA_900316355.1 uncultured Prevotellaceae bacterium | reverse complement strand
ATACTCAGCCAGTTTCAGATGTGCAGGGTCACTGCTCTGAACACGTACCCACTGCGTCACCTCCTCACCCTTGGAATAGTCATTCACGGCTAAGTCCATTGAAAGGAACTGGCCATTAACACCGTCAATCAACTTTGCTTTCTTGGCTACTCTGCCTGTAAAATTTGAATAAATCATAACTCTAAATGTTTTTGAGGTTTAACTTTTTCCCTTTGGTTTGGAGCCTCTCTCCGTAATATTACCTGATTATCAGTGATTTACGAGATTTACACCCAATTTTACACCCAAAAATGTAAGATTGGGTGTTTTCTTTTTAATAGGCCAGAAGGTAGCATAAATCCGCTGACCTGTCATTAGCCACCACAGGGACGCAAGAATGGCTGAGGTGCGAAAGAGGAATACAAAAAGTGAAACACGGGATGAGGTGTGCATTGGATATTGTCATAACAATTTAATACACTTTCTTCTGGTGTCTCAGAAAAAAGCGGTAACTTTGTGCCCAAAATAATGAGCTGTTTCATTCACAACTATTTGAGCATTTATGAAAATACTTGTTGTCGATGACGAATTAGACATCTGTGAGATACTCCAATATAATCTTGAGACAGAAGGATACGAGGTGGCTACTGTCAATTCTGCTGAGGAGGCATTGGCGCTGAATTTGACGGAATACGCACTGATTCTTCTGGATGTGATGATGGAGAACATGTCGGGATTCCAAATGGCGCATAAGATGAAAGAGAATCCTGCCACTGCGCAGATTCCCATCATCTTCATTACGGCACTCGATGGGGAGAATCACATGGTAAAAGGGCTCAATATCGGTGCTGATGATTATATTGTCAAACCCCTGAGCATGAAGACCGTGAAGGCAAGGGTCAATGCGGTGCTCAGGCGGGTATATCCGCATGGAATACGAGACGGAATATCGGCAAAGACGATTTGCTATGAGGGTATTGTGCTTGATTTAAAGGCAAAGACTGTCAGCCTTGACCATCAGGAACTGCCGTGTACGAAGTTGGAGTTTGAGTTACTTTCTTTCCTGCTTCAGCATCCGGGCACTGTGTATTCCCGCGAGGATTTGCTGAAATATTGCTGGCCACAGGACACATACGTGCTTGACCGCACGGTGGATGTCAATATTACCCGGTTGCGCAAGAAACTGGGCCCCTATGGGAAACAGATTAAAACACGTGTTGGCTATGGTTACTGTTTCGAGAAGTAACGTTTTCGGGCGAAACCTGTTGCTGAGCATCGGTGGTATATTCCTGCTTTTCGCTATTTGCTTCTGCATCTATCAGTATCAGCGTGAAAAGGAGTATAAAATAGACATCCTTCATTCGCGTCTGCAGATGTATAACTACGACATCATACAGGTGCTGGGCGAGGACGGCATCACCAGTAGGCACCAGTTTCTAAGCTATGTGAGGCAACATCCTCTGAAGGGTCTCCGTGTCTCCGTCATCGACAGACAAGGACGGGTGCTCCTTGACAGCAATGAGCCTCATCCTGACTCATTAGACAATCATCTTGGGCGAACTGAAATTCAACAGGCACTGCGCGATGGCAATGGCTTCGACCTCAAGCGCACGTCGCAGTCCACCCACGAGACCTATTTCTACTCCGCCACACGCTTCAAGCGCGTCATCGTGCGCACCGCCGTGCCTTATTCTGCTGAGTTGACGCAATCGCTACGGGCAGACAACACCTATATCTTTTTTTCCATAGCCTTGACCTTGCTCCTGGGAAGCGTGCTATATATCAGCACACGCCGCATCAGCCGACATATAGGCTATCTGCGCGAGTTTGCCATCAAGGCTGAGAATGGAGAGCCACTAGATCATGAGTTGGAACGGAATCTTCCCGATGACGAGTTGGGTGACATCAGCCACACCATCATCATGCTCTACTGGAAGTTGCGACATGCCGAGGAAGACAAGGCTCGGCTAAAGCGACAACTCACGCAGAATGCCGCCCACGAACTGAAGACGCCCGCCATGAGCATCCACGGCTATCTGGAGAGCATCCTCGACAATCCCGACATGCCTGAGGATAAGAAGAAGCATTTTCTGGAGCGCTGCTATGCCCAGAGCGAGCGTATGAACAAGCTGCTGCTTGACATGAGTGCGCTCACACGGCTCGACGAGATGGATGCCAATCACTTCCGCAATAGTGAGGAATACCAGCAGGTGGACGTGGTGCAGATTGTTCGCAGCATCCTCGACGACACAGCCCTTGCGCTTCAGGGAAAAGGGATCACACCACGCTTGAAGATGCCCCCGCAAGTCATTATAGCCGCTGACGCCAGCCTTATCTATAGCATCTTCCGCAACCTCATAGACAATGTCATAGCCTACGCTACGGATG
>ONCQ01000065.1 GCA_900316355.1 uncultured Prevotellaceae bacterium | reverse complement strand
ACGCCCAACTCAATGCCTTTCTTATTCTCTGTCACATCAAGAAAGGCTTCGTCGAGTGAGATAGGCTCTATCAGGTCGGTATAGTCGTGGAATATTTCATGCAACTGTGCCGACACTTCCTTATACTTCTGGAAATGCGGCTCCACGATGATCAGATGCGGACATAAGCGTTTAGCCACCTGAATGGACTGCGCCGAATGCACGCCAAACCGTCGTGCCTCGTAGCTGGCCGTTGCCACCACACCACGTTCGGCATCGTGTCCCACCGCTATCGGCTTGCCACGAAGCTCTGGATTGTCGCGCAACTCCACATTGGCGAAGAAAGCGTCCATGTCGATGTGAATAACCTTCATCAGCATCCAAAATCTTGTGCAAAGATACGAATTGTTATCGACATAGCACCCCTATGAGCATGAAAAACCGCCAAAAACACACGAAACCAACAACATTTCGATAGTGAATCGTTAATTCACGCAAGATAATTTTCCGAGACCGCCGATGCCGGAGTAATGCTGTACTTTTGCCGACCAATGAGGGAAAGCCCCTCAGTTTATAACCAACACAAAAACTAAATTTTAGCACAATGGCAAGAGTTAAAACAGAAAACGCACAGCCCAAGGCTGCTGCAGCAGAGGGTTCTCAGGTCGAGAACCAGAATGAGAACAATGAAAAGACCGCTAGGGCGAAGGTGACCACCACAGAGGGCAACACCATCGACCGCATCCGCGTGTTCCAGAAGGACGACGCCACGATGGTACAGGTCGATTACGGTAAACTGAACCCTGACGGCAAGACCCCCGAGGAAAAGCGTGCGGGTATGCGTACCCAGATGTCACGCCAGTTGACTCCCGAGCAGGCCAAGACCTATCAGGACTTGTATGCCAAAGACCCTGTTCAGGCCAAGGAGTTTGCGGTAAAGACCGCCTATCCCATGCACGTCGATGATGCCGCCTTCCACCAGAAGAACGCCAACATCAATGGCCGTGACGTGAACTACATCACTATCGAGAAGATCACCGAGGACACCCTCCTCCTGAATGCCCTCCGCAAGGACGGCGTGGACGTTGACCACATGAACAGGGAGCAGCGTGCCAACCTAATTGCCTCGATGACTCCTGATGCCAAGGACATGGCGGTGAAAGGCTCTGAGGGTCTCGTAGGTAAGTGGCAGTTGGCCTTTGGCGAGAAGGGCAACAAGGAATCCCGTTTCTATGGCATCATGAATGCTGAGGATTTGGCCTCTCTCCGTCATCGTGCCGAGGTGACGCTCGACGAGAAAGACCAGGTGAAGTCTGTTGGCAAGCCGATGACGATGGCCGACATCGCTGGACGCATGGAGCAGCGCGTACAGGCCCAGCGTCAGACCAACGGCGAGAAGCTCGACGCTGCCCAGAAAGTAGACTGGAGCAAGTTCAAGCTGCCCAGCGCCGCCAACGTCACCAGTCTGCGCTATTCAGCTGCCAAGGACAACCCCGACCGTGTATGGCTCAGTGGTAAGGTGAACGGCATCGAGTGCGTCAGCCTCCTTTCAGTCAACGAGACCACGGCTGTCAAGAATCGTCTCGCCACTCTCGAACAGGTGGCTGCTGCCAACCGAGACTTCCACAAGAAGGCACTCGACATTGTTGGTCCTGGTCAGAAGCAGGAGGTCAATGCCAAGGAGGATGCTGGCCCTGGTCAGAAGCAGGAGGTCAATGCCAAGGAGGATGCAGCCGTGAAGGCCATCGTCGATCGTGCTTCCGACTCCACCGCCCGCAACTTCTCGCCCGAGCAGATGAAGACGCTCAACGACTTCGCCGCCGGTGCCGAGACACCCGACGAGCGTGCGAAGGTGTTTGACGGACTGTGGGAGAAGGCCGAGTCGCAGTTGAAGGCTGCTGGTGTGAACGATGCCTGGCAGAAGGATGCCCACAACGAACTGAAGGATCTCGCCGAGGGTATCGTCCGTTCAGAGGCTCAGGGATTAAAGCGATAGTGTCATGCCGAAGGAGATGTCTTATTACCGCCGCTACCTCCAGCGACTGAAGGAGGAGTGGGGCACAGGTTTCCCCGTGAGTGATGAAGTCCTCGACGATCTGGCCGATGCTGCCGAGGAGAAGTAT
>ONCQ01000066.1 GCA_900316355.1 uncultured Prevotellaceae bacterium | reverse complement strand
TTCGGTTATCTCCAGTCACACGGAAAACCGCAAGTTGTTCTATAACTTCCGCAACCCAGATTTCTCCATTCTCAACCCTCGCTTCACCTTCACCGTTCCCAAGTATCAGATGGTGGCTGGTATCTACGACATCATGAGTCATATTCTGGAGCAGTATCTCTCGGGCACAGACGACAACACCAGCGACTATATCGCCGAAGGACTGATGCGCTCACTTATCGTCAGCAGCCGCAAGGCTAACCTTAATCCTGAGGACTACGAGGCTCGCTCGAACATCATGTGGACAGCCACTTGGGCACTCAATACGCTCATCGACCGAGGTAAGGCTACCGACTGGATGGTTCACATGCTGGGACAGGCTGTGGCTGCCTATACCGATGCCACTCACGGTCACACCCTCGCTGCCGTCAGCGGTGCCTACTACCGTCTGCTCATCAGCAAGTCGCCCGATGCCGTGCAGAAGTTCAAGCGTCTGGCGATGAATGTATGGAACGTTTCTGCCGAGGGCCAGACCGACGAAGAATATCACCGACTGCGGAGCAAAGCCCGAGTTGATTGAGGGAATGGCCGATGCTTGTCCTATCTGTCAGGGTGGCTACTATATCCTGAATCGCGACGAAGTAGTACAAGTACTTAAGGATAGTTTATAGTTGATAGTTTAGAGTTAATGTTCTATTTTCAACGTTCAATATTATTGCTGAGTCTTATGATAGCAGCAAACGGTTTCGCTCAGGGCGTGATTGATGTGCACAGTCACATCATCACTCCTGAGTTTGTGTCGGCTCTTGAAACAGAGGGACGAGTGATGGACGAGGGATTTCCATTGCCAAAGTATAATGTGGAGAATCATCTCAGATGGATGGACGAGGCTGGTGTGGAGACATCGGTATTGACATTGGCGGCTCCACAACCTTCGTCAGCGGAGATGGTGAGAAAAACCAATGAGGCTGCCGCTCGCATCAAGAAGGAGCACCCAGGGAGATTCCTGTTTTGTGCAGCATTACCTCTGCCTGATGTTTCGAAAGCCATTGAGGAGGTGAAATATGCACTTGATGTATTGAAGGCTGACGGCATTAAACTGGCAACAAACGTAAACGGACAGTATCTTGGCGCACCAGAACTCGACACGCTTTTCTCAGTCTTGAACGAGCGCAAGGCAGTGGTGATTCTGCATCCCCATCGCCCAGAACCGGTCAATAAGCAGGTGATGCAGCAGACACCGTTGGCTATGCAGGAATATCTCTCGGAGACCACTCGCGCCGTATCGAACATGATCAGTCGCAACGTATTGGCTCGTTATAATAATATAAAGGTCATTGTGCCCCATTGCGGTGCTTATCTGCCTTTGGCTATCCCTCGCATGAAGTCATTGACTCCCGTGATGCAGGCCAACAAGATGGTAGGTGAGATTGACTACGATGCTAACCTCCGCGCCCTCTATTACGACCTTGCGGGGGCCCACTCTCCAGAGGTCATCCGCATGCTGCTCACCATCACCACGCCCGACCATCTGTTCTACGGTTCCGACTATCCCTACGTCGCTCCGCAAGTGCTCACACAGAGTCTGGCAAGGATGAAGGACTATCTCTCGAAAGAACCCGATCTGGCACCATTCAAGGAGATGATTCTGTGGAAGAATGCGAAATGGCTGTTAGAACAAATGGCTGTTAGAACAGACAGGAGAAAAGCCATCAGCAGCCATCGCCACAGCAAACATGATTGTCCGCATTGCTGAGATTGAGGTCTATCCGCAGTATCTGGAGGAATACTTAACCTTTGCCAACGAGGTGGATCGCCTGAGTATAGAGCGCGAGCCTGGTGTCATCTGCCTGTATCCCATGCAGAGTGCCGAAGACTCATGCCATATTCGCATCCTCGAAATCTATGCCTCTGAGGAAACCTATCAGCAGCACTTGAAGACACCTCACTTCCAGAAGTACAAGCAGGGCACGCTCCACATGGTGAAAGACCTCAAACTGCCCACTATGAAACCGCTTGATCCTGAGACAATGAAACTGATATTCAAAAAACAAAGATAAATGATGCGACAGATTATATTATTTTTATCAACAATGCTTTTCTGCTGCTGCTCTGCAGACAGCGAAGCAAAAGCAGAAACACCTACTATGAATAAAATTTATATCACTATCGATGGACAAACGCAAAGCGCGACACTTGTGGACAATGATGCCACACGAGAGTTGGTTGCTGCACTTCAGAACGCGCCCATAAACGTCACGCTCAACGACAACAATTTTGAAATTTGGGGCTCTGACAACGAAAAACGAGCAGATGACAGCCCTACCCGGAGACATCGTTCTTTATAACGGCAGCAACATATGCATCTTCTACGAGTCAAACTCTTGGAGCTATACTCGTTTAGGACATATCGACGGACTGTCAGAAAATGAGCTTCGCACATTCCTCAAAGCAGGCGAAAGCAACATCAGTGTTACCCTGTCGCTTGCACAGTCCACAAGCATAAGAAGCCTCTCCCCCGCCCCCTCTATAGTTAGTGAAGGGAGTATATATTCATTAAACGGTCAGAAAGTAACCCACCCTTCAAAAGGTATCTATATCAAGAACGGTAAAAAAGTTATATTATGAGAACAATAATCATCACAATGCTGCTGGGCGGAATGCTCGTGGCGTGCAACAACAAACAAACTATTAATAACGATATGGAACAGAAGTTAGAATTGACGCAGGAGTGGGATAAGGTGTTCCCGCTGAGCGAGAAAGTGAACCACCGCAAGGTGACGTTTGAAACACAATACGGACTGACACTTGCCGCAGACCTCTATACGCCTGCGGCGAGTGAAAAGTTAAAAGCTAAAAGTGAAAAGTTGCCTGCCATCGCGGTCTCTGGTCCTTTCGGAGCCGTGAAGGAGCAGTGCAGTGGACTCTATGCCATGAAGATGGCAGAGCGTGGTTTCGTAGCACTCGCTTTCGACCCTTCATATACGGGTGAGAGCAGCGGTGAACCGCGCCGCACGGCTTCGCCCGACATCAATACCGAGGACTTTATGGCTGCTGTCGATTTTCTGTCGAAACAGGACAATGTGGATGCCGAACGTATTGGCATCATCGGTATCTGCGGTTGGGGTGGCATCGCACTGAATGCTGCCGCTACCGATACTCGCATCAAGGCTACCGTAGCCTCTACGATGTATGATATGACTCGTGTCAGCGGCAACGACTACAACGATGCTTTCGACAACGAGCAGTGGCGTCATAGGAACCGCGAAAACCTTTCAAAGCAACGCCTCACCGACCCCAACGCGATGGCTGGCGGTGTGCTGGACACCGTGCCCCCACAGGCACCCAACTTCGTGCACGACTACTACGACTATTACAAGACCCCACGCGGCTACCACAAGCGCTCCGGCAACTCTAACGACGGCTGGCGCGTCATCGGTACACAGGCCTACGCCAACAGCCGCTTCCTCTACTACATCAACGAGATCCGCTCAGCTGTTCTCGTGATGCATGGTGCTGATGCCCATTCACGCTACTTTGGCGAGGCTGCTTATCACTATATGGTGGATGGCCAAGCTGAAGGTTATAAGTTTGTTGGCGAGCCAAATCCCAACCCCGAGAACAAGCAGCTGCTCATCATCCCCGATGCCACCCACTGCGACCTCTACGATGGCGGCTACGAGGAAAAGGCAGGTCAGGGTCAACCCAAGAACATGATTCCGTGGGATAAGCTGGCAGAGTTTTTCACCAAGAATTTGAAGTAGATACCTGTTTCATTGTTGTAGAATTATTACTTTAATGCATTGTAGGTGTCATCATCTACTGGTTCGCACCACTCGTTGCTGGCCCCTTCCTGCACATCCTTATGATACGTGAGATGCTGGAACCACGAGTTTTTCTGTGCACCGTGCCAGTGCTTCACCTCGGCAGGGATGGCGATGACGGTGCCGGGAGTCATCTCTTGCGGCTCTTTGCCCCATTCCTGATACCAGCCGCGCCCAGCAACGCAGATGAGCACTTGTACCTGCTTGTGGTGAATATGCCAGTTATTGCGGCAGCAAGGCTCGAAG
>ONCQ01000068.1:1918-2542 GCA_900316355.1 uncultured Prevotellaceae bacterium | reverse complement strand
GTCAACCCCTAAATCAATAACAATTACCATTATAATCAGTCGAGATATAATTTTCTAATTCAAACAACGTTTATTATATTAGACAAATAGTAAAATGGAAATGAAACGAATGAAACTCTGGAGTAACTTTCTATCAGTTCTCCTCACTCTTCCCCTTACTACTTCGGCGCAGCTGTTCCACCCCCTCGGCCTCGGTTTCAGCGGAGGCGAACGGCAGGGGAACTTATCTCAACCTCGGATGCACGTCGAGGGCGAAAAACTCTATGTCTGCACCAGCCAGGGTCTCTATGCCAAAGACCTGACCGACGACAACAGCACATGGCAGCAAGCGGGCTTCGACGGCATACCCTTGCAGGGCTACGCCCGCAGAGGTGCTGACATTCTGGCTCTACGCTATAATGAGGGTGGAGAATACCTTCTTCTCTCGCACGATGGTGGAAAGACATACGAGGACGTGACTCCCGACATCTTCCGAAATGGAGTACATGAGCGACTGGGATGTCTCGTACAGCATCCTACAGACCCGAATACGTTGCTTGTCGCTTCTCTCTACAAGGGCGTTTGCCGCTCCATTAATTTCGGCCAGACTTGGGAGCAACTGACCGAATTTGTGTATGGCAACCC
>ONCQ01000068.1:0-1894 GCA_900316355.1 uncultured Prevotellaceae bacterium | reverse complement strand
CGGAGAGCATGAGCGACTGGGATGTCTCGTACAGCATCCTACAGACCAGAATACGTTGCTTGTCGCTTCTCTCTACAAGGGCGTTTGCCGCTCCATTAACTTCGGCCAGACTTGGGAGCAACTGACCGAATTTGTGTATGGCAACCCAGCAGCATCCTTCATCGGCTATCATCCCGCAAGGCCGAATGTCATCTACAACAGCGGGGAAGGCATAATTTGCGAAGGGCACATCAACATCACCTACGAGGGCAGACGTGGAACGACCACGGCAATTCGCTCGGCTTCCCCGGAGACAACTGCGTTCATCAAGTCGCGTTCCACCCTGCCAATCCCGACCTCTGGATAGCAGGCGGCGAGGGCTGCGTGTTCATCACCGACGACAACGGCCAGACGTGGAACTGTCAGAACTACTGGGGCGACGAGGCACGCATGGCCTACTGGTACTTCACTGCCTTCGACGACGAGCATCCCGATACTGTGTATATGGTGGGATGCCTGGGGCGGAATGGTCAGAAAAATGCTTGCATTAAAATCATGTGCTCCACCGATGGCGGGCGCTCGTGGCATGAGTCGCAAGTGATGGAGTCAATGAGGGAATTCGACAGAGTGAACGACCTGCAGCAGTATAACGACCGTCTGCTCATCTACGCCGAAAGCGATGTCTATACCGTCTCGAAAGCCGAACTAATCGCCCAAAGCACCGCTGCCATCCGCTCCATCACCTCAGACACGCCGACCTCCCCGACCTACGACCTCCAAGGCCGACAGGTAGAAGCGCCACGGCGCGGCATCTTCATCAAGAACGGAAGAAAGGTTATCAGATAAAATGAAATGAACAAGCAAGTCATCATTACCGTTCTGCTTGCCCTCGACGTTCCAACACACTAAGCCTATGCTCAATCCCTCGATGGGCATCCGCTCGATCTTGTCGCTTTGCTCTGCAAAGAACTACACCTTCTCGGCCAACAGCAAACTGTCGTTCTCGACGGGCTACACGACCTCGATTGGCGACATGATGACGCTGCTGACGGAGCCGATGCAGATGGACTACCGCTCGGTGCGCACCTCGTCGGGCGTCATCGGCGAACAGAACACGTGGCACACGTCGGGCGAGTGGAAGTGGCAGCTGCCCATGCAGTACTTCACGCTGAGCCTCGCGGCCAGCCACAGCGAGGGCAAGCAGAACACGCTCACGTCGCAGTCGGTCAGCGGCATCGATGTGAGCAGCACCGCCCTGCTCCGCGACTCCCGCAGCCGCTCCACCAGCTTCTCCGCTTCCGTCACGAAGAACATCCCCTCGCTCTTTGCCAAACTCGGTGCCGACGGCAGCTACAGCTTCGGCAGCGGCGAACAGGCGGTGGGCGAGACCGTCATCGACACCCGCACGAACAGCTACGCCCTGCACGGCAACGCCACCATCACCCCCATCCAGTGGCTCGAACTGCGCTACGACATCAACTACGGGTGGTCGCGCTCCCGCTACTCCGAGGAAAGCAACACCGTGACCTCCCTCACCCATAGCGGATCCATCCACATCTTCCCCATCGCCGCCCTCGACCTCTCCCTGGACTATGACCACGTGCGCCGCCAGCTCACCGCCGACCAGTACAAGCACATGTCCCTCTTCAACGCCTCGGCACAGTACAAATGGAAGCGCCTCGTCCTCCGCCTCGAACTCGACAATCTCCTCAACCAGTGCCACTACGCCTACACCATCTTCAACGGCATCAACACCTACACCTACGACTACACCCTCTGCGGCAGAACAATCATGTTGAGGGCGACGTTTAAGTTATAAGACAGTTAAAACAGTTAGTAAATAAAAGAAGATCAGTTAAACAAACAAAGTAATTTTTGTTCAAAAGTCCTATAGGCACCTAAGCCCCGTCGCGTC
>ONCQ01000069.1:926-2503 GCA_900316355.1 uncultured Prevotellaceae bacterium | reverse complement strand
AGCATCGTCATGATGAAGATGCCAAAGCCGAAACCCGTGGTGCGCTGAATGAAACTTGCACCGATGCTCAGCAGGAATATGGAAAGGACAATGCTGCTCATTACTATAATATCAAATGTTTCATGGGGTGCCCACCCCATTGGTTATCATTGACGTATTGGAAGCCGACTGAGGCGTATAATGCCTCGCCGACGGGATTGTCCTTATCTACCAAGAGTCCGACACATGGTAAGCCCAAACGATTAGCCCGTTCCTTGGTTGCCAACAGCAGCTCTCGGGCAATACCCTGACGGCGATATTCGGGTAGTACAGCCAGAGAATCCAGATATAGTTCGCCAGCTTGTGTCTCATCGTCCATGCCTGAGTGATCCTTGCCGAGATGCTCTTTGGCAGCCTCGATAAAGGCACGTCGGAGTTCATGCAAACGGGCACCATCATAGCTGACGGAGATGCCAACCACCCGATTGGCATCCATTGCCACCAAGGTATTCCGATAACTGTACTGCGAATCCTCGCGCTCCACAAGCATGATCATCATTCTACAATAATCCTCCAGTCCGTAGCCTTCGCCACAGAAATATAGGCAACAGTCATCCGTCATGGCCGTCATAATCAGGCTGGCTATCTCTGCTGCCTGGCTTTTGGTTGCTTCTCGAATCTCAATCATTGTAAATCCTAATAATTCTCAAAATCAGCTACAAAGGTAGCAATTATTCATTTATTTTCCGTATATTTGCAACAAGATTTTATTAACTTAAACAAATACGATTATGAAAGTCCTGATTTTACAAGGCTCTCCGAGAGCTAATGGTAACACCGCTTGGATGGCGGAAGAGTACAAGAAGACTGCCGAGGCAGCAGGTCATGAGGTGACACTGGTAAACGTGTCACGTAAGAAGATTGCAGGCTGTTTGGCTTGCGAGTACTGCCATAACAAAGGCAATGGCGCTTGCATCCAGAAGGATGATATGCAGGAGCTCTATCCGCTGATGAACGAGGCCGAGGTGCTGGTGCTGGCTGCGCCCATCTACTACTTCACGCTCTGCGCCCAGATTCAGGCTCCCATCCAGCGTATGTACTGCGTAAATAAGCCCGCCAATGTCAAGAAGATGGCATTGCTGATGTCATCCTATTCTCCAGGCGTCTATGATGGAGCCACAGCCGAGTTCCGTGACATCTGCAACTACTGGCAGGTGGAGAACATGGGCTTTGTCTCTGCCAAGATTGACGAGCAGAAGACCGAGGAAACCAAACAGAAGGTGGTTGAACTGGCCAGCAAATTATAACAGACTTTAAACCTTCTAAGCGTTGCAGCAGCAACGGACATATATTGCCATCGACCTGAAGTCGTTCTACGCTTCAGTGGAGTGCGTGGACAGAGGGCTTGACCCGCTGACCACCAACCTCGTCGTGGCTGATGAAAGCCGGACGGAGAAAACCATCTGTCTGGCTGTCTCTCCGTCACTGAAAACATACGGCATAGGCGGACGTGCGCGACTGTTCGAGGTGTATCAGAAAGCGCGTGGCGTGGAGTTTATCATTGCCCCACCCCGCATGGCTCATTATATTGAGGTAAG
>ONCQ01000069.1:0-877 GCA_900316355.1 uncultured Prevotellaceae bacterium | reverse complement strand
CATTGCTCCAGAAGATATTCACGTCTATAGCATCGATGAGGTGTTCATGGATGTGACGGCCTATCTGAGCAGTTATAAAATGACGGCGCATGAGTTAGCGATGAAGATGATCCGCGACGTGCTGGCCACAACAGGCATCACAGCAACGGCAGGCATCGGCACAAACATGTATCTGGCAAAGGTGGCAATGGATATTGTGGCCAAGAAGATGCCAGCCGACAAAGACGGTGTGCGCATTGCCGAATTGGATGAAATGTCGTATCGTCATGAACTATGGGATTATCGCCCTCTGACCAAATTCTGGCGTGTGGGACGTGGGATTGCCGAGAAACTGGCTGTCTATGGTATTGACACGATGGGAAAGATAGCCCGGATGTCCATACAGAACGAAGGGTTGCTTTACCGTCTCTTTGGTGTGAATGCAGAACTGCTGATAGATCATGCCTGGGGCTGGGAGCCGTGTACCATAGACGCAGTGAAAGCCTACAAGCCAGAGACCAACTCCTTCAGCAGCGGACAGGTGCTACAGGAGCCATATACTTTCAAGAAGGCCCGTGTGGTGATACGGGAAATGGCCGAAGGAATGGCACTCGACCTCGTATCGAAACGTCTGGTGACTGACCAGCTGGTGCTGACCGTTGGTTATGATGCAGAATGTCTCACTCGTCCTGAAATCCGCGAGAAGTATCATGGTGAGATCACCACCAACCACTATGGCAAGCCCGTGCCAAAACATGCGCACGGTACATTCAACTTCGAGAGACCAACCTCATCATCGCGACTCATCATGGATGGGGCAACAGAGTTGTTTGACCGCTGTGTGAATCCCGATTTGCTCATCCGCAGACTGAACCTGACAACGAATCATGTGGTGTCA